>JAHIYH010000017.1 GCA_018814875.1 Patescibacteria group bacterium
AAATCGGTGTCGGTTTTTGGCATATGTGGATATTGTATGCTATTTGTTGTGTGTGTTTTAGAAAAAAGGTGCCTGCGTCTCGCATCTGACCTCCGCTACGCTACAGTCATATGCTTGAACGCAGGGTATTTGGTAATGAATTCTTAAATTAAAATTACAACTTATAATGAACTAAAACGGAACTGCCTCCTGCAACTGCTCCTGCAATATAAAAGCCCTTCCAAGCCTTAACTCATCATATGAATACTTTCCTTTTAATTCATCATACACAGGTTTTAATTTTTCCGTACCGTGTATATTAAAAAGCTTTTTAATTTCCATAAAACTCTGAGGTGACGGATGAAGGTATGCAATATCCGACGCTAGTCCTTCTGTTACCAATCGTTCAATATGACTAATGATTGTTCCGTTTTTCCAACCAAGTTTCTCTGCAATATTTTTAATGGAATGTCGTTCCTTTAAAAGCGCCTCTGTTTGAAGATAATTCGGAATAGTACTTTTACGTTTACGATCACTACGTGAATGTTGCAGATATTTAGATAATGACCTTGGATACATTGTAGCCTTGTCCGGTAATTTTGCAGATGTGCATTCCCATTCTGATTGAACAGACTCATAGAATTCCTGAACAACGGAGTCCACAAAAATACTTTTTTCGTCCCATGCCTCTATAAATAGACCCTGCTCCGACCGTGCTCTGCTCAGAGCAACATATGCATGTCCTGATTCCCACAATCCACTCATACTCACCATTAAACGATCTATAGATGCACCCTGTGCTTTATGTATTGTAGATGCCCAAGCAAGAGTGATAGGGAAATTCTGAGCGCGTGCACGAACCGATCCGTTACCGTCGAGCAACGAAAATTCTTCACTATACACATCTACATTTTCACCATTTAATAATCTGACAGAGAGACAATCATCTCCCATTACTTTTACTATACCCAAACTACCATTTACGTATGTATACGGGAATGATGTATCGTTTTTTCTGAACATTACCAACGCGCCGATTTTGAGATGCAATGCTTCCGGAATAGGACACTGCTTTTTTAATTGAGCTACGTATTGGCTTCTACCTTCGTAACATGTGTCGAATGTTTTTGATATTCCGGGCAACACTCGCAACCTCTGTATATTGTAATTATCAGCAGATGAACGGTGAGGAAACAGTCTTGTTCCATCAAATGTAGGATCCGACGGTACCATTCGTTCCTCAAAAAACGTACGAACTTCGTCGGTTACCATTCCTTCGCGCACACAACGTAAAATGTTCAAAAGCTTAGGCTCTTTTGTTCGTACAGATACTTGCAGAAATGCAGAATGAAACCGGCTTTGTTCCCATACAGGATGACAAAATGCCCAGTCTTTACCTTCTCTGTTCGGCTGCACAGGAGGCAACTGTGCAAAATCACCAACAATAATAATTCTAAGCCCTCCCCAAGGTTCGCTATTCCCTCTTATGCATCGCGCAATTTCTTCTGCTGTTGCAATTGTTTCTCCCGAAAGCATAGAAACCTCATCAACAATTACACACTTCGCACGTTGAATACGCCTGTGCAAAGGGCCACTACGTAATGCGCGTGTCACTGTTGCAGATTTGCCACCTTCAAGAATACCCAAACCAAAGAAGCTGTGGAATGTACGGCCTTCTACAAGAACAGCTGCAACACCGGTACTTGCCAGAACCGGATACTCTTTCCGACATTTACCATTAAGATATTGCTGCAGCAGAAAACTCTTGCCTGTCCCTGCAGCACCAGTCAGAAAAATATTCTCGTTGCCTTGGAGTAAATGTAAAGCCTTGGATTGGCAGGGTGTAAATTGCATAAAAGAAACTCGTGGAACATATGGTGTATTAATGTACACCATAATGCAAGTGTAATATTTTGGACATGAGGATTAACGTGTTGACGTGTTGGTTTTGGATAATCTTATTGGCTTAAAACAAGAATTCTATTGTGTATGATTCGATAAGTAGCCATCAACGCGTTGCTTATCTTCTCTGTCGCTCTCGCTCTTGATATACAGCTCGATAAAAATAATTTCAATTGAGTCATCATGTCTGGCATAAATAACACGGAATTTATTGCCTCGCAGAGTTGCACAGGGCATTTTTGCTTTATATACGCTTACGCCAACTTGCTCCTTTAAAAGGATATAATTTTTGTTGGTACTAGGAAATCCACTGTCTTCTTCTAGTTTTAGAGTAAATTTGCAGAATCTTTCTATGTCAGTTTCAAGACTACGAAACTTTTTTATCAGCTTCTTATATTCATTTTGGCACTGACTGGTAAAGCTATAACTCATCGTCATCGTCACGTACGGAAAATTCTGCATCACGGTAGAAAACGGATTCATAATCAATCACTTCTCCCATCTCATGTACCTTCCACGGAACATCTTTGTGAGAGTAATTACTTATGTCTGTTGCGGTCTTATCAGAGTGTCTTTTAAGAACATCATCAATCATTCCTACTTCATGAGCTTTCAATAAACGAAGATTTGGCTTTCTAAGAGGTATGAACTTAATTTGTTCTTTATCGAAATACTTACCCCTTATTTCTTGTAATTCACCTTCTGTCTTCATTTGTCCTACCAAATTAACAAATTCTACCGGAACTGGACCTCTGGCTATTTTTTTGTACGTTGCTCCAATAAGCTGTTCCTCAAACTTTTCATAAAAATCAAAATCAATAAAGTAGAGTAATTTATATAGAACGGTCTTTCCTACATTTGGTTTTGCGCCAACCTTTTCTAGAATATAGAGCAATACTTCTTTGAACTTCTGTACTTGGTCTGGGTTTACTGATAATTGAGGCGTGGGGTCTCTTTCTTGAATTACTGAAGTATTTTCTGTTTTTCCTTCTACTTTCTTTGCAAGAGTAGATTCAGCAGGCATTTCGCCAGTGGAAAGATTGTCTACAGAAATATCAAAAAGCTTCGCACATTGACTAGCTTGAGATAACTTAAGATCTGCCTTACCACGTTCTACTTTTGCAATGTGCTGACGTGATACACCAAGTGCATCAGCAAGCTCCTCCTGAGTGTATCCATGTTGTTCTCGGAGTTTGGTAAGAATGTGGGACATAGAAGATGGGGGAAGTCGTTTGATTTTATCATAATGTTAATAATTATGTCAATATTTTGTTATGTTTTGCAACATATGATACCCTGCAATCGGATCAAAGGATAATTCGATTGATACCAACCGGAATTAGGGACTAGGCATCTAGAGGCCAGATTAAACAAACTTATATGCAATAACTTGATGTCCTGTGGGTGGGAACCGCGACATTGATTGTGAACGGTTTCAGCCTCCAAGCGCAGAGAGTAACAAAAATGCGGAGGAGTAGGCAGCGGGGATCATTTTTGCAGCGGAGTGCTTGGGAAGGCTGATCCGTGAACAATCACAGGAGCGAAACTTTTCTTTGGTTCTTTTTTAGTTATAAAAGAAAGAACAGGAAGAAAACAGAGCAAAGATAGATAAAATTAGTTACCGAAGAATACAAAGAAAAAATTCTCCCGCAGTTTTGGCGTTGATTCCAACTCTTGGGAAATGATCTATCCCACAAGAAGCATCAATACATTCTTTATGTAAATAAAGGTATAGTAACAAATGTCAATTCACCTCCCATTTTTCAACAAATTGTATGCGCAAAATAATACTGTATGTCTTCATTACTTTTTTAATTATTAATGTAGCCGGAATTGCATTGGGCTTTTTATATTCATACTTACCGGTTCATCATCCACAAAAAAATAAGCAAGCGTGCGAGAGCGTGGGTGGAGAGTGGTCGGATGAGAAAAACATGTGTCTTTTATCATACAAAGAAAGTGGTGAACAATGTACGGACGGAGGCCAATGCATCAGTGGAATTTGTTTTCCGCCGGCATTATCAGATGAACAGAAAATAGCTATTGCACACGGATCTATCAAAAATATAATTGGAGCATGTTATGCAGATGAATTTGCATCTGGATGTGTGAAACAAGTAATCATGGGCACAATTTCAAAAGAATCACTGTGTTTGGATAATTAGTATTAGTTATTTGGCTCCGCAGAATGGGTGTTTTCTGAACTACGAACTATCTACTCAGAATTAAAACCTATCTCTTTCGACTCCTTTTAGCTTCACCACTAGTTGTCCCAGCATGTCATCCATAACCCAGCCTGCCCCTCGTAGCCAAGCCTGCCGGCCATAGCCCAGAAGCGACGGCTGGAGGCGAAGTGGGGAGGCGAAGTGGAGAGACGACAACTGAAGGCGAAGGCTAAACCAAGAAAGCACTCGTGCGATAACCAGATTGGTTGCTTGTAAAATATTTTGTATCTATCCCATCGTTAGCAGAGCAGCTCCTCTTGTTGCTGCATCATCCAAAGTTGCAATACCAAGCTCTGGTAGTGGAATATTTGGCAAGGACCACTGCTTCATTTCCTTTTGAATTTCATTCAGGTGTGGTTTAAGCGCTTTGCCTACACTTCCGCCAAAAATGATCAACGAGGGATCTAGTAAAGAATTCAGACTCACACACATCCAGGCAACTTCCTTAAAGACTTCTGATCGCATAAATGAACAGACTTCTCCTTCCATGTACTCTTCTGGCTTGCTGGCTGATACACAGCGCTTTTCAAAAGCAGTTCCAGAAAGAAACTGTTCGATGTCTCCACGCTTGTCGTCCGTGTTGTACGGAGGCTCACCGGGACGCAGGAGCATGTGACCAATCTCCGCTGCAAAACCGTGCGCTCCACGGAATAGTTTTCCATCAACAACCACTCCACCACCTACTCCAGTTCCCATCGTAATCCCTACGACAATACCTTTAGTGTTATATTTTGAGTTTAGGCCTTCTGCAAGAGCAAAAGTGTTTGCATCATTATCGATAGTTACTGGTAAACCACTGTCTGCAGTGAGTCGAGCTTTAAGAGGAAACTCATTAGATTCAGGGATATTTGGCAGTGTCACAATAATTCCCTCTGGTTGACGAACAAGGCCCGGTACACCAATACCAATACCAATAGTGTCATCAGTACGCATTGATGCAATCGCTTCTTTAAGATCTTCATACACATGTGGCCACGCTTTATCGGAGTGTGTAGCAAGCTTCGATCGCTCTTCTATTGCAAAAGTTTTAGCATTGTACCGTGCAAGGTCAATTTTTGTCCCTCCAAGATCTACGCCGATAACAGATTGTTTTTTCATTATTTTTTTTGGAGGAGCTCTTCTTTTTCGACGAACTGTAATACTGTTTCTACGTACGTTGCATGGCTCCAGGTTAGTGGAGCTACAGAGATAGGCTCACCGGTAATCGGATGTATCTGCTCTGCAATAATACCGGATTTTGAGGCGTGATCCGCTGTCCATTCCAGAATAGAATGTGCTTCAGACAGATCATCTTTTGTCTTAGCAATAGCTATGAGCCACTGCGCATACCAAAGTGTGGTAATAAACCATGGATTTCCCGGTATATCTTTTGTCGGTTCTACCTTTGAGTGGTAGTAGTCATTGGTATACCGTGCCCATCCGCCAATACCTGTATGAACTGTCAGTGCATCGCGCAACTGTTCCATCGTCGATACTACACGAGGGTCACTCGGTTCCAGCACTCCCAGCTTCCAAATGGCAGCAATACTTGCATCCGGCGTGAGATCACGCTCAATCGTTTTGCCGTCCTTTCTCTTAATCATCTTTACAAATCTTCCTGTTTCTTGATCGAATAGATGGAAAAACAGGGACTGTTTCATGGTATCGGCTGCGTTGTGGTATTGCTCAGAATGATTATGGTGCCCCAGCATATGCGCTATTTGTGCAGATGCCTGCAGCCCTGCGATGACACTGGCTGTGGTATAAGTAAATATTCCCTGATGCTCCTCCCATGGATCATAGCTCGGAAGTGGAAGTCCGCTTGCAGGTTCGACAAATTCCATGAGAAATTTTGCAGCCTTCTTAACAAATGATTCAAACATTGTCTGTAAGAACTCAAAGTCCTGTACCTTTTGGAAGTGATTCCAAATGGCGTAGATGACCAGTGCAGTCTCGTCTTCCTGAATAGGAAGTTGTGCTTTTCCATCGCGAAACCACGGATGCCATGTAGACCCAACACTTCCGTCGGGGTTATATTTATGCAGCATGTATCCGTCATCAGTTTGAGACTTGCAACAGAAGGCATAGAAGCGCCTCGTGACTTCCAGATAGCCTGCTTTATCAAGTGCTAGGGAAACGAATGCTCCATCTCTGGGCCATACATAGGTATACGTATCACGGTTGAATTCCATAATGTCTGCATCTGCAGCGGCAATCAGCCCTCCTTCCTTATCTGCGTGCAAGCGAATGAGAAGCAAGCTTCGCTTATACAGATCTATGAGACGTGGAGAAAGAGATCCAAACTTCTGATGATCTTTATTTACCCAACTTTTCCAGTAATTGTGACAGTTGCGCTGCATACGGTCTTGCCCTTCTATCAGAAAAAACTGCTGTAATTCAACAACTTCTTGTATGTTTTTCCCCAGACACATCCACATGGTGACTTCTGTTTTGGTGTCCGGTTTTACGTAACAATGGATACCGATAGTGGAGTCTACAGAGCCTTGGTCAACTGTAGTGTTACTAAGTGTTCCGTCTTCTGCATCTTTCCAGGTTCCCTCTTTTCCTTGGTATTCAGATTTACCAATACTATAGCTGGTAATACCACATTCCTTTACCTTCTCTTTACTATGAAGAATAGATTCATATTCACTCACTTCCCGACCGGTCACACATTCAATCGGATCTGACGTATTTCCTCCGATAAGGAAGTATCGGTTTTGTCGGTAGTGAATAACAGAGTTGGTATACGGTTCGTAAAAAGCGGTATCTTTCTGCTTATCACCGTAGATGTTCAAATTATGGTTGAAGAACACGCGTACATGCTTTTCTTTCCCATCAATACTGGTCACTAGGAAGTTGCGTACGAGAATATTGTGTACGGGATGGACGAAATCTTCAGCGATAATTTCTATGCCCAGTTCCTCATTCCTCAGGACTGAGTTACCAACGAGTGTTTCTAGCTTATAGTTTGGAGTGATATTCCAACTAGAGTCAGAAAACCACCGCATCCCTATTCCTTCTACCCACACACCAGTGCGATGCACATCGCCGTATGCAGTGTGATCTTCCATACCCACGTGTGGGTAATAGAGATCCCGCATTTGGAGATCACTATCGAATGTCGCAAGCATGGAGCCGTTACCAAAAATAAGAGAGCGGGGCATTATGCAGAGAGTCGGAAACGTAAATCAGCAAGCGCATGACTGTAACGTCTGTACGCTTCGTAAGGGGATTCGTAGGGGCTAAAGTATTTATGCACATCACCATCACTCCAGTACTTCGTACACATGTAGTAAAAGTGATCGGAAGTCAGTAGTTTGCGCCACGCTTCGATCAGCTTCTCATTACCAGTCATCTTTACTTGATGCTCCAATGCATAGATCGATTGGAGTGCGGCATCCTGAATGTGATTGCCGGTCCAAGCAGAAAGATCACGTTCCATATCTGCCCAGGAGATGGTGTGGTGTACATCGTATACATGGGCTTGGTTTTTGTTCCAATCAGCAATTACCTGTGAAGGCGTGACTGCTTTTATACCTCTCTCTTGCCAAATAGCTGGCAGTGAGCGAAGGAAATCAAAAATACCAGTATCTTCCCATTGATGTTCTCCAAATGTTTCGTAGTCCATAAAGAGATTAACGCTCTGCCCACCGCTGTTCATAAGCCAATCGGTAAAGGTATAGGCATCCAGCGGATAGCCCACCCAAGATTTATCGGAAAACCGAAATGCCACATCATCACTCAGTTTGTAGTTCTTGAGAAGTACGGCGATATCTCGTGATCGCTTTGCTAAGGGACGATGTTCACGCACAATTTTTTCCTTGTTTGCTGGGAGTCGAAATGTCGGTGGTCGAAATGTATCATTGGGGTTTCTGCTGTTCAGGTAGTCATCTGCACCCTCTGCAATAATTCCATTAAAGCCCATAAGCCTAGCAATTTGAGCGATTTCATTATTGTAAATAAGTTCGGTATTGCGAAATACTTTTGGTGTCATGCCAAATAATTCCTCGATAGTGTGAACATGCTTTGTAACTTGTTCACAGTATTCTTCAAGCGATATTACACTGGCGAGTGAGTGGTAATACGTCTCTGCAAGAAACTCCACCTTCCCAGTGGCTGCAAGCTTTTGAAACGATTCTAAAACGTCCTGCCCGTACTCTTTGCATTGATCCAAAAATACTCCAGACAGGCTATAACTAATATGAAAGTCTGGGTGATTTTCTAGCATCTCCAGCATCAAAGCATTAGCTGGCAGATAACACTTCTCTGCTACTTTGCGAAAGATTTGCTCATTCTTATTATTATCAAAATAGTCTACATCGCCTAGACCTACTTCTGTAATACGCAGATCCCTCAGCCGGTAAGGCTGGTGTACTTGAAAATAGAAACAGATGCGAGGGTTCATAGTTAGCAGTGTATGAGGTCTGTATAGATAGATTGAACGTGAGATGCTTGGTGTTTCCACGTTAGATTGTTTAATATGCGAGGTGCGTAAGACCTAAGCTGATGGGCAAGTGGCTCTTCTCTGAGTATGGTGAGTACACAGTCCGCCATTTTTGCGGTATCCCAAAAGTCGACTAGGAAACAATCATCAACCACTTCCGCAACGCCAGACTGTCGTGAGAGAATCACAGGAGTACCATGAGATATAGCTTCAAGGGCCACGAGACCAAAGGGTTCTGATATAGAGGGCATGACAAAGCAGTCTGCCTGTGTATACAGTTGCTTTGCCTCCATAGATCCTACCTTACCGGCAAAGACCACAGAGTCTTGTAGTCCAAAACGACAACTAAGGTCGACAAGTTCTTCGAACATATGTCCATCTCCTGCCATTACAAAGTTCACTTCTGGTCTGGATTGATGCACGATAGAAGCCATCTCCAAAAACTGTACTGTTCCTTTTTGTGTAACCAGTCTTCCAAGAAAGAGTACAAGTGGATGCTTTTTCTTCTGCGAGTATTTTGATTCCAGAAGTTCTACAGATGGTGGCATATCACTGGACCCATTGTGTACAACTGATATTTTATCAGAAGATATACCGTAGTGATTTACCAAAACAGATTTTGTGTAATTACTTACAGCTATGATTTTATCTGCGATATCAAATCCCATGCGTTCTCTCTGATAGATATACTCGTTGGGCGCATGGTTTGTTCTATCGAGTTCAGTTGCATGAATGTGTGCGACAAATGGTACTCGGTGAGCAACTGATGCTCTTCGTCCTGCTTCGTAGGTCATCCAGTCATGACAGTGCACGATATCAGGATGCAAACCCTCGGTCATCTTCACGCTCATTTCTGTGTAATTAGAAATTGCTTCTCCAAGGTTATTTCCGTACATATCCCTTTTATTCTTTGGAACTTTAAGAATATTTGTATCAAAAGATGCAAACGTACTGTACGGCTGTAGCAAACTGCACACCCTTAGCTTCTGTACAAACTCATCTGTTGGGAAAATGACATCGGCATCGTTCGTTTCCGATTCATGAGGGAGAACAAGCGTCACCTTAACACCATTGCTAATAAGCCCACGCACAAGCCCTTGACACGCAACACCCAGCCCACCCAGATGAAATGGGGGATACTCCCAGCCGAACATAAGGCTGTGCATTGACATATATAGTTTTTGTGTGTTTATTTTTTAAGAGTCATCCCGTCTTCAAAGATCAAACGATTATAGCAGAACAACAGATCTACAGATAGATGCGTATATGCGAAACTATGGCCTGATGCACATTCCAAAATCACTAAATTTTAAGAGTGGCTTATTTTAGAGCTAAAACAGCATTCATGCTTCCAAGACCATTTGAACAATACTTTTTCACATTTTTATCACTCTCCCATATTTCTCCATTTTATGACAAATTGCTCCGCAGACTGTTGCCTTTATAAACTTATACAGTTGTTTGGAATTATCAAAACGTACCAAACAATGCTACGCACTATTTCTGCATAGGAGCTGGTGACTTTCCTGCTAGCCGTAGCGTTGACGAAGACTGGAGATTATTACAACTATACCTGTTCTATTATGAATACGGGTTCAACATTCTTAAAGCTTCACACTTTTCCAGTGAGTAACATCATTCTCTTGTGGACTCGAATGTACTGAGGATCTCAGGTACTTCTTTACACCTCTCCTGTTGGAAGATGTCAAACTGCCCACCGCCAGAGGTTTCACCGTCCGCAGTACAGCAACCATCGCAGACGAGCGGAGGATCGATAGCGGAATTTAGTACAACAAAGGGAATTTTCTTTCCAACTGTTTCCCATTCATCCTTTGCATACTGGACGATCTTGAAAATTTCGAACGGCTGGTGAGTGTCGGAGAAACTAAAGTTCACGTATCGGTATGTGGGGTACTCCCCTTCGTGAACTGTGAATCCATCCCAAGATGGAGGAAACTTTAAAGAGAACCCTAGTGTGTCATTTCGATAGTTTTGCCAAGAGGATGTGTCTGTCTCATTGCTGTCGCACGATTCTTCCCAAGGACGCACGCACTTTTGTTTAGCTTCGCACCAGTTGTAGCCAGCCGATGGAATACACCCATTTGCATCTCGGTCTCCGCCGAGTATAGGAGCAGACGATGGCGTGCCGCTATTGGATGTGGGCTGCTGACCATTTACACATCCTGTAAGGAGCAACAAGTTAAGCAGTAGCAAGACGGGAATGGTACGGTAGTGCATGTGTTTGGAGGTTACGATCAATTATAGCAAGAACGGGCACTCTGTCTATAAGGAGACTTATCCAATGCAAGATGAGCCTGAAATACCTCTCGATTTCTAACGCAAGATGAGCCTGAACTGAGTCATCGGACGTACATTCTTCCCATGACTATTATGTTTGATGACCAAAAACTCTGTACTATTGAGGATTTACA
>JAHIYH010000018.1 GCA_018814875.1 Patescibacteria group bacterium
AAATCGGTGTCGGTTTTTGGCATATGTGGATATTGTATGCTATTTGTTGTGTGTGTTTTAGAAAAAAGGTGCCTGCGTCTCGCATCTGACCTCCGCTACGCTACAGTCATATGCTTGAACGCAGGGTATTTGGTAATGAATATTCTGTCTGTGTCTCACAAGGTATTGGAAATCCAAATTGTACCTCCTGTCTTAGCGGTGCTTGCAACAATAGAACATCCCAAGGAGCAATGGAAATTTGTGCTAATCAGTGTAGTGGTATAGATCGTGAATATGCTGCCTGTGTATTACAAGGAAATGGAAATTCTAATCCACTTTGTACCCCATGTCTTGGCGTTGCCTGTAACAATAAAACATCCCAAGAAGCGATAAGATATTGTGACAGTCAGTGTAGCAATGAAGCATGTGATCCTTCACGGTGGACGTGTAATGGGAATATAGCTACTCCTCCATGTAATGCTCGTGCGCCTTCGGTAGATTGTTCATTAAACGGAAAAACATGTAATCCAAATACAGGTTTGTGTGAATATATGATATCTTATTAAATCAGCGGATCTTTTCGTTACTTAAGACAAAACAAGAGTAGCTTACGGATGTGCTAAATAAGGAACTGATCACACGAAAATTAGTCGGAGAAAATAGATCATATGCCTTTGCCGATTCAGTTGTCTTGGTACGAACCCTATGTACCTTCCTTACCTTCCTTACCTTCCTTACCTTCCTTACCTTCCTTACCTTCCTTACATAACATATAGTGATATCTACAGAATTAGCTCCTAATTCAAAGAACGAAGTTTATGCTAAGCTTTTGCAAATGTACGTCGTGTGATCCACGTGAGTCCTATAATACTCAATGCAAATACAATCCAACTGCTTGCTCCTGTCTCGGGTTGGCTGAAAGGTTTGTGTACAGAATTGATTGGAGGAGGAGATGAAATCTGATTTGATTTACCGATTACATTAGTATTAAGTGATAGATTTCTGTCTATATTTGGATTGGTGGGGATGTTTGCTTTTGGTACAGGAAGCTGGGTCGGAGGTGTAGTCGGAGGTGTGGTAGTAAATGTTTCTGGTGTGTTACTCAAAATATCAATTGGTTCATCAGCAACAGGTGGATCGCTTGTGTCGGAAGGTGGTGTAAGTGGCGCAGTAGGAAGCAGAGGTGGAGTAGGAGGCAACTTATCTGGTGGTAGTTCATCTGCAGGTTCCTGAGATTCCGAAGTAGGCAGAGTGGCAACACCTTCAGCAACAATAATTTCACCGTTTACAGTTTCTGATATGACGGAAGAGTAAGTGTATGTACCCGATGCGATGTCATCGGAAATCTCAAAGTTAATTTGTTCTCCTGGGAAGACAGTAGGTGTGTATAAACAATCTCCGTCTGGATTACATAGATCTAAGGATTCAAGAATATGAGGGATCGCCTGTTCATTGATCCATGTAATAG
Organism: Patescibacteria group bacterium; assembly: GCA_018814875.1. GTDB lineage: Bacteria > Patescibacteriota > Gracilibacteria > Peribacterales > Peribacteraceae > UBA2144. The sequence goes on from JAHIYH010000018.1 coordinate 1,448, forward strand.
TTTGTCCTTGATGTACTGTCACGCTTTCTGGATCTACGCCATTTTCAGTAATGTGAATGATAGGAGAGGAATCGGATACTTGTCCCATTATTATAGAAGATTCGTGGTAGTATGTGAATGCGAGGGAACTTACAATAAGCATCCCAAGAACTGCTGCAGGTTTCCTAGAGACAGGAATCCCCGAAGATAGTTGTGATTCATTTGATGATTGTTCATTGGTTGAATGTACAGGCACTGTTTGCTCTTCTTTGCTGGTTTCGTGCCAGTGAGGATGCATATGGCTCATAATTTAGGTTTCAAAGTAGTTACAACCAGTTGGCGTCTGGATGCAAAAACAGTTCCAATTACAGCTGATACAAATAGAAGAATGACGAGAATGGAAGGAATTCCAGTCTCACCGGGTACAGTTTTTGTATTATGAACTGGATTTGCAGGTGGCGTATTTGTTTGATCATCGAATGTGACACTTGTTGATAGAGGAGCGGTAGAACTCGCGGCATTTCCAACTTCGACAGAAATTTCATTACTGAATGCACTCTCTTCGTCGCTGATACTTACTGCTCGTATTGCAAAGTAATATCTGGTTCCTACAGGTAGCGATTGGAGAACAAGGCTTTGCATAGCGCCTTCAATGGTTTTGCGTTGGATGTACTGACCGGTTGTTGTTCCATAGTAAACGTTATAAGCCTTCAAGCGGGATGTCTCCAGAGAATCCCATCCTAGGAATACAGAGTTGCCTTCTGTTGTGACACGGAAATTCTGTACTTGTAGTAGTGCAAAAGCAGTACTCTGTGGCTCATTATCTGGAGGAGTGTTTGTATCCGGAGAAGATGGCGGTTGAGTGATACGTTCCTGACAGAGACCATTGATACAGTGTCCGCTTTCGCATTCTCCATTATCACTACATGGGCTTCCATTAGGAAAGAACGTATCCTCATCTTCTTCAGATGTGCAGACATCATCCGTGCATAGGTTGCTCTCGCATTCACTATCATTACTACAATCACTTCCGTCTGGAAGAGGAGTTGGATCGTTACTTGAACAAATGCCACTTAAGCAGTTATCACTTTGGCATTGGCTGCCTATTTGGCAGGCTTCGCCGTTTGCGAGTAAGGAATCATAGTTGTTTGTATTCTCACCATCTTCGTTAACATCTATAAAAATAACATGAAGACTTCCAGGATCAGATGCAAGAGCCGAAATCCCGTCTGATTCGGTATTACTTTTCTTCATGACTTTTGTGTGTCCTCCCTGTTGTACGTCATAGAAGTTGATCATGATACCTGAAGAAGGAGTATCGATTACTCTGAATTTGATGCGTGCGACAGCTATCCTTTTAATAGAGGGCTCATCTCCATCTTCTGCAGATGCATCCACCATTACAAAGCCATCTTCAGTATCAAAATCTTCTTCCCCAGGAGATATAATTCCAAACACTTCATTTACATCAATGCTGATTCCTTTGAGCACGGTGGTGTCGTAATTGAGCCATGATCGAACATGTTGAATGCCTATTTCATCTTTGTTTTCTACTACGATATCAATATCTAATATGTCGCCATTCTTCAGGGGATTTGTACGTAGAGTGCGTGGATTTTCTACAGCGAAACTTAGGCATTCTTCTTTATCCAGATCAATGAGAGTTTCAATATCAGGAATCGTTCCAAGCATCCAATCATCATTAAGTTCACCAAAAACACAGTGTGGTTGCAAGGTAATCGTAATGTCATCTGATGTTTGTGCATGAGTAATATTTATAAAGCTAAGAGTGCACAATGATAGGATGCACATACTTATGATTGCTTTCTGCCGATTTTTAAAGGCACTCATATTCATGATGGGATGGGTTAACGAAGAGAGAGAGACTTTAGAATGCTCAATGCATCAGCGACTGTGAGCTGACCATCCTTATTCGGATCAGCTCGTAGTTGCGCAGGAGTAGCTTCGGCGTACCCCTGTGAAATTTCCAGGATGATTATTACATCCTGAAGGTCTCTGCTCCCTGATCCATCCACATCACCTTGTTCTTGAATACTTCCTGCCTCAATTAAGGTGACAGGTTGTACTTCTCCAACAGATTGGATGCCGATAGCGAAGGAACTGACAACACATGCTGTGCCAAGCATCAGCACACGTGAGTTTCTTCGCGAGAAGAGGGAAAGGAATTTGGTATACATTTCCCTATAGTATAGGGCTAAAGTGATGTTTTGAGTAGGGAGACATGCTTGCTAAAACAGATGGCTTATGGGCTAATTGGCTTGTTGGCTATTAGCTAAAAGCCAATAGCCAATAGCCTATAAGCCCCAAGAGCTAGTCTTAGTATCAGAAGAATGTACACTACGAATATGTCCCAAATCTTCATTTTCTCTGGTCCCAACAGATTTACTCTTTATGAGGAAAAAAAGAGGTGGGTGGGTAATTTCATCCAAAAGCACGGTGATGAGAATTTGCTGACAGTAGATGCAAAGGGACTTACGATGCGCGATCTTCTGGATGAAGTATCTGTTGCACCTTTTATTGCTAGTAATCGTTTAGTGGTAGTAGACGGGCCAATGAAATGTAAAAAAGAAGAGGCACAAAGTCTTTCTAAACAGATTCATCCACAGGTGATTCTTCTCTTTGTTGTTCATTTGGATCCATTACGAAAAGGAAAGATACCTGCCATTATGAAAGAGATTGAAAAGATTTCTGATCATCGGCAGTTTCCGAAAGTAACTAGATCAAGCCTTATTGGATGGATTGATGAAAAGTGTAAGCAGAACAGTGGGTCCATTGGAAAAGATGCACGAGATCTACTTCTAGAAATTTCTGGTGAAGATCAGGGCATGCTCTCGCAAGAGATTATTAAGCTCTGCCTTTATACTAAAGGAAAGGAAATTACCAAGCAGCATGTTTTGGATCTTTCGATCACTGCGGGGGAGAGTGAAGTCTGGCATCTGATGGATTTACTTGGTGCTGGTAAAGCTGAGGAGGGAATCAAATATGTTAAGGGTTTGTTGGAAAGAGGGGAGAGTCCGTACAGTCTTTGGACAAGACTCTTGTGGGTGATCTCTCAACTCACTCTTGTTTGGACTGCAGTTGATAGTGGTATCACACATCCTGCTGCGATTGCGAAGGAGGTTGGTGTTCCGCCTATTACAGCGCGGTCATTGTTACCATGTGCACGCAGACTAGATAAAGCGTCATTAACTCGTATTGTTGACCTTATAGCGACCATGGATCGAGACCTAAAAACAGGAGCATATCGTTCTACTGCGGAAGCACCTGAAGAGCTAAGTGCGTTGATTGATAGGTGTATTTTGGCTTTTAGAGAATGAAAAAAAATGAAAAATGAAAAATGAAAAATTAAAACTCATTACCTATGTTCCTGCATTTTTAATTATTCACTTTTCATTTTTCATTTAATATTACACTTCAATCTGTTTCAAAAAATCCTTGATAAATAAAAAAAGCAGGAGGGTCCAAATTGGACACCTCCCGCTAAATATCGGAACTGCGTCTATTCCCATGCGAGTAAGCCTATTCCTGCGATACAGATTGCGAATATCAGTATCTTAAAGGCCAGCATGTCTGTCTTGGGGAACGTTTTTTCGGAACATCCCAAGAATCGAAGTAGCGGCCCTGCAAGAATGATGATCGCAGGATACGTCGATGCAATTGTTGCGACAGCGGCTGGATGGCAATACTGCATTGCATATCCTTCGCAGAGTACGGCCAGTACTCCGCAGAACTCGTTGGCAAAAAGCATCCACCTGTATTGCCAGAGTAATTCCTTTGTTTCAAGGAAGGCACGGAAGACTGCAGGCTTGCAGATGACGATTGCGCCACTGCAAAGCCCTGCAAGGAACATCGGATAGACGTTCCAGTAACTTTCGTACTGGAGCACGTACCCGATTGTAACAGTACTCAGTGCAATGAAGACTGCGTTCAGTATATTGAGCGAACGATATCCCCATTTGAGTTCTGTAACCTTTTTACCTTTGTGAATCTGCAGGAAGAACATTCCTACACAGACAACTACTACCCCGATCCATTGACTGCCAAGTAGATACATCCCAAGAGGGATGCTGAACAGAGCAATAAATACAGGACTACATGCGTCCCACAGAGCTACTTCGCTGGGTTCATCTGTGCATTCCATTGCACAGAAGTAGAAGCCATACGAAATTGTAAATAGCACGCCAGCTAATCCGGCGAGTATGCCCATCTCTAACGAGGGTTGTTGTCGTTCCACGAATGGAACTAATACAAATCCCCATAAAGATAGGATCGAACTTACAACCAGAGCTTGGAGCGGGTGCTTGAATTTGTCTTCAAGCATGTACCTGTCCAAGATCATAATGGTCGCCCATAGCACACCTGCTATGGCTGGCAACACTAAGTAAATGTTCACAGTAGTCTCCTTGTTTATGCGATGGTTTGAATGGGCGGCAGTTCCAAACTTGCTAAATAGCAAGATTGTTGTAAATTAACCTAATTATACTCAAACATCAAGGAAAAAGATGACAGTTAACAATTAACAGTTAACAGTTCGTAGTTCATTGTTAACTGTTAACTGTTGTCTCAGCTTTCAATCTGCTTCAGCAGATCATCAGCAACCTCTGTATCTTGTGTTTGTGATTCAGTCTCTTTCTCGCGTCTGCCTAAGCGGCGTTTTCGTCGTTCAGTTTCAGTTTTTTCTACAAGCTTCTTTGTTCCGATTGTTTCGATCTCTTTTGCATACTTCTTATCGATTGCTGCGAGTTGTTTCTTTTCTGTATCTAGAATGTCTTTAAGAGAAGAGAGTTGATCAGGTGTCATTACAGGTAGGATGTTGATCCAGTACTGCCGTTCTTCATCGTTCATACTTTCGGAACTTACAATAAGTTTGATGATGTCTGGAAATTTCTTCTTTGTCTCATCGGGAATAACAAGATTCGTTGATGATGCTTTTGAGTTAGGCATACGTTGAGAGTGTATCTGAAAAGAGGCAAAGGATGCAAAGGAGTATACACAAACACATTCTTTTGACTCCTTTTTCTCCTTTAACTCTTTTATATCCTTTATCAAGCAACTTTAAGAACCTCATACCTCAACATCCCAGCTGGAGTCTGTACCTCTAGATTATCTCCTTTCTGAGAGCCAAGGAGTGCTTTTCCGATAGGGGACTCGTTGCTGATCTTGTGCTCCATAGGATCTGCTTCTGTTGAGCCAACAATCGTGTATTGTTCTGGATCATCACGATCTGTCTTATTACGGACAGTTACTGTTGAGCCAATATTCACAGACTTGCCACTTAGTGAACTTGCCTTCTTTTCTGAGATGATTTCGGCATTCTTAATCTTTTGTTCAAGTTCTAGAACACGTCCCTCTACGAAGGCCTGTTCATTCTTTGCTTCCTCGTATTCAGCATTCTCGGAAAGGTCACCATACGAAATGGCTTCTTTAAGCCGTTGAGCGACTTCTTGGCGGCGAACCTTTTTGAGGTGATCAAGCTCTTCGACGAGCTTTTTTAGGCCCTCTTTTGTTACAAAAATCTTATCACCGCTGAATGTGTCATCATCATCTTTTTTTACTGGAACCATAGAGAAAACGGGAAGAAGTGGAAGAATTCTACTTGATCTTAGACATAACGCAATCTAGTTCTGGGGATTTTTGGGGCAACAATCAACACGCTCGACCTTCGGCCTCGCTCTCAACAATCAACACGCTCGACCTTCGGCCTCGATCTCAACAATCAACTGTTGATTGTTGAAAGGGCGCGTAGCGTCCGTGTTGAAAGTTGAAAGCGAAGCGTCCGTGTTGAAAGTTGAAAGCGAAGCGTCCGTGTTGAAAGTTGAAAGCGAAGCGTCCGTGTTGAAAGTTGAAAGCGAAGCGTGTTGATAGCCCGAAGGGGCGTGTTGTCAGTCGTTAGAATTCAGCAGCCCTGGCCAACTCATAAGTGGCAAATCCTCCGGAACATCGATAGTCGTAAGTGCTTCTATCATACGTTTAGCTAGCTGAACATTGGTGATGAGTGGAATGCCATGATCTGTTGCAATGCGTCGAATGTAGTATCCGTCTGTCTGTTCAGATGTATTAGAGTGTGTGGGAACATTAATCACGAGGTCGATGCGTTTCTTTTCCAGATATTCCTTAATGTTGGGGCTGCGTGGCTCAGATACTTTGTGCAAAAGTGCGGAAGGAATGTCACGTGATTCAAGGAATCCGTGTGTGTTTTTTGTGGCAAAGAAGGAGAATCCTTTCTTGTGAAGTTCCTTAATTGCAGGTAGCAGATCAATTTTATCTTCTATTCCTCCAACTGTTACAAGAATATTCTTCTTGGGTAATTTAAAACCAACAGCAATCATCGATTTGATAAGTGCTTCTTCTGCATTGCGACCGAAGCAGGCAACTTCCCCAGTACTTGCCATTTCTACGCCCAATCGTGGATCTGCTCCTTTTAAGCGACTAAAACTAAACTGCGCAGCTTTTACACCTACATGATCGAGATCGACAGTTTGGTACTGTTTGTCCAGAGGAGCTTTGTGCAGGATCGCTTGAGTAGCAAGCGTGATGAAGTTTACGCCCGTTACTTTGCTGGCGAACGGGAAGCTGCGGCTTGCACGCAAATTACATTCAATTACTTTAAGGTGATTACTTCGTGCGAGGTATTGGATGTTGAATGGGCCTGAGATGTTGAGCCCCTTTGCGATTCCTTTTGCTATAACTTTTACACGTCGCAATGTTTCTAAATTGATTCGCTGTGGAGGTAAAACGATTGTTGCATCACCAGAGTGCACACCAGCATTTTCCACATGTTCGGAGATTGCGTACAGAAGAACTTTTCCATCTTGAGCAACGCCATCGAACTCAATTTCTTTGGCACCTTGTTCAAATTTAGAAACGACAATTGGGGCTTCTTTATTAACGAACGCCGCTTGTGTTACGTATGCCTCAAGATCTTCATCAGAATGGACCACAGCCATAGAGGCTCCAGACAGGACGTAGCTTGGTCGTACGATTACAGGATAGCCCACTTGCTGAGAGAATTTTAGTGCAGACAAAATATCAGAGAACTCTTTCCATTCCGGTTGATCTATCTCAAGCTTGTCCAGCAGTGAGCTGAACTTATGCCTGTCTTCTGCGCGATCAATGTCATCTGGATTTGTTCCGAGAATCGGAAGATTGACCTTATGAAGTTTGGGTGCGAGTGAGTTAGGAATTTGTCCTCCCATAGAAACGACGATGCCGTCAGGCTTTAGGAGATCTGCGATATCACGCACCCGTTCTTCGCTTAGTTCCTCAAAGAAGAGCAGGTCGCATTCATCGTAATCTGTACTCACAGTTTCAGGATTACTGTTTATCATGGCTACCTCGTAGTTCTGTTTCTGGAGTTCATGAACTGCTTGCACGCAACACCAGTCAAATTCAACGGAAGAGCCAATAGAGTAAGGTCCGCTACCAATTACAATTACGCGAGGTTTGAGTTGATTATTTTCATTTTCTTTAGAGTCGGACTTCGGGATTAGGACTTCGGGATTAGGATTATCTGAAGTCCTAAGTCCTATGTCCGAATCCCTAAGTCCTAAATCAATGTCATGAGTTGTACCATGATAAGTCATATACAAGTAATTAGTCTGTGCAGGGAATTCTCCGGCAAGTGTATCTACTTGTTTTATTACGGGAACAATATTTTCTGCAATGCGTTGTCTGCGAATCTTTTCCGGATCTGTATTCATAATAAGTGCAATAGCTCGATCAGAAAAACCACTTCGTTTAGCATCTCTAAGCATATCAGGTTCCAACGTCCTCTTTTTTTCAAGTTGATTTACCATAGAAGCACATGCTTGAATACGATTCAGGAACCACATGTCTATGCCGGTGAGCTCATTAATCTTCTCTGCAGTTAGTGTTCCTTTTAGAGCTTCTACAATTGCGAAGATTCGACGTGGTGTTGGGAGAGTAGATTCTGCTTCAAGATCAGTGAATTCAAATGGGTTTGGATATAGTCCCTCTGCGCCAATGTTTAGCATGCGGATGGCTTTCTGAAGCGCTTCTTCGAAGGTTCGTCCAAGTGCCATCACTTCTCCAACAGATTTCATTTCACTTGTTACTTGGTCAGAAACCATTCGGAATTTCTGCAGATCCCAACGTGGCACTTTTATTGCTACATAATCCAAGGATGGTTCGAAGTCCGCGCACGTAACTTGTGTGATTGCGTTTTTCAATTCCGGCAACGTGTATCCAAGTGCAAGTTTTGCTGCAACAAAGGCTAGGGGATAGCCGGTTGCTTTAGATGCGAGTGCAGAACTTCTGCTTAATCGTGCATTAACTTCTATCACACGATAATCGCGCGACTTTGGATCGAGTGCAAATTGAATGTTACATTCTCCAATGATTCCTAAATGTCTAATAACTTTTAGCGAGATTGATCGCAACATCTGATAGTCGGTGTTATCCAGTGTTTGACTTGGTGCAATAACAATTGATTCGCCTGTGTGAATGCCGAGTGGATCAACATTTTCCATGTTACAAACTGTGATGCAGTTATCGGCGTAGTCGCGTACTACTTCGTACTCAATTTCTTTCCAGCCAGTTAAATCTTCCTCAATCAGAATTTGTGAAGATTCTACAAAAGCAACTTTGCAAATATCTTCCAGTTCAGATTCCTTCTTAGCTCTACCGCTTCCTTTTCCGCCGAGTGAAAATGCTCCGCGTATAATTACCGGAAAACCAATATCTTGTGCGGCTTGCAGCGCTGCCTTTTGGTCTTCTATTGCGTGCGATTTGGGAACAGATACATCAATGCTTTTTAGTTGGCTATTAAATAATGCGCGATCTTCGGTATTTCGAATACTTTTTACCGGAGTGCCAAGTACTTCTACATTGTGTTTTTTTAAGATGCCCGAAGTTTCCAGTTCTACACCACAGTTAAGTGCCGTCTGTCCTCCAAAGCTTAACGAGATGAAATCAGGTTTTTCTTTTTCGATGATGCGTTCTACGAATGATGGATTAACCGGCAAGAAGTAGACACAATCTGCAAGGCCCCAACTTGTTTGGTTGGTGGCAATATTCGGATTAACTAGAACAACTCGTGCGCCTTCTTCTTTAAAAGCTTTGATAGCTTGGCTACCGGAATAATCAAACTCTCCCGCCTCTCCAATCTTCAATGCACCGGATCCAAGTAGTAGAATAGTGCGTTGCTGTTTCCCATTTTTAAAAAAAAGAGCCCCCCGCCCGCTTTGGGGCTCTAAGGAGCCAGAGCCTGTTTGTATACTCATTTCCGCAAGAGCCTACTGGATTGGGAGGGGGGTTGCAAGAAAAACCTGTGCGAGGTGTCAGGTGTCAGGTATTAAGTTTAAAATATCATACCTGAAACCTAATACCTGACACCTTCTTCTATGTATTGTGAGTTCTCCGCCTACTTGCTACGATGCTGTCATGAAGAATTCACAACTTGTCATCGGTACATTCATCAGCTTGCTAATGGGTTCTCCAATAACTTTTGCAGCTCTGCCGGAGTCGCTTGAGTTTTTTCAAAAGGATTTAGATTATGCAATTTTACAGGAGATGCAGCAGAATTCTGATCAGGTAAATGAATTCGATGCTGAGCTCTTTCCCGATCGCAAAGATGATTCCGTTGTAGAAAAAATGAAGAAGTCAGCTAATGAAAATACATCGCACGTTACGGTGGAAATACGTGGCAAATCTGTAGTGCTCGAGGATGTTCCAAGATATGCGTGGTTCGCAGAGTTTGTAGAGGACATGGCTACTCGCGGAATTATTTCTGGTTACCAAGATGTAGACGGAAACCCACTTGGTCAGTATGGTCCGGCAGATAACGTGACTATTGAGCAGCTTTCTAAAATTGCGGTGGAAGCAGCTGGGATTGATTTGGAATATTGCACAAATTCTATAAAGAATGAGAATGCACAGGGTAGTTGGTCTGAATCATATATCCGTTGTGCAGAGAGTTACGACTGGGCTATCTACAGCGATGGCACTGTAGATGTTTCACGCTCTGCAACTCGTAGCGAGGTTGTCACTACAATTCTTCAGGCCTTTGAAGCGAATTTCAAATCATTGGATGGGACTGTGTTTAAAGATGTTAATGCAACAACCGAATTTGGTGTTGCAATAGAAACAGCCGCCGCTGATGGTATTGTCTCTGGATTTACAGACGAGGAGGGGAATCTGACTGGTTTTTTTGGCCCTTCTGATTTTGTGAATCGTGCAGAGATTGCGAAGATTGTGTCGATGGCTCTTAAAATATATCTTAGATAGTTTCGTCAAAATGTCGAAAAGTCAAAAGGTCGAAAAGTCGACCTTTTGACTTTTTTAAAACGTATCTAGCATACAATTTTAAAAATTAACAATTTACCAATGTAGTACAAAAGGATTATGTTTCCATTTAAGTTTCCCCCTTTTTCTATGCGTATCCGAATTTTTAGTTATTCAATTGCCTTGGTTACTGCAGGTATCCTTCTAGGTGTTGGAGGAACTGGCACTGCCGCTATTATTTTTGGATCGGATGTATTTCCTGATGTGCGTACGGGGATGTATTACGATGATGCAATCGGGGAGCTTAGTTCGGTAGGAATCATAAATGGATATGATAATGGTAATTTTGGTCCAGATGATTTTGTTACACGAGGGCAGGTTGCAGTTTTGATGCAGCGATTGCGTGATGATATGGTCAGTCAGATTGTCGCACAGGAATCATCAGATTCATCGAGTTCTCTTGCGGCTTCACTAACAGGTGGTACAGAAGATGATGAGGACACAGATGTTACGACCACTGTTCAAGCCGAGCCAACAGAAGCAGGCGCGATGCGTTTTACTATAGATCATTACAGTGTGGACGAGGAATCTGGAATGGCACGTATTAGTGTTGTTAGGACAGGAGGACGCAAGGGTGCAGTCACAGTTGATTATACTATTGCAGCGGGGACAGCAACTGCAGGAGAGGATTATGAAGTTGTATCTGGAACACTTAGTTTCGCCGATAGCGAGACGAGTATCACTTTTGTAGTTCGAATTCTGGATGACGATCTTGAAGAGGGTGATGAAACAATAACAGTTGCACTTAGCGAACCAACGGGAGGTGCCACTATCACGACGCCCAGTACTGCGGTACTTACTATTAAAGATGATGAAGTGACAGCTTCTTCCGGTGACAGTAATGGTGAGGCAGTTATCTCGTTTGGCGCTTTAGGTTACGATGCTGTTGAAGATGGTGAAACTATTGCGATTACGGTGGAGCGTAGTAATGATACAGGCACAGCAAGTGTGAATTTTGCTACAAGTGATGGCACTGCGTCGAATTCGAATTACACTCCGACCAGTGGGACACTCTCTTTTGCAGCCGGCGAATCCAGAAAGACTTTCACTATTGATGTTAAAGACAATAATGATATTAATGGTAACAAAACGGTGAACCTTACATTAAGTGGTCCTATAGGAGTGGTGCTTGGTACCAGTTCTGCCCTTCTTACTATTGTGGATGATGAATTGGCATCCTTTGGTTCTGGTTCGATAAAATTCGCACGTTCCATGTATGAAGCTACGGAACATTCAGAAAAGGCCGTTATAGAGGTGACACGTGCTAAAGGTACAAATGGCATTGTCACCGTGGAGTACTCCACAAACGGTGGGACTGCTGTAGCAGGATACGATTATGAGGTCACGTCAGGAATTCTTACGTTCCAGTCGGGTGAATCTAAGAAGTCGTTTATTGTTCCGCTTATTAAAGATGAGTTGAATGATTCGGGCGAGAGGGTGAACCTCAAGATAGAGAATCCAACGAATGGAGCGGTTCTTATGTCGCCTACTACTGCGACGTTGGAGATTCAGTGAGGATATTGGTGCCGCTGACTGGATTCGAACCAGTACGCCCAGGTATGGGCAAGGGATTTTAAGTCCCTCGTGTCTACCATTCCACCACAGCGGCAATGTTCGTAAAGATCAGCTTGAGGTCAGTATAGGCTATTTTGAACAAAGGATGAATTCAGAATTTAGAATTAAGAATTCAGAATTCAATTCGCTAATATCGTCTAATTCTTAATTTTGCATTCTAAATTCTAAATTGGAAGTGCCTCCGGCCTCGCTTTTGGTAAGGAATCGTGCCCCCGTTCGCCAACTTCCAATGCAATGCCTGTTTGTGGGTCCACTTCCTCGGAAGTAATTATCAACCTGCGCAAGGTTGTTCCAATTGGAGTACACGTCATAAGTGTTGCAACGCGCCTGTCTACTGGCTGATCGAGTACTGTCACATCGGATGGTTTTACTTCTTTCTTGCTACGCACAATGTAGCGGTGTTTATCGCCGCCGTAATAAACCCAGTACTCATCACCCGGTTCCAATTCATGCAATCTTGCGAAAACGTTCTTATACTTTCCAGGTGCCCAAGGGTAATAAGAGCTGTGTCCTGTAACAAAGAAGTTTCCGGCTTGGCCGGGTTTTGCAGTTCCCGGATAGTGCACCACTCCCATTTTTAGTGCATCCTGAATATCTTCTTCAACCTGTCCCCAATCTTCCCGCAGAAGCGCTTCGTAAGAAGGCGTTACCAAAGGAATATTCAGTTCCATCTTTGGGATAATGATGCGATTTTCCGGTGGTCCTATACTTGGTAGAAATGCGAGAAGATTTCCGTCATTGCTTCCTGCTACAGCCAAAGATGGGCTTCGCAATAGTTTGTCCTTCAGTGCAGAATCTACAGATGCTGTGAGTGCCTGAACCGAACGTACGTGATCTATTGGATTCAAACGTGTAGTAACAATACTCCAGAAACTTTGGTAATTAAGCGTGACGAAGAGTGCCACGAAAATTGCAGTAAATGTTCCGCCAAAGCGCACGGTATCCAATACGAAGAGTGTGATACGGCTGTACTCCTTTGGCTCTTTATTTCTTCGTGGAACCCACACCGGTTGAGTGAGAAATGCCAATGTGTTCCTTCCACCTCTCTTCAAATGTTTTCCTGCAGACTTTAGGGAACCTCCTGCACTGCGATAACTAAAGCTATATTGATTTGCACCTTCACGAATAACGCCGCTTGTGGTGCGAACAAGTTGTCCATGCACCGCCTTGCGATATTGTTTAACAGCGTCTCCCACATTGGGAATCTTGATATTCTTTAGAGGATTCTTGCGAGCATCTTTTTGAGTGTTCCATTGCGTTTCACCTTTAACCCACGAGAGCGAGATATCATCTTCATTTCTCTGAGGAATGTTGGAATTGCTTGAAGGAAGAATAATGTTTCCATTTTCATCGTATTCAGCGCGATGTTGGTGGGGGTTCAAGGGAATCAAGTTATTATAGCAGAATATTGGTCTGGAGGCACGTTTGAAAAGGGGGATATTGTAGCGCTAGATCGCTGGTTTGCCAGTTTACTTTCAGGTTCTAATGTAATTGACATATATAAACTTTATTATCATAATATTATTATGAATTCAAATGATGATTATAAAAGAAGACTCGAGGAGTTATCCAGGCCAATCGACGTAATATCCTCAGGGATGCAAGATAACGCATCACAGCCACTAAATCCACAAGCTGCACTTGAGGAAGTGCAAAATAGGTTTGGGCAACAAAAATCGGCTGATCATAATCAGAATATTCAGACTCTAAGATTTGTTCAGGAAGTATGCCATAGAATGGGGATTCTATCAGTTTCTGAGGATCTACCTCCAACGAACTCATCCAATGGGAAATCCGTACACATCCTTCCATATATACATCCTCAAACAACAGAGGTTTGGGAACAAGAATCTACTTCATATCAATTAATATCGGAGATAAACGCGGAGTGTTATCAATTTGTTTACTTGCTACTACAGGCGAAATGCATCGATAAAATGTATGTTGAGCAAGGGCAGCAAAAGATACGAGGGGTATCGTTTGATATTAATGAATCCGGAAGAACTTTTGATGGCTTCTCAGAAGTAATTCAGAATTTAATGTATCTCGATCCAGATTATATCGAAAGAGTATTATTGGAAAATCGCGGAAGGTTTTACAAAATTATGAGTGGAGTGGAATTTCTTCCTGCAAAAAGACCTGACACCGTTACTAAAGAAAATGAATTTGTTAGCAATACAGATGGTGATCTTGTCATGTTTGAAAAACTGCTGCAATTAGATGGTGGCAGTACAGTGGAACTAAATAGACGACAAGCAGAGACATTTATAAAAATGGTTGAACAGTTCCGACAGTGTTTCGAGGGTATAAGCAGTGACTTCTGCAATGTTGCTCGTATATCAAAAAATGAACTTCTTCATATGGCTATGGGTGCGTCGCATATGAAACCTGTAAGTGATGTTTTGAGGAGTGAGGGATTTAGAGTACTCACTTCACAACCTGCTAGTTTAGGTGAACTTCCGAAACAACCTGACCAGACTGATATTTACAGACAAATCAAAAGGATAGTTTCTTAAACAAAGCCAAAATATATGGAGAGGTTTTCTTTTTCGTTCAAATCTCGTCTTTATTTTACTTTATGTTCTTCTTTTGAAAGATCAAAAGAAGAACCAAGAAAAATCTTTGGCAAACGCAGACTCGCTCGTCGCATAGCACTTTTCTTGCGGTATAGCTCGACAGAGACGAGTCAGCCGCTGCGGCGTCTGCTCGCCATCTGCTCGCGTTTATCATGCACAGAGCATAAGCTCCTTGCTCAAACAAATGCGTTTGCCGCTTCGTTTATCTTGTATTTATGTTAGTTCAATCTAGCCCCTAGCCCCTAACTATTCACTTTTAACTCTTAACTTTTAACTAATAACCCCTCCCCCCACAACCTCTTCCCCGTGATAAAAAACGAGCGATTGTCCCGGCGAAAGGGGAGCTAGAGAATTTTCAAACTGGAAAGATCCATTATTACCTGAGTATGTTAGCGATCCGGATTTTCGCTCAGATAGTGAACGAGTGCGTACATCGAATGGAAGCGGCTCATTTTCCGAAGGAGCTAGTGAGATCCAATGCAAATCTTGAACAATAATTTTGTTCATCTTTTCTTCCTCTGCGTAGGCAACTATCAGCTCATTGCTCTCAGGATTCTTCTCCACAACTTCCAACGGACGTTCCAATCCTCCCACTCCAATTCTCCTTTGTCCGATTGTGTAAAGACTAAGTCCTTCGTGAGTGCCAACCACTGTTCCATCACGATGCACAATCTTGCCAGTCTTTAGGAAGTTACCCAAGTGTCGCTTAAGAAATTCAGTCGGAGTCTTCTCCGGAAAAAAGCAAAGGTTCTGACTTTCGCGATATGTTTCATCATCCAATGGAATTTTGTAATGCTTTGCGAGTGCGTACACATCATCTTTGAGAAGAGTGCCAAGTGGAAAGAGCGCGCGTGCAAGTTCTTCTTGCTTAAGTCCGTATAAGAAGTAGCTTTGGTCTTTTGTATAATCAACAGCTTCCAGAAGAAGATGACGCTGAGTCCCGTCTGCAATTTTTTCTAATGCAATGCGAGCATAATGACCTGTTGCAAGTTTTTCGCATTCAAAGTCTTCCATCAGATCCAAAAGTGCTTTGAATCTAATATGTTTGTTACATTGAATGCACGGGTTGGGTGTAACTCCACGTTTGCATCCTTCTAAATAGTAATCCACGACCTCACGTTTAAAAGTTTCACTCAAATCTATTGTATGAAGAGGAAAGTCCAGATCTTTAGAAATGTATTTGGCCCTAGCACCGGTTTGTGCATCGCAACATTTGTTCGAGAGTAGCTGTGCTTCGGCTGGTGCTAATGGATCTGTCCACAATGTAAAACGCACGCCTACCAAATCGTGCCCTTGCTCTTTTAATAGGTAAGCAATCACGCTCGAGTCGATTCCGCCGGACATCGCGAGGAGAACTTTCATATCTCATACATACTAGCTTTCATACGCAGACATCTGCTAGGATTCTTACCATGAAAGGTATCAGTGCCCTAGAGGCGATCGAAGTTTGGCAGAAAGAAGGAGTGCTTACTCCAGAGCAAGCTAAGCTTCTTAAAGATTCTCTTCAAAAGAAGAGCGGCGATATTGGTGTTGGGCACGGAATAGTTATCTTCTCAACTATTGGAGCAGTATTAGTAGCGTTAGGAGTTCTGCTGTTTATTGGAAGTAATTGGCAGAATATGGGTCCTACACTTCGTATATTAGTTGTTTTTACTGGATACATTGTAGTTGATCTTGGGGCATATGCCACTCAGAAGCGTGGCTTAGAGAAAGTACCAGAATCACTCTGGTTTCTTCTGTCACTGATGCTTGGAGCTGCAATTTTTCTTTTGGCTCAGATCTTCCATCATTCACTCACATTCTGGCAAGGACCTTTACTCTGGATGTTTGGGGTACTGGCGATGGGATTCGCAAGAAAGCTAGAGCCATATGCATTCTTTGCAATTCCTTTGGGTCTTCTTGCACTAGGATGGTTTGGTGGAGGAGGAGGATGGTTTATGGATGATCAGATGCAGTTTTTGGTTGATGAACGCGGCTTAAGACCTTTGTTACCATTGATAGGTATTGGTTTGATAGCATTGGGTACGGTCGTTAGAGATAGAGTCACGTGGGCTGAAGATTCACTCTTTAAATGGGGGACACTTCTAATTGCCATACCACTCATTGCTACCACAGTTCATCAGGAAATCGCGTCTTGGTTTTTTGAAACTGTGTTCACGTTGAAGCAATTGCTTATTCTTGGAGGTGTGTTCTTTGTGATTGCTATTTCCCTTGTAAAAGGGAAAATGCATAGTGACATTTCCAAAATTGCACTTTTAGGAGTTGCTGCATTTTTGGTTCTTCCTACGTTACATGTTGGAGGTGAGCCGCTAGTTGGTGCAGCTATAAAAGATAATCTGGTTCTATTTTTGATGCATATCTTGGTAGTGTTTGGCATATCTTTGCTCTCTGTTTGGTTTGGAATTCGTACTGCCAATAGAGGTTTGGTGAATACAGGTATTCTGGCTGCCTCGGTTATTATTTTGATTCAATATTTCTCGTGGTCATTCGAGATGCTCCATAGTTCTATTGCGTTTATTCTGGGAGGTATCGTTTTGATTGCACTTTCCATATTCATGGAGCGAACTCGTAAGAAGCTACTTGCTTCCATTCATACATCATGAAGCGAACATTTATAGCTATCGGGATTCAGGTTGCCATCATGGTGTTGGTTCTCGTGCCACCGCTTATGGTTATTATGACTGGTACAACTGTATATCTAGAAACAGATAAGATGGATCCGCGCTCACTCTTCCGCGGACACTTTGCGATACTGGGATATCTACCAGCACAGGATATTCTTCCTAAAGAAATGGGAGATGAATCTCGTAAAACCGGAAAGCCAATCTATGTAACTTTCACCACTGATCGTCCTGCAAAATTTGTTGGTGTAAGTCTGGAGAAGCCCAAATCAATTTCAGGACAAGTGTGCATTGTTGGTCGTGCTCGTGGCAGTGGAGGATGGAATGGGAATGAAGAAAATAAGGAATCTGTCGACTTCCCGCAGATTGCTCAATACTTTGCTCCTAAGAAGGAAGCAAAAGAAATTGAAGGAATGCGTGGTGATAATTTACTTGCTGTTGTTAAGGTAACTGGAGGATGTAATGCGGTGTTGAAAGGTTTAGAGAGCAGGTAGCGATTATTTATTGTGTGTAACATAGCCTTTCGCGCTATGATTCCTTATGAATATGATCAAAAAACTACGTGCATTGGCCGAGGATTACATAACACTGCAGCAGAAAATACAGGATCCTGAAGTACTTTCGGATCCAAAGCAAATTGCGACTATCGGGAAAAAACTTTCCGATCTAGAGCCTTTGATTAGTCTACTCAAAGAATATGATCAATGTCAGGCTGCTATTAAATCTGTAGAAGACGTTAAAGATGATCCAGAGCTTAAAGAGCTTGCCGAGGATGAAGCCGAAATAGCCAAAAAGCGTGCTTCTGAACTGGAAGGAGATATGAAAGCCTTCCTCATTCCTAAAGATCCTGATGACGAAAAGAACGTTATTCTGGAGGTACGTGCAGGTACAGGAGGGGAGGAGGCTGCATTGTTTGGAGCGGAACTATTGCGAATGTATCTGCGCTTTGCAGAAGAACAAGGATGGAAGATGAATATACTTAACAAGGCAGATGCAGACGGAGGTGGTATCAAGGAAGCGGTTTGCGAGATAGAGGGACGTGGAGCTTATGGGAAACTCAGATTTGAATCAGGAGTGCACAGGGTTCAGCGTGTTCCTGCTACAGAGAGCAAAGGTCGTTTGCATACATCAGCAGCAACTGTTGCAATCTTGCCTGAGGTAGAAGAGGTTGATTTGAATATTAATCCTGAAGATTTAAGAGTAGACGTTTTCCGTGCCAGTGGACCGGGAGGTCAGTCGGTAAATACAACCGATTCAGCAGTGAGAATTACACACGAGCCGACCGGTATTAAAGTTATCTGTCAGGATGAGAAGAGTCAGCTAAAGAATAAGACAAAGGCTATGGGAATTCTACGTAGTCGTTTGTATTCATTAGAGAAAGAACGTCTGGCAAAGGAGAGGGGAGATATGCGTTCAGGTCAGGTTGGGTCCGGAGATAGAAGCGAGAAGATCAGGACATACAACTATCCACAGGACAGAGTGACCGATCACAGGCTTGGGCAGAACTTTCCTAATTTACCCGGAATTATGGAGGGTGATATTGGTCCTATTGTGGATGCTCTTATTCAGAAGAGCCAAGCGGAGAAATTGGCTTTGTAATGGGATGAATACTGTATAAAAAATAAGTACACAATGTTAGGAGTAATTTACTTTTACTTTGGTATAATTCTCAGTGTTAATTCACTCTTATGGAAAAAGACGATTCTGATTACATCGATGGCGATAAAGAAAGAGGACCTGGGCTACTAAGAAGAATAGTTACACATTATTCCATACGTGCCCAAAGAAAAATGGTGGAAGGTCAATTGCTAGAAGCACTAACAAGAAATCATCCTAGTGAATTACCTGATGTATTGGCTCGTGCATCTTTTATTAGACATCAAATAAAAAACAGATTATTACAAAAGGTTTTAGATGATCCAAGTACGATTCCAGATGTTGTACATCAGCTGCAGGAATCAGATACAAAAAGGAAGGAAAACGATAAAGAGGTAAGACGAAAAAAAGAAAAAAAGAAGAAAGGAAAAGGCTAGTACAAGAGGAATAGTTACAGCTATGTATTAATGTATTAACACACTAACCCATTTCATTATGCGGTGATTATCCCGCTTTATGAGCGAAGTTCAGATAGCATTTGAACACGTTTTTCTATTACTGGAGAGGTGCCAATATCTGAACGAAATCTCACCGGTCCCTTAACCTGTTCGCAGAGTTTTTGTGCTACTTGCTGAGCCTGAGAAATTGTGTCGCCAATGCCGACGAGCCCTGCTGTTCTGGATCCTCCAAGCTTTAACGTTCCATCTTTTTCTTCAGAGATATCTCCGTAGAAGATTCTGGCGTTCTCTGGTACTTCTGGGAAGCTAACCGTCTCACCACGCTGATCCTTGTTCTCTGGATATCCTTTAGGTGTGATATACATGCAGACGGTAGCCTTGCTATCGAACGAGACCATGCTCTTGGTTAGTTCTCCGTTGAGCATACCCTGACATATCTCTACAAAATCGGAGGATAGGAGAGGGAGGATGTTCAAAGCCTCCGGATCTCCAAAGCGTGCATTGTATTCAATGAGTCTCACTCCATCCTTCACAGCTATGAATCCTCCATACAGAATGCCGACGAATGGTGCGCCACATTCTTTGAGTAGAGCTTGGGCGGTTAATTGATTGATCTCACTGGCACGATCGATATCAGCTTGAGTTAGAAAAGGAAGAGAATGGTCCGCGGCACTGTATGTCCCCATACCTCCTGTATTAGGGCCTGTGTCACCTTCAAACGCTCTTTTGTGATCCTGCACAGCGGGCATGTCAATACACTTGGTACCTGTTACGAAGCTCAAGAGACTGAATTCCTGTCCAATCAACTTCTCTTCAATAACAACCTTCCCACATTCTTCTATGCATTCTTTCGCATACGCGACTCCTTCCTCTGTTGAATGAATATGTTCCCCACTTACCTTTACACCTTTGCCACCTTTGAGTGCATCGTACTTAATTACAAAGTTGCCCTCTAAATCTTGATCAATAAAAGTGTTCATCAGACGTCCCTCAGTAGAGCTAAAAACCTTGAACTTGGGTGATGCATCTATTCCATGTTTTTCCAATAACTCACGTGTGAAGCCTTTGCTTGCTTCTATGCGTGCGAGTTCTTTGCGAGGGGCAACAGTTGGTACTCCTGCCTCTTCGAGTATATTAGTAAGCCCTGCCCCCATAGGATCTTCTGGACCTATAATTGCAAAGTCAGGTTTAGACTTTTTGGCTATCTCTAGGACTCTATCAAAATCCATGATATCTATGACATGCTGCTGGGATGCTAGTTTTATAATTCCAGGATTGTGTGAAGTACTTACAGAGATGATCTCTGGATTATGTTGACTGCGTGCAAGAGCATCTGCAATAGCATGTCCACGGGCAGAAGAAGTTATGAGGAGAACTTTCATATTAAACGAGGGTCATCATCTTGGTGGACTCTTCGTCATCGGGCATTTCGTTATGTTCAATAGAGTCACGAGCGTAGGAATCACGAGTTGTTACTCGTCCTTCTCCCAGTGAGCGCAGAAGTTGAGGAGTAACTTCCGGAGTGGGGTACTTGCCAGTAAAGCATCCATCGCTAAATCTTTTAATATCTTTATTCCCGTATTGGACTGACTTTTGAACATCTTCTATTTTTCCATAGAAAAGACCATCAGCTTTGATGTGCTTTCGAATCTCTTCAATTGAGTGATTTGCTGCGATCAATTCTTCCTTTGTTGGCATGTCGATTCCATAAGGATCTGGGCTGATAATTGGAGGAGCACCTGCTGCGAAGTACACTTTTTTGGCTCCTGCTTCACGCACTAGTTCAACAATCTTTTTGCTGGTATTACCTCGTACTATCGAATCATCTACCAGAAGAACGTTCTTATTTTTAAATTCAAGTACAATGGGGTGAAGCTTAAAGTGAAGAGATCGCTTACGAATTTCTTGGCCCGGCATGATGAAAGTGCGCGTAATGTAGCGATTCTTAATAAGACCTTCGCGATAGCGCACACCCAATTTTTCAGCAAGACCTGCTGCAATAGGACGTCCTGTATCAGGGACCGGAATAACAGTGTCGATTTTGATTCCTGATTTTTTTATTTGATCAGCGAGATATTCGCCCATACGTACACGGGCCTTATATACATTCACTTTATCTATCGTTGAATCTGGAGCTGCTAAATAAACCCATTCAAAAATACATGGATTAAGCTGCCCCTTTCTTAGTTGTTTTGTATGCAAGCGATTCTTGTTGTCTATAAAGACCACTTCACCGGGATTGATATCGCGTATAAATTCAAAGTCCAGCGCCCTGAATGCAGTATTTTCTGATGCAATGATGTATTCCTCCTTCATACCAAATTTGCGCTTTCCAAGCTGTAAAGGGCGAATGCCGTGCGGATCGCGAAATCCTACAATGCCTTGGCCGCCAATAAGTGCAACGGCAGAATATGCTCCTTTGCACTTTTTAAAGACATGATTCATAGCTCCAAAGATATCATTGGGATGGAGTTTTCCTTTTGGTCGTTGATTACGTAAAGCAACAGAGAAGACATTAAGTAGAACTTCTGAATCGGAGCCGGTATTAAGATGACGGAATTCTTTTTCTTGAAGTTCCTTTTTTAATTCAGCGTAATTCGTCAGATTTCCATTATGTGCCATTGCAATTCCAAATGGAGTGTTGACGAAGAATGGTTGTGCTTCAAATTCACTTGAACATCCTGCAGTTGGATAGCGCACATGTCCGATTCCAACGGTGCCTTTTAGGCGTGCAATAGATTTTGCATGAAATACATCACGTACCATGCCGTTTGCTTTCTTCAAATGAAATTGGTCATTGTATGTGATGATACCTGCTGCATCTTGTCCTCGGTGTTGCAGCATGATCATACCATCATAGAGGTCTTGAATAACATTTCGAAAACCAGAAACGGCAATTACTCCACACATTTGTTAGATGAGAAGAAATTTAAAAAAAGGCCCCAAACTTTGCGCATTAGAAGGCCAAAAATATGTGGACAAGTGTCTTCCACGGAGACATTCTACAGAGAGTTTTTGGAATCGCAAGAGGCGAAGTGCAAATTATTGCGCTACACTATTGCCATCATGAAACGATTCTTATTCCTTTGCGTTCCACTAGTATTCATTACTGCCTGCAGTGGTTGGAATGTTCCTGTAGAACCGATAGTAGAGAAGGGAACTGGCAGTGTTATTGATGAACAACAACATCCAGCCGCCTTGGGTCCGATATTCGAAGAAGAAGTAGATCTCTGCGAAGAGCTTGTTGCAGATGAACAGGATCATTGTTATCAGCAGGAAGCTAGTGATAAGGAGGACTTCGTCATTTGTGAAAATATTCAGGGTGAACGATTTACGTATATTGCTGGTAATCCACCCAAGGATAAGTGCTTCTCTATGGTTGCACTCAAGATGTGTGATCCTACTATTTGTGATTATATCCAAGGAGGACAAAGCTACTTTTCTCCCACAGAGTGCAAACAAAGGATTGCGAAGTATTGTCCGTGATAGTATAAAAATGTAGTACGGGAAATAGCCCTAATACAAAAGGAATTTCAGGAACTTACCATTAGTTAAGATTGCCTCTCCTTTGCTCTTACACAGTTACGAATCAGGCTTGTAACGGTCATTGGTCCTACGCCTCCAGGAACGGGGGTTATAGCAGAAGCAATTTCCGCAATGGCATCAAAATCAACATCTCCTTTTAGTCCGTCATCAGTTCTATTCACGCCTACGTCAATCACCACAGCTCCTTCTTTGACCATATCTTTGGTAATGAAGTGAGCTTTACCAACAGCGCAAATAAGGATGTCTGCTTGCCTTGTAATTTCTGCAAGGTTTTTAGTTTTACTATTACAGACTGTAACTGTAGCTGAGCGGTTGATTAGCATTACTGCGAGTGGCTTTCCTACTATGTTGCTTCGCCCGACTATAACCGCGTGTTTGCCCTCAACTGGGATATTGTAATATTCAAGCAAAGAGATGATGCCTGATGGTGTGGCAGGCGGTAGATCTTCAAAATCCTTAGATAGGAACATCTTCCCAAGGTTATATGCGCCAAAGCCATCCACATCTTTCTTGGGATCAATTGCCCGATTAATCTCAGGCTCCTTGTCTGTTAAGTGCTTTGGGAGTGGGAGTTGTACAATAAAACCTGTGACATCATCATCATTGTTTAAATCCTCAACAACCTTCATCAGATCTTCATATGATGTTTCTTCAGATAGATGTTTGTGCTCGGAGCGTATGCCAACCTTTTCGCAACATTTAAACTTTTGTTTGATGTAACTAGCACTTGCAGGATCTTCACCTACCTGTACTACAACAAGTTTAGGATCAAGTGCTTGGACTTTTGGTTTTAATTCCTCAAGCAAAGCGGCACTTGCTTCTTTGCCGGAGAGTATTATAGCTGACATGGTTCTATGATAGTAGTTTTATTGTATGTTGTGCTAGTTATTCTTGAACTTAAGTTAGAATGAAAAGTGAAGAATGAAAAATGGAGGTGGTAGCTAAATAAGAAGCATTTTTAATTTTTTCATTTTTCATTTTTAATTTCCATGCCTTCTTGCACTAAATCAAAAATCCCTGTTGCAACTTCAGCCTTACCCCCCGAGTTATCGATCACATGTCCATCCGGAAATTCTTTCGTAAGTTCGCGATAAATATCATAGACCTTTCGTTGGAGTGAACTTTCTTCGAGTACGTCATGACTTTTTCGTCGACTCATACGTTTAGCGCATATCTGATAAGGAGGGAGAAGGAAAAAGAGCATGTCTGGTTGTATAAAATCTTTGTTCAATTCGTGCAACCAATTCTTATCTAGCCCTAGTGCTTGCCCATAAGCTAGTGTCGAGTGTAAATATCGATCACTGATTACAATGGTATCTTTATTCAGTGCGGGCAGAATAACTTGCTCCAAATGCCACGCTCTATCTTGGCAGAAAAGCTCCTGTAACGAAGCAGGGGACAATGGTTCGTTGCTGTGGAGTGTTTCTCGGATCTTGGTTCCTATTGGACCATCAGTTGGTTCGCATGTACTAAGAACGTTCAAGCCTTCTTTTGATAGCCTTTCTTCCAATAGTTTGGTGTGTAAAGTGGTTCCTGAGCCATCTGGGCCTTCGAAGACAATAAACATACTTGGCATTGACGGGAACTTTACCTGAGGATTGGTAATACATCCACATATTTCAAAGGTTAGTGTTTTCTGGTATAATCAGCTGATACCTATATCAATTCATGAGTCTCTTTGCAGCCCTTTGGCATCCCGTGTGCAGTACGTCAATACTGCTCGAATTCTTCAAATGGTACTTCTTAGAAATGCCAGTAGCGCTCGTGAAAAGTTGGGTAGGATACATGCGGACAGTGGGGGAGATCTTCTCATTCCTATTTTTACTCAAAACATTCATAAAACCATGGAAGAGTATCGTAGATAAATATCCAGATAGGGGATTACATCTTGGGCTTATTGCACAGGCCTTTACACTCAATTGTACATCCAGAATTATTGGAATGATCTTCAGATCTATTGCATTCGTGATAGGACTTGTAATGGAAGCAGCGGTTATCGTGATATTTTTAGCCATTATAATTGTGTGGATC
This sequence comes from Patescibacteria group bacterium, assembly GCA_018814875.1. GTDB lineage: Bacteria > Patescibacteriota > Gracilibacteria > Peribacterales > Peribacteraceae > UBA2144. Next base: position 26,153 of record JAHIYH010000018.1, read on the forward strand.
TTCTTTCCTGTACTAGTTGTTCTAGATATTGTTTATCTTTTTAGTACCATCTGATGTCTACCAAGACACTCAATATATCCGGCACACACGTTGCAATGGGCGCGAGTATCCATCGATTCTTTTTTGGACCGATTGCCGTGTTGGTATATGGAACGGTGCTGATCGCAGCGACAATTGGGTTTTGGTTCTCTGGCGGATCATATGAATTTATTGTGGCGCTTGCGATCCTTACATATCCGATATTTATCTTCCATCTTTTCTTGGAGCAGATATTTATGGAAGAGAAAAAGCCGAGATGGGAAGACTGTGATTCTGGTTTGCTATCATTTGCAATTGTGCGACAGTTTAAATATCCACGGAAGGTTTCCATGAAGGACCTCTTAGACGCAGTCATCAATACTCAAGCAGGATCCTTTATTGTGCGGGAGATGGGCATAGAACCGGAAAAGTATCTCATAAGCGTTAATCAGATATTGGAGAAATCTCCGGATATTGATCCTACTGAAGTTTTATCTGATGCAAAGAAGGTAATGGAAGAGTCAGGAAGGCATAATATTGATGCTGGATCTATCCTCTATTCACTTTGTAAAAAAAATGAAAGCTTTCGGGATTTGTTGCATGAGATGGACTTATCCATAGAAGATCTTCAGGAGATTTTACTTTGGGAAAGATATTATGCGCATTTTGCTCAGGAAAATCACTTCTTCTCTCAGAGGAAGTTACTAAAGATTTTCGGAGGAGTTGGCAGGTCGTGGGTGATGGGATACACCAATGAGCTTGATCGTCTTACAGACGATATCAGTGAGCATATTCTCTGGAGAGGGTTAAGGTACGTGCGTATTCACAAGGAAGAACAGAAACAAGCACTTAGGATTCTAGAAAAATCAGATCTGCATGATTTGCTTATTATTGGTGATGTTGGAGTAGGAAAGAAAACACTTGTGGAAAACATAGCCTTCGCTATCCGGAAATATGAACGTGAGAAATTCCGAGCATATACACGCATTCTAATTGTAAAGACTGCTGAGCTTCTTTCGGGTGTTTCCAATCCCGATACGTTCCTTCTGCATTCGCTTAAGAAGGCACAGGAATCAGGTAGCTTCATTCTTGTTATAGAAGATCTAGCACTTATGATTTCGTCCGGAGGAGAGAAGGTGCAGGCAATTCTGATGAAGTTTATTAACGAGAAAAATGTGCAGCTCATTGGTATTATGAATACGCAGGAATATCATCAGTTGGTTAAGGGGAATCCTGCACTCGATCATTTCTTTGAAAAACTCATGGTGGATGATGCTAGTCAAGAAGAGACAATGAGTGTGTTGATGGAGCAGACATTTAATCTGGAGAAGAAAATTTCTGTACGTGTAACATACAAGGCACTTCGTAGTGTTTTGCAACTCTCTGAGCGCTACCTTCCTAATCTATCGTATCCGGGTAAAGCAGTATCTGTACTTGAGGATGCTATGAGTTTGGCGAAAAGCGCGGGAGATAAGTTTGTAAAAGAGAAGCACATTCGTGAAATTGTTTCTCATAAGGGGCACATAGATGTAAGTGAACTTACTCAGAATGATAAGGAGAAAGTGTTGCAATTGGGTGAAATTCTTCATAAACGCATTGTGGGGCAGGAAGCTGCTGTAGAAGCACTCGTCTCAACTCTTAAGCGTGCTGTGTTGGAATTGCATTCAGAGAATAAGCCTCTTGGTACGTTTCTCTTCCTTGGTCCTACAGGAGTGGGGAAGACGCACACTGCAAAAATCTTGGCAGAGGAATACTTTGGGTCTATCGATAATATGATTCGTCTGGATATGAATGACTTCAGTACCGAGAATTCTGTTACAGGTATTGTCGGTTCGCAGCAAGGATCAACCTATCTTGCACGTCGTGTTCAAGATCAGCCATTCGCGCTCATTCTCCTAGATGAAATAGAGAAAGCACATCCCAAGGTTGTGAATCTGTTTCTGCAAATATTGGATGAAGGGCATCTTGTTGATTTTAACGGAGTAAAAACAGACTTCAGAAATACGATCATAATTTCTACATCTAATGCCGGTGCACTCTTCGTGCGCGAATTCTTAAAGGAAAATGAAGGAATAGATCATGCCACTTTCGAGAAGCGCCTTACCGATCACATCATGAAACAGGGCATCTTCTCACCGGAGTTCTTGAACCGTTTTGATGATATCGTTTTCTACCATGCTCTTACTAAAGAAGAGGCAACGCGTGTGGCGATCCTCATGCTAGATGACATTGTAAAAGAAATGAAAGATAAGAAGGGAATTGATCTTAAGGTAGAAGAAGAAGTTGTTCGTTCAATTGCAGAAAAAGGATACAGCATAGAATTTGGTGCACGAGAGATGCGTAGAACAATTGTGGATACGATAGAAAATCGTCTTGCTGATTACATGCTAAAGAATGACGTAAAGAGGGGAGAGGAAGTGGTGATTCACAAAGAAAATGCAGACTCCTGAATGGAATCTGCACTCTCTGGGAAATAAATTATTAATTGATTTGTGCAACCTTTTGTATTTCGTCTAATGTCTGTTCCTCCATGCTATAGTCATAAGTACCGCGTTGCGCAAGCATGTTGAGCATTCCCTGTCGACTGATTTCATCTTGTGCTCCTTTCTGATCGAACCGTCCATCTTTGAAGCCTGCCTTATACGTACTTTCGAGAATCGCACGAGAGAATGAGGTTCCAACACGTTCCTTCAGAGCACTTCTAGTTGCAATCTCTCGATACAGAATGCGTGATGTTGAGGGTGAATGTCCTCCGGATAGAAAGCGGAATAGAATCTCGGGTGGAATATCTTCATTATCAAGTATTCGAGCAAATGCCGCAGCACTTCTTTTTGTATTAATTGATTCAGTTTCACAACCTTTCCCGGGAGTTGGGAAGCTTGTCTTGACGATGTATGGATGCTTAGGATATGCGCCATCACTAATGCCCCTACACATTTCTCCAAGAACTTGCCCCATAAGATCTTCGTTTTTAGAAAGAGTACCTGGGTTTGCAATTTCAAACTCCGGTTCCAGAATTGGTATAATCTGTCCATTTTGTGCACACATTTCGTGAATGCGAACCATCTGTTCAGCTACTGCTGACGTGTGTTCTTCTAGTGTAATTTTTGCAGTAGCGCGAATCTTGACTGCATTAATTCCAATATTAACTAACATCTGTAGCTCACTTGGTAATGCATCTAGATCTGCTTCTGGAATAAGACCGGTTGCTGGATCCAGTCCGCATTTCTTTCCTATAGGGATTACACCGCTCTCTCGTAGGTAATCCATAAGTGGTCTGCCATCCGGTCCTTTTAGGGCATATGCATCATCTGCCTGAATGGCACCACCAAAGTAGCGACCAAGTTCAGGTGTAGTACAAATAGCTGTGCGAATCTGTGCAGCGTTCCTTTTAAAATCTGCATCGTCTTCTATTTCAATTCCGAAATTTTTAAAATGCTTTCTGTGTGTACCGGCGCTTTGATCCATGGCTAATAAATGTGGTGGACGATTTGGATCTGTTAATGCATCCACTGTTTCTTCAAAATTTAATTGTTCCATTGTTTTGGAGGTGAAAAGTAAGTAAAGGTAGGAATAACATGCTACGTAAAGTTTACTAGTTATGTCAAACCTGCATGGCAAGAAGGGCGTGCGAACTAATCAAAGAAGTGTTGTGTGGCTTTTAGAAGAGCAAAAGGTAAAGCTTGTAATCAAGAATCCATACACACTTGCATGCGAATCTCTTCTACATAATGCCAGATTTCGTCACGGTATGACTTTGGTAACATTTTCCATACTCTTCTATACATGCGTTCTTTGAGGTATCTAACTGGTCCATCAATTCCACGGCAATCGCTTACATCTTCATATAAAATATCTGAAAGCTTAAGTTTAATTCCATCCGTTATTTGTCTAAAGAAGACGGCATCATAATCTGGAGGCTCATAGTCTTCGGTTTGTTGCTCAGCAGGAGGTGCCGATTCTAGTGTCACAGATGGCATAAAAGTTATACGCACTGTACGCTTGCTATATATTGATGCAATAGGAGATTTTAGCTTTAGTAAGACAAAACAGGTCGTTGGATGTATCTAGAATACTTGTTAATAAATGTGAAATATATACCAAATCCCCGCCTTTCGACGGGGCTTAATAATGATATTACTACATCATCCCCATTCCTCCCATTCCACCATCTGGCATTGCTGGCATTGCTGATTCTGGCTTGGGAATTTCTGTGACTGCGACTTCTAGCGTGAGGAACATAGATGCAACGGATGCTGCATTCTCTAATGCAACACGTGCTACTTTCTTAGGATCAATCACCATTGCTTTCACTAAATCTTCGTAAGTATCTGTCAGTGCATTATACCCTTCTGCGCCCTTAGCCTTCTTAACTTTTTCCAACACTACTTCACCGGCTACTCCTGCATTATCTGCAATGGTTCGTAGAGGGGCAGTGAGTGCATGACGCACAATGTCTACACCAATAGATTCATCTTCATTGCTAAGCTTAAGATCATCCAATGCTACTAGTGCACGGATGTAGGCTGTTCCACCACCAGGGACAATCCCTTCTTCTGCGGCGGCACGTGTTGCTTGCAGTGCATCTTCCACTCTGTGCTGTTTCTCTTTCTGTTCTACCTCTGTAGCTGCACCAACTTTGATAACGGCGACACCACCCGAAAGCTTGGCTAAGCGCTCCTGAAGCTTTTCACGGTCGAAGTCTGACTTTGTTGTTTCTAATGCATTCTTGATTTGGTTGATACGTGAATCAATATCCTTTTTCTTCCCACCACCATCAATGATCAGTGTTGTGTCCTTGTTGGAGACAACGCGGCGAGCGCTTCCCAAATCTTCTACAGTTGCATTCTCCAGTTTCAAGCCAACTTCTTCGGATATAACACGTCCACCGGTGAGAGCTGCGATATCCTGAAGCATCTCTTTTCTGCGATCACCGAAGGCAGGAGCCTTAACTGCAAGGGCAGAGAAAGTTCCGCGAAGTTTGTTTACAACTAGTGTAGCTAGAGCTTCGCCTTCAATATTTTCTGAAATGATAACAATCTCCTTCTTTCCTTTTTGAGCAAGTCCTTCTAGGAGAGGAAGAATTTCCTGAATAGATCCGATCTTCTTATCTGTTATTAGGATGGAAGGATTCTCGTACACTGCTTCCATCTTTTGAGTATCTGTGATGAAGTAAGGAGAAATATATCCATTGTCGAACTGCATTCCTTCCACATATTCCTTTTCGAGTCCAAGTGTTTGGCCAGCTTCTACTGTAACAACACCATCTTTTCCGGCCTGATCGATAACTTCTGCAATAACATCACCAACCTCTTCGTCCTGTGCAGAGATGTTAGCAACAGCTGCGTACTCCTCTTTCTTCGAAATATCCTTCTTCATCTTCTCTAGCTTCTCTGTAATTGCAGCGACTGCTTTCTCGATTCCGCGCTTGATAGCAATAGCGTTAGAGCCACTACTGAGGTGCTTAAGGCCTTCTGCCATGATTGCATGTGCAAGCACGGTTGCAGTTGTAGTTCCGTCTCCTGCTGCATCATTGGTTTTGGTTGCAGCTTCGCGCACCAGTTGTGCTCCCATGTTTTCTTCGGGATCTTCAAGCTCGATTTCTTTTGCAACAGATACACCATCTTTGGTAACTGTAGGACCGCCGAACTTCTTTTCTATAACAGCGTTGCGTCCTTTTGGACCCATTGTTGCACTAACAGCTTTAGTAAGTTTGGTTACACCAGCGAAGATCTTGTCGCGAGCGTCGTTTCCGAATGAGAGTTTTTTGGCCATAAACCTTTGGGGAATGAAAAATGAATAATGAAAAATGAAAAATGTCGTTTAAGCGACTTTTCCTAGAATGGAATCTAAGTGGAGGATTTTGACTTCTATATCTTTCCCTTTTTTATCTTTAAGTTTTACATCATCGCCTGCGTATTTTCCAAAGAGTACTTTGTCACCAACTTTCAGGAATTCAGACGGATTTGCACAATCTTTGCCGATTCCTCCTTTTCCAATAGCTATAACAATACCTTCGCTCGGCTTTTCGCCGGAGGCAGTATCAGGAATCACAATACCAGAAGCTGTTACTTGTTCTTGTTCTAAAGGATGAACCACTACTCGATCACCGAGGGGCTCTACATTTACTGCTAGCTGAGGTAGGTCTGACATAGGTATAGAAGGAAGTTAAAAATAGAGTGCTAATGCGGCGAAGCGGTATCGTCGCTTTAGTGAGAGGGGAATTGCCAATGGCTTTATTCGATTTAACCGCGTAGCCGATTAGCAGTCGGCATTTTAGAGTGCTAATTAGGGTAGTCAAGTGTAAATGGCTTCGGAATAATTCATTGACACTAGTTGACAAATCAGTAGAATATTTCGGTATTTACGTTCCTTCAAACCATCATTTTGCCCCTCATGCGTTGTCTCTTTGTTAGAGGCGATAGCGCTGTGAGGGGAGGAACCCCTCTAGGCTAAATCATGGTTCCATTGGAAGGAGTAATCCCATGAAACGTTTAGTATTGTTGTTGGTTGTGGTTTTGCAGTCCGTTGCTTGTGCGCAGAATCGGCAGATCCAGCGTCTTCCGCTGGTGAAAGTCGAGCCGATCGCGCGTCTCGCTTCTCGGCCCCATTCGTATCCGGAGCAGAGTATGGAGGAACAACTCATTTTGAGAGTCGAAGCTCTCGAAAAGAAGTTTGAAGAGAGCAACGCTATGGTGTTGGTCCTGGATGGCAGGACTGAGTTTCTTAACTTAAAAGTTAAGAACTTGCAGGATGAAATAGATTTCATGCGGGGCATGAAACCTAAACCAAAGACCAAGCCTCAACAACATAGGGAAAGTATGCCGGTGGCCAGCGGGCCGATTATGTACGCCGCGTGTATCCCATCTTTTCCGTTGGGTAATATTGAGGTGTCGAGTACCAAAAAACCAGTTAAATATTACAAGGCAAGACTGGTTGTATTTGGGACGTTAGCTCTCGTTGCGATTGCATTTGTGATTTGGAATTCCTACGTTCAGCCAGAAGAGGAGAACGAATGACACAGCGCTTTGCTCCACTTGGACCTTCTGGTCCGAGTGGAGTTTTTTGTGGTGCACCAAACTAACTGAAGTTAGAACTAATCTTAAGAGTCAACCTTCGCTCCTGATGGCCTGCCAGCCGAAGTCGCAGCGACTCTGTTGTTAATTGAGCAATTGAGTTCAGGAGACTACGGTCGACAGCCTACGCTGTGCGTAGGCTGGTGCCGACGGAGAGACTTGAACTCTCACGGGCCTGAGCCCACACGCTTCTGAAGCGTGCGCGTCTACCAATTCCGCCACATCGGCAATATTGAAACAGTGTTTTAGAATGAACGATGACAGGGTTATTCACCCCGTATTCGCGGGGCCACCACATCGGCTTGAATGAACAAATCTTAAAGGAAAATACAGTAATTGTGAACAAAATCAGTGTCTTGATAATTTGATACAGCATGTATAGAATCGTTGCCTATGCAAAAAAAAGATGAGGATATTACACCGGCTGTATTGCTTGATCACATTCAGTATATGCAAAGGACTCTTACTGTAGAAATTAAGAAGAATCGTGAAGAAATTAAAAAGAATAGTGAGGAGATCAAGAAAAACCGTGAGGGCATTAGCAAGAATAGCGTATCAATTCAGAATAACGGTGAACGAATAGATCGTTTGCGTGTGAACCTCACTGGTCAGCTTGATGGTATAGATAAAAGATTGGATGAAATTGAGATTGAGCAGATTCCAAAAAGAATAAAAGTCTTGGAAGAAGCAGTCTTGGTTTAATACAAAGATATACAGCAGTGCAAACTCCGCTAACTTATGCAATAATATTTAGGTATGCAGCTTTATCTTAAGCAGAAACTATCAAAGTTTCTTTTCGAAAAAATGCCAAGCTACGACTGGAGAAAGATCTGTGAAAGGAGCGTTCTGACCTTCTTGGCATTCGCTTTATTTTGGAAAGGAGGAAAGAGCCTTGAGGCGACATGGCTGCTTACGTTCCTTGCATGGATGTGTACGTATGTTTATTGGTGGAGCTTGCGACACACTGAGCGAGTCGAAGGGTGGGGGAAGCCTAAGAACGATCCAGTTCACTCTATTCTGTGGTTTGGCATGATGATGTTTGTAGGTTTCACGGTACTCAGTTTCCTCAAATCATCTACAGGAAACTATGGATTAGATGAAGTGCTCAGGACAGGATCACTTGCTTTGATATTTTTTTGGGTGATGCGCAAGAGTAAAGAAAATGGGAAACAATCATTCTTCGAACGAGTTGTACATCTATTACTTATAGCATTGCTCGTTGCAGGAATCATCGGTCTATTCGTATATTTCTTCCAACCAGTAAATCGATTCGTGGGCACTTTCTTTGATTATCGTTTCCATACCGATTATTGGCCCAACGCATGGGCGGACTTTATTCTTCTTTCGTGGCCGCTTGTTGCGTGGTGGGTTATGCGTGAGCGTTACTTCGTTACTTCGTCAGCCCTGAGTTTTGTCGAAGGGTTACTTCGTTATTGTGTTTTAGGTTTAATCATTGGATTTCTGTTATTGAGTTATTCACGTGGGGCAATGATTGCATTTGGAGGACAAATTATTTTGTGGATTGTTTTCGTTTCACTCAAACATTGGAAACGTTCTCCATTCCCATGGAAGAAAATGTTATTAAATGGATCAGTAACGTTTGCAGTTGCGCTCATCCTTTTCTTTTCTTCAAATACTTTGAGATCTTCATTCTTCCCGATCCAATCCGTTGGAGAGAAAGTTACATTTACTGCTTCCGAGGGAACATCGTCTGTTTCTGAACGGGCACAATTTTGGAATCAGGCGTGGGTGCTTTCTGTACAAAAACCACTTACCGGTTGGGGTCCGTATAGTTTCCGATTCGTACAACCTCGTTTGCAAAAAGGAGTACTTGCAACATCCGATCATCCGCATAATGTGATCTTGAAGTTTGCAGCTGAGCGTGGGTGGATTGCAGCACTTATTTTCCTCACTCTTGTTCTGACTATTCTTATAAAGGCTGTACGTATGGAACTTAAGTCTCATCAGCTCTTCCTTGTTTTAGGGCTCACGGGTTTTCTGGCTCATAGCATGATTGATTATAATCTGCAGTTTGTGGCAATTGCACTTTTGTTTTGGTTGATGCTTGGGATGCTGGCAGTAGATATAGAGTGGAAAAGTACCATCAAGTTGCACAAAAAATTAGTTCGGTTCTTTGAAGTAACTCTAGCCACTTCTTTACTTGTGGTGGCAGTACTGGAATCCCAAGGAATGGTGCTTTCATCATTCGGAAGACATGCAGAAGCGCGTGGAGAAGTGGAGAAGGCGCTCTATTGGTACGATAAGGCTAAAGATCAAAATATGAGTAGGGATATGCACCTAAGCCGAGCAAAAATTTTGTACGACCTTCGGCGCTTAGATGAGGCAAAAAATGCGATTAGTGATTACTTTGAACAGAATAAAGAAGACCCAAGAGCATGGAAGAGGTTGGGAGATATTCTTCGTTCGCAAAGAGAAGTAGAAGAAGCGTTGGAGGTCTACCAGATTGCGTATGAGTTAGGGGGGAAATATAACGACGCATCTATCATGAATGCACATACCGAGCTGTTGATGGATTCTAATCAGTGGATTAAATTGGAGGAGATAAAAAATAAATATACCGCCGTTATGAAGGAATTTGTGGATGCCATAGAGCACAATACGCATTTTGTGGCATTATCTCCTAATGCAGAGGCAATCATAGAGCTAGCGAATCACTTCTCGGTGATACATAACAGAAAGGAGGCTCCTTTGTATCAGGTTTTGGCTGCACGGGCTGATCATCATTCAAAATTAGAACGGGAGAAAATCAAGGCGAGACCTCCGGGGTATCTTTGGTAGAAGTCCTGAAAATAAGTTCCAAGTGAAAAAGTTCCAAGTTCCAAATTTCAGTTGGCACTTGGCACAGTCTTTTCCGATCCAAGAATGAGCATGAACTAAATCATCTTGGAAACATCTAGAGCATAACATCATGAGGTGGGATTACAATGTTGAGGAGTTTCTCTTTTGCTTTCTTCATATCTCCTGCTGCCTGATTAGGAGTCTT
>JAHIYH010000019.1 GCA_018814875.1 Patescibacteria group bacterium
CCCTTACCACTTTCCCCTTTCCCCTTACCACTTTCCCCTTTCCCCTTACCACTTTCCCCTTTCCCCTTCCCCCTTACCCCTTACCACTTTCCCCTTTCCCCTTACCACTTTCCCCTTTCCCCTTACCACTTTCCCCTTTCCCCTTTCCCCTTTCCTTTCCCTTTCCCTTCGTGCAGACGCTCTTCACCCCTGAAACAACGGCAATAGTCCACGGAAGAAAAACAATTTCGATCCAGCGTATGCTCGACTTTGATTTCCTCTCCGGACGAAGACCAAGCGTTGCTGCTGTAGTTGATGTGAGTAATTCAGCTCCCTTAAAAGTATTCTTTGGAACAAAAGAATTTTTGCTCCCAATTGTCCGTACACTTTCAGAAGCTAAGAAGAAGTTCCCCAAAGCAGATGTAATAGTAAGCTTTGCATCGCATCGCTCTGCAGGAAAAGTTGTAAATGATGGTATTGATCTGAATTACAGAGTGATTGCAACAATTGCAGAGGGCGTTCCGGAACGTGATACACGCATTTGGATCGTAAAAGCCAAAGAACATGGAACTATGTTGATCGGACCTGCAACAGTGGGTGCTGTAACTGCTGGAGCATTTCGTGTTGGCGATACAGGCGGAAGCAACGATCACCTACTCGCAAGCAAACTCCATCGCGCAGGTTGCGTAGGATACGTCGGCAAGTCCGGCGGAATGAGTAACGAGATGTACCGCATGATTGCAGAAAATTCTTCCGGAATAGTGGAAGGTGTTGCAATTGGTGGTGACCGAAATCCCGGCTCGCACTTGATGCCACACATCCTGCGTTATCAACAAAACCCAGATGTAAAAATGATTGTAATTACATCGGAGGTCGGCGGTCGTGAGGAGGAAGCAATCGCACAAGCACTTAAAGACGGGACACTAACCAAACCTTTGATCGCTTGGGTGTCTGGAACATCTGCGGAATACTTCCCCAAAGATGTGCAATTTGGACATGCCGGAGCGTGGGCAGCAAGCAAAGCAGAAACGGCCGTAGCAAAGAATGAAATGCTCAAAGAAGCCGGTGCATTGGTGCCTCTAAACTATGAGCAATTGGGCATTTTGATAAGAAAAACCTATGAAGAGCTTAAGGAAAACGGTACTATTTTGGCCTCTATGGAACCAATAATTCAAGATCTCCCCGAGGATCGCAGGCACACGCACTTACAATCCACAATCAGTGATGATCGTGGTGAAGAAGCAACCTATGGTGGCACACCAATTTCCGAATTCATAAAAGAAGGCGCACTCATCAAATCACTTGCAAAACTCTGGTGGAAAGCAGATCTGTCTGACGAAACACTCAAATACCTCGAAATGATTTTGACTGCAGTAGCAGATCACGGACCAGCCGTTGCCGGTGCACATAATGCAATAGTCGCTGCGAGTGCAGCTAAAGATACAATAAGTGCTCTGTGCAGTGGACTTCTTACAATTGGTCCACGTTTTGGCGGAGCAGTAGACGCCGCCGCCCAGACATTCACTCAGGCGCAGCAAAAAGGCATCTCGCCTCAGGAGTTTGTAGATGAGATGAAAGACAAAGGCGAACGTATCTCGGGAATCGGACATAAGATAAAAAGTATTCACAACCCAGATAGTCGCGTTAAGGCGTTGCTTGAATACGTTCAGAAGAATTTTAAAGAATTGCCAGTGACCAATTACGCGTTGGAAGTTGAAAAGATTACAACAGCAAAACGTGCGAACCTGATTTTGAACGTAGATGGATTGATTGGAGTAACACTAGTTGACGTACTCATGCCACAGTTACAGGAGGATGTACGCGAAAGCTTCTTTGAAGTTGGATACTTAAACGGAATCTTTGCACTTGGCAGATCCATTGGAATCCTAGGTCATATTTTTGACCAGAAGCGACTTAACACTCCTTTGTACAGGCATCCACAGGAGGATATTTTGTATGGAGAAGGAGAATTAAGAATGTAGAATTAAGAATTAAGAATTAAGCAGTGGTTCGAATATTTTACGCAGCAGCAGTTCGAAATATATTTACGTAACGTAGCTGCGGTTTGAAAATCGCTGCGGTTTGAAACCCCGTAGCAGCGGTTCGAAAACCGCTGCAAGTATTAATCGAACCAAATCTCCATAGGATCAATAAGATGCGGAAAATGGACAGAACTCCATCGCCATTTGTCAATTTCTTCAACAAATTCATGTCGAATAGGATTGTTTTGAACGTACAGCAAAGCATTATGCCGCTGCTCAGAATCACTAATCTCCTCATCGTGATACCCTTTCTGCCATCTACAAACATTTGAACCGAGTAAATTTGCCAAATCACGCGAACTATTCTTTTTGAAAGAATGCATGAATGAACTCAAGCCTTTTTCCCCAGAACTCATCAGAATATGCATATGATCTGGCATCACACAAAAGGCAAATAATTTTGCATGATGCACGTTGCGAGTCATTGTAAGGTTATCAATAAGAACTTGTGGAACACCTTCCTGTATACACCAAGGCGTTCTATCTCTTGTAACAGAGGTTATATGAAATGTGCCGTGTTGGGCGTAATGCTTTTGTGGCAAAGTCGCCCATTGTATCTTTTTCTTTATTTGTATGCATTTTTTATCGCAGATTTTCGAATCGCAGCGATTTTCGAATCGCTGCTACGTGAGAAATCATGCTATACTCCCCCCATGTTCTTCCTCTTTAAACGCGGCCTCAGCTTTGGCCGCCAACCACCTCCAATGGTCCACCTTTCTGGCGGACTTCTGTTGAATGGAATCCTATGTGTTCTATTCGGTCTTGCAATTTTTGCAGCTCCTGATCTCCTCGCATTCATAGTCGCGATATTCTTGATTGTAATCGGCGTATCACTACTTACAGCGTGGTGGAAGGTGAGGCAATCGGCAAAAAAATGGTGACGTGTACATAAATGTTCAAGAATTGAGAAGTGAAAAGTTAATAGTTAATAGTTAAAAGTGAATGAAAGTTTATTTAGTTCTCAAAGTTTTCACACTTTTCACTATTCACTTTTCACTATTCACTTATTTCGAGTGAATCACACCAAAAAGTTAAATAAAAACAAGCATAGTAAAGTCCCACATACAAATCGTAAACTAAAATTGGTTCACGTATGCTTTTGCAATCTATAGAATTCCCGCTCATTCCACAAAGCCCGAAGTCCTAAGTCCTAATCCCGCCTGCCCACCGAAGCATTGGCGGAGGAGGGAAGCCCTAAGCCCTAATTCCTATGACACTGTTCATACATCACATGGCATTGCAGACTCCTGTTCACAGGAGCAATCCTGCAGCACTTCAAACCTTATCTGACAATGATACAGTCTTCTTCCCTTTCTCCAACACAGAGGAATTCTTCACCTTACAAAAAGCGATCAGTTTGGCATATCGCGCGCATAAAGGAGAGCAACGACTCGGTGGCGAAGATTACCTATCACATCCTCTTGCCGTGATGCGTTTACTCCTAAGCACAGGAGAAACTCTTCCATTCAATACGTACATCACAGCTATCCTCCATGATGTATTGGAACAAAATCCCCTTTTGAGTGTGGAGATATGTGCAACATTTGGCGAAGAAGTGTTTCAAGCTGTATGGGCATTAAGTAGACCATTTTTAATGTACAAACAATCTCGCAGAGAACACGAGTTCCTATATATAGAGAAGATGATGCGAGTGCAGGGGACAATTCCATATGTGATGCTTGTAAAGATCGCAGATCGGCTACACAACATCCAAACTCTGGATGGATTGCCACATAAAAAACGTGAACAGTGTATTCAAGAAACGATGGAAAACTACATGCCTGCTTTTAAACATTGTGCGGTGCGATGTATGGATACGGAGATTGCAGGGGCTGCGTTTACGTTGATTGATATTTTGACGAAGAAGTTGAGGAGCTTGGAAGTTGTTTGACCTCACCCCCTAGCCCCCTCTCCTTCTTTGTTAAAATTCCACAAAGATTAGGAGAATATCTCAATAACCTTATGTTCAGGAGAGGGGGAACTTTGTTTACTTTAAATTTTTGAAGTAGATTGTCTCGTCCTATGCGCGATGAAATAAGAGAAAAACTCTACAAGAAGAATAAAGCTGAATTTACGAGGCATTTACGACACAACATGACTCCGGAGGAGATAATTCTCTGGGAAGAATTGCGAAATCGACAATGTAATAAAATGAAATTTAGAAAACAGGTAAACATTGGACCTTACATAGCTGACTTCCTATGTATACAACATCGTCTCATCGTGGAAGTTGACGGATCGGTACATAACCAAAAAGAAAGAAAAGAATACGATCATCGCCGCGACGAGTATCTTCTCAATCTCAACTATAGAGTCCTTCGTATTACCAACGACGAAATCCATCAATCTCTTTCTTCTGTCTTAGATCGCATACATGAATACATAAGCTCCCCCTCTCCTGCAGATCTGAGACAACAAAATGCATCTGCAAAATCAGAGAGTGGTGCAACAAAGTAGGAGAGGGGGTCGGGGGGTGAGGTCAAACACATACAAAACACCCGACCGTTCTTACACCCTTAAGAACGTCTTACGGGGCTTACTTGAGCTGAAAAGTCGGGGTAGGCAAAAGTTTTTTTCGCTGGGGGTCTTACGTGCAGTTTTTATGCTGCAATAGTATATGCACCTTTAGTATTTACTCCCTGCACCCATGTATTCCCCCATCGAAACGTTCA
>JAHIYH010000020.1 GCA_018814875.1 Patescibacteria group bacterium
CATTGTAATAGTTGCATCTTCATCGTTGTAATGAACAGTCGCATTGTTCCAGACAGTATCCGGTCCACCTGTAATAGTTTCATCTCCATGCAGCTTAAGAGTTGTTCCTGTTCCAATTGTGAACTGATCTGCGACTGAGAGATTGTATCCACCAAGATCCAGAGTTCCACCTGTGAAAATTAAGTCCTGACTAGTTGCATTCCACTGAGCATCGGAGGCAAGAATGAGCGTGCCGGAAGGTTTACTAATTGTGATATCGCCATCCGGTTCATTGCCGCCGCTATCTGTATAAGTTTGTGTGCCGGTGCCGGAGAGAGTAATGGCAGAAGCACCGCCGTTAGCATCAGTACCAATTGCAACGTTTCCCTTTACATCAAAAGTTCCTCCTCCGGGGCTTGAAGTTTCATATCCAGTTAACGTAAGATTGCCTGATACTACGAAGGTGTCTTCGGATGGAATTGTATATCGCCCGTAGCTGCCATTTCTATCTATTGTCAAATTATTGACGGTCAGAGATGTTGGCACGTCAAATGTAGGGTTCGCTTCACCATATCTATAGAAGTATAGAGTGCCTGAATTATGGTTGAAAGTAGTATCTGCAAGTGCGGTAAGGTTTAACCCAACGTACATCGTTCCGCTCGGAGCAGTAAATGTCCCATCAGTAAGAGTAAACGAAAGCATTCGCAACGTTGTGGTGCCATCAGCAGCGAAAACAGTGCCGCTGGTTTTATCAATTTCAAGGTTTGGAAGTTTGCCGCTCTCAGTGTGCGTATACGTCTGGTCGTTGCTACCATTAAGAACAACAGTAGGAGCAGCACCAACGCCGGAGTAATAGCTGTTAATTCCTGCATTGGCTCCAATAGTTACATTCCCTTGCACCTCTATTGTTCCTGTCCCCTCCAAGCTTTCACCGCTGGTATATGTGAAGTCTCCTAGAACTACAAGAGTATCTCCGGAAGGAATTGTCAGGTGTGCGTAGCCCGAGAGATCGCGAGCAATTGTGAGATTGTTTAGTGTGAGGGTAGTCGGAACATTTATAGTGCTGCCGGGATTTGCACCATGATTGCCAGCAAAAGCAAGATTTCCATTATTGTGGCTAAAGGTTGCTCCGACAGATACGATAAAGTCCTTTTTAACTGTCATCGTATCCGAAGTCGCAGTAAACGTACTACTACCACTCAACGTAAATGATCCATTTATATCAATAGTCGCATCTCCACCAGAAAACGTACCTCCACTTTGTGTATATGACGTATTCACAGTAATGGCATTGCTGTTCTGAGTAAGATCTCCATCTAGATGGATGTAACTTGATGTAAGTGTTCCACCAAGATCAAGCTTAGAACCTGACCAAATGTATATACGTTTACCGGAGACAATTGTCGTATCGTTACTGCTCATTGTATAAATTGCAGTGATATCGCTATCTCCGGAGTCATCAGCTTCTGCAAGGTGCGTACTTGTAACGGTTCCGATATTTGAATCGCTTGCGACCATCGCTCCTGTTTCACTCCTTATTATAAGGTGGTCTTGGTAGAGGTGAACTCCTGTCATAGTAGATCCAGATGAGACTGTTACTGTTACAGCATCTTCTGTTTCATCATCTAGGAACAACGTAAGAACTGCACCACTTGCAACTGCCCCCGTTGAAGTAATAGTGAATTGTCCACCTGCATCTGTTTCTGCAGATGTAAATACAGTTGCTCCACTTACACTCAAAGCAATAGTCTTAGAGGCTAGGGGAGTAGTACCTTCATCACTGTAGGCTGTTCCTGTGATTGTTACGGTTGGTGCAGGGAAGCTCCAATTCGTATTATTCTCTGAATCCGTACTTGTACCATCACTTGCATCCAGCTCAACCCCACCACTTGCATCACTATCCTTAACATCCAAATATGTAAGTGTTTGTGTTCCTGTACTTGCATCTAATCTGATAGGAGCTGCAGTTCCACTTGATTCTGAGCGAAGACTCAAAAGATTAGATACCGCACCCTGCAAAGTAAGTGCTCCACTGATACTCTTCTCTCCATTTAAGGAGAATGTAAGTGTATCTGCATTCGTTATAGTCTTTGTAAGATTATTGAAGCTTATTGCACCAGAAAGTGTTTGAGCTATTCCATCCAAAGTTACTGTTCCTGTTCCTGCAGTAAACGTTCCATTTGCACCTTGTATCAAAGATCCACTCAAGGTTATATTCTGTCCGTTCGTAACCGCCAGAGTTCCTCCGGAGATTGTAAGTGAACCTGAGAGTGCAAGTGAATCCGCATTAGCCAAATGGTATACAGCGCTACCTGTTGATCCAACAATCAAATTCCAGAATGGTTGATCTAGCATTGTAATAGTTGCATCTTCATCGTTGTAGTGAACTGTAGTATTTCCCCAAACTGTATCTGGTCCACCTGTAATTGTTTCATTACCATGTAATTTAAGTGTTGTTCCTGTTCCAATTGTGAACTGATCTGCGACTGAGAGATTGTAGCCGCTTAGGTCTAGGGTGCCTCCTGTGAGAATGAGATCCTGACCCGCAACATCCAATGTGAAATCAGAAGTCATTATTACCTGTCCTGCGGATTTACTGATATTAACATTACCGTTATCCAGAGCTCCTGCAGTTGTTAGGTTGAGTGTCTGTGAACCAGTACCATCAAGTGTGATGTTGGCTCCTCCATCCAGATTCACATCTGCATCTGTTATCGATACATTTCCTGCCACAGAAATTTTGCCAGCATTTAAACCAACCAATGCCGTAAACGTTAAATCACCGTTTACATCCATTGTGTCTGTTATTGTCCAGCTATGATTGCCAAAATTAAAAACAACGTCATTAAATGACATCGTGCCAGAGTCTATAGTAGATCCTACAACAAATTGTACTTTACTAGTTCCGGCATCCACCGTACCTGCGGTATATGTCCACGATGTACGATCGTATCCATTAACATTGATTGTATCCTCTATCGTAAGAGTACCGTCTTCTTTGTTGATGGCAATTGCAGGAACAGCACCTGTTCCACCATCTGCGCTCAAAGTCTGATTTTCTGTACCGTCAAAAACTATGGATGCCGGGGAGCTACCTCCGCAAATTGCAGATGTAGTCGTAACATTACCAGCAACGTTGATGTTACCACCTAGAAGGCCAGCTACCGCTGCAATCGTTAAATCACCGTTTACATCCATTGTGTCTGTTATTGTCCAGCTATGGTTGCCAAAATTAAAAATAACGTCATTAAATGACATTGCCCCAGAATCGATTGTTAATTGGTTTTTAAATTCTATTACACTTGTTCCAGCATCCACGGTTCCCGCAGTGTATGTCCATGAACGTTGGTATCCAATCACATTGATGTGATCCTCTATAGTCAGAGTGCCACTTGTTTTGTTGATGGTAATTGCCGGAACAGCGCCTGTTCCACCGTCTGCACCCAAAGTCTGATCGCCTGCACCATCAAAAACTATGGACGCCGCTGGGCTACCTCCGCAAGAGGCAGATGTAGTTGTAACATTACCAGCAACGTTGATGTCACCGCTCTTAAGACCAGTTACCGCTGCAATCGTTAAATCACCGTTTACATCCATTGTGTCTGTGATGGTCCAAGTTTGATTAATACTATTAAAAACAACATCATTTAATGATTCCGAACCTATGTTGATGGTGCTGCTGAGATTAAACGTAATCGATCCGGAACCATGCAGTAATGAACCACTTGAAATCGTCATATCACCTGACTGTTCCCAAGTGCCCGAGGTTGCGGTAAACACCCCGCCTACAAGTATGAATTTACCATCAATATCAATCAAACTTCCTCCATTACTTCCCGTAAACGTGCCTCCACTCTGTGTGTAGTTTCCTTCGATTCCAATAACATTATTGTTCTGTGTAAGAGACCCATTAAGGTGAAGCTCTGATGTAGTTCCTGATGTTCCAACATCCAATGTGCCACCAAGGTTAAGGAGTGATCCTGTCCAGATGTAGAGAGTTTTTCCATCGATCGTTGTTACATTCAGCGAACTCATCGTATAAATCGCATTGATATCTGCATCTCCGCTGTTATTAGCAGTATCTAAATGAGTGCTGGTGAGTGTCCCCTCGCTACCACTTGGTTGTGTCATCGCTCCTGTCTCACTCCTTATAATCAATCTATCCTGATACAAATGCACCCCTGTCATAGTACTTCCACTCGAAACAGTTACTGTAACTGCATCTTCAGTTTCATTATCAATAAATACTGTAATTATTGTTCCTCCTGTCATTGTAGCTCCGGAGAGTGTGAACATTCCTCCTGCGTCTGTTGTGCCACTATCTGTAATTGCTCCACCATTCAAACTCATAGAGACGGTCTTAGAGGCTAGAGGAGTGGTACCTTCATCTGAATATGCAACTCCTGTGATGGTGACTGTAGTAGCAGGTGTGCTTATGTCCCAATTAGTAGTATTACCTGAATCTGTACTTGTTCCATCATTGGCAAGAAGCTCTGTTCCACCACTTGCATCACTATCCTTAATATCAAGATATGTAAGAGTTTGTGTTCCTGCACTTGCATCCAAGAGGATATTAGAAGCACTTCCAGTCTTGGTTGATCTGAGAGAAAGGGCTTGCCCTGAGTCCCCAGATAGAACGAGTGAACCTGAGATGTTTTGTCTAGAAGTATAATCGAAGCGAAGGGTGTCAGAGGAGGATCCTGTACTAGTTAGATTCCAGAATACAGTTGAACCACTCATTAATTGGTTTGTTCCATTCAAATTCACAGTTCCTCCACCATCATGTGTGAAATCTCCCTGATTATTCCAGTTTCCTTGAATTGTTATGCCTCCTGAAGAAACGAGGTTTCCTGTGTAATTGTTTAGGTTTCCTGTTAGGTCGAGGGAAGATCCGAGTGTGTAGTAGCCAGAGCCTGTACTTGGATTACCCGAGGCGAGGCTTGAGACTTCGGATGCGGAGAGTGCTCGGTTGTAGATGCGGACGTCGTCGATGGGACCCTTGAAGAATGTAGTAGCACTATCACGTGATGCAATTCGAGCACTATTACTATTTACCATAGTCGCACCTAGAGAGTCATAAGTGTTAGCAGCATTACGAGAAATTCCATTCTACATAAATATCAACTCCATGGCACTACTACTGCCATCATAAGTTACAGAGAAATGATGCCATGATCCTCTTGGATCAAAGGTTGAATATAACATGTCAACTGCGATAGCATTCGAACTCCAGGTATTTATAAGATGGGCTCGGATCTTTCCGCCATCTCTGTTATCAAAGAATAAATCATAACCTCTATATGGTGAACTGCCATCCATTTTTGCATATATAGGTGCCAAAGATGTGGAATCATTAAATATATTTGCCCAACTTGAGATTGTATAAGAATCTGTTCTTTCAAAACTTAAATCAGATACATTTCCAATCTCAATATAATTACTACTCCCATCAAAATCCAACGAATAAGGATTAAAGAACGTTGTCCCCGTGTTCCCTGCAGGAGTTGTATTTAGTATCCAATCACTTTGTGGATCCATATTAGTCAAAGTTCCATCATTCCCATACTGTGAACTATCTCTTGCAATTGTTGAACCAGACCCCTCATCAAACTTCCAATACCCAACTAATCCATTATCCAAAGTAATGTTATTAAATGAACTGGAACCAGATAGTGTATGAGAAGTAGTAGAGTCTCCTGTTCCTGTAAGAGTAACTGTTCCTCCTCTTGCATTAAACGTACCTCCTCCATATTCCTTCCAGTCTTCTGCAACTGTTACGTCATAGTTTGATGCTGATACATCCAATGTTCCTCCTGAGAGTATTACAGAACCTGAGATGCCCATTGGTTGTGCCAATGTTATTGTTCCATCGTAAGCGTTTCCTAGCTTAAGTCCACCAATGGTTGTGGTGAATCCTGCATCAAACGTAGAATTGTTGTCACTTGTACCGTCAAAGTATGCTATGTCTCCGATTCCAGGAACACTGTCGCCACTCCAGTTTGCACCGGTGGACCAGTTTGTATCTTCTGCTCCTTCTCCATCCCAGATTTTTAGTGTGACTCCGGCATCGGATGCTATTTGCCAAGATCTTTGTTCATAATAAATTTGCTCTTCACCCGTCGTCTGAACCGCAGATACCGCAGATGGCGCAGATTTCTTGTCACCAGCTTTGTTGATGTGATCTGCGTCATCTGCGTAATCTGTGTAATCTGTGGTTCTGACAGGGGAGGTTCTTTTAGCTTCTGGGCTTGACGAGTCCTGATGCTGGGCCTGCCCCGCACCGGACAGTTCATTGTTTTGTTTTATTGACAAGTCCTGATGTGGGGTGTAAGGTCGTTCACCTATGCTACTTCCTACATTCTGCTGGACTCCGCCACGACTTAGAGTGTTCTCAGCAATTTGCACTGAATTCGCCGCATTCTGGTCTTTAGCAACTATTGCAGCAATGCTCTCTGTTGATCTCACATCGTTGATATCCAATTCCATTTCTGCTATATTCGCCGTGTCTCTTGCACTTAAATCTGAAACACTTCTCTCGTCATCATGATTGATCTCCACCAATTCTTTACCCTCGGCAATCTCGTTTTTGCGCTCTTTACTATTGCTGCTTTGCTGTCCTTCATTCTTCATGAGCTCTCTAAGAGGAATGGGCGACACAATCATCGTTGAATCTGTCTGGAACTTGAGCGGACCTAACAAATAGAACTCAGGGCTCACATCAGGTGCATCATATATGTATGTAAATGAACCGGTAGAACCAGCAGATTGAATGGCATGCCACATAATGTGCTTATTTCCATTATCATCTGTGGTTTTGGACCAATAGTTTGGTTGTGTTTCTAGAATCTGGAACGAAGAGGGGACTGTCTCTGTAATGAATCCATCAAAGTCTTCACTAAACTCAACCTCTATCTCTACCGGAGACGGTGCAAACGGCCAGAGCCTTGTGGCAGCTTTTCTGGTTACTATATAAGGAGGGGCAGAATCAACCAGAATCTCTGAGGTTATTGTTTTAGTTCCTCCTGAAGATGAAGCTGTTAATTCCAATTGATACGTTCCTTCTTCGGATAGTGTGATAAATGCTTCGTAGTCAGGATCTATAAGTCCTGCTTCTTTTATCCCACAACTCCCAGTCGTCTTTATCGAACCATCCTCCGTTGATAGAACTATCACAGAAGTACTGGGATCTACGAAGTTGGGTTTTGTTTTTTGTTTTTTGGGATTTTGTGGAGGCGTGATAATCAACTCCAGCTCTGAGTCACAAACAATCTCTCCTGCATCATCCAAAACACCAAATGCGATCTGTGCTATATCATTTGGAAGATATCGATCTTGATCTGTATTCATTGCAAGTACACCCCACGAGAAATCTTGTGTAAGAACTTGCTGCTCTCCTGTGAGCGGATGAGTCACTGTAACTTCCACAGTGTATTTGCCAGGTTTAAATTGACGAGTTGGTTCCAGAACAAGCAGAACTGAACCGGGTTTGTAATGGAAAGGGGATTCAACGACGTTGCCTTGTGAGTCTTTGAGAGTAATTGAGATCAACGAATTAGTTTCTGGTTTCGGGCCTGTCCTGAGAGCAGTCGAAGGGTTTATAGTTTCTAGTTCCTCGTTATCCTCGTCAACAGCTTTCACAACTGCTTCTCTTGTTCCCTTGTCCTTTTTAACAATGTCAACAACCTTTTCATTAAGAAGGTCTGTTATATACTTGTTTGAGCTATTGGTCGCAGAAGCAATGTCTAGATCTGCGTCTTCCTGAATTATATTTTCTACAATTGCATCTGTTACTTCTTCATCAACAACTTGAGAAAGAATGTAATCAAGTTCTCCGGTTTCTTCTATAATTTCTGCAATCACCTGTTGTACATTTACATTCTCTAATGCATTAATAACTGTTTCTTCAAGAACATCTTTGCGTACTCTGTTTGTACCACTACCACTTACATTTGCAGCAAGAGAACTCATGCTTACAGAGTCTTCTATCAAATTACGTGCGATAGTGTCTCTCTTATCTTTTATAACAGACTTAATCACTTCTTTTTTGATGTCAGATTGATTAATTAACACTTGAGCTATTTCACGCATTGCAACTTCTGTTTGAAGATTTCCTACTTCGTCCAGCAGAGAACCGGTTTCTGTAAATGCGGTTTCAAGAAGTTTGAATGTTGGCAAAGAGTTTACGGAGAATGTATTGCCACCCTCCGGAATCAGAGTTAGTTCCGATTTAAGCTGTGATTTGCTAACCGTACCTTCTGGAACAGCCAGAGAAAGAAGCTGCCATTTGCGTGGCTCTTCGTAACTTATTGTTCGGTTGTCGATTGTTGTGTTCGGATTCGCAATATATATATTTTCTGTATCCGAACCCGCCTGCCCACCGAAGCTCGAAGAGCGAAGGCGGGAACCCGAACCCGTTAGAACAATCTGTGGTGGAAGTGTATTCACTGGAGCAGTTGCAAGCAGCCACCATTCTTCTTTTGAACTTAAAGGAGTAGACGAGAGTGCCCACGCTACTTCCATGGAACGAACTGCCGCTGGGTGTGGGAGTCCGTAGTTATCATCGGCAATCCATGTGAATGTCTGAACCACACCCTTTGTCTGAACCGCAGATAACGCTGATGACGCAGATTTCGCAGATGCACCAACATCATCATTTTTCTCTGTTGAAATAACCCACGTGAATGATAAATGATTGGATGTATCCTTTTGAGAAGAAATCTGCGCTTGCCGGGCCGTAGCCAAGAGGCGAAGGCTGGTAATCCTTTTTATCTGCGTAATCTGCGGTTCAGACAATTTCGCAATCTCCAGTTCAGACAAAGGTGAGTATCCGGTTTCAACAATCACCTGAGGCAACGCGCTCTCCTTGAACATTTGATCTAGAATGTTGCGCGCCACCTCTCCCATAGAAGGAGGACTAGTGACAGCTGGAGACGACAGCGCGATCAGATCTAATAGGGCGATTTCAGATGGTGTACGAATATACTTTTTCGGTTGACGTCCGATGACAGATATCATCTTTGGAGCATCCAAAAGGCGTGATCGATAGGTTTTTAGTGTTTGCGCAATATAGCTCTCCGCCCGTACCAGCATTGTAGATGGTTTGTATGGATCATCAATTAGTTGCAACCATGATCTAGGTGAGAGTGCAGCTAATTGTTGCTGTGCTCCACTCATTGCTTCGGACATCTGCTGTATCTTTTTATCAAAAATATTCAGTGAAATAATTTGGATGTATCCAGACAATAATTCAGTACGAGGATTGTATGCCTCAAGCAGCGTGTTGATTTTATTAGGCAACGTGCGAAGAGACTCGAGACCTTCTTCCAGAATACTATCTGTTGTGTTTTCTGATTCTTCAATCACATCAACTACATCTACTGCATTTTCTTCTATTTTATCCTCAGACTCCGCAGGTGGTAACTCTTCGATTTCGTTCGAAACAGGCGTCTGTTCCTGAGTGGACGGAACTTCTTGTTCTTGGAACTCCTTTGACTCTTTTATTTCCTTTAACTCTTTTTCTTCTTCTTTCTTCTCCTCCATTTCCAGCAACTTAGCACGAACATTTCTTGCAGAAGGAACCATCTCCAAAAGGTCATCGGGAACCAGCTCTTCTATGAGTGACTTTACTGGAACAGATGATGGCATTTTGAAGAGCGTTCCACTTGAAGAATGATTCGGGTTCCCGCCTTCGCTCTTCGAGCTTCGGTGGGCAGGCGGGTTCGGATATGGAATGATCGCTCCGGACAAAGTAGGTACATGAGGAATGAGAGAACCTGTTTCATTAATCACATCTGAACCACTTCCACTTTCCAGAAGAAAACCGGATGCAGATTCAACATCCTCTTTTTCCTCTTTTTCTTCTTTTTCCTCCACAAAAATATCCAAATCTTCCAGTGACCCTGTAGAACTATTAAGAATAAATCGCGGCAGCGTAATAGGTTCCGGCTCACTGTCCTCGATAGTTCCTTTCGCTCTCAGAGGTCCAAAGAGAGAAAAGATAGGAGAAGCGGAAGGTGTACGAACACTGTATGAAAGCGTAATAGGAATCCCTGCCTCCCAACGCCTGTTCCAAGTGAGCGTCTTTGCTCCTGTGATTTTGCTTTCGCTTACTCCGGCTGGAGGATTAGATCCTAACACCTCAAATCCAGGAGGGACACGATCTGTTATTTCCCCAACAAACGTATGCATAGGGATAACGGTGATCTCCATCGTTTCTTTGTTATCGGCAAATGTGCGTGTCACAAACTCTCTCTTCACATCAAGCATCAGCGGGTCTTCTGTGACTGGAATCTTTTGGGAGAGATGTACAGATCCTGATTGCTTAAGGTTAGCATCGTCGAACCGTGTTTGTGCATTTACATTGATCGAGTATATTCCTTGGGATGGAAATGCAACTTGGAACGTATAGTCTGGGAGGGGAGCGATAGATCGCAATACGCAATCATCGATCATCTCAATAGATCCATCTTCTGTAGATAGGATTGTTCGAGTAGCATTTGGATGAACTACAGTTGCATCCACAGAAGCATCACATAGTGGTTGTCCATTTTCATCAGAAACGGTCATCTCTACATTCGCCCCCTGCCATTGCACAAAAGATGGTCGGTCAGTATTAAATGCAATTAGTCCAAGTGGAACATCACCGGAATACAAGAGTACATCTTGCACTTCTTCTTCCTCAGCAGTGTTTATTTTTCTAAAGAAACTCTGCACCTTTCTGTTCGCACCATGTTCTGCTTTAAGCAGAGCTTCTATATGGTAGTTACCAGGTCTAAAGTTCTCCGGAGGAGTAAGCATGAACACATAGTGATCTGCATCTTCAGAGATGTTTCCCTGCATATCCAACTCCTCTCCCATGGAATCTGTCACTTTAACTTCTAGGCGCTCCATGAATTCTTGCGTAGATATAATTTCCTTATGCTTTGGAATCGAAAAGGTCGGGTATATGTTAGAACCAAAGAAGTGATCTACCTCTTCCAAGAGTGATCCAGAGAGTCCTTCTATCTCACGTAGATCCTCGTCTTCATCATCCTCAACAATTGATCCTGACTCTGTTTCATTTTCATCTACGTCTATAGATGCTCCTGATTCAACAAGTGCACTACCAGAAGAAACTATCGAACCTGAAAAAACTATCGAGCCTGACTGAGTTACTAAATCTCCACTGGAGGTTTCAGTAATGACTGATCCTGTACTAGTGATTGAACCTGTAGAAGTAACAACCGTTCCAGTTTCACTTTCTGTTTCTGGGAAATCCCACGAGCTGCCTGACCCCGACCATGTTCCAGATCCGGAATCAGGAATTTTTGTAATTGCACCAGTCGAGATCAAAGGCTCTAACTCTTCTTGCTGATCATCGTACGAAGGTTCTTCCAATGAACCAGTGCCGGACTCAAGAATCACGCCGGACGAGCTAAGCGTTTTTGTCGAACTTGCAGGATCCAATCCTGCATCAAATATGATTGATGTATCTTCTTCACTTTCTTCCTCAATAACTTCTATTTCCTCCACTATCTGAGTTTCCAATACCTCAAGTGCATTAACAGCACCACTTGCAGTTGGAAGAGTCGGCTCTTGTAGCAATTCATAGTTTTTAAGTGGCACATCAAACGGCAAAAAATCACCTGATGCCGCAAACACCTGTGTAACAGACGTCGTATTTACAAGAATGCTCGCCAGTACTATCCAAGTGAGCGCACATTTTGCGTTTCGAATGTAACAGCTAAATCCGCCGAAGTCTTTTGAGAGAAGAAATACCAGAGCTCTTTTACAAGAATGCCCACCGATTCTCCAGAGGCGAAGGCAGATGAGCATCCTATGCGCATAGAACGATGTGCGCTCCGTCATAATCTTGCACACTGCAGATTCTGACGGACGATCGACACTGCCGGTGAGCGGAGTTTGTTCTTCGGGATACATGTTGATGTCGAATCCTATTATTATAGCATGAATAGGCCATTTTTTGGAGGGATAGGGGTTATATGACTAAATGAAATAGAGTGATGTCAACTACGTTTTCCAGGTTATGTTTGCATAATTCTATTGTCCCATTGCTCCATTGTCCCATTGTTCTAAAGTGGCAGCAGATCTGGTAATCGCTTGCTTGCCCTGAGTGAGTGTAGTGATATCGAAGGGCGAACAATGGAACCATGAGACAATTGAACAATAGAATTATCTCTTCAGCCTACTGCATATACCAATATTTTCTTCAATATTCGTAACATTACAGAAGTAACCTTCGCCACACAGCACTCCTGCTGACCCCCCACATGGCACAGTTGCTCCGGTACCAGTTGGAGGTTTGATTGATGGCGATGAATCAAGTTCTATACTTCTTAAAAGAGTGAGCCACTCCTGTCTGAGCTCCTGATCGCTCGCGGAGAAGAGGAGTGTAAGAAATGTTTCATCTCTTTCGATAGTAATAGATTCCGCACCCGTTTTTTCATCGATACGACGCACCGCACGTTCACCAGAAATGAGAACAGGGAAGCCCGAGGAGAGTTCTAGGTCTTTCCCTTCCGAGAATATTGTAAGAACAGGTTTGGACGACCCTTCGACCAAGAACTGCACGCCATCTTCTGTAGTTTGTGCCTTCCACTCCGGAGGTGCTTTGAATGTGATGCCAAGTGAAGGGTACGACCAAGTTGGATTGTCTCCGCTATCCGACTCCACTTCTGCTACAACCAAAACAGGTAGATCTGTGGGGTCTGTGTTACGTTCAAATACCCCCTTTAGAATGACCGTTTTAAGCTCAAAAGAACGAAGGTTCACCCTTGTGCTTTCTAGAAAATAGACTTCTAATCCATCTTGTTTAAGAACATGTGATCCGCGTCGCGTCAGTGATAAATCTGCAGGAAAAAGTTCGCCGGTCACTGTCTGTTCTCCTGTGGGGAGGGGGATAAGTTCGGGGTCGCCGCAACCAACTAAAAAGAGTGTACTGAGTAGGAGTAAAGCCGTAGGAAAATTCTTGATGGGGTGCATGGTTGGGAATCATATCCTATCAATACTATATAAACTATCAACTACAATACATTCCCTTTTAGAGAACTATCAACACGCCTACTTCGCAGGCTTTCGACAGTCAACACGCTCCTCCGCTAAATCCGAGTCGTTTTCAACCGTAAATGTTAATTGTTGAAAGCGAAGCGTGTCGAAAGAGCGCGTAGCGCCCGTGTTGAAGGTTACTTCTTAGTCGCATCAAACGCATAAACTGCTCGACCAACACGTTTGAAGTAAGGCATCTTCTGGAGATTTAGTGAGATGGTTCCAACCTTTACCGTACGCTGCTTAGATACCTCTACAATAATCTCCTTTTTGCTAAGTGCACCCTTATCCTTGAGGATCCTTTCAATCACATCTGCCACAGTACCAGATTCGTAACCCCATTCTTTTAATGCATACAACCCTCTACCAACGAGTACAAATTGAGGATAACGAATAAGTTCATTGTGAACCGCCTGAACAGTAACATTCTTGTGGTCAAAACTTGCTTCGCGAATCATATTTGCAATCTCCATAAAATGGAGAGGTTCACCGGCCTTCTTTAGAATGATCTCTACTTTGTCACGAATACTGCGTGGTCGCACAAAACGCCACTCTGTGAGTCCCCATCCTTCCGTGATTTCCTTGAGACGCTCATCAATACCTAAACAACTCATGATAAGCTCGTTACTTGGAACGCGATTCTCGAATAGGTTCATCTTCTGAATGGCAGAAACAATCTCATCTGCATCCATACAGCTCTTACGTTTCTTGAGAATTTTACCCATGCTATTGACTATCTTAATAATGTCGTCCATTGCGAGAGATTCCAACCTCCAGAAGGAAACAAATGTATTACTACGATTACCGAGTGCCATTTCCGAATCAATGGAGAAGGAGAGTCTGAGAACTGCTCCATCCACTTCTGTGCTTCCCTGAATACGAGTAAGTACTGCGCTAATGAGCTCATCTTCCCGCATAAGTCCTCCATTTGAATGAAGAATCATCTTGGCTACCTGATTAACCTCATCAAGTTTTGTTGTCCGCACCGTACGCCTGAGCTTTCCAAGAGCGATACTTTCAATCTGGCGAATGCGCTCACGTGTGACATTAAAATGCTTACCAATTTTTTCAAGTGTCTGCCTAGGCTGACCTTGAAGTGCAAATCTTCTTTCAATTACTTTTGACTCTTTCTCTGTTAAAACAAGAAAGAGGTTACTAAGTAACTCTTGGAGATTGATGGTTAGCTGTGACCCAGATTTGGAAGCAGTTGAAGATGTGGTGTCAGGCATGAGTTAGCGGGGGAGAAACAACCTTCTTTATACCAAATATTTGACAGATACGAAAGATTAACACAGAAGGTTCGAGTAGACTTTATACAAACATGTTGCTTGTTTACTCTTAGTTAAAAGCGGTTGTCTTAAAAGAACGAGGAGATCTATTTTAATGACATTTCTATATTTGTCAAATACTTTTTCTTCGCAAATAGATGGCTAAAAGTGCACATGCAGCTGCCGTATTTTCATCATTTTCACACTTTTTGGGTGTTGTGTAGCGTTCGTCTATAAATGTCATAGAAATGTCGTTTTCTTCCAATTTTTGAGAAACTGCCCGAACGAAAGCGACCTGAGATCCTTCTTCACCTGAAGGAAGTAGTGGAAGACCAAGAACTAAATGATCGATATGCTTTTCATTAATAATAACTGACACCTGCTGTGCCAACTCTTCAATGGACTTATGATGAATAGTATCCAAAGCCAAAGGAATACCATCTTCTTCTCTGACAAATGCAGCACCTGTGTGACGTTTGCCGATATCAAGAGAGAGGATAATCATAGAAAGATTATATACTATTGTTACAATGTTCCATTGCTCTATTGCTCAATTGTTCGCCCTTCGATATCACTACACTCACTCAGGGCAAGCAAGCGATTACCAAGTCTGCTGCCACTTTAGAACAATGGAGCCATGAAACAATGGGACCATACTATTTAGGTAACATTTGAAACCAACCTAGCTACCTTAGCCTTCTTCCTCGCAGCATTCTTAGGATGAATGATTTTCTTTTTAGCAGCTGTATCTATAGCTTTAAATGTTTCGGCCAAGTGTTTTGCTGCCTCGTCCTTTTTACCTTCATTGGTAAGATCCACAATTCTGCGAATCATTGTTTTCATAATTGTACGATAGGGGAGCAAACGCTTGCGGCGCTCTTCGTTTTGCTTTGCACGTTTAATGGCAGACTTGATTAGGGGCATTTCTGCGGAAGCTTAACTGCAATTATATTTCTGTGGAAGTAAAAACTTCATAATTATTTAAGGTCAAAAAGTCGAAATGTCGAAATGTCGAAATGTCGAGAGGTCAAAATGTCGACCTTTTGACATTAAGACCTTACGACCTTTTGACTTTTAAGACCTTTTGACCTTTTGACTTTTCGACTTTACGCACCCTTATTCATTGACTAATCCCTAGTGCCTAGTCCCTATCCCTTGTTAAAATCATTGACTAATCCTCAAATCTCCCTACAATCTGCCTATTCTATGTGCGGAATCTTTGGTTATGTTGGGCAAAGAAATGACGCGGGTAGCCTCGTGATCGATGGTCTAAAAAACCTCGAGTATCGCGGATACGACTCGTGGGGCATAGCATGCAAAATTGATGAGACACTTTCCATAGAAAAAGATATCGGAAAAATTTCGGGTATAAAAACTTCCAACTTCTCTGATTCCTGTGCATTGGCTATCGGCCACACGCGCTGGGCAACACATGGTGGAGTGACTACTCAGAATGCACATCCTCATGCAAACGAAGATGAAACAATCGCCGTTGTACACAACGGCATTCTAGAAAACTATCAGGAACTAAGGGCTTACCTAGAAAAGAAGGGTCACTCGTTTAAATCCGAAACTGACAGTGAAGTGATTCCTCATCTGATTGAAGAGTATATGAAGGAAACCGGAGACTTTGCCTCGGCTGCCAGACGTGCGTGTAAAGATTTTGAAGGACGCTTTGGTTTTCTTGCATTACACACAGAATCCAACACACTAGTTGCAGCACGAAATGGATCACCACTCATTATTGGAGTTGGCGAGGACGGCTACTTCATCGCATCTGATATTCCAGCCTTCCTTGAACACACAAAGATGGTGCAGTATTTAGATGATGGTGAGATGGTGGTAACTGATGGAAACAACATCATCTTCTCCAATCTGGAAACTGGTGAAGCTATAGAGAAACGCGAGATCGAAATCACATGGTCAGTGGAGCAAGCACAAAAAGGGGAGTACGACCACTTCATGCTCAAAGAGATTATGGATCAGAAAGAATCCGTTGCACGTGCTGTTAATCAGAATGAAGATCAAATTCTCACGCTCGCCGAGGCTATTAAAAATGCACATGGAACTTTTTTGGTTGGATGTGGTACTGCTGCAACAGCATGCATGGCTGCGGAGTACTTCTTCTCTGTAATTGCCGAGAAGCATGTGAACTTTGCACCAGCCAGCGAGTTTAAGCTTTACCATCACTTTCTTAAACCAAAGAGTCTTGTCATTGTTGTAAGCCAAAGTGGAGAGACAGCGGATGTTCTGGAAGCTATGAAAGTTGCAAAATCGAAAGGATCAAAAGTACTCGCGATAGTGAACAGTGAAGGATCAACCATCGATCGTGAAGCAGACTACTCTCTCCTTATTAATGCAGGGCCAGAGCGTGCAGTAGCTTCTACCAAAGCACTTACGGGTCAGA
Organism: Patescibacteria group bacterium; assembly: GCA_018814875.1. GTDB lineage: Bacteria > Patescibacteriota > Gracilibacteria > Peribacterales > Peribacteraceae > UBA2144. The sequence continues at coordinate 16,699 of JAHIYH010000020.1, forward strand.
TGGCTGTTCTCATGCTCATTGCATATGCCATGAACGACAAGCTACGTGAAGGACAAAAGCTTCTTTTGGAAACTTCATCCAAGATCAACGATATGTTGAATCCACGTTATGTGAACTTTATAGAAGAACTTGCAGAGAAGATTCAGGAGAAATCGGCTCTCTTTATTATCGGGAAAAGCTGGAACTATCCAATGGCATTAGAGAGTGCAATCAAGATTCAAGAGGTAAGTTACGTGCACGCTCAGGGATTCGCCGGCGGCGAACTGAAGCACGGACCCATTGCTCTAATAGAAGAGGGGACTCCTTGCATCGCATTAGTTGGAAATGATGAGGTAAAAGCAGACATCATTAGCAACGCTATTGAACTGAAATCACGCGGAGCATTTATTATCGGAGTCGCACCGGAGAATAACGAAGTATTTGACGTGTGGATCAAAGTACCTGATGCTGGAAATGCTCAGGCTCTGGTAAACATTATTCCTGTTCAAGCTCTTGCATACTTCTTAGCTGTTAAACGAGGAAAAGACCCTGATATGCCAAGGAACCTAGCAAAATCAGTTACAGTGAAATAAGTTATGTCGGTAAATGGACGCTCTATGAATGGCAGTAAATCTGTAGACCCATTATCAATTTATTTGAATGATATTGGCAAAGTGCCTCTTTTAACTTCTGAGCAGGAATCATTACTAGGTGAACGCATTGCCAAAGGTGATTCCGACGCATATGAACATATGGTTCGTGCAAACTTAAGACTTGTTGTGCGCATTGCTCATGGTTTTATTGGTAAAGGATTAGATCTGCAAGATCTCATCGAAGAGGGGAATCTTGGATTGATGCGTGCCGCAGAAGATTTTGATCCTAGAATGGGAACAAAGTTCTCTACGTATGCAAAGGATTGGATCAAACAAAATATCAAAAGAGCACTAACAAATAAAACACATACTATACGCATTCCTTCTTATCTAATAGATCTTATTTCGAAATGGAATGCTACTGAACGATCAATGGAAAAAACACTCGGCAGAACTCCATCAGAACAAGAAATTGCAGATGAGATCGGAATAACACAAGAAGGACTAATGCTACTTAAACAGGCAAAGAGTCTTAGAAATCTCAATTCAATCAAGCATATTTATCCAGATAGAAACAATCCACATGCTGATATTCCCGATAGAGATGTTCTGGGTCCTGCAAAAGCATATGAACATAAGATTGATATTGAAAATATACTTAGACTTCTAGGGAAACTGGATGAACGCACACAATACATAATTCGAAATCGATTCGGTCTTGATGACGGGAATAAACATACCCTTGAAGAGATTGGTAAACACTTCAGTATTACCAAAGAGCGCGTACGTCAAATCGAAGTTCGTACATTACGTAAGCTGAAGGGATTGATGCAAAAATAGAAAGTTAAGAGTTAAAAGTTAATAGTGAATCATTCAATAAACTCATGACAAGTAGTTAATAGTGCTCTCTTTTGAGAGTGTGCTGATTATTTACATAAATAGTTAATATTTGACTAACAACTATTTTAAGGTAAAGTGTTATTAATATGACTTTGGAAGCCACCAGTACTGATAAATGTGAAATGCGCATACTAGATAATGATGCACACTTAGTATGGACTGAACCACACAAGACAGGAAACCGTGCATGGGATGGTGAAATTGAAGTAAAAGGTGATGATTTACAAGAATTATTCGGAGATGACATTCATAGTATTGGATTTGGAACAAAATCATGCCTAGCCCAACTTGGTGTGTTTTTATCTATTAAGCACCGAGGCAAAACAAGAGAGCAAGATATCGACGTAACAAAACATAAAATTACAGCCAGAGTTAAAGGAAGCACATATTCACATTACGATATAGAATTGCTAGAAGGTGATAAAGTGGGAAGGTTTTTCCACCAAGTGGGCAATGCTATTCCTAAACCTCAGGTTGAAAAAATCATGGCTAAAACAAAAGCACAAGGAAAATTGCTCTACACCGGAGATACTGAATCAATTGGTAATGACGGTGAAATTATCCTACTACCAAGGCAGTATACTTACAAAGTAAATCCAAATAATGAAAGAGCCGTTCCTTATAGAGTTCAATCAAGACGTGATCTGGAAAAGCTAGAAAAGGAAAATGAACAATTTGTTATGCAAGTGAATCAAGATGAGCAATTCGAAATACAACAGGGGAATTTTATTGTGACAGATACTGATCGTATACAAATGCCTTATGATTATGCTGGATTGTTGGTTGTAGATCAGATTGGCGATATGGCCATGCCAACACATCTTAATTCACCAATAGTAGATCCTGGCTACGGTCAAAAAGAAGGAGATGGTAATTTGCGTCTTGAGTTGTATCAACCACATCCATATCCGGAACTACTCCGCGAGGTGTTTGTACGTATGTACATCTTCCGTGGAAAAGTAATTAAGCTTTACCAAAGTAATGGCCAAAGCAATGATCAAAATCCTGACAAAATTACAGGTATACAGGAGGCTATTTTTCCTAATAACTTAAAAAAAATGTCACTAGGCCATAGGCGAGATTTCAACCCTACACCTAATCCGGAGGTGCCCCCGCAAGAGTGTGACTGTGAAATAATTTAGAATTAAGAATTCAAAATTCAGAATTAGACTAGCAAACACATGAATTTAGGATGTAATTCTAAATTCTTAATTCTTAATTCTTAATTAATTCTCATCTGGTGGTATCCCATAATACTTAAACAAAAACGCCGCAATATCTTTAAATATCGGTGCTGCGGATTCTGACCCGTACTCAACACCATGTGGACGGTCTAGTTTTACAAGAATTGTGAAGCGCGGATGATCGATTGGAGCATAACCGACGAATGAAGTAATAGCTGCGCCTGTTCCTGTTTCGTACTTTCCACCAGGACCCGCAATCTGACTTGTACCTGTTTTACCTGCAATTCTGTAACCTGGAACTTTTGCCGTCTTAGCAAATCCATTGGTAACCGCACTTGTGAGCATTGCTGTAATAGTTGCAGATGCTTCTGCAGTAATGACCTGATCTATCACGCGCGGTTGTGTTTTGATGACTGTTCCATCGTTATGAATTGTACTATCAATGATTATCGGACTCATTAGTTTGCCACCATTCGCAAGAGCCGAAATGGCTGTTATTACCTGAAGTGGAGTTGCAGAGATTCCTTGCCCATATGCAGCAGTTGCAAGAAGAGCGTTACTCCACTGTCGCCAAGGGAGCAATTCTCCCGGTTGCTCATCTTCTAATTCAATTCCAGTAACTCGCCCAAAGCCAAAGCGCTCCAACATGCGATGGAAGAGTTTGCGACCAAGTTTTTCCGAAACACTAGTCATGCACGTGTTTATAGAGAACTCCAAACAGTTTGTCATAGTTACTTCTCCATAATACGTATGCAGAGCATTTCGGATTGTGTATTCGTCGATTTCTAATGGTCCATCATCATTATATAAATCCGTAGGTGTGATTTCCCCTTGATCAATCGCCACTCCCATAGTCACTGCTTTTAGAACGGATCCTGGCTCATAGATAGACTGGATCGCACGGTTTAGATAGGCACCAACTCCGATGTTATTTTCGTACTTAAGCCAGATATCCGGCTTATCTGTCGGGAAAATTTCCTGTCGCTGATTCTCTCCCACATAAATATAATAACGAACTACATCTTCCAGATTATAGAGCTCTTCCAGCACCAAGAGTTTATTCTGTCTCTCTTCAGACAAATTATCTCGCCCTTCTTCCGTAAAGACATCTCCAATGTAACCTTTGAGAATAAATGCATTTGTTTCTGGATGAATAATCTCCACAACCACATCTTTCTGCTTTCGTTCATCCAAATAGATCGGCTCTTTTGTAAAAACTGTTCCATACATATTACTATCGAAGAGGGGAGCATTAGCAAGTGCAATAATTCGTCCTGTGAACGGATCCATAATGATAACCTGTCCACTCTCTGCATCATACTTTTCTACAGCAGCTTCCAGAATCGACTCGACCTGTTTCTGAATAAACCTATCTATGGTTAACACAATGGTATCACCATCTTTAGGATCAATAATTGTTTGATCTGACGTTAGAATTTGTCCTCCAGACGGATCGCTGAGTGTACTTATTATACCTTCCTGTCCTCTAAGCTGCGGATTGAATGTACGTTCTATGCCGTACTGCGCTTCCTGATTAATATTAAGAAATCCAATAACGTGCGATGCAACAGTCCCATCTGGATAAAAACGCCAATGTTCTGGGATTAGAGCCAATGAACGAAGAGGATCATGTATCTCCTGTGCTGCCTCGTAAGTAGATGCTTCTTTACGCTTTTCCTGCGTCTTGCGAATAGATGCGAGCTGTGTTTCCCGAATTTTTGAAGTAATCTTCGGAGGAAGACGTCGCATTACTGGCACATACCTTAGCGGTCTGCTTCTAAGAATTGTATGAACGTAATCAGGGTCCATATCTACAATACTCGATAGTAAACGTGCAATACGTGTTAAATTTAATTGTTTGATGTTCTCGGGATTTCCGTAGATGAGACGCTGATCTTCAATTACTTCTATCCCTGGAATATTCAGTTCCTTTACTTCAAGCATTTGAACTTTAGTTGCTGAGTAAACGAGTGGAACAAAAGTAACACGCTGCTGCGAAATTCGATCTTCTACAGAACGTGCAAAAAGACGACGCACTTCTGTGATGTCCATAAGATCTTCTCTAATATCAGAGTGTGCAGATACTCTAAGTCGCTGTGGTTCAAGTAGAACTCCCGTCATTGTCTCTTGCACACTCGCCATCGGATCAAAAGCTGGCTCAAAATACTGTACCAATTCTCGCGGACAGCCGTCATCACCGGCACTACAAAGAGCATAAAATTCATCGGTTACTAGAATGTCCGAGAGTGTCTCTGCAACGAGTGCCGAGTCATCAGTAATTAATGGATCAACATATACCATATCGAGCGTTGTGTTGGTTGCTAGGATGCTTGTCTCGTTTGTCTTACTATTACGCGAAAGAATTTCCCCTCGCTTTGCGGGAAGTGTTACTCCTCCGTAATGCTGTGTTTGTGCAATGTCGTGATACTCCGCCCCACGAATGATCTGTAGTTCCATAAGACGTGCAACAATGATCAAAAGGCACAGAAGCAGAAAACCCCAGATCAATGTCATGCGCTGAGAAAGAGAACGCTTGCGCTGCGTCTCGGACGGTAAACGATATGAACGGAGGGACACGGAGTGGAATTTTAGCGTGTTTAGGGACTAGGTGCTAGGGTCTGACTAGGTTCTAGGTGCTAGAAAAATCGGATCAATGCCAAATGTCAGGGAGAAAAATATTTCCACTCATTTTTATATTGCAATAACTTGATGCTCTGTGGGGTGGGAACCGCGACATTGATTGTGAGCGGTTTCAGCCTCCAAGCGCAGAGCGTAGCAAAAATGCGGAGGGGCGGAAGTGGCTTGCCGACCGAAGTCAGGAGGTGTTTGTCAGAGAAGTCCGCCTTCACTTGCTAAAGCGAGACTATGGCAGACAACCTCCTGCGTAGGTTGGAGGGGGTCATTTTTGCAGCGGAGCGCTTGGGAAGGCTGATCCGTGAACAATCACAGGAGCGGAACTTTTCTTTGGTTCTTTCTTTTAGTTATAAAAGAAAGAACAAGAAGAAAACAGAGCAAAGATAGATGAAATTAGTGACCGAAGAATACAAAGAAAAAATTCTCCCGCAGTTTTGGCGTTGATCCGAAAAATCATAGCTCTCTGTTTGTTCAAGCTAGTCCCTAGTGCAATGTCTAGCCCCTAAACTAGTCCCCAGTCCCTAGCACCTAACCCCTAATCTATGGTATAATAATCCGATGCCTGAAAATAAATGGGAACAGATGGACGGCACTCTACTTCTTAAAGAATTGGAGCAATACAGCACCAAAGAAGGGATATCTGATATTCACTTTTCACCCGAAAAAGAATTTGTGCGCTTGGAAGTGCGTTTGCATGGTGTGCTCCAGTCGTTAGGGCATATAACGCCAGCAAACTACACACAGCTAGTGCGTCGTGTTAAGTTCGCATCAAAACTCAAGCTCAATATCGAAAATATTCCACAAGATGGACAGTACACGTTCGAAGCTCCAGGACGAACGGTGAATATTCGTGTTGCTTCTATTCCTACACGTTTTGGTGAAACATTCACTCTACGACTACTTGATCCACAAAAAGGAATTGTATCGTTAGAAATATTAGGATTTCCAAAAGAGATTCACGAGAGTCTCGCAGATTTAGTACAACTTCCCAACGGTCTCATCCTTGTAACAGGCCCTACAGGTTCTGGTAAAACGACTACGCTTTACGCACTACTACAAACCATTATCGGAAAAGAGCGCAACATCATCACACTGGAAAATCCAATTGAATACGAACTCCCCGGTATTGTGCAAAGCCAAGTGGATGAAGAACATGACTACACTTTCTCAAGCGGACTGAGGTCCATTCTGCGTCATGATCCGGATGTGATTCTGGTTGGTGAGATACGTGATCTGGAAACCGCACAAACTGCAATAGATGCAGCTCTTACAGGACATTTGGTTCTATCTACACTCCATACCAATTCTGCCATAGAAGCCATCCCACGTCTTCTGTCCATGGGAGTAAGCCCATATACATTTGCACCTTCCATGAGAGCAATTCTCGCCCAGAGGCTTGTACGAACCGTCAGCGATAAGTGTAAAGAAAAGGGAGCCAATTGCGATCCTTTAGACCATTCCACGTATAAAGGACAGGTTGCACTCCCAGAACTTCTGATAATCACACCTGAGATTCGTGAGAATATTCTCCTCAACGAGACGTCAATGACTATCGAAGAGCAAGCGAAACGCGAAGGATATCGCACTATGCATGAGTGGGGGGAAATCTATGTAGAACAGGGTATTACTTCGGAAACGGAGGTGATGAGGGTAAGCGTCTGAGACAACAATTAACTATTAACAGTTAACACGCTTCGCTTTTAACAGCCCCGTTAACTGTTAATTGTTAACTGTTAACTGTTAAATTGCTATTTTTATACTTAAAAGAAGCATATAATATCCTCCTTGTATTTGCTAATTGTTAAATGTTAAATCGTCGCCATCGTCGTGGATCATACGCACTGGCTCAATCTTCTCCCTTCACATCGATGGTGCGGCGCGTTGTTATATTGCTCTTTCTTGGAGTGCTCCTATTTGTTTTAGGTACAAAGATACTACGATTCTTCGGTGTTGGTAATATGGTGCAGCAGAACTTCGTAGTACTCACTATAGAAGGTCAGGGGACAGTGAATGTATCTATTGAAGGAAAAGATTTGCAACGTGCGGAGAACGACTTAAAGCTCTATCCTGATGATCGCATAGAAACATCCGGAAGAGCCTTTGCAGTACTTTCCTATTTTGACGGAACCGATGTGCGAATAGATGAGCGTAGCGAAGTATTGATCACCAAGAGCGCAAAAGGAGAAGAAGAATCCGAACTCGCTCTGGAGCTTACTAAAGGGACCATATGGGTAGCTACTCCAACAGCTTCCACCTTTTCGGGCAGCATCATTCGCAAGATACAAACACCGAACTTGAATATCATGCTTCCTTCCAGAACAGAAGCAATCATATCGCCAACCTCAATTGTAGTTTTTGCAGCTGACGGACTTGGAGCTAGTATCTGGCTCACTGGCATAGAGAAACCCATCCTTATAGGGGAAGGACAACAACTTTCTGTTCCCGATCAGACTATTATCACTGGTGATCCATACCGGTATCGCAAACCTTTGGATCCTCTGATTATGCGTCCAACATTTGTAGAAGAAAGCCGTATATCACATGCCAAACGACATGCAATCACAGATGTGACACCAAGTGAACCAGCCATGCCAATAGATGAAGTGCTTCTGGTTACTCAACCACAGGATGGTGCTCAAATACAAAGTAGCACTGTACACGTAGCAGGATCAGTTGGAATAAATGTGAGTAGCGTGCGTATTAACGGATACATTGTTGCAGTTGACAAAGCACAGTCGACCTTCGCACAAGATATAGCACTACCAGATAGTGACGAAGTCAGTATCGTTATAGAAGCTCTGGCATCTGATGGAACCGTACAAGAAGAAGTGCGACGTACAATTCACAGGAACCGTGAGCCACCTCAGCCACCGATCATTACTTTTCCTGCATCTGCAGGACAGACATATCTTACATCGAACGAAATACTAGAGATTAAAGGTAAAGCCTCTAAGGAAGTTGTAGGCATAGAAGTAAACGATTACCGCTTACAACTATTTAATCCTGGTGATGATTCTTGGACTTATCTGGCAAACGTTAAGCTAAATAACTACAAACGAGGAGAGAATATATACAGTGTTGTTGCGATTAATAAAGGAGGATACAGAAGCGAGCCAGCAATAATTACGATCATGCTGGGAGAAGGAGAAGAAGGAGTGATTATAAAAGCTGAAGATCCTTCCAAAGAAGAAGAGGAAGAAGTAAGCAACCTCTCGAATATTACAACATCTGATGTTTTGCCCAGCAATCTCCCTCTGCTCCCTGGATCACTAAAAGTAGTTGGGCCAACCGAAGGATCATTCCATGCAGCAACAGGCACGGAATTGCTGATTGAGGGGACAGTTGCAGAAAGCACCCACAGCGTTTGGGTGAATGATTACCGCTTACAACTCTACGAGCCGGGTAAATCATTCTGGAACTACATAGCAGATACAAAACTACTCACTCTTCGTCGCGGTACAAATATCTATCACATTGTGGCGCGCGATAGTGAAGGGAAGATTCTGGACGAAACAGAATATACCGTGCGTCTGGATACTACGAATTTGGAATAACAATTAACAGTTAACAGTTAACTAACTGCTAAACACTTGCTGATCCTATATTTAAACCTACATGCTCAAGAGAATTTTCGAATAGAGACGAGAATTGCGAAGCAACCTTTACTCTGCCGTTATCCTCTGGTGAATCAAACTCCAACTTCCATGCATGCAAACACAATCCTTCTATCTTATACTCCTCAGAAACCTCTCTACTTAGAGAGGAATTATATTTAGAATCACCGAGAATTGGATGCCCGATGGAACTTAAATGCACACGAATTTGATGTGTACGTCCTGTATGTAAATCGCACTCAAGTAATGCCACATCATCTTTTGCTTCCAAAGTTCTGTAAGTTGTTTTTGCTTCACGACTTTTGCTTGTCTTAAAGATAGACATCATAGTCCGATGCACCAAATTCCTTCCAATAGGTGCATCGATAGTTGCACTCGGAGGCTGAGGAGCACCGGCAACAATTGCCAGATACTTTTTATAAATTGTACGATTCTCGAATTGCTTTTGAAGAACAGCATGTGCCTCCGTATTCTTCGCAATCAGAAGACACCCAGTGGTTTCTTTATCAAGACGATGAACAAGCACCCCATCAGGGGTAAAAGGAATCCTTCGTTCTTCAAAAAGAAAAGCGATGCCATGAAGAATGGTCTGTTCATCTTTATGCATCGATCCGGCAGGATGAACAGCAAACCCTGCAGGCTTGTTGATAATCAGACATGCTTCGTCTTCGTAAATAACATCTAAGTGAAGGTCGACTGATTCCATATCTTTACTATTCAATGGCATTGCATCGATTTCCGATACAGTGACTTTATCTCCTTCTTTTAACATGAACGCCACCTTCGTCACAATCTTCTCGTTAACCTCTACCTTCCCATATTTTATTAATTTCTGCGCCTTTGCACGGCTCAAGTTCTTATCTTGAGAAGAGAGGAATATATCGAGCCGCTGAGGAAATGATGCGACATGCTTCTGCATGATTATTCAGTTTGCCCTTCATCAGGACGTTCAGCTAATAAATCTGTTGCTTCCCTATGGTGCCTCTCTTGTGCTTCGCGTAATTCTGCACCAGTAGGCATTTCTCTGTTTTTATAATATAAATCAATAGAAGGTAGACGACCAAGTTGCCCCAACAGTGATGTGTGTTCCAATCGAGAAGTCATGATTAAAAAGGGGAAATTACATGAGGAAAGATACCCCACTACCTAGCTATTGCAAGATCTCTACCGTTTTCTTTCTATTAGCGCTATCCTTTGATCAATGACTAATGATCTACTCACACGCGCTGTTGAAGATGTGGTTCCCCGTGATCTCGCAGAGAAGAAGCTTAAGGCCAAAAAGCCTATCCGCATATACTGGGGAATAGATCCAACCGGATCCAAACTACATTTGGGCCACAGCGTTCCTTTGAGGAAGTTCAAAGCATTTGCAGATGCAGGACATGAGGTTATTTTCCTTATCGGTAGCTTTACTGCAATGGTCGGAGATCCATCTGGGCGAGATGCAATGCGCAAGCCACTGACAAAGAAGCAAGTGGAAGAGAACTTCAAATCATACAAAAAGCAGGCTGCTAAGATTCTGGACTTTAAAAAAGTGAAAGTAGAATACAACCACAAATGGCTGGAGAAACTAAAGTTTGATGAACTTATAAATCTCGCAAGAAACTTTACCGTTCAGCAGATGGTTCAACGAAATATGTTCAAACAACGATTGAAGGATGACCATGATATTTCACTTGTGGAGTTTTTGTATCCTATAATGGTTGGATATGATTCAGTTATGTTGGATGTCGATTGCGAAATGGGCGGCAACGATCAACTTTTTAACATGCTTTGCGGGAGAAAGTTGCAAAAGGCTTTTAAGAAGCGTGAAAAATTTGTTCTAACAACAAAGCTACTTTTAGCAAATGATGGACGTAAAATGAGCAAGACATACGAAAACTGCATCTACTTGGATGACGAACCTGATGATATGTTCGGCAAAGTAATGTCCATCAATGATGATCTGATGGAAACTTACTTTGAGTGTTGTACTGATGTGCCTTTGGATGAAGTGAAGAAGATTCTTAAGGGTAATCCTCGTGATGCCAAAGCACGTCTTGCAAGCGAGATCGTCACTCTGTATCACGGAGATAAGAAGGCTGCAAAAGCATCAGAGGCTTTCGACAGAGTATTCAAAGGAAAAGAAGCCCCTGACAATATTCCTGAAGCTAAATGTAAGAATGGCTCACTACTAGTTGATGTACTGGTTAAGAATGGAATTGTTTCCTCCAAATCTGAAGCGAGACGTGTAATAGAACAAGGAGGAATGAAGATGAACGATAAACCCGTAACTTCCGCTGACGCAGTAGCAGAAGAGGGGATTTGTAAAGTTGGGAAGAGGAAGTTTTTGAGGATTAATTATGCCAATTAATAAACATACTCAATCGGCTATTGCTTTTTCATTACGCATCATAATTCCATTATTGATTGTCTTTTGTATATTCATATCTCTATCAGAGACTATTCATACAAAAGTCCAACAGTACACAATCAACATAGGAGAAGACGTACATTGCTTCGAACTGGACGAAATGAAAGATTGTACTGCAAATCCAGACATCACTTTTGCTGAATTGCAAAATAAATTAAAAGACATCCGAGATATAAGTATTAAAATTGGTAGTTTAGATATTTCCATCCCAATTCCACTTACATATGAACTTTGTGCAAAACTGCTCATTACTAATCCGATACCAACAGATAGACAGATCACTAAGTTGGTATTTATGGATGAAATTATTGAGCCAAATGCAAAACCAGCTTGTGTCTCAATCACAGATAATCGAAGTGATACTAAAATTATCTCGCTTGTAGATGGAGAATATTTTCTTTGTACGGAGGATTTTAGACCAAAAGTTATTTTGAACAAAATTAAGGGCGAATATGAGGTTAATATTTATGCGCGTCCTAGAATTAATCTCTTTGTTCTACTGACACTCGCGTTCATTTTTGTACTAATATGGAATAAATCAATAACTACCGGTAGAACCGGTAGTTTGGGGAAGCCCCCTATAAGGGGGCAGCTAAAGTGACTCAGGGATTAATTCCAGTTGAAATCCATTTGGGGATTGTCGTCCTGGTGTTTATCTTCTTCATATTGTCTGCGA
>JAHIYH010000059.1 GCA_018814875.1 Patescibacteria group bacterium
CCAGTTCCTCCGGCTTGAAGGGCGGCGCGAGAAGCGCGAGCAGGAGGCCCGCCGCGAAGAGAGGCGCCAGCACCGCCGCCACCATCCAGCTGAAATAAAAGACCACTCCCCAGAGGAAAAGGACTGCGGCGGCGGTTATTTTCGAAGGAAACATTATCCGTTTTTCCGTTTCAAGATGTGTAAATTGTACCCTGATTTTTCATTTTTTGAAAAATCCGGGTATAATCGCTTCCCATGAAAGGATTCTTTTACCCCAAAAGCGTGGCCGTCTTCGGCGTCTCTCCCAAGTACGACAATTGGGGCAGAAACATCGTGAAGAACCTCATCGACTTCGATTACCAGGGCAAGATTTTTCCCATCGGCACGAGCGAGGGCGCGGTCTACGGCATGACCATCCGCCAGTCCGTTCAGGAGATTGAAGATGATATCGACCTCGTGATTTTCCTCATCCCCGCGAGCGCGATTCCAGAGAACCTCCGCGCCTGCGGCGAGAAGGGAATCAAGCGCGTGGTGATCTCCACCGGCGGGTTCTCGGAGTTTTCCGCCGAGCGCCGGAAGATCGAGGACGAGATCGTGGCAATCCTCAAAGAGTACGGCATGCGGCTGATCGGCCCGAACGGGATCGGGGTCATCAACAACGAGGTCGGGCTGTGCCTTCCGTTCGTGAGGCTGCGCCGCTTCCCGATGGGGCCGGTGAGCCTGATGACCCAGAGCGGCGGGATGGGCCTCAGCTTCATAAAGCTCCTGACGGCCGACAACATCGGCCTGAACAAATACGTGAGCCTCGGCAACAAGCTCGACATCTGCGAAGCGGAGCTTGTGCCGTTCCTCGAAGAGGACGAAAAAACCGAGATTATCTGCATGTACCTCGAGGAAATCTGCCGCGGGCAGGAGTTCATGGCGATGATGCGGAAGGTGAAGAAGCCGGTGCTCGTCTACAAGACCAACGTCACGGAGCAGAGCAGGAGCATCGCGCAATCGCACACCGCCTCCATCGCCAACGACGACAGGGTCGTGGACGCCGCCCTGCGGCAGGCGCACGTGATCCGCGTGGGCGACACGAAGGGGATGATCACCGCCGCCAAAGCCCTGAAGCTGCCGCCGATGCGCGGCAATCGCGTCGCCGTCATGACCCCCACCGGCGGCTACGCGGTCATCCTCGCCGACGAATGCGGCAAGCGCGGCTTCGTCCTGCCGCCGTTCCCGGACGAGTTCATCGACGACATCAAGCAGCACGTCCGCGCGGGAGTCATCAGCATGAGCAACCCGCTCGATCTGGGCGACCTGTTCGACATGGAGATGCTCGCGCTGACCATCACGCGGGCGATGCAGGAGGAGAACTTCGACGCGCTCGTTCTGGGCTGGATGATGATGCAGGACTCGGGCATGGCGATGTCCGGCGCGTTCAACGTGTTCCCCTTCCTCGAAAAAATGGTGAAGGACTACAACAAGCCGGTTTCCCTGTGTCTCGTGGGCGATCCGAGCGACCTTGAGAAAATCAAGCGGCACACAAAACTTCCTATTTTCGATTCGCCGGAGGAGGCGGTCGAGGCGCTGGGCGTGCTGTATCAGTACACGAAGTGGAGCGGGGAGGGGATTGGCGAGCCGGAGATTTTCTCGTTCGACAAAAAACGTGTGGATGAAATAATTTCGGCCTCGAAGAAGGAACTGGGATTTATGGGGGCGATGGAAGTTCTCAAACTTCTGGATATTCCCGCCGCGGAGGTCCGCCGCGCCGCCAATGCGGATGAAGCCGCGAAGGCGGCTGAAGAAATGGGTTACCCGGTCGCGGTGAAGGTTCTTTCTGCGGAGGCTTCGCACAAGAGCGACGTCGGGGGGGTGAAGCTGGGGTTGAAGAGCGCGGACGAGGTCCGCGCGGCGGCGGCGGAGATGCTGAAGGCGGTAGGCGGCGCGGAGGGAGTGGTGGTGCAGAAGATGGCGGCGGCGGGGCGGGAGGTCATTGTCGGCGCGAAGCGGAACAACGAGTTCGGCCCGGTGGTCGCCTTCGGGCTGGGGGGGATAATGGTGGAGGCGATGGAGGACGTCGCCCTGCGGGGGGCGCCTCTTTCGCGACGGGACGCGGAGGAGATGCTGGGCGAGATACGCGGCGCGAAGGTGCTGGGCGAGTTCCGGGGGCAGCCCGCGGCGGACCGGGGGGCGCTGGTCGATATAATTCTTCGGGTTTCATCGCTCATGACCGCCTGCCCGGAGATTCAGGAACTGGACATCAACCCGGTGATGGTTTACGGCGAGGGCGAAGGCTGCGTCGCGGTGGACGCGCGGATAATTCTGGCGGAGTGAATTTTCGCCAGTTGCTGATCCCCCTTGGTGTAAACAGGTTTAAATTCGTGACAAGGATTTGGTTTTGTAATACACTTTACTAAAATCGCAGCTTTTTTTTGCGCGTCTGTTTGCGCGGAGGCAAGAGCAGTGAACATGTGGGACACTTCCAGATTCGTGAGGACGAGGTCGCCGCTGGCGATATTGCTCATTATCGCGCTTGTCTTTGTGCTCGGCTGGTTTGTGTACGAGACCAAAGTGGTCTGGCAGTATTTCCTGATTTCAGCGGCGATCGCATACCTGCTTGGCGGGACGGCGAATCGCCTTGAAAACAGGGGCGTCCCGCGCGGCATAGCGGTCGCGCTCATTTTCGTCATGATAATCGCCCTTCTCGCGCTTGCGCTGGTTCTTCTCATCCCGCAGCTTGTCGAGCAGGTGAAGCTGTTTGCGGATGATTTTCCGAAATACCTCAATGTCGTTCAGGGCCATGCGGGGAAGATTCACGGGTGGCTGAAGAACCTCAACCTGCCCGGCAACGTGCCGGCGGTTTCGGATCAGTTCGTCGAGGGCATGCAGAGGGCCTCGGGCGCCGTGTTGAAAAACTCGGCGAACCGGGCGGTGGGG
>JAHIYH010000021.1 GCA_018814875.1 Patescibacteria group bacterium
AAGACTCCTAATCAGGCAGCAGGAGATATGAAGAAAGCAAAAGAGAAACTCCTCAACATTGTAATCCCACCTCATGATGTTATGCTCTAGATGTTTCCAAGATGATTTAGTTCATGCTCATTCTTGGATCGGAAAAGACTCTAATACAGATACTTGACATAGTCAAATATAGTTCTAGAATTTTATAAATTATTTTACTCTATGTCTTCTTCCGAAACACTCTTAGGTATGGCATCAATAGACGAATCTACGTCCACACTTATTACTCCAAACACATCGGAAATAAATAGTGATACTAGAATTGCGAATGAACGACAATATACTCTCGCAGAGATCGAACAGATTCTTAACGTAAGCAAAAGGACAATAGATCGTTGGAGAAATCTTCCCGAGAACGAAGATCCTCTTCAGAGCGAAATGACAATAGTCGACGGACGCGAAAAAGTAGTATCCACACGGGAACAAATAGAAAGCTTCCGAAGAAACCATTCAGACCGTGTTGCTTACGCAGCCAATTTCAGACAATACTCATATGACGAGAAGGCATCTGTAATTGATCATCTTAGGATGATAATTGCAAAAGGAACAAGTTTAGCAACTTCTATTAAGTCAGCCGCAGAGATGAGCGGTATGAGCATAAAGACTGTGCGCACTATCTTAAAACAACATAATAAAGCACACCCCGAAGATGCTATCTTAATTAATACTAGCAATGACAGAAAAATCTACGATGAATATATCGATGGAACAAGTTCTAGAGATCTTGCTAAAAAATATAAAAGATCATCATATGAAATCTATCGCACCATAAGACGTGAAGGTCACAAACACTGTAGTGAATTACAAGGAGCAATCGATTACATGCCAAATGAATGCTTTGACGAAAAAGATGCTGAAAAAGAAATTCTTGGACCTCAGCCACCACCGTCTACGAGTAAGCTACCTAAACCACTCCCGGCGCTTCCTTCATATCTTGCATCACTTTATAAAACTCCTCTTCTAACAAGAGAAGAAGAACAATATCTCTTTCGTAGAATGAACTTTCAACTTCACAAAGCTGCAAAAATTCTGAATATTGTGAACTCACAGGAGACAGATCCATCTAAAATAAGAATTGCTGATTTTCTCGAATTTGAACAGTGCCTGAGAGATGCTGAATCTGTTAGGAATAGAATTTGGAAAGCAAATCTTCGTCTCGTCGTTTCAATAGCTAAAAGGCACGCGAATCCTGACAATTTTTTGGAGCTTATTTCTGACGGGAACTTCAGTCTCTTTAGAGCAGTCTGCAAATTTGACTATGGCCGCGGTAACAAATTTAGCATTTACGCATCGTGGGCAATCATGAAAAATTTTTCACGAAGTATTCCAGCAGGACATCGACAAATGGCTCGATTCACTACCGGATGTGAACATTTAGAAGATATTGAAGATAAACGAGCATCAGATCTAACAGAGCTAGAGGATGACCGTGAGCAACAAGATAGAGAAGTGACTGTTGATGAACTTCTTGGCACTCTTGATGACCGAGAAAGAGAGATAATTGTACGTCTTTTCGGTCTGCATCAAGAAAAAGGGGGGCAAACACTAAAAGAAATAGGTGCAATTCTTGGCGTTACAAAAGAACGTACTCGTCAGATTAAATGCATAGCAATTAGCAAGCTCAAAAGAGAAGCTGACCGACAAGATGTTTCTGTTGAAGATGTATTACAATTATAACAAGCTTGATGATGCCAATTGTAGTAGAAATACCCGTTTGAAGCGAATACATGTCATCAGAAAAAATGAAAAGTGAATAATGAATCATTCGACAAGTTCATGACAAGTAATGAAAAATGCCATGTAATTCATTCTAAATTCTTAATTTCTCCGTTTCACTTTTTGCTTCTACTAAGTAAGATGCTCTTGGTTCATTTAAATAAAGGCGCGTAGCTCAGCTGGCTAGAGCACTGGTCTCCAAAACCAGGGGTCGTAGGTTCAAGTCCTACCGCGCCTGCCATTCGTCACTTCGTTCCTCATGGCAAGCCACGAAGTTCAAGCTTGCCCTGAATTGGCTGAAGGGTCCTACCGCGCCTGCCAGAGTAATTACTTCCACAACATTTGGAGGCTTCACTATCTGCGAACGGTCGACCATAGCCAGCAGGCGACGGCTGACCGCGCCTGCCAAATTACTTCTCCAATTGTTTCACTTTCTCAATATATTTCTGAGCTTCTTGAGCCTTTCCCTGACCTTCCAGAACCTCAACCATACCCAAATTGGCCTCATATGAATTGATATTCCTTTTCAAAGCTTCTAAAAATTGCTCACGAGCATCGTCGATTCTTCCATCATCCAAATACAAAAACCCAAGACGAGCTCTGGCAATGACATACGAATCATCCAAAACCACCGCCTGTTCGTAGAGTGGAATCGCCTGATCAGCTTTCCCTGTTTTCTCGTATAACGATCCTAGCGCAAAGAGCGGTTCAGGATTTTGCGGATCCATCTCGGCTGCACTTTTAAATCGTTCTTTGGCATCATCCACCTGTCCTGCCTTCGCATACACATACCCCGCATACAAACTCAGGAGGGGATTATCACCTTGCTCCAAGCCTTTACGCAAAACTTCAAATGACTCTTCTAGCTTGTTTTGATGACGATAGATTGTAGAGAGTCCTACGCGTGCACCAATTGATTCGGGATAAATGTCCAACGTGCGTTGAAAAAGCCCTTCAGGCGTATCCCAGAAGCGAGTTTGGTGGATTGAAACAGCAATCAGGAGCGCAATGACTGCTCCTCCAACACTTATTCCAAATTTCTTAGTTACCCTAAAATTACTTAGCAACATTACAAGTACAAACAAAACTGCAACCGATGGTAAATATGCATAACGGTCAACGGCAAAAAAGACTAGGCCTGCTTTTCCAATATTAAGGTATGTAGGAGAAAGAACTGCCAAGTACCAACCAATTCCAAACGAAAGCCATGGGTGTCTGCGCCATGAACGCACTGCAATCACAATGAGAAGGACTGTAAGGATGACGGGAAATAGAATATCTGCACTCCATAAATTGATCTCCCCCTGCGGATAGATAATCGTGAGATTCGTCGGAACGAAAAACTTCTGTACATAGAAAATACTACTTTTGCAGGCGACGAGAATTTTTTCCCACGTGCCAATGGAAGTAATTATTTTTGTTTTCCCTCCCATCGCAACCACAATGAATATGGCAGAAAGAAAGGCATATGGAATTAAACTGACGATGACTGGCTTTGTGAATCGTCTCCGTTCAATCAATAGCAAATGTAAAACAATTACCCCAAAAAACGTCACTGCAATAACTTTAGAAAGAAGTGCTAGAGCAAAGAAGATGATACTCAAAATGTAAGCGCGTTGATTACCTTTTACAGAACTCAAATACAGAGTCAACGCTGAAAAGAAAAAAGTTCCTGACAATAGATCTTTACGCCCCGCAAGCCACACAACTGCTTCGGTATGCAGTGGATGCACAGCGAAGAGGAGTCCTGCGAAGATCGAAAGCCACTTCTTCCCACTGAGTTGGAAAAGAATCCTTGCAACGAGCAGTGCATTGATGACATGAAGAAGAATATTGGTGAGATGGAATCCAAACGGCTCCAAACCACTTATCAACCAGTTAAGCTGGTAACTTACAAAGACCAATGGAATATATAGCTCTGGATCGTACGTTGAAAAAACTGTTTTCAAATTCTCAAAACTCATTCCACGTATCGCCAAATTCTCGACTATCAGAAAAATATCATCCACCGGCGCGAAGCCTTGTGTTAGCGAGTGGCCGAAGGCTAGGAGGACAGCGACAAGAAACATTGCAGCCACCACCCATTTCGATTGAAGAAGATTATCCATAAAACTACCCCATTCTCGATTATCGATTGGCAATTAGCAATTATTCATTTTTCATTCTTCACTTTTCATTTTTCATTCGGTGCTCCTTTCTAACACGATCGAGACGATCGTGTGACGCCGCGGGCAACCATTTTTCATTCTTCATTTTTCATTATTCATTTGATGATCCAACCGCACCGCAGGAGCAGTGCTACTGATTATTCCATTTTTTAACACGATCGAGACGATCGTGTGACACCACGGGAAACCATTCTTAATTTTTAATTCTGAATTCTTAATTCTTTTTCTTCCACCCTCCCCGTTTCCCCGGCCCCCTAGCCCTCCTTTTCTCTAACAAATCGCATGCATCAATCAAATCGATCTTGTAAGGATCAAATCGATCTGGGATAGAAGCATTAGTTGTTCCATCTGTTACGTACGGACCATAACGACCTTCCTTTACTTGAACTTCACCTTTGGTATTAGGATCTTCGCCCAAAACTTTTAGCGGTTCTGACGCCTTCTTCTTTTTATCTTTTGCTTCGGATAGAAGTGTCACCGCCTCTTCGAGCGTGAACTTAGAAGGATTACTGTCTGTTGGCAGCGTTGCAGTCTGCTTGCCCCAACGAATGTAAGGACCAAAGCGTCCGAGATTTACTGTGATAACTTCTTTATCTTTTTTTCCAATCTCTTTTGGAAAACTCAGCAGATCCAAAGCTTCTTCCAGAGTGATATTATCTTTACCGATCTCCTTTGGAACAGAGGCACTTTTTGGCTTCTCCTTGGCATCATCTGGACGTCCAAGCTGCACATAAGGACCAAACCGTCCTGTGCGTACCAAGACTTCAAAACCAGATTTAGGGTCTTTTCCTAGAACTTTCTCTTTGAGCACATCTTCCCTTTGCACTTCTTTACCCTTGGACTTAACAAGTTTCTCGAACGGAATAAAGAATCCTTTTAGGAATTTAACACGCTCTTGTTTGCCGCTCGCGATATCATCCAACGACTGTTCCATTGTTGCTGTAAATGTAAGATCGACAATATCTGGGAAGTGCTCCGACAATAAATCTGTAACTGTGAATGCAACATCTTCCGGAATCAGCTGCTTGCCTTCTTTACGAATATATCCACGCACCTGAACAGTGTTAATAGTCGGCGCATACGTACTTGGTCGTCCAATTCCTTCTTCCTCCAACTTCTTAACCAAACTTGCTTCGGTGTAACGCGGAGGTGGCTTGGTGAAGTGCTGTTCTGGAATAACCTCATTACACTTAGGAGTGTCGCCCTCTTTAAGATCCGGAAGGAATTTCTCTCCATCCTGCTTATCGTCTTCTTGTTCTTCGCCACTTGCACTGAGCGAAGCCGAAGTGTCACGTTTTTCGTCATCCGATTCATCTTTACCTTCACTATACACACGCATAAAACCATCAAAAAGAACCGTCTGACCTGTTGCTCGGAAAGTGTAAGCAGCAGCAACAATATCCGCACCAATGCGCTTTAGTTGTGCATCAGCCATCTGTGTAGAAACAGTTCTATTCCAAATCAATGTGTAAAGTTTTAGCTGTTGCTGATCAAGAATGTCTTTAAGAGACGCAGGTATGCGCATCATCTCTGTTGGACGAATTGCCTCGTGAGCTTCTTGTGCGCCCTTGCTTTTAGTCTTATATTTGCGAGGTGTAGATAGAATGTACTCACGTCCGAACTGTTTTTCGATCACCTCCTTTGCATCAGCCAACGCTTTGGTACTCAAATTAACCGAGTCTGTACGCATGTATGTAATCAAACCTGTGCTGCCTTCTCCTTTACCCATAGCCACGCCTTCGTAGAGCTGCTGAGCTACAACCATTGTCTGCTTAACCGAGAATCCAAGCTTGCGGCCCGCCTCCTGTTGCAAAGTAGAAGTTGTGAATGGAGGAGAAGGTGTTTTTTTCAGCTCCTTCTCTTCTACTTTTTCTACTTTGTAATCTGCTCCTTTCAGATCACTTAAAACCTGATCGGATTCTTTCTTGTTACTTGGAACAAATTTCTTTCCGTCCTTCTTTTTTAGATCCGCAGTAAACTCTTCATTTTTTTCCGTCTCCAAATTTGCAGCAATCGTCCAATATTCAACCGGAACAAAAGCTTTAACTTCACGCTCACGATCTACAATTATACGAACTGTAACAGATTGAACACGTCCTGCAGAAAGACCTCGATACACTTTGCTCCACAAAAAAGGCGAGAGAGTGTAACCAACCAATCGATCGAGAATACGACGCGCTTGCTGAGCTTCTACCAGCTTTAAATCAATATCCCGCGGGTTTGCTGCAGCTTCATCTATCGCTTCCTTTGTAATCTCGTGGAAGACAATACGTTTGATATCTTGGTCATTCTTTCGTTTAAGTGCCTCTACAAGATGCCATCCAATTGCTTCCCCTTCACGGTCTTCGTCAGTTGCGATCCAGAGAGAATCAGCGCTGTCCAGTTCCTTCTGCAGCTTTTTGATGACTGCAGCTTTTTCCTTGGGAACTTCATAAATCGCTTCGAAATTATTCTCTGTATCTACAGACAGCTTGGAACTTGGAAGATCACGCACATGCCCCATGCTGGCGTGCACGGAAAAGTCCTTCCCAAGGAAGCGTTTAATAGTCTTGGCCTTGGTGGGGCTTTCCACAATGACAAGATGTTGAGACATAGAGTCGAGCCGGAGCGTAGAGAGTAGAAGTAGGAGTTGTCAAAGAAATGCGGAGAAGAAATTAAAAATGAAAAATTAAGAATGAAAAATTAATAATGAAGAGAATTAGAGCAAAGGCATTTTTCATTATTCACTTTTCATTTTTCATTTCTCCTCTGAGCCATGAATATTCTTCAACCAACCCCATCTGTAGCTAGTAGGACGAAGGGGGGGGATATTATGTTATAAAAGATTTTTTTCTTGACTGTAATACAATCAATGAGCTTATATCCGTTCCCTATGCTATTCGAATTGCCTCCTGATTTCCCTAAGAAATACTGCAACGATGTTCAACCAATTCTTGACTATTGCAATCTTCCAAGAACCAATCTGCCTTCCATTAAAACAGTAACTGATATCGTGCGCAAACGAAAGTCTTGTCCGATACAGAATGAGCATGAACACAGACACGCTTTCCGACACAGAATGAGCATGAAATGACTCATGGGAACATACTTCCCCTATGATGTCTATGTTCAACCCATCCCAATTTGAATCGATCGATCAGATCGAAACTTTTCTGAGTGCAGCCGATGTTTTCTCTCTGGATTACACCATGTCTCAAAAAGAGAAGGCGCAGTGGCTTCGTGATCGTTTGCTCCATTTCCACTACCGTGATCTGCCACGATTGAAGCAGGGACGTCTGCGGAAGTTTTTCAGCATCATTACAGGATACTCATCTGCACAACTCAGTAGGCATATCCATACATACCAAAACGGAGAGCCTGTATGTAAGAAGCAGAAACGTCATTCTTTCCCCATAAAATACACCCCGAAAGACGTGGAGCTCCTCGTAGAGACTGACAATCTCCACGGTCGGATCAACGGTACTGCAACAACAAAAATCATGCAGGAAGAATTTGCCAGAGGTGATATGCGCTATGAACGTCTCAAAAATATTTCCACCTCTCGGCTGTATGATTTGCGCAGTGCAGTACGATACCGGGAACGTTCGACAACGTACGAGAAGACGCAATCAGTTCAAACACCAATTGGAGAACGCAGAAAGCCACGACCCAAAGGAAAACCAGGATTCATTCGCACGGATTCTGTGCACCAGGGTGACAGAGATGGCAAGAAAGGGGTGTATCACATCAACAACGTGGATGAAGTGACACAATGGGAAATACCGGTTGCTGTGGAGAATCTACAGGAAACATGCGTGGAACCTGCCCTCGATGAAGCCTTTGAACAGTTTCCTTTCTTCATAAAGAACTTTCACAGTGACAATGGCGGAGAGTACATTAATGACGTGGTGCAACAGTTCCTCAAGCGTTGGAAAGCTAAACAAACCAAGAGCAGACCATACCGTAGTAATGACAATGGTCTGGCTGAAACAAAAAACGGTGCCATCATCAGAAAACACATGACGCATCATCATATTCCTCAGCCGTATGCTTCCCGTATCAACAAGTTTTACAGAGAACATCTCATTCCCTACATCAACTTTCATCGTCCGTGCGCATTTCCGAAGGTGGAGGTTCTTAAGAATGGCAAGAAGAAGATCACCTATCCGAAAGAGAACTACATGACACCGTATGAGAAGCTGAAATCGCTACCCAGCTGGGAGCAGTATCTACGTCCTGGCATCACACCAGAGATGTTGGAAAAACAAGCAAAAGCAAAGACTCCTAATCAGGCAGCAGGAGATATGAAGAAAGCAAAAGAGAAACTCCTCAACATTGTAATCCCACCTCATGATGTTATGCTCTAGATGTTTCCAAGATGATTTAGTTCATGCTCATTCTTGGATCGGAAAAGACT
>JAHIYH010000022.1 GCA_018814875.1 Patescibacteria group bacterium
ACCAAATCAGGCTGCAAGAGAGTTTCAAGAAGCGAGATTGAATGTTCTCAAGATTGCTCTGGATTCTTCTGCTACACTCTCCTCGTCCTGTGATTCTTAAAGACTCTTCTACAGGCTCATTATTGGATTAGAAAATGCTGGGTCTGGGGGGGAGTTTTGTTAGGTAATATACAGAAGTAAATATTTTGGATTGAATAAAAATTTGTAAAACCCAAATTGCAAAAATCAAAACCCAAAAATCTCAGGTTCAGGTGTTTGTGATTTGGGCTTTGTGATTTGGGTTTTAATAACGTGTTTCTATTGCAATTTTAGCATTAATTCGTGTTTGTAATTTCTAATGCATATTTTTATCTAGATTCAATTGTACACATCGGTTACTATTCATCTCCTATGCCACAAATGGATTTTAGCAATGCATCACTTGATGATTTGCGTGTTCCGGAATTTGAATCGGATGTCGAAAAACAAGAATTCTTGGATTCGATGTTCGCAGGCGAAGTACCTATCCCCATCACTTATAAAGCGATGGGAGTTGATTTTACAGATGAAGAGTATGTTGCCGAAGCTATCAGGTTAAGATTAATTGGGGTGTTGTCGGCTGCAGCCCCAAATTATAGAGTTGTGACTGATGACATGAGTCATATGAAACTAAAGGAAAGACGTGAAACATTTTTGGATACAAATGATAAAATGGCCAGAAAACAGGTTGATTATGTACATGAGAGGCATCCTTATGGAATTATGGGTGGGAACGTAATGATGAAGCTAACAGGCTATTCGCGTTCGGTTGATGTTTATGGGAAGAGTAAAAAAGTGGATCTTCTTTGTGCAGGGGCAGGTATTCCGACTGTAGAAGATATGAGGCAGATGGAAAAATATCCACATATGGGATGTGTTTCGATAGTATCTTCTTCCACTGCTGCCAGATGGGTTTATCGTCTTATAGATCAAAATGGTATTGATATTAAGCGTCTTATATTTTGTGTAGAACTTCCTCAGCTTGCCGGCGGGCACTTGGGTGCACCAAAAATGGAGGATTTGGAAGACCCGGGAAAGTACGATCCAGAAATAATACGAGCAAAAATCAAAAAGTTTGCTCCAGAAATTCCTTGTCTTCTTGCAGGAGGGATTGCCTATCGTGATCAGTTGAAGCGTGCATTAGAGATGGGATATCAGGGTGGTGGTATTGGTATTAGAGGTCTTTTGACACAGGAATCAAAGTTGGCAGATCACCTTATTAAGGATATTTATCTTAATCCTAATTATAAAACTATTGTAAATGGTAGTAGTCCTACAGGATATCTTGGTAGATATCTTGATGTACCTGGACATACTAATACTCCTGAAGAGTGGGCGGCATATGTCCGTTATGCGGTAAAGAATTGTATATCCTGTATTGAACCCGGTGAATGTTTATTCTTAAAAGAAGCAGGAAAAGACCCAAGTGATGTTGAGCATTTTTGCATTTGGCAGGACCTTTCTCGTACGCGGCTTGGTAAAAAGGGTGGAGTATGTTTCTCCAGTACCGAGCGAGATACAATCATGCATGACGAAATTTATTCCTATAGAGATGGAAACCCGCGTGTTCCAAGTATGGAAGAATCATTCGATTTCTGGTCGACGCACGATTCACCAGTATCCACAGCTTGATGTTAACACGCTTCGTTTTTAACAACGCTGTTAAATGTTAATTGTTAACTGCCTGCCGTCCGTAGCACCCGCCTCAGCGGGGCGAAGGCTGGTTAACTGTTAAATAAGAGAAACATTATCCTAGAAGCTATAAGCTAGAAGCTATAAGCTACTCATCCCATGTTCACAGGAATCATTGAAGCAATGGCAGAGGTTAAGGAGCGAAACGACTCACAGCTCAAAGTAAGTCGACCACAGTTGTTTGTAGACATTGCAATCGGGTCCAGCATCTCGGTTTCTGGAACCTGTTTGTCGGTTGTTTCTTTTGACGAAACATCTATGACATTCGATGTCATCCCAGAAACATTTAAATGTACAAAGCTTGGTTCTCTTGAAGAACGTGACAAAGTTAATTTGGAACGAGCGATGTTAGCGACGGATCGATTTGAGGGACATGTTGTGCAGGGGCATGTGGAGAGTGTGGGGGTGGCCTCCATCCCACGCTCCCTTGCCCCCACTCCCACCACCAGCCCCTCTTCCACCCACCTTCGCCAAGGCTACGGCTGGCAAGCCAAGGGAGGGGAGCTTCGTTTTGATGAAAGTAGTAGTGAGCGGAAAGATTGCTGGTACAACAAGGAGCAGGTTAATGAAGTTGTACTAAAGTACGCACGTGGAATGCGACAGAATCCGACTGATGCAGAAGCTGTACTTTGGGAGGCTTTACGGGGAGATCAACTTGAGGGATTTTCTTTTCGCAGGCAGCATCCTTTAGGTACAAAGATACTTGATTTTTATTGTCATAAAGCGAGATTGGGAATTGAGGTTGATGGAGAAATACATAAAAGGAAAGATGTTCAGGAATGTGATCGTGGGAAAGAGATCATATTTGGTGACAGAAAGATTAAATTGATTCGGTTTACTAATAATGAAGTTTTGCATCATCTGCCACGTGTTCTTGAACAAATCACAAAATCAATTCAAGGACCCCCCTCTCCCTGCCTGCCCATCCGAAGCCCAGAGGCGAAGGTGGGTGGAAGAGGGGCTGGGGGAGAGGGCAATATAAGAGGGGTGGAGGTATATAAGAAAAACGAAGAGAGTATGAGTGGAGGTGAGATAACTATCGAAGTTCCAACTAAACTTCTAAAATTCATCACCCCCAAAGGTTCAATCTCTATTGATGGAGTTTCACTAACGGTTGCATCAGTTAAAGAAAATAAAGTTACAGTCGCACTGATTCCACATACTTTAGAAAATACCACGCTGGGATTGCTTAGAGATGGAGACTTCGTAAACATAGAAACAGACGTCATGGTACGTTCTCTCTTAGCTCAATGAATCACGCTAATTCTTCTGCAGGCATACCCGAAGACATCAATCCCGCATGGAGAATTGGGATCGTGCATTCTTCCTTTTATAAAGAGGATGTTCAGACGATGATTGACTCAGCAAAAATGACACTTCTGGATTTAGGAATTCAAGAACAGGGGATTACTATCCATCCTGTAACTGGCAGTTTTGAGATTCCTCTTATTGGTGCTGCGTTAGCAAAAAAAGGAGAAGTAGATGCGCTAATTGGATTTGGCATTGTGGTGCAAGGAGAAACAGGTCATGCAGAAACTATTGTTGAGCAGACTGCGCAGGGGATGATGGATGTGCAAACGCGTTACTCAATTCCATTCGCATTTGAAGTTTTGTATGTGAAATCTTTAATAGACGCGCATGTTAGATGTGAAGCAAAAGGAAAAAGTGCTGTAGGTGCAGTTTTACATTCGCTTGCACAGCTGCACCTTCTGCATTCTTGACTTATTGTGGTTATTGTACTTCATACGGTATGATCACAGACAACCCTTGCCCCTTCTGAATTATGCGTACATCTCGGTTTACTATTGTTGCTACTTCTCTTGTTGTGGCAGGAAGTCTGATTCCAATTGCACTTGCTTCGGTCTTTCCTGATATTCCTGATGATCACATGTATCGCGAAGCGATCGAAATGCTAGTGGGAGCAGAAGTAATTAATGGAAATCCCGATGGAAACTTCTATCCAAATCGGGCAGTGAATCGAGCAGAAATGCTAAAAATGCTATACAAAGCAAAGGGTAAGATGCCTGATCCAACTAGCAAAGGCTGTTTCCCGGATGTGGAATTGGGTAGCTGGTACGAAACATTTGTTTGTGATGCGGCTGCCAATCGATATGTGCAAGGATATGCCGACGGGACTTTCCGTCCAGCCGATCTAGTTAATCGTGTTGAGGCCATCAAGATGATTGCGGAAGTTTTTGGAATAAATATTGCTGAGATAGCAGAAGCAGATCGTGACATAATAAAATTTGTGGATGTGTCTACGTCTGCGTGGTATAGCAAGTATCTTTACGCTGCATTCTCAAGAGGGATTCTTCCAATAGAAGGACAGATTGGTGCACGGTTTTATCCCAATTGGCCTCTCATGAGGGATGAATCAGCTGCATATATATTCAATGCATTGCATGTACAACTTGATGAAGAACGTCAAGGTATTGAGGATGCGCAAGAATCTGACGGTACAGATACGACATTGTCCGATGATGCTTCGCAAGCTGAGGAGGCAAGACAAAATTCATTAGATGTAGAATTCCCATTTTCAACGAGTGGGAAGTTCAACGGAAAGAAAATGTTTACGTATCGTTTCGAAATTCTTAGAGCTCAGACAGCATCCATAGAAGCTTCATTACAATCCGGGCAAACAGGTAAAATAAGTTGTCGCCTCTATCGTTTGGAAGATAGTGGTTTCTCTTTGGAGTATTACCTTGGTTATCAGGAAGGCACGAAGTGTTATATAACTGCGGCAGTAACTCCGGGGTCTTATCAGCTCGAGATGCAGCCGACCATTGCAGATAGCACATTTGCAGTCACGACAGAAGAAATTCTTGGTGATGGTAATGATGGATTTAGTGAGGCAGATGTTCTGATGGTTGGTCTAACCAAGACATCTGTTCTTGAACCAAATGATCTTCAGGATTGGTATCGCTTTATTGTGGGGGTTGAACGAAATATGACTTTGGATTTTGCAAACTCTGTGGAGCTCACGTGCATCATTTATTCGATGGGAGATGTAGATCTTTACGGGTTCAGCGGACCACAGTGTGGTCATTCTTATGTGTATCCAAGTGGGACATATTACGTTGCGATTGGTCGAAAGATGCAGAAGTCTGCGACTAAGACGTACACGGTTCAACTGCGTTAGGGCTTACGGCTATTAGCTTTTAGCTGTTGGCTAATAGCCAAAAGCTGCAAGCCGTCTGGTCATGATAAACTATCCAAACATACTGTTTTGGAAGCGTATACATGTATACTGATGCACCCAATGCCATCTATCTCTCCCATCCTCCAAGCACTCGACACTCTACGTTCCGGCGGGATGATAATAGTTGTTGATGATGCAGATAGAGAGAATGAAGGTGATCTGATAATGGCTGCGGAAAATGTGACAGAAGAGCAGATGGCATTTTTCATTCGGTATACCGGTGGAGTTGTTTGTTTGCCTTTGAGTAATTCTGTTGCAGATCAGTTGGATCTTCCTCCGATGGTTGAGCAAAATACGTCACAATTTAAAACTCCATTTACAGTGAGTATTGATGCGATGGAAGGAATTACTACAGGTATCTCTGCATATGATCGTACGCAAACTATTCGCAAAGCAATCAATCCAGTTGCAAAACCGAAAGACTTTGTTCGACCAGGTCACATCTTCCCACTTCGCGCATGTGATGGGGGAGTGTTGGTGCGCGCAGGCCATACAGAAGCAGCAATTGATTTATGTCGTTTGTCTGGCCTTCGTCATGGTGCAATTTTGAGTGAGCTCATGAACGATGATGGAACGATGATGCGAATGAAAGAGTTGAAAAAGTTTTCTGAAGAACATGACATTCCACTTATATCAATTGCAGATTTAATTGCACACCGTCGTCAGCGTGAAATTTTTGTACGATTGGAAGCGAGTTCAAATTTAGAAACGTCTACAGGAATGTGGAAGATGCATGTCTTCTCCGATACTCTCACGCAAAAAGAACACGTTGCACTTGTAAAAGGAGATATCAATCCGCTCGAACCAGTATTGGTGCGTGTACATTCTGAATGTCTTACTGGTGATACTTTCAATTCCGTGCACTGTGATTGTGGTGAGCAATTGGATTTGGCGATGCAACTTATCGAAAAAGAAGGAAAAGGAGTGGTGCTCTACATGCGACAAGAAGGCAGAGGAATTGGTCTTAAGAACAAGATTAAGGCATACAAGCTTCAGCAGGAGGAAGGATTGGATACCGTGGAAGCGAATCGTAAATTGGGATTTGAGGATGACTTAAGGGACTATGGAATTGGAGCTCAGATTCTGAAAGAATTAAATGTTGGTCACTTGCGTATGTTGACAAATAATCCTAAAAAAATTGTAGGGGTCGAAGGACATGGACTCCATGTTATAGAACAAGTTCCGCTCGAGTTAAAAACATTGCACGACAAGCAAAAAAAATATTTAAGTGTTAAAAAAGAAAAGATGGGACATATGTTGAAGGGATTATAAACGGTGAAAAGTTTATTACGTTTATTAAGTTTATTACGTTTATTATGTTTTTTAAGTTGAAAATTAAATAAACGTAAAATTTTTACAAACTTAATGAACTTTTTTTCTTCACTTAAAAACTGTTAAAAAATAAAAAATAAATAGCGAGTTTTTGTTATCAGCTAGGTAAAAAACTTGAACAACGTTGTACCAACATCATTTCGCAGCAAAACACAATTTGCTTTTAGCGCTTTACAAAACTTCTTTCACTTAAATAAAGAAAAAGTAAAATACAACACAACTCTTTCCTATTTATTTTTTTTATTTTTTTTACCCCCTTCTGTTATGCCTGCAAAGAAAAGGAAGCCAGCAAAGCGCAAGCCAGCAAAGAGGAAGACAACAAAGAGGAAGGCAGTGCGCAAGCCAGCCAAGAAGAAGACAGCTGCAAAGCGCAAGCCAGCCAAGAAGAAGACGACAAAGAGGAAGACGGCTCGCAAGCCAGCAAAGCGCAAGACAGTGCGTCGTAAGAAGAGGAAGTAGTACACGTGTGAGACTTCTAAAGGAAGATGCTTGGGTTAAATCCCCGGGTGTCTTTCTGTTTGTTATTTGAATAGTCGCAAGTTGCAAGACAAGACCTGTGACATATCCTTAGTCCTGTGACCTACGACACGTCCTGCGTCCTTCGACAGATTATTAATGTATTTCAGATAATACTGAAATTATTTCTGTTTTAAAATCTTCTTGAATCCATTTCCTTCCGATCATCTTTGTTCCACGGTGAAAGACCTTTCTCTACGCGTTTAGCCATTACATCGAGTCTGGTTTTTGTCCCTGGCATAGAATCAGTCCGCTCGCCTGTTTTTGGTTCTGGTTCAAAATTTTCTTCGTCTCCGATAGCAATAGCTGCAAAGACATTTTTTATAGGTGGTTCAAAATCTTTATCCTCTTCATCTCCATCTCCTTTGTTATCTTCATCTGAAACGGGACCATCAAGTTCTGGTGCATCGCTATCTTGATTTGTTGTGTTATCAGGTTCGTGATTTTTTGGTTTGGCTACTCCGGTTTCCTGAGCAATAAGTTTTGCAATTTTTGCAATGGCATTATCACATGGAGGATTTTCTGTATCGATGGTTTCTTCTTTATATCTCTCTAAGAAAATTGGGAGCGGCAAGCCAGTTACCCTGCATGCTGCCTCTACAGAAATGCGTTCATTTTCTACCATTGTAATGATCGCAATTATCCGTTGATCATCTATTGTGGGATAATCGTCTGGTGGGCGAATCTGTTTTGGTGGTTCCAGTGAATTGTAGAACGTATTCATAAGAAAGAAAAAATGCAGGAGAGTTACTCTACTACATTTCTCTAAGTTGGTTCAATCTTTAGAAGAATGTTTTTCTTGTGCCAATCGCTCCTTTTTTACCTTTGACCATTTCTTAACTTCGGATTCTCTTTTTAATGCATCCGACAATGTTGTGAATGTTTCGTGATACGCGAAATGTATCGGTCTTCGTGATCTTGTATATTTTGCTCCTTTACCTTCGTTATGTGCCTCCTCTCTTTTTTGTAGATCTTTGCATGAGCCACAGTAGAGGGAATTGTCTGAGCAACGCGCTAGGTAGAAATAGTAAGTCATAACAATTCGTTTTATTGTGGTGCCCCCTGCAGGGATCGAACCTGCAACCTTCGGTTTCGAAGACCGACACTCTATCCAGTTGAGCTAAGAGGGCACGTGATATAAAGACCGACACTCTATCCAGTTGAGCTAAGAGGGCACAAAACTACCCTAAGATTACCACTCAAATGTCTCTTTGACATCTTAAAAAACTGATACAATAGAGTCCATGCGGCGTTTGCTGTTTCTCATTACAATGGTGCTCTTCCCTGTGCTCTCCTTGGCGCAGGTTGCACCATTTCTCGATGTTTTAGGGCATCCACACGCATCACAGATTGAGTTCCTACATTCGCGTGGAATTGTGGATGGATATGGTCACGGCATTTTTCGTCCGGATTTTACTATCAATCGTGCAGAGTTTCTCAAGATTCTCATGCTCGCTGTATACGGGGATGAAATTTTTGATACATCCAAGCGGGATTGCTTCATTGATTTTACAGGCGAAGAACAATGGTTTTGGAAACATGCATGTGCCGCCAAAGAACGTGGAGTGATTGAAGGATATCCTGATGGAACTTTTAAAGGTACGCGCACTGTTAATCTTGCTGAAGCTTTGAAGATGAGTATTGATGCTTGGAGTATGCGCACGCCCGTTTATCCATCTGGTCCTCCCAATTGGTATGATCCGTACTTTGATGTGGCTGCCTCCAAGCGCATCTTCACCGAGTTCCCATACAATCCTGGTCATCTTTTGACTCGTAGCGAAATGGCTGTGCTTCTGATGCATTTAGGACAACGTATTCAAACTGTAACAATCGATGCATCAGATGATGATTGGGATATTGATGGTTACGATATATGTGGCGATGGCATTCTTGATTTTAATGAAATGTGTGACGATGGAAATACAACTAGTGGTGATGGGTGTAGTGATTGTTTTGAGGAGGAGAACTGGGATTGTACTTCCGGAATATGTATACAAAATACAGCTCCCGAAGAGGGGTGCACTTTTTATATGCGCGATGGAGAGCAAGATATTGTATGTGCAACGTGTGGTAATGGTGTTTGCGAATCCTTTGAGTTGTGTATACCAAGCACATGCAATGCGCAGAGTTGTAGCAATGATTGTGGAGATCTCTATTGCCCAAGAGATTGCGAAGAGTATGTTTTGCCATTCTGTGGAAATGGAAGAATAGAAGCGTTGGAAGAATGTGATGATGGGAATAATGAAGATAGTGATGGATGTAGCAGCATTTGTGTGATTGTTCCCGAGCCAGTGCGTCATTCCGCTATCCGCATTGAACAGCGCCCCATAGATTCTGGTAGTCAGTCTGCGGGATCAAACAATGTTCTCCTATTAGCATTCGATGCCATTGCAGGCAGACAGAGTGCTTTTATCACAGGAGTGCAATTTGCGGCAACTTCTGGTGATCTTACAGATATACAATTCTATCGTTTGATTGTGGATATGAATGGAGATGGTATCCCAGAGACTATTGCAGGAAGTTCTGCCTCACAGAGGGATTCGTTGGCATTTTCAAATATCTTCATCCCTGTTACAGAAGGAATAGGTACGCGTGTAGAACTTGTGGGTGACATCACTGGCGAAACTCAAGCTGGTGAACTTTCTATCGGATTTGACACGAGCAATTCACAATACATTCATGCGGTAGGAGCACAAGATGGAAGAGAACTTATAGGCATTGATACCGATAGCGCGGGTTGTAATCTTTCGTTATGTTGGATTGCCGTTTTCACAACCAGTACAGACCCAATCACTGTTACAGATCGTGGCAATCTGTATGTAAAACAATCTTCCACTCCAGTGCGTGGCAGGCAGTTGCGTGCAGGTACATTAAGCGAAGTTCTGATGCGTTTTGCTTTCCGTGCGGAAGGGGAGGATATAGAAATAGAAGACATCGCAATTGCAGGAGGTAGCGAGTACATAGATGAGCTGGAATTTTATGAAGGGAATACGACAACGTCTTTTGCAAAAGCACGTTCGGTTAGTTGCAAAGTACAGACTGTAGGGCAGTTCTGTGCGTCAACAAGTCTCGTCATTCCTCAAAATTCTCAGAAGGAAATTCTTGTAAAAGCATTTGTGCGTCCGGATTCTCCTTTAGATGTAAGTGGAGATACGTTTGCTCTATATCTAACTACAGGCACATCACCGCAACCGGCGATTAGTGCTTTTGGGAAAGGATCAGATGAAAGTCTTAGCCAAAATGACAACGATGGTACTGCAGAAGGCGAAGTCTTCATCGGGCGAAATAATGCAGGATCAAACAACACCATTGCATCTCCAACACACGAAATTACTGCCTCGAATATTGTTTCTATAGAGAATGATCACGATGATCTTGATGGAACTTCAATCCCAATTGGTAATGCTACGTTTGCTGCGTTCAAGTTCACCGTGTCCGATAAAGCAAGTAGCAATAGTTTCCCTGTGCATATTCGTGATCTGGTGTTCAAGGTGAATGCTTCTAATGTAACTATCGATCCCGCAACGGTAACTATTTACAACAAGCTCAATCCAAATTCTACAAAAGGATGCAGCGCATCCGATAGCACAGGTAATATCACTGTTACGTGCTCGAATTTGGAAACAAGTTCGTTGGGAACCACTGTCAACCAAGGTGCATCAGTTACGCTCTCGTTGCGTGCCAATATTTTGAGTGCTCAGACTGGTGCAGGTGCGGCTACCTTGCAAGCGAGTATAAGAAATCTGGGTAACCGTTCCAATGGAGGTACTGTGGAATGGGATGATGGGATTACAACGTTCGATTGGGTGGATATAGACGAAGATCGGGTGGAGTCGACGAGGTACAGGAGTGAGTAGGGATTTTGAGGATATTTTCGTGGTAAAGCTGTGTATATTAGATTAACGTAGATCTTTATTCATGAAAAAGACCAGCAAGATAGTATTGGCAATTATAATTACATTGATTCTTGTTTCATTGCTAATGATTATCTATGTCTTTGCCGGAAAGAATATAGAATCCAAGAAATTGTTTCAAACTACAGATAGGGAAGAAGGCACCCTTTTAAAGATGAGCTATTTAAACAATGGAGAAAATATTATTTATGACTATGGGAATAAAGAAGATAATACTGTCGTTTATAGAAACAAATACAACAGAGAAGGAGGCTATGAAAATGAAGTTAGCCAATTATTTTATATAACTGAAGGTAATGAAGAAGAAAATATATTTCCTCAGAAAGATTTTAGGTATATCAAAGTGTTTGGAGATCATCTTGGTAACTGGTTTTCAGTATTCTGGAATAGAGACTTTAGTGAAATTTCGGTATACAAATTAGAAGGCCAATCTGTAAAGGAAATTGTTTTTGAGAATGTAAAGCCTTGGGATAAATTTTTAATGCATAACAAGAAAGGGGAATGGTCGGCTCTTTTAACCAAGCCTTACAAAATTAAAGATTCGTCTGAAAACACTTTTTATAGTATTGATATGAATAATTTGAAGGCTATAAAAAATGAAAAGATTTCTGGTTCGAATAGCGATATTTTAATTAATGAAGATGGCGAATGGTTTTTTTGGAATAGATTTTATACTTCGGATGGGACTTTTGGACCCGGAGCTAGTTTCTTATATCATATTAAAAATAATGGAGATCCTGAAAGAATTAAATTAAAAGGAATGGAAATCTGTAAGCTTTATAATCTCAAAGAAAATTGTGAAGTTATGAAAGGATACTTTTTTAATTAATAAACAATCCTCTACAAAAACACTTAAATACCAATGATTGGGTGGATATAGACGAAGATCGGGTGGAGTCGACGAGATATGGGGGTTAGGGGTGGGGAACGGGTTCGGGTTCCCGCCTTCGCTCTTCGAGCTTCGGTGGGCAGGCGGGTTCGGGCTGGGGTTAGGGCTGGAGAGGAGTAATCGAACCTTCCTATTTATAATGCAGCTTCACTTGATCGGCTGCCTTCTTCGCAAGAGCTCGGGCTGCAGTCGTTGTTTTTGCCCGTGCAAGTGCAACACCCATGCGCCGGAACTTGCGGCTAGTTGGTTTTCCAAAGATACGGATCATAACGCCTTTATTTGCCAATGCATTGTCTACTCCACTGTAGGTAATGCCTTTTGATTCTTTACTTGCAAGAATCACTGCAGAAGCAGATGGCATAAAGTATTTAATCTCCGGGATTGGTAAGCCAAGAATCGCACGTGCATGTAGATCAAACTGCGAGAGGTCTTGTGCAATCATTGTTACCATGCCGGTATCGTGTGGGCGAGGGGAGAGTTCAGAAAAGATAACTTCCTTCTTTGTAATAAAGAACTCAACACCAAAGATTCCTGCGCCACCAAGTCGATCGGTAACCTTCTTGGCAATGCGCTTTGCTTGCGCAGTCTGTGCCGGCTTAATCCCCGCTGGCAGCCAAGACTCCTGATAATCTCCTCTTTCCTGACGATGTCCGATCGGTTCCACAAAGAGTGTGGGGCCTTTTCGCTGTTTGATGGTAAGTAATGTGATCTCTGTTTCGAACCTGATAAATTCTTCGACAATAACGGTCATCTCGTCACCGCGTGAACCGGAGCACGCATACTCCCAGCATTTTGCGATGTCTTTTGCATTGTTCACTTTGGATTGGCCTTTTCCGGAAGAAGACATCACAGGTTTTACAATGCACGGAAAACCAATCTTCTTGCAGGCATCACGCATTTCTTCTTCGCTGGATGCATAGGCGTACTTGGCAGTTCGAACCTTAAGTTCTTTGGCAGCTACTTCGCGGATAGCAATGCGATTCATTGTGAGGAATGTCGCCTCAGCCGTGGGAATAACAGTGATTCCTCTCTTCTCAAATTCTTTAAGCTTCTCTGTTCGAATTGCCTCGATTTCGGGGACGATGAGATCGGGCTTATGTTTCTTAACCACTCTATCAAGCTCTTTCCCATCCAACATATTAATCACCTCGCAATCATCAGCAACTTGCATCCCCGGCGCTCCCGCGTAACGATCTACAGCAATAACTGTTCTTCCAAGGCGTTGCAAAGCAATAACAACCTCCTTCCCAAGTTCTCCGGCGCCAAGCATCATGATCTTTTGCTTCATTGGTGTGAGTATAAGTAAGATCTTTCTTTATCACAAATGGGGGTTGGGGTTAGGGCTGGGGCTGGGGCTTGGGCTTGGGCTGGGGCTGGGGCTTGGGCTGGGGACACTGCGTAGTTGGTGCTGGTTCTGATTTTACAGCTATTTTCATTTACGCTATTTTCGTTATCTTGCTAAGCTTTAGCTCTCCATGGGGAGTCGCCCCACCTACGCGCTTTGCGCTTCGGTGGGCAGGCAAGTAGTCTCAAGTTGTTCTTTCTCCAGATTTATCAGATTCAATGGGGAGTCGCCAAGTGGTAAGGCACGCGGTTCTGGTCCGCGCATTCGGGGGTTCGAATCCCTCCTCCCCAGCCATTCTGCTTCGCAAGCTTCGCAGAATGTCTGAATCCTAGGCCTACGTAGTTTGCGTAGCAGCCTCTCCTCCCCAGCCAACATCATTCATCAATCACACACTTTTGCTCTTTAGGTATGTAATACAATGTACCCTAAATGTAAGACAATGTAATACAAGCTTATTTTGGTTGAACCTCTCCTTTTAGGTATTGACAATGCCAATAAAAAGAGTGTACCCTTGTAACGGTGCATAAGTACATCTTCAAATGCAGGCAAATTTGGTGGCTGGCAGCTAATAAACCGCTGTACAGCTGGTGACTCATGTCTAATTCGTAATTTGTTAGCCCCGCTGTAGAGCGAGGGCTTTTTTATTTATTTATCAATTTATTATTATGGACAATTTAGATTCCAAAGCATCGGCAATTATTAATGGATTTTGTGATAATCCGGAACCGTTTGCCATAGTTCAGGGGGCCAAAAAGGATGAAGCATATCTGTTATCTGGTCCTATGGTTTCCTGTGACAGAGTGGCTGATATTCCAAAGCGCACGTGTTTATCCAGAGGAGAGAATATCATTTGTGACACTGTGGGCGTTATTCCTTTTTCACAAATCAGTGAGCTTGGTTACGAAGCCAAGGAAGATGATGTGAAAATCCGGTGTATGCAGGTAGAGGAGCAGACACGTGTTGATATTGGTGACTTACTCGTTGCTATACCCGACGAGCCGATAAGGACTGAGAACGGATTTAACTCGGAGGATTCTGATGAAGAATATGCTGATAAGGTTCGCAGAATCATAGAAGAGGAGATCAAAGAGGGGAATGCGTGCAACGTAGTTACTTCTGCCAATATCACAGGAAAGATTGAGCAGATGTCTCCTCTTAAAGCATTGAACATTGTTAAGAGGATGCTTAGGGATGAGTTTGGTGCGTACATGACATTCTTTTTCTATGATGGTGAAAAGTACCATATAGGCGCATCACCGGAACGCAATATTACTGTAAGGGATGGATCAGTTGGTATGAATCCGATTAGCGGAACTTATTTTAAAGAGGAAAAAATAGACAGAGAGAGGTTTATCCAATTCTTACGTGATCCCAAAGAGATTAATGAGCTATTCATGTGTATGGACGAAGAGCTCAAACAAATGTCTACCATATGCGAGAAAGGTGGACGAATTATTGGTCCAGCTCTAAAGGAGATGTCTCATCTTGTACACACTGAATATCAATTGGAGGGTCGTTCTAACAAAGATTCACGGGAATCGCTTCGTCTATCTATGCATGCACCTACGGTTACAGGATCTCCTATTAAGAGTGCTTGTCATATTATCAATAAGCACGAGCAGGAGTCTCGCGAATATTACTCAGGTGAGTTTTTCATCACGTACTTCGACGAGGGCGGCAATGAGATTTTGGATAGTGCGATCATGATTCGAACAGTTATGGTTTTGCCCAATGGACGTATTGTATTGCGTGCGGGAGCTTCGATTGTGCGTGATTCCGATCCCGAGAAAGAAGCCAAGGAACGTAATACAAAAGCAGCATCTGCTGTACGTGCAATTACGGGTCCATCTTCCCAGAAGTCTCAGCCACAATTGCCATCTATTGTGGATGAAGAGATTAATCGCATACTTGTGGAACGCAACAAGCTCCTGAACAGTTTTCTTTTTGAGAATCAGGAATGCGTTGATAACTCTGTTCCAGAGTTGCAAGATAAAACCATCACCATTATCGATAACGAAGACAGCTTCAGCTGCATGCTTAGTCATATGATTGATTCTGCGGGTGCGCAAGCTCAGGTTGTTTCGTATAAAGATTTTGATGAGACTAAGGACAGTGCTGATATTGTGATAGTTGGACCGGGGCCGGGGAATCCGCTGAATAAAGATGAGGAAAAGATGCAGACTCTAGAAAAGACCACGGCGGCTCTTATTAAAAGTGGACGCACATTTCTTTCCGTGTGCCTCGGGCACCAGAGTATCTGCAAAGAGCTTGGGTTTGATATCATCAAGAAGAAAGATCCTTCACAAGGTATACAGAAGCAGATCGATTTCTTCGGAAAGAAAGAGGATGTAGCTTTCTATAATACGTTTGCAGCAATCAATGGAAAAAATATTGATGATGTGGATGTGTGTAGTGATGAAGAAACGGGAGAGATTCATGCATTGCGCGGAAAGAACTTTTCCAGCTTTCAGTTCCATGCAGAATCGATCCTAAGCCACAACGGTTTTACGATTCTTACTGAAGAGCTTAAGCGGCTCGTGAAGAGTGGACAATAGCCTGATGCTTAGAAATAAAAATAGAAAAGAAAGAGGGTGTTCGACTTCCAGTCGGTCATCCTCTTTTTCTATATCACGTTTATATGGAATGAAGACATATACAAATAAAAGACATTTAAAATAGCATCAGATGAGAATTTTCTCTTCTATAAGCCAAAAACCAGAGTCCATTGAAATATTTCTCAGAGCTGTATAATTAAAGATGAATCTTCTTTATTATTTCCAACCATTTTTATGAGTTCAGTAGATCAGGCACCAGATAGTTTTGCAGCATAAGCGGAAGCTATCATTGCTTCTGCCGATAGCCCAAGTGATAACGGATATTGCAACCGCTGCTGCCATGATTGGGTTCCTTGTTATGATGACTCTAGACCTGGCGTTGTGGTAGGGAAATCTATAGGGCCATCTGAAATATTTCTTCGATAGGCGTGTCCGCAAGTTCTATACAGACTTTGTGAAGTATCTGAGTGGCTTTTTCTGCATCATCCTTATTAAAGGAAAATACAAATCCAGTTTTTGCGTAACCGCCCATGTTCATATTCGGTTTGACACCTGCTTTATGGAAAGCAAAGGCAGCGCGTACTAATGTGTCAGAATCTTGTACATTGTGACCAAGACAATAGACGAGTGATTGTTCTGGAATAGATGTAAGAGAAATATGATTCTCTCCATACCTGTTGTGTAGGAATGTTTCGAATTCAATTATCTGAGCATCGGTTGGGCCTCCGTTGTTGAAAGTGAGTGACATGGTAATCTCCGATGAAGGAGGGAGAACTACAGAAATATCATGGTCTTTGAACCATCCACCAATTTCGTGCAGGAATCCAGGTCCTTGCATTTTGCTGGATTCTATTAGAAGCGCATCGTTAATTTTTTTATTTTCAACTACTACTGTTCCTGTTTCGCCATCATCTTCGTAATCTTGAATGAGGGTTGTGCCTTGTTCGAGGTCTGTTGGGTTAAATACAACTGTATCGATTTGATTCTGCGCTAGTACCTCCAGAGCTGGTGCATGTACAGCAGGACTATCTGCTCCTGACCCTCTATTCCCAAATAGTTCAAAAGCCAAAGCATATTTCATTCTCTTAATCAGACGTGTGTGCTGTATTTTTTTCGGGTCGCCACTCCTAAGTGGATAATCTCCCTCAATCAGGCATACAACACTTTGATTATATTCTTTGGTTGCAGCAGCAAGCAGAGCCACTGTTAGTTCGCTGTAGCCTCTCTCTGAGCCGACACCTGGGTAGTATCCCCCAGAAACGAGAACATCATTGTCTTCAATCAAATCGCCAATCTGCCTTCTCATTTCTGATGTGATGTTTTCAAGTACTTGCTCACGCTTGCTGGGGTCTTGTTCGAGTGTTGCATGACTATTGTCTTTTCTCTTTCCCAATTGAAACGGATTAAACAGTATGGCAATTTTCCGAAGAATATATGAGACGTTCTTAGATATATGCTTTTTCTTGCTGGAGTCCAGGGGTTCATCTCCAAAGACTGTATTCGAGAGATCTTGTCCTTGTACTTCGGCTACTTGCTGATTGCGCAATCGGAGGTATTGAACATAGATTGCACGTGCCAGATCTTCCCCTAGACCAGTGATGGAAAAGTATCCATCATCTTCTTTTAATAGGCGGTCTTTACCGACTGAATTTACCTGACCAACATTGTTTGTAATTAGATGACCTAGGAGCTTATCGAGTTCTGCATCAATAACTCTATTGAGAGATTCAATAGCCTCTTCTTTTTCTGGAATATTTGAATCCTTTTCAACTTGTTCTCCTGCCATTTCTTTGGTGAATTTCCTGATGTTGCTCAGTACAAGACTTGCAGTTTCGAAGTCACCTTCCTGAATGCAATCAGCAATTAGGATAAGATGGGATGTGACATTGAATCCGGTTTTTGCTTTACCTAATTCCTCTATCTCCTGATCGGTCACTCTCTGGTGCGTGAGTTCGTTGTACTTCTCATTTGTACTGCGAATGGCAGAAATTGTCAGTATTTGTTTCTTTCCTTTACTTCTCCTTTCTTCAATCAAATCTGAGTTTTCTGTTAATTCAGCGGCTCGTGTACCACCGAATTTTGTAACATATACTTTGGCTTCTTCAAGCGCTTGTTCTCCTGTGCGGTGGATAGGTGGTGATTCTTGGCTCATGGGATAAAGGGGCAAACAATAAAACAAAAACCTCCTTGCGGGAAGGAGATGCAGTTCTTAGTTATTTAGATTACGTCAGCAGCTGTCCTTCCCGATTAGGGAGGTCTTCATCGTCTTCTTGGTGGACGCGAAGTGTTGCATGACTGAACGATAATACCAATAAACTTTCAACAGTCAACATTCAATATGGAAACCGATCACTGAGTTTACATGAAAATGGGCTAAAGCCCAAGTTTTTTAGCGTTAACCCCGCGCTTCAACCTTCGCCTACGGTCGACAAGTAAGCGCGGGGTTAACGACTTGTAGTTTGGGCTTTAGCCCTTTATAGAACCAATCGGCTACAGAGTCAGTGACCAGTTTCTCAACATTGCAGTTGATAGTTGAAAGCGAAATGTGTTGAAAGTTGAAGGCCGTTTCGTGCCGTTACACCGATATTTCAACTCCATTAATGCTATTGACAAAGCTTAAAAGGAGAGAAGAATGCGCCCAAATGGTTTACATTTCTGAATTACCTAATTCTGGAATCATCGCTGATGATTGGGATATCTGTGAGCTGCAACTTCTTTTGGCAAAGGAGCGTCTGGGACTTTTTCACATGGAAGCTGCCCTTCCTCATAAGGTCATCAGGCAACTCATGACGGATGTACGGGGGTGTGATGTATTGCAGGGGGCTAATGTGTGTATGGTTGATGATTATCCTGAGATAATGAGACGTGCATTTGTTAACCATCTTGTCGCTGCTACGGGAAAGTCATTTCCTACGGTTAAATTTGAAGTAGATGATTCTTCTGATGATCTTGTTAGAAAGATATTCG
The DNA here is from genome assembly GCA_018814875.1 of Patescibacteria group bacterium. GTDB lineage: Bacteria > Patescibacteriota > Gracilibacteria > Peribacterales > Peribacteraceae > UBA2144. The sequence continues at coordinate 18,428 of JAHIYH010000022.1, forward strand.
AGCATATTGATTCAGTACGTACAGATCTTATTCTTATGGACTTTCAGCTATTCCCGATAGGTGCAAGTAAAGAAGTTTACGGAACTGAAGTTGTAAAAGAACTTAGAAGAATAAGGAATAATATTCCCCCAATTTTTGGTTTCTCGACGAGCACAAATTTGCAAGAAGACTTTATTGAGGCAGGTGCGCAGGGATTTGTTCACAAGAATACAGCAAATCCAAAAGGAACTGTGCGAAGTATTGCACAGTGGTATGGTCATATTAAAGATACACAATAATCTAAAATATGTTTAAGCTCTGGCAAATCACACTTCGGCTGTGCTTAGTTCAACTTCTTTATTTCGGGAAGATCGCAAACAATCTTCGGTGGTTTTACTATGTGTTCAGGTTCTTTTCCTGCTTGCCACTGCTCAATAGAATCAAAGCAATCTTCGTACATTGTCTTTACGCTATCGTCAGAATAGAATGCAATGTGAGGCGTGGTAATGGCATTTGGATGTGCGATAAGTTCTTTGCTCTCATCTAAGTCTTTCTCATCTTCCAAAACGTCCAAAAGCGCGTAAGAGATCTTTCCACTTTTAAGAGCTTCCAAAAGCGCGTCACTGTCTACTAGCGGACCACGGGCTGTATTTACGATAATTGCACCATCTTTCATTTTTGCAAAAGCTTCTTTATCAATAATGTGTTTTGTTTCATCTTTAAGTGGTAGATGCAAAGAGACGATGTCACTTTGCTCCAATAGCTCGTCAATCTTTACATAACGAACACCCAAGAGGTCCTCCAGTTCCAATGTACGGCAACGATCAACTGCAATGATGTGCATTCCAAATCCGTGTGCAATCTGTGCAACGCGCCTTCCGATTTTTCCTGTTCCTACAATTCCAATCACTTTCCCACGTAAAGATTTTCCACGTAGTCCAAGATAAGAAAAGTTTCCGCTTTCCACGCGTTCATCACCTTCGTTAATGTGCCTGAGTGTACTCAAGAGGAGTGCAAATACATGTTCGGCAATAACATGCGCGCCATAGTCAGGAACGTTACAGATGGCGATCTTACGTTTAGCACACTCTTTCAAGTCAATGTGGTCGAATCCTACAGAGCGTGTTGCGATTAGTTTTAGGTTTGGCATTTTATCAAGTTGTTCTTTTCCTATCTTCGAATAAATAAAAGGAGAAAGAATCTCTGCATCTTTGCACTTTTCAAGCACTCCAGATTCAGAAATTGGTTTGTTTGCTATAACGCTCTCTGGAAAACGCTTGGCAATTCGTTTCTCGTCTTCTTTGTCTACTTCGATGAAGGTAATGGTTGGCATGGGGGTATTGTAAGAGAATAGTTTGCTGGTTACTAGTTGCTAGTTATTAGTTTGGAAGAATATGTATCAAGAAACCAGAAACTAAAAACTAGCAAACTAGAAACTAAATCACAGTTCCAACTACATTCTTCAGCAACACTCCAACTCCAAAAGCCGCGAAGGCACCTAATGCTCCAATGCTCACAATCTCTATCGGTCCACGGATAAGACGCTCCTTTGTTAGATAGCTGCGTGCTATGCCCAAAAGTACAAGAGCACAAAATGTGGAAATGATCGCAACTGTGAATCGTGAGTCGTGTGTAACACCGAAGACGAAAGGCAATAGGGGAATGCTGCCAAATATGACAAAAGAGATAAAGGTAAGAAATCCGTGCAGCGCGGGTTTGCCGGATGCTTCTTCGGTCAGTCCGTGCTCCTCGTGCATCATTACGTTAGCCCAGCGTTCTTTATCTGCGGTTATGATTGAAACAGCTTTTTCCAAGTCTGTCCCCTCAAATCCTTTTGCTCGGTAAGCCTGTCGGACTTCTTCGGCTTCTATTTCTGGGTCATCCTCAATTTCCTTTAATTCCTCTTTGCGTAAACGCTGAAACTTATCATGCTCGGAGCGCAGTGAGAGGTATGTGCCTGTTGCCATAGAGAGGCCGTCGGCGAGGAGGTTGGCTGCACCGAGGATGATGACAACACTATGAGGAAGTTGGGCTCCTATTGTTCCTGCGACCACAGCGAATGTGGTTACTATCCCGTCATTTCCTCCAAACACAATGTCACGGACATATTCTCTGATCCACAGTCCATGGACGTCGGATTTTTGGTGCTCTTTGTAGCGCTGTTGGAGACTCTTATGATTGTTCATTGAGTGACCATTTTAGCACAATAGCGAATTGTTATGTAAAGCCTCTTTAGCCCTCGCCTGCTTCCTGATGGCGGCAACGCCAGTCTAATTTTTCGCTGATTTCAGACATGCATCTAGTTATTTGATGAAGTTCAGGTTTTTCTGCTTCTGGCAATGTGTCAGGTCCTTCTGGTGGAGCGGTGAGTTCTTGTATACCTATAGACATGATTTTGAAAGTGGTTAGGTATTAAATTGAGGCGAATCATACCGATTAATTTTAAGAGTGTAAGATGAAATTTGCGTGGCACTTAAGAGTTATGATTACCGTTCAGCTTGCGTATATTAATTACCCCCAGTAAACCACCGGCTCTGCCGGTGAGACTTCACGGTGTTCTACAATTCCAGCGTTTGCTACTCTAACAACAGGGAAGCCCACCTATTGAAGGGGTATTTCTTTACCCTTTTTTCTCATGTCTCTCAT
>JAHIYH010000023.1 GCA_018814875.1 Patescibacteria group bacterium
ATGAGAGACATGAGAAAAAAGGGTAAAGAAATACCCCTTCAATAGGTGGGCTTCCCTGTTGTTAGAGTAGCAAACGCTGGAATTGTAGAACACCGTGAAGTCTCACCGGCAGAGCCGGTGGTTTACTGGGGGTAATTAATAGACATACATCTTCTCCCGAACTCATTAGTATCTTTTCCGGAAAAGTAAGTACTATTTACGATCTTGAATCAGTTTTGTGAATATGAGTAAAGCAAGCAGTATAGGATCGGTAAAAGGCAGTCTGACTCCCGATGAAAAAGGAGAGGTGAGTGCATATTATAGTTTGGGGGGAGTGGATAAATGGAAAAGCAATACTCGTGGAACACGAAATCGTGGTTTTGTTTTGGATGATAGATATTTTCTGACAATTCATGGCCGAAAAACTTTTGACCAAGCCAATGCAATTGCCCGAGTAGCAAATCAAATTGCCGATACAGTTGCAATTTCCAGGCCTCTGATGGGTAAAAATGGATATACCTTGGGCATTGATAATCATCCGGCACTTATAACACCAAAGTTGCCGGGTAAACACCATATTGCAATTGCTCATACAGATAAACAGCCAATTCCAAAGAAACTACATATTTCTCTGGCCGGATTTTTCTGGAAATTTCAAAAATCATTATCGGATATTCCAAATACACTGAAGACACAGCTCGAATCGGATTCGGTATGCAATGTAGATGAATATCCTGCAGAGTTTCCCGCAATATATGCACAGCTTTCAAAATATGATCCCAAGAAAGAACCTCAGTTTAGATATCCGGATTTGACTCATGATGATATGGAAAGATGCAACATTTTGAGTGTAAGAAATGCAGTATCCGGGGTAGTGGATCTGGACTCTTTGCGTATGAGCGATGTTCTCTACCAATTTGCACACTTCCTGTTCAATTTTGCACTATGCGATCCGGAAGCTGATATGGATACTATCGATATCTATATTGATGAAGCAGTAAAAGCGGGTCTAATCGCTCATGAAGATCTTCCTGAGCTTTATTCTCATATTTACAAGTTCATGATTGGAGATGTGATTGAATTTAAAGAAGTACATGATAGTGCAGTTGTAAGTCAGCAGAGAGCCACAGATATTGGTTTGTTGGTTGAGCAATACGATAAAGCAATGGCATTTGCCCAAGATTTCTGGAGGCAAGAATTTTCCTAATTTTTCTTAATTCTGTTTATCTTCTATCATATCCCTATGTCATCCGATCTAGATCTGGCAATAAAGGCGGCAAAGAAAGCAGGAAATCACATAAGAAAGCAATTTGGGAAAGAACAGTATATATTTAAAAAAGGAGAAAATGACTATGTAACAAAAACTGACAAAGAAGCTGAAGAGATAATTTTATATACTTTAAACAAAACTGGTTACTCTGTGCTTGGTGAAGAAACCGGTGAGAATATTAAGCAGAGCCCCAAAAAATGGATTATTGATCCTATTGATGGTACTATTAATTATATTAAAGGAGTTCCATTCTTCGCAATTTCTATTGCTCTGATGAACAGCAATGAACTTATGTTGGGAGTGGTTTATGATCCAATAGCCAAGGAATGTTATTGGGCAGAAAAAAACACCGGTTCTTTTTTAAATGGTAAACGAATTAATGTCAGCAAGAAAAAAAGCTTCGAAGGTGTCGTAGCTCTGATGACTCATGGCAGATCACCACAGTGCCAACAGGAATATCTTAAGGCAACATCAAAACTTATGCTTGAATGTAGAATGCCTGTTTTTAACCAAGGCTCCACTGCACTTATGCTGGCCTTAATTGCAAGAGGATCTTATGACGCATTTCTATGTTGCGGAGATGCACTATATGACTACGCAGGCGGACTCATAATTGCGAAAGAGGCTGGAGCAAAAATATCAGATTGGCATGGAAAGGAATGGGATAATTCCAATAACTATGTATTGGTTGCAAATAATGAGCTTAGTGAGATAATTTCGGCCGGAATTGCGGATATTCAATAGATGCTTAAGTGAATAATATGATTGACAATAATATATGAAATGTACTGTAATATACAGTGATATATGTTTTCTGAAAATCTAAATCTGGGCAACAGTAGGATTACTGTTATTAATATGCCCGGACTGTGTCATGGATCAGAAAAATATGCCAGAAGCCCCATACATGACAGAGTTATTTATTTATTGAAATCATCTAATACACATCTTAAGACAAGATTCATTCCTTCTGCCGATGTAAGAGAAGAAGACGGGGCATTGGTAGGTTTGCAACGTCCCTTATCTGAGCAATTAAGCAAATTGCGTGATGCAATAAGAGAAGTAATAGATGAAGATAGAACTCCTGTAATTCTGGCACATTGCACAGGCACCTTGGCAACAGTAGAAGCTCTGATGGAAACTCCAGGATCTTATGCGGCACTTGTGTCTCCTGTTTTCTTAAATCCAATAAGAGAAATCTTGTACTCTAGAACTTTTAAACGCAGATTTATTACCCATGGTCTGCCTGATGGTGACTTCTGCGGCAAAGTCTCTCCGGCTCAAATGAACTACTCTACTATATTCCCTTCGGATCATTTTGAGGATGACCTATATATAAAACCTATTTCATCTTGTGAAAGAAGGATGGAAGAATTCAAACAAATAGCCGCAACGCGTGCCAGAATATTTGTTGGAGAATACGATTGGAATCCACAAAGTCACAAGTATGGTGCGGAATTCACGGTTGATGAGGTACCTACCGAGAAGCATTCGTTCGAGCTCAGAATGCAATCCACAAAAAGAATCGCATTGGCTATCGCTAAGCTAGTGAGAAGTAAAAAAGCTAATCAATCAGCTACATGAGTACTTACTACCAGCCTGTGTTGGATAATCTCCTGTTATACATCCCATGCACAATTGTCCTCTTGTTCCTCCGGCCTTAACGTACGCGTTGTCTAATCCTTCCGGGGTTATAAATTCCAAAGTAGCGGCTCCCAGCTCATTTGCCATAGCCATTCGCATTTTCTGATCATAAATACATTCAACAGGTAATCCGAATTTTCTGGTAAATGTTTTTTGTGCATTTATGTAAACTCCATAAGGACAATCATAGCTTATTGGTGGTGAAGAGATTTTGATGTGAATAATTTTTGCACCGCGTTTTTTGAGTTCGGCGATTATCCTTTTCAAAGTAGCTCCTTTTATCAAAGTGTCATCAACTAATATTACCTCGGATACAATGTGACTATCCACATATCTAAACTTTTGTTTGAGTATGGTTTCCACTTCACTATCTTCTGCAATATAGCTTCTAACACTGCGAGTCTTTCGCGCGATAGCATTGTGAAGTTTTCTGCGGTTGTTATAAGCGTAACTAGCTGCCGATATCGTTGCTGAGTTTGGTATGGGAATTACCTCTGCATCACTGCAAATATCTGTTTCCTGAAGTGAGCTAAGTTCTGTACCCAATAAATCCCTAATGTCATAAATAGTTACACCATCAATTTCCGATGATTCCTGTGCAAAATACATAAATTCAACAGAGCATATTGTTGGAGTGCCCTCCTCAATTTGCATACTTCTAACTTGCCTGTCTACACCCTCAACCATTATGGCCTGACCCGGAGCCATGTGGCGTAAACCGAGCTCATCTTCGCTCAATGGTGATGATTCGGAAGAGAACACTATCTGATCATTATCTATTGCATAACACAAAGGATGGAATCCGTGATGATCACGATAAGCGATGAAATCACCATTGGCATTGAATAAGACAATATTAAATGCTCCATCTATTACCTGTTCCATGTGCTTTAATACATTTTCCAAAGTTTGCCCACGATCCAATTGCTCCGCAATAATATGACTAAGCAGTTCCGTATCTACTTCTGTTTTGAATTGATAATTTTCCCCGGTTCGTTCGTTCATCTTGCCTTCCATAGACTTGCGTAGTTCCTGATAATTTGCGACATTTCCATTAAATGCAAATGTGAAGTGATTAGTCGGATCTTCATGTTCATTTTCCCATGGCTGCATTTCATCTTTTGTTCCGCGTCCAAATGTCGCCCACCTGACGCTTCCAATTCCAAGTACACATGCAAGCTTTCTGCATGTCACATCCATTCTTTTTTTAATAGCTAATGGAAAAACCTGTTTCACCAATCCCTCGCCACACTCTATTTTTACTTCACCTGATTTTTTCAACAGGCCTATCCCCGAACTATGCTGCCCCCTGTTCTGATTTTCCTGAAGAAGCTCAATTGTTCTTCTTGCAATTTGCGGCGAGTTTTCCTGGTTTTCTTGCAGGCTCACTACTGCAGTAATGCCACATTCATGCTTTAGGGTATCCATATACTTCTTTTGTGAAACTAATGACTTTTTCTAGACCACTTAAATTATTTGAATCGCTTGGAAGCATTTCTACAGAAACACTTCCGCTAAATCCGCTGTCTTGCAGGGCATTTGCAATGTTTGTATGTGTTTCTTTGTCCGGAATTATAGCTTTTAAAGAAGGTTCACTAATATGAACATGACCTATAAGATCAGTATTTGAAAGAATGATGTCTACGATATCTTCATCATTGTGAATACATGCACCAATATCCAAATTGATCTTGAATGCATTATCATTAACAGCTTCGACTAATTTAATTGCCTCTTTGGTATTCAAAATAAAATCAGCATTATAGATTTCCGGCGTTGGCTCCAAACAAAAAGTAACATCATTCGTATTCGCATGTCTAGCAATATCGCCAAAGAATCCGGTCACAATATCAAATGCTTTGTCGAGCTCCATATCTCCACGCAGCTTGCACTTGGGGCAACCAAAAACAATATCTTTTGTCCCAACATCAGAAGCAAAATCTATTAGTTTTATAATATGCTCAAACAGCTTCATGCGTGTCTCGTCATCTTTAAATAAAACTAAATCAGAATACCTATATAAAAGTGCCTGCATAGCAACCACTTTCAACTTGTACTTATCAAGCCCATCAATCATTTCTTTTGCAGAAGACAAATCATCCGAATCTCTGAATGGACAAAATTCCAAGCAACCGATACCTGATTTGTCCATCAGTTCAAATACCGGAATATCTTCGTCCTTTTTCCATCCCAGATTTGAAATTGCAATGTCGTACATAGTTAATTGCTTAGTTTTTCAAGAGCTTTCTTTGCGATTCCTGCCATAAACTCAATGTCCTCCTGCTCCAATCCGGGATTAACGTAGAAATTGAACATTCTCTTGGTAATATGATTGGCAATAGTGCAATCTTGCGGGGCTGTGCCCTTGAACAATGTAAACTCAGGTATGGATAGCGGGTAAAGCTTCTTTAGCGGTGCACCCATTTCTGCAGCAATACTCAAAAACTCATCACGCCTGCCTGCATACTCTTCCGGTATTAATGCAGTAAGGTAAAAGTATGAGTTTTCTGTATCCGGGTTTACTTCTTGAAATGTAAATCCTGTATCCTTAAGAAGCCTTTTGTACTCTTCAACATTCTTTCTTCTCGTAATATTTCTACCATCCAATTTCTGGAACTGTCCTATTGCCAATGCCGCTTGAATATCCGATAACTGATAGTTATAACCAATTCTTCCATAATCATAATCATCCAGTCTTTCCTGAATTATTCCATTGTTCGCGATCGAGCTGATTATTTTGGCGTACTCTTCGTTGCTAGTCATTACGACTCCGCCTTCGCCACAAATAATATGTTTGGTTTGATAAAGGCTGAAACAGCTAATATCTCCGAAGGAACCAACATACTTATCCTTATATCTTGCGCCTGCCGATTGTGCACAATCTTCTATCAAAACCAAATTATGCCTGGATGCGATTGCCATCAGCTCATCCATCTTCGCAGGTTGTCCATACATATGAACCACAATGATTGCCTTTGTTTTATATGTAATCTTTTCTTCGGCTTTGCTTGGATCTATGTTGAAGTCATAAGGATCTATATCCACATATACCGGAACACCGCCCTCCTGTATGACAGTAGATGCATCTGCAATGTTCGCGAGAGCAGGTACCAATACTTCATCGCCAGGCGAAAGACCCAGAGCTGTAGTGGCACAATGTAGGGCGGTGGTACCGGAGGTAACTGCAAATGCTCTCTTTTGTCCATGTGCTTCTGCAATCATATTCTGGAATTCTTCAACCAAAGGTCCGCCCTCCGGCTTCGATAAAAATCCACTCTTTAGTACTTTTACTACTCTTTCGATATCGTCATCTTCGACGATATTTAGATTGATATGGTCTGCAATAGCTTTCTTGCTTGTCATATTATTGATTAGAAAATAGCAAATATAGTGTTAATATAGCTCCTTTCGGGCAAATGTCCATTTTTATATACACAAATCAAAACCTAGCCGTAAGTGCATTTCTGCCTCTCTAAGCACTTTCTTGCGTGAGACGAAAAGCTAGAATAACTGAAATTTGGCTCCCCAGTTCAAACGGTATTATAACTTTATTGGCGGACAGAGATTATTGGAGGGGGGTAGGTGCAAAGTTGGCTCTGATTGATAAAATCTTAAGCCCTCGACTGCAGGAATCAGGAATAAATCAGCGTTACGCTTAATAAATTAGTGAAGACATTACTACAAGCCTTTCTCAATGTGCTGATTTTGTGTGCTATGCTTATGATCAACCTTTTTCAAACTTAGATTCGCTATAGTGTCTAATGAAACATCATTTAGAGTTGCAACAACTAAATCGGCATCAGAATAATTTTCAACCTTTATGTCAGAGAAGGTATCAGGGCAAACGACACATATCATTCCAGCTGATTTTGCTGATTTCAAACATGCTATTGAGTCCTCTATTACCAAACAGTCACAAGGATTCACTTTCATTTTCTTAGCTACAGTTAAATATATATCAGGATGTGGCTTTGGTCGTTCCATTTCCACATCCGATACAATAAGTTCAAATTTGTCTGTAAGATTAAATTTGTCCAAGCAGGCTTGTATTGATTCAGGCCTTGATGCTGATGCAACGCACAATGGGTATTTACCATACAATAAATTAACGAGTTGTTCTGCGCCGTCCATCAACTCTAGTTTTTGTTCGATCAGCTTGTCGTATATCTTCTTCTTTTCTTGTCGAATAACCTCAGAATCAAGTTTTAGATTGTGTTTATCAATCCATGTTTTTGCTGAAAATGACTTTTGAATCCATTCTTCCCAATCATTCCGAGTTATTGGATGTCCGTATTTGGAAAAGACTTGATTATAGGTTTCGTATTGCAGTGGTTGGGAATTAACAAGTAAGCCGTCTAAGTCGAATATGATAAGTTTTATCATTCAGGCATTAGTATATCAGCAATGTCATGTCTAAAATTCTTGTGTTGATAACAATGTAAACTGGTATCCTTGTACTATGAATAACGACAGCAAGAAACCTAAAGGGCGATACGATGTATCAGGTAATAGCGAAGCTCAATACGTCGATACAGCAGAAACAATACTTGTAAATAAGAAGGGAATTACAGACCTGCGGACATTGCAGATCGAAGAAGAAGCTGATCTTGCCGGTGCATATGAACTACTATTGGATGAAGTACGGTCAGATACGCCAATTTCGAATGAACTGATTTGCTATGTGCACAAGGTCATATTCGGCGATCTATACGAATGGGCAGGGAAGTGGAGAACCGTGAAGATAAGTAAGGAAGATACTGCCTGGCCGCCACCGGATTTTTTGGATACTGCAATGTGGGAATTCGAAAAGAACATTATCAATAAATATCCAGCGAATGACTTAATTGACGACATGAAGTTTTGCAGTGCATTGGGACACATTCAAGGAGAATTTCTTGCCATACACCCATTTCGTGAAGGAAATGCTCGTACAATCAAGCTTGTGACAGACATTCTTGCAGTACAAACAGGAAGACTACCGCTTATATATGATATGACTAATGTTGGATGTGAAAAATACATCGAAGCCGCAAAAGCAGCTATGCTTAAAGAATACGATCCAATGACTACGATTATTCAGAAGGCTCTCGCAGCTACATAGCTATAGCATCCATCTTTTGTTCACATGACTTTCGTATGCCATCATCAAATTTTGGCAATCCTTCGATTACGCTATTTCTTTCAGTACGATCAAGAATAATATCCCTACGCTTTTTGGTATTACGCAGAGCTTTACTAAAGTGCCGAATAGGTTTGCCAGTACCAAAAGTCATGGTCTTATTATATCACAAATGAGAGCAAAATCCATTTTTACACCCACTTTGGACACTATTATAACTATTTTGAATATTATTTGGCTTCAATAAGCCATTCCAAGTTGGCTCCGCAGTTCAAACGGTATTATAACTTTGTTGGCGGATGTGGGATATTGGAGGGGGATGGGGGTAAAGTTGGTTTTGATTAAGGGGATGATGGAGATGAAGAAATTGCCGAGTAGACCTAGTTAATAACTTCAGATTAGCCTAGCTGGCTCTTCTTAATCATTTCTATAGATCTATCGACATAACCACACTTCTCATAAAAACCATGCGCACCCGTATTTGGGGCAAAGCATTCTACACGGGAAAAATCACATTCATTTTCTTTGAAGTATTTCTCCATCCTATCCATTAACGCCTTGCCAACATTTTTACCTCTCTGATCCGGAGCAACAATAAGTTCTATTATTCGTCCATCGGTAGTCGGCAAAATTTCTATCTCTTCTTCCTTGCCGGTTTTTTGGACGATGCCCGCAATAAAACCGATAATATCAGTTTCTTCGGCAATGAATATTTCGCCTTTTTCTTTGTTAAGTCTGTAAAGCATACGATCCACATACCCTTCCGCATCGAATGAATCTCCTGATTTATTGATATGGATAGGATCAATCTCTGCTATGTGGTTCTGCAGTATACGGACCAGTTTAATAAGCCCTTGATTATCACTTTCTTGATACTGTCTTATTTGGAGCATATGGCAATATATTGTAGTAATAAAGCTTCATTGAACATCCTTAACATGCTATTCTTGTATGCCATGGTTGAAAAGAGTCAAAATAGTATCTAAAACAATTGGATTTCAATTTTAGTATTTACAATTTGGCTCTCCAGTTCAAACGTTATTATAACTTTGCTGGTGGATGTTGAGTATTGGAGGGGAATCGCAATGAAGCTGGCATTGATTGATGAAATCAGCAACAAAAAGCAGATTTGCAGATCCCAGAAAAATAAGGTTGTGGCTTGTGTAATTTATTAAAGCTCCAATCCCAATTTATTCGCAAGAAATGCATGGGATAGACTGACTGCTTTTGTAACATATTCTTTTTCCACCGATTCATCTTTATTATGGCTCAAGCCATTGTGCCTGACGAAAGTCATGCTGGTGGGTATGCCTGTTTTACTTAGGCTCCATGCATCATGTCCGGGCATGGAGGGCATTTCTATTGTTTTTAATCCCATGGCTTTTGCCAATTCTCTTTTTTTCGTTACAGACTGTTGGTCAATGAAAGCAGGACCCTGCTTTGTGATGAATCTGAGATTTGCTTTAAGATTTGGATCAACATGATAAAGCAATGTTGATACTTTTATTCTTATGTCACGCCCCATCTTATTTGCCAAGTTGGAGTCTACATTCCTTTCATCAATTTTAAACTTAAATTCTCCGTTTGCCAGTAGTGAAAAATCAGTTACAGTAGCTCGGACTAGACCAAACGTAGAACCGGCGATTTCTATAACAGGTTTATTATAACAATAACCTGAGGCAATGTTTGCCACGCTTTTTGGGATATCAAGGGCGTGTCTTATAGCATCCAACTTTAAAGACTTATAAGTGCCAGGTTTTAGAATGGAAAATCTTGAAATTTCAACTTTAATACCTAGTTCTCTAAAAAGAGTATCTGAGATTTTCTCTATTATTCGCTTAAAATCATCGTACTTTTCTTTTGTAACAATTATGTCCAGACATTGATGATGCGGTATTGTGGTAAAGCCGGTTTCTTCTTGTGGGTATGTTCCCGTGACTTTCAAATCAGCTTCAGGATTCATCATTTTTCTTAGCAAGCCAAACATTTTCGAAAGTCCAATAAGTGCATCCTGACGTAAGTTCTTATGGTAGTTTGGATTATTATTCGGCGTTCCACCAGTATGGTCAGCCTTACCTTTAAATGATAGTGATAATGAAACAAATTCGTTTGTGTGTGCTTCAAAAGTCTGAACAGGGACTTGACCTGAAAATTCAATTTTTTCGTTACCTCCAATCCCGTCTCTTACTATACCAACATCTCCTTCTTCTATTTCTATAACCCGACTTTGCTCGATGTGCAACTCTTCAAAATGACGCACTTTTTCTGTGGTGAGATATGGATTCATACAACAATTCAGAACGTCGTTCCATAGTGATCTGCCAAAACGACTTCTGAAATGATTTTCAAGTGAATCAACAGTCAAGTTTTTGTATCCGATATTTTCCAATTCTGCTGGCTTAAGACTGCCTGTGGCGATTTTACTTCCAAGTGCACTCACACCAGTGCAAGGATTACTTTCTTCGGAGCGAAAGGCTGCTACTGTGTAGGTGTATTCTGGTAGTTGCCCGTTCTCCAGTATTTTTTCCAATAGATTTAAAGCAGAGGCAATGCCCAATACACCATCATATTTACCTCCGTTTCTTACACTGTCTATGTGAGATCCCGACATCACGGTTTGTTCCCAGTGTTGGCCATAATACTTGATATATAGATTTCCGAAAGCATCATGCTCTATGTGATAATCAATACCTATTTGTTTACTGTATTTATTAAACATGCTTATGGCCAGATTGTGTACCTGTCCAAGGGCTTCGTCTTCATCTCCAGATAATGCATATACATTACGACCTTCACAGGAGTTTCCAACCGAGTTAATCTTATCTAAAATTTCTAGAGTATTCATATTAGATGCTACTTGCGTTACGGTGAGTCAGACAATGCTTCCCTTACAAGGGCCTCAACATGAACATCCAAAGTATCAATAATAAGCTCCTGCCGTTCTGCCACTGCCTCTATTATTGTTGATAAAGCTGTGCATGCAAGGATAATACGTTCGGCACCCTGATTCACTAAAGATAACACCAATGAAGCTACAAATTTCTTTGAATCATCGGATTCAATTCCACGGTTTAACTCTTTAAAAATTATTTCTTCCAGTCTTTTTCTATCTTCTTCATTTGGAAAAATTGTTTCTACACCTGAGTCTTTCAACGGCTTTGTGTAGATATCACAATCTTTTACTGCCCGTAAGCCAAGAAGACCCACCTTAGAAAGATTAAAAGTATTTACCTTAATGACAATTTCCTCTACAACACTTATTACAGGTACATCAGTCATTTGTCTGACTTCATCAATACAATAGTGCAAAGTATTTGAGCATATCCCAATTAAGTCAACATTAGCAGCCAATAGCTTCACTATTTCTCTTCTGACCAAACCAGTCAGATCATCATATCTACCAGAGTAGAGGTATTTTGTCACTTCACTAAAATCAATGCTATTAATTACAACTTTGGCACTTGAGTCAGGAGATATTCTCTCTGAAACCCTTTTATTGATTTCATTATAATATTTGATTGTGGATGGGTAGCTAACACCACCAATTAATCCAATTGTTTTCATAAAAAAGAAAGAAATAATTAAGAATCTTTATTATCAGAAGCTTTATCCCTCAACTCAGTTAACCATGGACATTCTGTAAACAGCTTACGAATCTCTTCATATGTTGGATGATTAATTGCATCTTCAATAGAATGCTCACGAATGTTTCCAAGCACTCGAGTATCCCCAGCACACACAGAGTAATTGCCATTTCTTAGAAGATAAATATTCGCACCTGGAATATAACAAGCCCCAAGTCCGACCATTGGTGGATTCGGCTTCCAAATGTACCCAAATTCTCTTCTATTAATTTCCGCAAGCTCCTCAAACTTTTCTTCTAACATTCCAGCAGGAACATCTAAATCCTTGTCACAAGCCCAATTCCCTTGAGGTCGATACATCATCATATGAGGAACAATATTTCTTCTTCTGCAATCCCTAAATATGGGAACTATTTCATCAATATTCCTTTTGGTAATAACTGTTTGAACACCCAAACGACCTTCCTCTGCCAATCCTGCCTCAACAAGCCTTTGAATGTTCATACTCATTCTTTCATGCGACCCCTTAACACCAGTAAGATATTCCGTTGTCTCTTTGGTAGTGCCATACATTTTTCCACAAACAAACAAATTCTTATTTCTTCTAAACGCATCAATGAAATCTGCTGGTAATTGATAAAGATTTGTAAAGACTGTCATGGAGCCTCCTAATTTTGAAGTTTCATCTAATACATTGGGGAAATCTTCATTGAGCATTGGTTCCCCCTCACTTACAAAAAAGTAATTCATTAGATCTTTATCCAAAGCATGAAGAGAGGCTTCATGCAAAAATCTTAAGACATCGTCATTTGTAATATCAAATTCTTCTGAACGATTTCTGGTGCCACCCTCTGTAAAACAAAAAATACACTTCAAATTACATTCCCTAGGTGAAGGTCCTCCAGGGACAGCAACAGAAGCCCTTAACAACCTTTTTGATTCTCTTGCTAACTTTACAGTGTCCTCTTCCCACCTGTATCCATAGACCAACGGAGGTAATCTGTGTTCATCTTCAATTCGCTGCCCAGAAGTGTTGGAATCTTTTTCCACGTAGATAATAGTATAATTTTATACATATTTGTCAAAAATTTTTCCAAAATTTTCCTGAGGCTTTAATGGCCTACTTATGGCTTATACAAGCGCTTTAATTGAAGTGGATTTTGGGAAATGATGTAATTCCAAATCTGGGCTATCTACTTTCTCGCCCTAACTACCATATGTAGTGGCTCAGTCAGCATTTGGAGTACTTCGCTTTATACTGTATTTGATGCGTTTCTCAGCATTTTAAACTTGTGATGTTCAAGATTCTCACCGAATAGCCTCATAGATTACACTTAGCGAAAACCATATGTTGTGGCTGGGGCGAGAAAGTAGATAACCCAGTTCCAAATTTATTGTCGTCATGATTGTGTTGCTAACTTCAGATTATCGCAAAATTTGTTAATGGCTCCCCAAGTTGGGTGCTTTCCGAACTGAGAACTATATATCTTTCAGTTAAGAACATTGAATCAATCTTATTTAAGCTAAAAGTTGCATAGCAACTACCTTCGTAACGTAGCTATTAACCTATTCCGATCAAGAAACAAATCCAATGCATCATTAATCGAAGGTACAACAATGTCTGCAGCGAGCAATGTCTTTGTGTGAACGCCTTCGCCTTGTATTGTCACAATACCCAAATGAACAGCTTCAATAAGCTCAAGATCTATTAGACCATTTCCGATAGCTGCACATGTAATAGGATTAAGATCCTCAGCAACTCGTTGCTTCTCAGCACCTGTTTTTGTTTCAATGAACAGAATGCCTAAATCATTTGCAAGTTGATCTGCTCCTCCACGAGTATTACCTGACAATAGAATGAGTTTATAGAGATCACGTAGTTTTCCTACTCTTTCTTTTGCTCCTTCAATTAAACTTCCACCAACAGCAAGAGTGCCATTCAGATCGAGTAAAATATTGTCGATCTTTAAATTACCGTTGTTTGGAATCGGAATTTCCATATAAAAAGTGAATATAACAATCTATTCTAGAGATGTCAATTATCTTCTAGGGATCTCAATTATTAATTATATCCGCTATTTCAAATAATTGTGCAATTGTAAAATTTGGATCCTCATCTTGATTTTGAGGTGCTTCTTCAGCGAATTTACCATTCTTAAACCAAATTGTTGTCATGCCACACAGGTTGCCATATTTAATCTCTTTTCTTGTTCTGTCGCCTACAACAAACCAATTTGTATCAGCATCTAACATCTTTTCACACTCTTGGAATTGCTCTATATTTTTTTCTTCTTGCACAGATATTGCTCTGAAAAACTCTTCTATATCCAGTGATTGGATTAGCTGCTTTCGATCTTCTCCCCCCTTAGCCACTAGAAATAGTGTGTGCTTTTCCGATAGAGATTTTAAACACTCCAAAGATCCATTATGTAGAGACCCTGATTCTGGATCGTATATTGTCCTATTAAAATCAAAGATTATAGCTTTCATGAGTGTGATTCTATTACAGGAACGTTGATAGAATCAACTGATCCATGAATAAGGTCTGTATTTTCTCTCATAGTTGCTTTTGCTGTAATCATCTTTCCATTTGCAACTGAATAATATGGGGTGAGTCTTACCCTTCCGTTCATTTCTTTCATTTCCGATTCATGAAAATCAAAATACTTGTGTCGGAATTTTGCACCCCTCTTAAATTCTTGTAGTACATACAAACCATCAGCTATAGCCGCACCTTCCATAGTATCTCTACACTTGTCTTTGCTTAGCTTTTCAAGAAACACAACTCCTTTTGCCCAAGAGCCATCTGCAGAAAACCCAGATGTTTTTAGGATAAATTGTCTCTGCTTTCTACTGAGGTTTGCCAAATCACCCCAACAACTAATTCCTAATTCTTTAGGAATTCGCTCTTTATCAACTACCCAAGTTCTTGGAATTATTGCTTTTAAAGTAGCAAATGTGTCTTCACCAAGTTCTGTGTTAAGCATATCTTGGAACTCTGGTTCCCAGAGTATTCCCATAAGCGCCTTTTCTTCTAATTGTGGCTTACACGGTGGAATAGCTCTGTCGAACAGAGCTATTTTGCGAAGCTGCGGATCATCTACAGTTTGATGAAGATAAAAGGCTCTATATATACTTGAAAAGTGTTCATTGTTAGCAATGCATTGATTTCCGCTAACTTGTACCTCGTCAGGATTTACAACAACAGCTCGCATACCCATTTTAGATTCAAGCTCTTGGGCTAAATAGACAAACTGTCCTCTGTACTGATCTGTGTAGTCTGTGACTACGAAACAGATACTGTCGCCGGCTGCCTCTTTTAGTAAATCTAATAGTTGGCTTTCATCAGCAGATGTTGGTTTTCCAGCTTTCTTATAAGCTTTATCTAAAAAATACGATAGCCCTAGTCCAAAAGGAGATGTTTCAATTTCTGTGACGACAGGCTGGTCTTCAGTGAGGATAAAATCTGGTCTTAGAAAGATATGATCTCTATCTTCCTTACCTGCATGTTCCAGCATCCAATCTGGCTTTGAATGATCTAAGTATTTCTTCCAGTGATGATCATCATCTAATGCGTCATATATCTTTTTACACGCTGCATAGTAAGCAGACAGCGCATCCCCATATCTCTGCAGTTCAACTTGCTCTGGCAATACCAAGGGGTCGGCAGACATGCGAAACGTAAGTTCAGATTCTGGATGCAGATCATCTACGTGAGCAGAGTCATAAACATGCAACGGCTCAGCTGCACTGTTAATTTCCTCAATAGTCAGTAGATCAGGAATAATTTCGTGATTATGTGGTTTTCCTGCTGCTTCAAGCATGCTTTTTAATCTGAGCCTATATCGTTCATAGTATTGTGAATAGATATCATACGTTGCATTTCGTCTTTCTGGCTGGCTAATACCATGCTCGGTAGTCTCAGGTGCCGCTGCCAGCTTGTGATTATTCATATTGATTATACGAGTTGCTTATCTTTTCCAAAGATCATCAAATAAAGTGCCATACGGATTTGCATACCGTATTCCGCTTGTCTGAAGTAGGCAGCATTTGGTAAATCATCAACATCAACTGCAACCTCCTCATTACGAGGCAAGGGGTGCATCACAGTGACGTCATCCTTGCACAGATCTTCAATTTTCTTTCTTGTGAGTTGAAAGGTGGTGTCAATTTCTTCGCCTACATCACTTCCTTCCAAACGCTCTTTTTGTAAACGAGTTGAATAGATAATATCTGACTCAGGTAAAGCACCATCAAAATCAATAACTACCGGTAGAACCGGTAGTTTGGGGAAGCCCCCTATAAGGGGGCAGCTAAAGTGACTCAGGGATTAATTCCAGTTGAAATCCATTTGGGGATTGTCGTCCTGGTGTTTATCTTCTTCATATTGTCTGCG
>JAHIYH010000024.1 GCA_018814875.1 Patescibacteria group bacterium
AGGATTTGCGGTTAATTTGAGTAATCCAAGTGGAGGTGTAGCAGAAGGTTATCCTCTTGTTACCTTATCAGCAGTACTCCCTGATGGAACTGTGTTCTCAGATACATCCGGTGGTGGGAGATACGATAATATGGATATGCGGGTGAGTACTGGTAAAGATGGACAGTATGTAACTGTAGATAGGCCAAAAACACTGGAAGATAAACAGGCTCTTGCACATGCAGCTCTTGATGCTTATATAAACGCAGAAAGACGCGGAGATACAACTCTTGATTACGAAGGATACTATTATGCAGCACAAGCAAGAGTAGATGCTGCAATTGCAGCAATGTACCCAGATAATGAAACACTTACTCAGCAGGAAGAAGAAACAATAGATGATCTTGTGAAAGTAGTTGTTGAAATGGAAGTGGCTGGTTTGGGACTTAATACACAAGCTGACATTGCAAAGCTGATGGTTGGTGGAATCGAAGTGGACGAGGAGAAACTTGTTTTTGGGGCGGAGTTGGAGGCTTATTTAAATGAACATATGGATACACTACTAACCAAAATAGAAACTGCATTCGCAACGGCACAACTTGTACAAACCGGTGAAGGTTCTATTCTCAACATTGCATCTGTCAATCCTGACTTTTCAGGATTTGAGGTGAAATTGCTTTCAGATGTGGTTGATAATCTTATCAAGAATTATCTTGAAGCCCTTGGCGAGAGCCCCGATTGGTGGAATGGATCTTCCTGGGATTACATTAGACTCGTTTCCACCATATTAGATCATAATCCAGCCATAATCAGAGCTGTTGCAGCTGAAGCTATTCCTGTTATAGATCCACTTCCTGCAAGGCCCGGTCTAGGAAATAACGAAACACTTGAGGGGTGGCACGATTCACTTCAAGAGACAAATAAAGTTTTAAGTTGGACTCCACACTCTCAGGAACAGTGTGAAGGGAAGATGGCAATTCTTGTACTGGGGAATCTACAGGAAACAGATGGACTTGCAGAAAAAGGTGTTGGTCTGGCAAAGGTTGAATCCGACCTTACAAAGGCGGGCTATGAAATACTAAAATTCAGAGTAGGACATGTGGCAAAGGTATTTAGTATGCATCCGGATGATGTGCAGCAGATTTTCGAACAGGTACTTGCAGACAGATTCGCGAACAGAGGAATGTTTAAAGATGCACCAGAAGTAACAGGCACAGTCGTTGGTGGTTATAGCTGGGGTGTTGGTGCGTATATGCAGGCTCTGGACAAATGGAACGAGATAACAAATGGAAAAGAGGTTCCCATACTTGCCAGTGTAAATATCGATGGAGTTCAGCTGGGATTCGATTCGGATAAAATATTGAGGCCCGTAACCGAGAGACCGGAAGGAAATCACCCTCATTTCACAATCTACCAAGAAAATGGATACAGCGGCATTCCACAGAGCATGTGGCATGTCCTCCAGGCACAAGCATATCTCGCGCGGTTCATGCCAGTTGATGCATACAAAGCAGTCATAGATGCAAAAGATGCGATGATAGAGAAAGTCGCGCACGGTTCGCTGCCAGATGTTATTAGATACGACTTGGGAGATTTTGTACTAAGCATGGGTACAACAAAAGACCATGTTTCTATTGATGACGAAGATGATATTAGAAGCGCGGTTTATAATTTCCTGTATTATGAACTCCAACAAGCTGATGCAGAATAAATCTCACAATAAGGCACTGAACATCATCAGTATTCTTATTCCGGTACTCATGGTGCTCGGGTTCCTGTGGTACAAGATAGATCATGTCCTTGAGCCTCCAAGACCATCGCTATTATTGAGAGGAGAACTTAAGGATATCCAGATTGCCATTAAATGGTCGGGCTCTAATTCTATACATGTTCTTAATGGACTGGGAGATATCATTAATATGATTAGACCAAGGGAGGATAAAGACGAATGGATTAATGAAACATTCTCTGGGCCAGATCTATTTGAAAACACAATTGTTGCTATTTCTCGGGTATATTCTCCAAATCAGAATAAACAGAATTACAAAGTACTTGCAAGTCCCACCGAGAAGAATGAGTTGACGATATATTCGACAATGGCGCCAGCAGGTGTAAAAGCATTAACAAGTGTCCAATGGTCACCAAGCGGGGATAAGGTTGCTTTTATTAATTGGATATCACAGTCAGTTATTGTTGCTTCTCTCCCCTCAGGGGAAATAATAAGTGAAACAAAATTTGATAAAACAACACTCGCAGGCCATTTACAATGGATTGATAATCGCTTCATTGGGTTCTGGCATACATATATCCCTCCCCAGCAAATGTTTGAATATGCAATTTCTAAAATCGACACATCAACATCTTTTATGCAAACAATATGTGAAGGCATCAACAATAGAAGCGAACTCCTATCCACATGGAAACAGTGTAGCGATTCACCACTTACTCCTCTTTTGATAGGCGACAGAGAAAAACTTGTGGAAAATCCTATATGGGCACCAAACAACAATCGCTTCTACTTTTATACCAAGGGCAAAGAAGATCCACCGCTCTTTAAGGCATGGGTAGAGGGATATGACAGAAAAACCGGAAAAGTATTTCATGTCAGAACATACGAGACAGTATTTCCTTACTTTCCGTAATAATATAATACCATTTACTATTTTTCCCCACCTCCCCCTCACCGCCCTCATTATCGCTCTCGTAGCAATTCCGCAAGCTCAAGCAACCACAAGCGTACAAAAAGCAATACGCAGTACTGTACTGATCGAAACGTATGAACCAGGTACCGACACAGCACAATCTAAAGGAAGCGGCGTTTTTGTAAACGAGGATGGATGGATACTTACTAATAAGCACGTTGTAGATGGTTTTTCCGGCATGTTTCAAGATGTAAAAATAATTCCTACAGGCACAAATGAAGAGGCAAATATGGGATGCAGCTTCAAAGTGGATACAGGACAGGATTGCGGGGAGAGGATGCCCCTTGGACAAAAGCTGTTGGTGAATGGATTGGGCGACGATTGATTGCAGCTGGATATGAACCTGAGATGATCCACTTCGTGGGACACAGCCATGGCACTTATGTCTCCTTTGCAGCAGCAAATGAAATCCTCAACATCAAGGATAGAAGGCAGGTCAACACTATCGTAGCCCTTGATCCAGCAGGCAACGTGCCTGCATTAAGCGGTTTTGATGACGATCAAATTAGATTTGATGCCGTATCGAGAAATTCGGTAGCAATCGAAGGTAGCTGGATCTCAGGCAGTAACAGACTGGCTTCCACGGCAGATGTGGCTTTCCAGATTGAATCAGATGATACATCCGTCCCATGGAAGGAACATGGACTTCCTGTAACTACATTCGCAAACATACTACGTAGCGAACGACTAATGCCTAGGCAACTTCCACATATTCTTTCACTTGATGCTTTAATGACCCCATTAGATCAACAGGATATGCTGCCCGAACGAGATGCCTTCCGAGATATCTTCGAGGGTATCATCACTGTAGGTACAAGAAGTGTCTCTGATATATATGGTCAGTATCTGGAAGCCCTACCCTCCAGAATAGAATGGAAAATCCCAAATAAGGATGTCAACGAGATTCGTGATATCCTTAATGTGGATGCCATGCTCGTACAACCATGAGCATTACTATTTAACCAATATTTTTACCTGCAATCTATATGCAATACATTCTCGCAACATTGAAATGGAGCATTGTGATCTTAATTCTGTTGGTAGCTACTGTCCTGCTTATTCCCCTCGGTATGATGCTCTTGGGGTACAAAGTGAATGCTGACTCTGGTCAAATTGCAGAATTGGCAGTAGAGAAAGGAAATATTGCAATATGCGATAGTATTATTAATTACGGAATATTTGGTCCTCCTAGTGATGAGTCAAGGACTCACTGTGTCTTCAGATATGCCAAGCTCACCAAAGATCCAACTGCTTGTGAGCTTCTTCTTCCTTCTGACTATGGGTGGAGTTGTTTAGGGGCTGCAAGAAAGAATGGTGAAGTGTGCAGCATTAATTATGGCAAAAATGTTATGTGGGCAGAAACTCCGTACACTGACATACGTACAGCAACAATGGATGAATGCAGAAAAGGTCTTACCACAACAGAAAAAGGAGAAAAATGCTGCTATATTCTTCAACTCACAAGTGAACCAGGAATTGATGAGTGTTCCCGTTTTAAAGGCGACGAACAATTCTTTAACTTGTGTTTGTCGCAACTGGCAATGAAAAGGAAAGATGGAAGTATTTGTGCAGGTATCACAGATGATAATGCCCGTACTATCTGCAAGATTAAGATTAAGTACCTTTAATCATCTCTACAACTTATAAATGAATAACCTCGCAAGAACGCAGGCAAACAAGCTTGCTTTCTATGTTGTTCATATCAATATCAAACCCTACAAAACGCATTGCATAGCAACGCGGGAATTCGTGAAGCAGGAAGCCCGAGCAATCAGCGAGTACTGGCAGAATACCTTTGAAGTGCGGGATGATGGTGTGATTGTGAGGAGAGATGATACGAATAACGGAGGAAGTGGAGTCTTGGTTGCCACAATTGGTAATTTGGATGCTTTGGGTATTGGCGATACAACAACTGTAACAACTACCGAAACCCAAACCAGATCCAGAAGTTGGGAAAGAGCTCAAAGACTTTGGCAGAGTGCTGTGGATAGCTATATGGCGGGTGGATACGGGGATCCTAGAATCAGGAATTATGCGGATAACGTAATTGGTGAACCAAACTATCAAAGAGACGCCTGGATCAATGG
The DNA here is from genome assembly GCA_018814875.1 of Patescibacteria group bacterium. Taxonomy (GTDB): domain Bacteria; phylum Patescibacteriota; class Gracilibacteria; order Peribacterales; family Peribacteraceae; genus UBA2144. Next base: position 4,769 of record JAHIYH010000024.1, read on the forward strand.
TGTTGATACTGTTCTGAGGGGGTTTGTAGCAAATATTCCATCTGAGCCTGAAGCTCAAGGTCCGGAGGAAGATCCGAGTAAGCCAGATATATATAGTGCAGGAGAG
>JAHIYH010000070.1 GCA_018814875.1 Patescibacteria group bacterium
ACCTTGAGGCATTCAGTGGCTACCCACCTTTTGGAAAGAGGTGCGGATATAAGGTCTGTCCAGGAATTTTTGGGCCATAAGCGGTTATCTACCACCCAAATCTATACCCATCTTACTACAAAAAGATTGAAAGAGGTCTATGACAAAGCCCATCCGAGGGCATAAAATAGCAATCAACAAAAGTTGATAACTATTACAACAAAGGTAATCGTTTAGGAGCTGGAACAAAATAAGTGTTACAATTTTACGCAGAGATTTTCGTCAAGTGCAAGGAAAGAACGAAGGAGCATAGCCTTGAACTATGTAACTGAGTGAACGACACAGCAATTGACGAAAAGATCAAGTAAAATGTAACAGTTATTTTTTTATAGCGACTTAAACAATATTAAAAAATGATTCTGGACAAGATGCGGTGAAAGGGTTATACTGCATCAAGTTAAAGGCAGGATGAAGGAAATACGCTTTTTGGGTAAAAAAATAATTTAGGGCATCTTTTTCATCAATTACCAAAAATCAAAATTTTTATCATCAATTGCAAAAATATCGCCGCAGGCACATCTTGCTGAACGCATACTTTATTGAGAATATAATAAATTACGCACAGCAGAAAAGGCATGCGCGGCTCAATTTATTTGTAATTGCGCAGGAATTTTACATGAAGATTGCATTAGTATGGCCGAAGGGATTTAATGTTAAGACGGTAATCCCATTGTCGCTGGGGTACCTGAAAAGTAACATTGACAACAAAAAACATGATGTGAGGATTTTCGATTTTGCCCTAAGCGATATTGACAGTGAGTCTTCCAAGATTGAGGAAATGGTTCGTGATTTTAATCCTCAAATACTTGGAATCTCTTCTTGGACGGTAACATACGCGGAGTCGTTTCGTATTCTTGAAAGGATAAAATCAATAGATAGGAGCATTATGACTGTGATAGGAGGAGTGCACGCTACGACTAGCCCAGGCGAAGTAATGAAAAATAAAAATGTTGATTTTCTGTTTAGGGGGGAAGCCGAGTTGCGTTTTTCGGAATTTGTAGACGAAGTGCAGAAGGAAATCCCGAATTATTCTAAAATAGGAAATCTAACATATCGTACTGGCAGCGGGGATATCATAAATAATGAGTTAGTTTGGGAAAAGGAATTAGATAAAATAAAGATACCAGATTATGACGCAATAAGATTGGAGGATTACATAAAAAGGGGTTACAGATATGAATCGAAGGACGGCCGGAATGCTCCTATATTTCTTACGAGAGGGTGCCCTTATCAATGCGATTTTTGCTCGGCGTCAATACTTAATGGAAGGATAATTAGGTATCATTCTAAAGAGTATCTCGCGAAGTGGGTAACATTTCTTTACCGCGAAAAGCACATAAAAACTATCAATATTATAGATGATAATTTTACCTTTGATCGTCAATATGCGAAAGAGTGCTGCGACACCCTAATAGGGCTAAAGTTGAAAGGCCTGCATTTTGGGACCCCGAACGGTATACGGATTGAGCGTACAGATAAAGAATTATTTAAGATGATGAAACAGGCTGGATGGGAAAATATAACGATTGCTCCTGAAAGCGGCTCAATTAAAACCCTGAAAAGAATGAAAAAAAATCTTGACCCTGCGATCGTGCCCCAGAAGGTTAAAGAAATCAAAGAAGCGGGGTTAAAAGCCATTGGCTTTTTTATAGTGGGTTATCCAGGTGAGACATCAAAAGACATTGAAGATACCGTAAGACTAATAAGAAAATGTAGATTTGACTTTTTTCTCCTGCATAATTTCCAGCCTCTACCCGGAACCCCTGTATATACTAAACTTGTGGAAGAAGGAAGTATTCCTGCTACTTTTTTTCATACGGATTATCATACAGGGAAAGCAGGCTATGTTCCGGAAGAACTGAAAGATTTTAGTTTTTCATTTCTTAGAATCAGGGAATATTTATATTTAGCGGTTACTAATCCTTTGAGCGTGATATACGTGCTGAAGAACTTTGATCTCGGGATGATTTTCAGAAGGGTATTGTCTAATTTGATGAATATGTTTGCGATCTAAAGCTAAATTTATTTTTAAGGAAACAACAACAATATGGCTCAAGAGACTATAGAAGGAATACTCTATGAAATGGTGGAGGTAAAAGCCTCTGATTTATATATCAAGGCTGGGTCTCCGGCAATGATAAGATTGGGAGGGAAGCTTACAAAAATTCCAAACGAAAGATGGAAAGACAGAACCCTTTCA
>JAHIYH010000066.1 GCA_018814875.1 Patescibacteria group bacterium
ATCATCCCATATATTTTCCATTGCTAAAAGTTTTTCTGCTGTAGTCATTTGATCCAATGGAATAGTAACTGTCATATTATTACCTCCCGTTGCATTTTTCTTTTATGTTAGCTAAAGATAAAGCTAAGCTGAGAGCGAAGCGAGTCAACTCCAGCGATTGGTTAGACTTTTAATAGGTATCTGTCCCTATTTTCCCTATTTCCCTATTAATTTCCCCCTATATTTTCTAATTTCCCCCTATTTCCACTCCTATTTCCACTTAATTTCCTCCCAAATGCTTTTTGCACCATACCCAGGGGTATAAGGAGAAGGAACAGTAACTGTCTTAGGTATCTTTACTTCCTCAATTATTTTATTTAATTTTTCAAGTTCTTTATCCAATAAAGCTATATAATCATTTTTCTCCATGCTATTGAGTTGTCTTCCCCCAAGAACTCCAAAGGTTATTTGTGCTCCTTTCATTGCAGGATTATATCTTACCATTACTTCAAAAGGCGATCTTTGTTTGGGTAAAAGAGGATCATATTCAATAAGAGCGCTTCCAGAAGAAATGAAATCACCATTACTGTCATAGAGTTCCAAAACAGCTTGGACATTACTTAATTTTTGACCAGAAACATTTTGAACTTGACCTTCAGCGATTGCATAACCAGATTCCTTGCTGCGCCAATTCCAACTAATGATAATTAAATCTATTGCTTCCACTTTCGCCTCCTCTTCACTTACTTGAGGAGAAACTACAGCTGAAACATTTGAAGATTCATTAGTTCTTATTATTACCATCAGTCCTATTACCAAAAACACTACATTAACCCAAAACCACTTTTTTATGTTCACTTGCGAAACAACCTCTCGTTTTGTTATTTTTGCTTTGATAGTATCTATTATCCCGCCGACAAGAAGACCAAGAAGAACTAATCCACCTGCTCCTCCTATAACACTTCCAGAATCCTCCCTTGATTTTTGCATCCCAGCTATAATAAGCACTATTACCACAAACCACAAAAGGCCAGATTTATACAGTTTTGGTTTCTCTTTTCTCCTTTCTTTAATCTCTTGCTCAATCTTCTCCCTTGCTTCTATTCTTGTTTTCTCCTCTAAATATATCTTCTCTCTTTCTTCTGTGGTTAATTCTGCCATAAAACCTCACCTCCTAAATGGAAGGGAAATAGGGGACAAGGAAATAGAGAAGGAAATAGGAGACAGTAACCTATTTTCTTGTAATATTATAATGATATCTGTCCTATTATTCCTTATTATTCCTAATAAAACAAATAATGGTAACTGTCCCCTATTTCCATTTCTAATAAAACAAATAATGGTAACTGTCCCCTATTTCTCCTATTTCCCCTATTTCCTAAATTCTACTTTCTACATTCAAGGTCTGCCCCTATCTCCTTACTATTTTCTTACCTATTTTTTCACTATTTTTTTAAAAAAATAATTTAAGTCCTTTGTTTTTAATCCAATTTATTGCCCTTTCTAAAATTCCCACATCATCATTAAATTTTCCTAAACTTGTATTACAACTACTACAAAGCCATCCTCGAATACTACCGTTAATATGACTATGATCTATTACAACATCGTTTTTATGTTCCCGAATAAACCTTCTTTCGCAAATAGGACAAAAAAATTCTTCACCTATTTCTGGTCTCGGATTTTTTTCTTCAAATATTCTTTTTTGTACTACATCTGCTTTTACTTTCTTCGCATAACATTCTCTACAAACAGGACGTCTTAAAACTCTATTGTCTTTACCATACTGATTGGGTGCAAATGCTTCTTCTTCTTTATCTTGTTCACAAACTTTACAATGTTTCAATTTCGTTTCTATCATATTGTAATACTCCCTGAGAAATCCTTTTTTCTGCAATATCGCAATAGTTTTTGTTTATTTCGCTTCCTATATAATCCCTTTCTGTTAATATACACATTTTAGCAACAGTTCCGCTACCCATCATTGGGTCATACACTAAATCGCCAACTTTACTCCATGTATAAATATGGTCTTTAGCTAACTTCTCAGGAAATATGGCAGGGTGATCATGCGCAATTTTATCACTGGTAGAATGACCCTTTCCAATATTATATTCCCAAATATTAGTTCTTCTTCCCAACGCACCATATCCGCCACGTTTCAATTTTAAAAGTTCTCCATTTTTAAGCCGTTTTGTTCCATTATCTCCATTTCGTGCATCTTTATTTTCCCTGTCTTTTATGAGATTGATTGTTTTAGGGGACCCCTTGCTAAAAACAAACATATATTCAAAAGATTGCCAATATGTTTTATTATTACCAACTGCCCCTCGTGGTGGTTTAGAATAAATCATTGTATCAAATAGATTAAATCCACATTGTTTAAAAAAAAGTGCTTGTCTAAAAGAATTTCCAGTTTCGTTCCCTTTTACGCAACTATCTCCAACAATCCAAACCACTACGCCCCCCCTTTTGGTTACCCTATATAATTCTTTAGCAATTTTCTCAAATGGGAAGGTATATCCATTAAATTTAGGATTAGCACCCATTACTTGATTATCATAACTTCTTAGTTCATCATAAGGGGGAGAAGTAATTGTCAAATCAATATAGCCATCAAACATTTTGGACATTGTTTCCAAGCAGGATTCATTATAAATTTTGTTTTTTAAATCTATTTTGTTCATTTTTGATTTTGCTCCCGTTGCTATCTTACGCCCGAGAATATCTTATCTTTTTTTGTAGTTTTAACGACTTTTTACGAATTTCATATAATTCCCATATTTCGCACCCTTTGGGTGAGATTGTTGTTTATAAGCCAAAATGTTTAAAAATGGCTCTTTGACTCTTTCGTAAAAAGGCTAATTTTTATATATCTTCATTCTCTATGGTCTATTTTTTTGCTATTTTTTG
>JAHIYH010000025.1 GCA_018814875.1 Patescibacteria group bacterium
CTTCGATTGATATATTTTTCCAAATAGTCCACCTTCGCCACTGGTTGGCTTGCCAACCGAAGCCGCAGCGACTTTGAAAATTGTTAAACAACCAAAGTCCAGTGGACTACGGTGGACAGCCTACGCTGCGCGTAGGCTGGAAGGGGTCATTTTTGCAGCGGAGCGCTTGGGAAGGCTGATCCGTGAGCAATCACAGGAGCGGAACTTTTCTTTAGTTCTTTCTTTTAGTTATAAAAGAAAGAACAGGAAGAAGGCAGAGCAAAGATAGATAAAATTAGTGACTGAGAGATACCAATCCCAGCAAAATTTGGTGTAATATAAAACCGATGGAGCTACTCATTATATTTTTCATATCTGTGTGTGCCAGTTTTATTGGGGCGCAAGTGGGAAGTGGTGGAACTATTTTAATCCCATTTCTTATTTTCTTTGGTCTTCCTGCGCCATCAGCAATTGCTGCGCATAAAACAGCTTCGCTATTTGGAGATATTGCAGCACTAAGAAAGTACGCTCAAGACAACATGGTCAAATGGAGACTTGGTTTTTCCTTAGCATCATTAGAAATAGTTGGATCTGCAATTGGAGCAAGTTTACTTTTGAGTATCGATCCTGAATTTGTTGCTCGTACATTGGGATTTGTAATTCTTATTCCAATACCGTTCCTATTTATTTCTAACGTCGGATTAAAAAATCAAAAACGATCTAAGCTAACTCTTGGAATTGGATCTGCCATATACTTCTTGCTAACTATTTGGTCCGGAGTTTTTCATGCTGGTGCTCTTACACTCTTTATTTATCTTCTCGCAACATTTTTTGGTCTTACATTTATTCAAGCAAAAGCTACTAAAATCATTCCATCCTATTTTGGTCGCATTACAGCAATCATTATCTATATTTATGGAGGAATTATGAATTGGACGTTTATCATCCCTATAACTATCGGATATATGATTGGATCGCACCTTGGGGCCTCTTTTGCTCTTACAAAAGGCAATCGATGGGTTAGAGCATTATTGGTCATCGTGGTGTCAGCCTCTTCTGTCAAATTGATCTTATTCTAAGAACGAGTACACTGATCGCGTCATTTCCACTATTTAATTATGAAAAGATTTTCTTCAGCCCTAATAACGTTGAGCCTTTTAGTTCCTGTCGTCGCATTCGCTGCAACTTTTCAAGCTGCAAAAGATGACGATAAGCTCTTTATGGTAAGTGTTCCTGTTTGGGATGACTTATACGTTGCTGGAGGATTGGTACAGATAAAAGAAACTATAGGTGGAGACCTTGTAATTGCTGGTGGCGAAATTACTATTACCGGTAATGTAGAAGAAGATATTATTGCAGGAGGAGGACGAATAACAATCGACGGTAATGTAGGTGATGATATACGTGTAGTTGGAGGTGACATCGAAATAAGAGGAACCGTATCGGACGATTTGATTGTAGCTGGAGGTACAGTTCGAATAACTGAAGATGCTGTGATTAATGGAGACGCGATAGTTGCAGGAGGAATGCTGGTGATAGACGGAACAATTAAAGGGAATATAACTGTAGGAGGAGGACAAGTTTATTTGGCCGGAACAGTAGAAGGAGATGCACTCGTAGATGTTGAATCATTACAATTAAATGGAGAGATTCTTGGAAAAGCAAAGATCGTATCAAAAGAAGTAACAGTTCAAGAAGGAGCATCTATTGGCGGCGATTTGGAATACTGGTCTACAGAAGTTGATCCATATGCAGGAATTGTGAGTGGAGATACGTTCATGAATCCTGATTTGAAAAGATCAAAGAAAGTGATGTCTGATAAAACTTTCTTTGGAGCGGCAAAAGTAGCACTTATTGCATACTTTGGATTCACGTTACTCAGCGCTGCTCTGATTATTTTCATCTTGGTGATAGCTACAAATAAATTCCCCAAGGAAGCAGCTAAACTGGTAGATAAGAAGCCGTGGAAAAGTTTGTTTATGGGATTGGCCTTCTTCGTTATAACGCCATTTGTTGCACTTCTCTTCCTCATTTCTATAATTGGTGCTCCTATTGCGCTGTTGATATTCCTCATATACGGATTCGCAATCTTCTTTGCCAAAGCACTTACAGCATTTATATTTGCATCGTTTATATCTCTGTATTACAAGAAGAAGTGGGGCAAGGTCGCATTATTTTTTGTTGCTATTGCATTCTTAGTACTTCTAAAACTACTGACATTCGTACCTATCATTGGATGGATCATTAATCTTGTATTCATCCTCATAGCGTTTGGTGCACTGATTCAGATGAAAATGGATATATGGAAGAAGTTTGCCTAATCGATCTAACCGTAGCAGCGACGTCGCGTCGCTGCTGCGTTTTGTATCAGATTAGATCTGTTACGTGTTTGTTGTAATCGAATACAATGCAACCCCTGCTGCCACAGCAACGTTCAACGATTCCTTTTTCCCCTTCATTGGAATCTGAACTTTTGAATCACAAAGATCAAGTAACTCTTTTGGAACACCTGTGACTTCGTGTCCAACTATTAAACATATTTTTGAAGAAGATTCGAACTGCAAAAGCTTCTGTGCATCGTCAGTAAGTTCTAATGCAACAATATCGAATCCGTCACTTTTTAGATCCTTTATAACATCTGTTGGATCCTTGTTATATTCCCATGGAATAAATTCTTCTGCACCAATCGCCGTCTTGGATATCTCTCTACGAGGCGGAGTTGCTGTGTAACCCGTCAAGAAGAGCTTGCGTACACCAAAAGCGTCACACGTACGAAAGAACGAGCCGACATTCCAAAGTGAACGAATATTGTGTGCCAATAAAACTACTTCACGTTCCATAATTATCTAAACACACTCAGAGTACTCGCATGAGGATTAGCAGACACTTCAGATAACTTTCCTGTACACAATTGTTGTTCATTTATATTCCCTAACACATAACAAATACCGGATATCGCATCCTTCCCAAGAATACGCGATCCAGTGTCCGGATCATCACGCCTAAGAACAGTAATCCCCTTCTGTAGTGGGGACGATGTTTCTTCTTCTTGTTTTGAATCAGGATTCCACTTCGTCACATTTTGTCCTCTTTTGATATATGCAATCTCTTTATTTGGATTAAAAAGAGAAAGAATTGAGAGGACTTCTTGCGGTTTCATTTCTTTTGAAGAGAAATACTTTAGCTGCTTAATCTGTATATCAGACGCAACTCTCCTTGCGGCTTGCTCAATGGTTCTCTCTTCATTATTTACAATGATCGTATCTATGAAGATTTCTGTGTCGCGTTTCTCATGATCGGATAATTTAATATCATTCAACTCTAAAAGATCTGCAGATAATCCTCCGCCTCTTCCATTCTCAACCCAATTCTTCATCGAAATGAAATACGGATCTCCTACAATTGTTCGTTCGGGATGTGGCATGAGTGCAACAACGTTCCCTTCTTTATTACAAATACCTGCTGCTCCAAACAATGATCCATTTGGACAAATTGGTGCATCATCCGAAACGTTTCCATCACTGTCGCAATAGGAGAATGCTATTTGATCGTTTCTCTTAAGCTCCTCAATGACGTCTTTATCTTTCGTGGCAAATCTCCCTTCACCATGAGCTATTGGAAGTTGCATAGCTCCTTCCCAATCTGATGTTGCGCAACGATCACGTTTGCAAGTAGGCGTAATCCATATCCACTCATTCAAGAATCCAACTGCTTCATTCTCTACTACATTTCTAGCCAAACTCATCCTAAGCCCTTTATCTAATGGAATGAGCCCGCTCTCTACCAGAACTTGCGCTCCATTACAGTTTCCTATGATCACCTTCCCATTTGCGGCTTCTTCTGCCAAAAATGCAAGAAGAGGATCTCTGGCTGCTACCATTCCGGCTCTGCCACGATCTTCGTAACTAAATCCACCGGGGATGAAATATCCATCTATATCACTTAACTTATCGTGTGAGTCATTCCACTTAAAGAAAACTGCCTCCATTCCACATCGTCTGATGGAGCGTAAAGACTCTACTTCGCAGTTATTGCCAGGAAATGATAGAACAGCGACCTTAGTCATATTTGCATTTTAAACTAGCCCAAGCCCTAACCCTAGCCCTAAACCGTCATAACTTCTTCTTCCTTCTTTTTCATGAATTCTTCAACTCTTTCATTAGCTACTTTAACGGCTTTTTCAAGTTCTTCTAATAATGTATATCTAGCATCCTCATCCTTCTCATTATCCTTAATGTCATCATTCACATCTTGTCGCTGTTGGCGAATAGAAATACGTGCTTCTTCCGACAATTTATGAACCACTTTAGTAAGTTGTGTCCTGCGTTCTTCTGTCATAGGCGGAAGATTAATACGAAGTACGCTCCCATCGTTTACAGGAGACGTTCCCAAGTCCACTTGCATCAATGCCTTTTCTATATTTCCCAGAATGGATGGATCCCACGGCTGTATGATAAAAGTTTTTGCATTTTCCACAGTGATACCAGCAACTGCCTTAAGAGGTTGCCTTTGCCCATATGCATCTACATCTACATTCTCTAATAAAGAAGCATTCGCCCTACCAGTATGCAATTTTGCAAACTCACCATGTAAATGTGTCAGAATCTTTTCTACTTCACCGTTGAATTTTTCGATACGTGAATCGGCCATATATAAGTGGGTGGTGGAATATTACAGCTACAAACTACCAGTTATGAGTTTATAAGTACAACTGATTAGCTTCTAGGGAACCTCTGATTAATACATAAAACGTAACGCGGATTCGACTATCCGCGCATATCTTGCAGGTAATCGAACCTGCACTACGTGTTTTTCAGAGGTTCCCTAGCTACTAGAAGAGTTGTTATCTGTGAATTCTAAGATTTTTGAATTTTCCTCTTTTCCTATTAATAACTTTATTCCACTTCCTCTAGAAGCTAGTTAACCAACGTTCCTACATCTCCCCCTTCTGCAGCTTTGATCAAGTTGCTCCTGTTCTTAAAGTTGAATACACGAATTGGAAGTTTCTGATCCTGACAAAGACTAAATGCTGCCTGATCCATGATATTCAAATGTTTCTCGATAGCTTCTTGATATGTGAGCTTGTTATATAATTTAGCATCCGAATGTTTGTCTGGATCTTTGTCGTACACACCATCTACATTGGTAGCCTTAAGAAGAATCTCACAGCTTAATTCAACGGCGCGCAATGCGGCAGCTGAGTCTGTTGTGAAGTAAGGGTTACCAGTTCCACCTGCACAAATGACAATTCTTTCCTTTTCTAAGTGACGAATAACACGACGGCGCAAATATGGTTCGGCAAGTTGTGGTACATCAATAGCACTACAAACACGCGTATATGTGCCCAATGTCTCGAGAGCTGATTGTAATCCAACACTATTCATAATAGTCGCTAGCATCCCCATGGCATCACTTGCCGTGCGTTCGATGCCACTTTCTTTGGTATCTCTGTACCGCCAGATATTTCCTCCTCCAACAACCACAACAACCTGTATTCCTTTATCAGACACTTCTTTGATGCTTTTAGCCACATCCATAAGAACCGTGTGATTTAACCCAAATCCGCCAGGCTTACTAAGAGCCTCGCCTGAGAGCTTTAACATGATTCTTTTGTACTTCATCCTATCTATTATACCTGTTTTAGGGACTAGGGGCTAGGCACTAGTATCTAGTTTGTAGCTGGTAGCTTGTAGGCGATCTACTACCAGCTACAAGCTACTAGCTAATAAAAGCTCCTCAAACATGCAATTTTCTTGTAAAATACAATTATATTACAACAATGCCCCGGCCACGCACCATTCTCCCGCTGAAGCGGAATAATGTGCGGGACGAGTCACTCAATAATTGTTCATTCTCAGTACGTATAATGATGCATCACTTGCCCCGGTAGCTCAGTTGGATAGAGCGGAAGCCTTCTAAGCTTCAGGTCACAGGTTCGATCCCTGTCCGGGGTACCATATACTTTTAACCTCAGCCAAAGACAGACTTTTACCAGTTTGGAATTGGCTTTTGTTGAGTTCAAACCTGTGTTTTCCCAGTACAAGTGAACGCTTTGTTTTTGTGAGTGCTAATGTTACAAAATGAGGCTCATAATCCAATTTCTTGTCAGATATGCGCCAGTTCAAACCTAGTCCACGAACGACTTTTTTCTTCTGCTCAGCAGTACCTTTTTGAAAGGTATGCTTCGCATGAAGAATCAATTCTAAGCGATTCTTAATCTCTATATTCGGATTTTGTCTTTGTCTCATTGCTTCTTTTAAATCCTGCTCCAAACCATTCCTTTGAACTTTGAGTTCGTTTCTGCGAGTGTGAATTGTTGCTCGAATCTCTGCTTCAGATTCTTCCGCTAAGTTATTTTCCATATTTACAATGCGCTTATTCAATAATTCAATTTCACTTTTTAGGTGTTTTTCAACAGTGCTTTCTTTGGGATTGCTATCCATTTGATCGAGCATATGCAGACCGAACTCAATAACCTCATCGGGGATAGTCATGTCTTCTATTTTTTGCAGGATTTGTTCTTCAATTATCGTCTCTGACAGAGGCTTCTCGCAACACCTAATATTTTTCTTGCGGTGTCCGCAACGGTAATACTTGTACTCTTTCATCTCGCCAGTGGACTTTACATGTTTGCTATGACTTTCTGCCGTAATCAGCGCATCGCAACAACCACAACGAAACAGACCCTTCAAATCAAACTGCAATTCACGAGTTCGCAGACCCTTACCAGTGTTAAGAATTTCTTGTGCCTTCTCAAAATCTTTCTGTGTGATCATTGGAATATGTGCACCTACATACTCGACATTCTTCCATGTAAATATTCCACTGTAGAATTTATTATGAAAGAGCGCATCGAATCGAGAACGACTGAATAGCTTCCCCTTTCTATACAACGGAGATTCTTCACACATATAGTCATACAATTCCTTCATGGAAAGCCGATAATTGAGCAGGGTTTGCCACAAATGCTGAATAACGGGGAACGTTACGGAATCTATCAATATTCGCTTACAGCCTTTGTTTGCATGTTTTTCGTTTAGATATCCGATTGGTGCAGGAGCAGGAAACCAACCCTGCTCAATTTTCGTTTGCATTCCACGTTCTACATTTACCTTAAGATCACGGCTAAACTGTGTAGCCATACCAAACTCTACATTTAGCACTAACGTATTCTCGGAAGGTAGATACGTCTTGTGTGGTGTTACGATTTCAGCAATAGCACTTTCTTGTAGAAGCCAAATAACCGTACCTCCATCAATCATATTTCTTGCTAGACGATCAAGTTTCCAACAAAGAATACCTTCGGCTTCACCTTTATTAATGCGCTCTATTAATTGCGAGAATCCCTTTCGACCAGGCGACTTCGCTGTTCTTTCATCTGTAATAACATCTGCTACTTCAAAACCACGCTCACGGGCTACGTCTTGCATGGTGCGAACCTGATCTTGTATGGATTGCACTTGCTTCTTTTTATCCTCGGTAGATTTTCGAGCGTAAATGAAATACCTCATAGGAGATGCATTATGAACCATAATCACATTGAGTAGAAGGCGAAGGAGTTCGAACCTGTTCTTGGAAGGGTTCTAAATGTGCTTTAATGAGTTCGATTGGATCAAATTTCATTTCCTGTATTCGCCTTGCACGAGAAAGAAAGTCTCGGATATATGGTACTTTTTCAATTTGGTCTGTCGGTTTCCTTTTTGTTGTATCTATTGCTGTAACAATTCGCTCTACCTTTGCTACATCAATGCTTTTTAGAATAGGAAAACAGGTGCTACGAGTATTAATACAGCACGATGCAAATACCGACTGTAAAAATTTCTGACCTTCTTTTTCGTTTACCAGTCTTGCTTTTTCATATTCTATGACTTTATGTAACGATACTTTCATAGCTTCCAAGCTCTTTATGTTCACTTGTACTTCTACTCTCGTCACTACTTCTTCTTCCATATAATTCATGAATAGATGAAACTTTCCCTTCTTCTGTGAATCTAACTTTTTATCGTACACACGTATAAAATGTTTCTTATTACCTTTCTTTGCACCCAAATAAAACGTTTCCAAATGATTTCCGTTCTCAATACGTTGTTTTTTACGAAACTGTGACTTGTGACTTTTCCATAACGTACTGGTTGAAACATTTACATCTAGACATAAATCAAGACGAGACAGTGACAAACTGGACTTATACTGCTTCATGAACTTCAACAAAAACTGGTCAAGTGCATCAATGTAAAAGAAAGCACCATAGAATGTGGCAACATAACTAATACTTCGAACTATTCCACCATCTATAATTTTTGTGAGACAAAAAACACCGTCTCCCTCAAACTCAAAATACAAAGACATCATGTTACTTTGAATTGCACACGTTACTGTGAATTCATATCCCATGAATAACACACCAAATTTTTGGTTAGAGTTTTCGGAAAGCCCAAGGAAAAACGAATCAAAAATTGGGCTTCTAAAATCGCTTTTAAAATTAAATCGGATTGTGTCGATGCCGAAGCGGAAAACTTGTACTTTCATGGTCTAACTGGTCATGGGGTTACTTCCCCATGACTGCGCTACGGGCGCAGATGCGCCCTTGCGCACAGCACAAAGGAAGTCTAGTAAGCTCCTCAGCCTCTGCTGAGCATCGTTGTCCGCAAGGCGTATGCCATATATGCGCTCGTAGAGCGTTTGGAAGTCTTTGACAGCCGAATGGGGCAACGGTTGATTCATCGTGCCCCTATTTAATGCCCTCAAATATCTTACCGTCGGGCTTTCGTCAAATCGTCAGAGGGTAAGTTAAATTTTGCTCCGAGCAAAGTGAGATTAATTCTGAAGTGTGTAGGATAACAGATCCTCTCTATCTTCGTAGGCTGATGCTTTTTGAAGGGGTATTTCATTGTATCTTCATCTCTACCTTGTGGAATACGGTGCTCAGCACTAAAAACAAGACAATCTGAATCAATCCACCGAATGTACTTACCGCTTATGTCCTTCTTATCAAGTTTGGCCTCTCTGCGCCAACGCTTTATTCGTCTGTCCTTCTTCTTAACTCCCATTAATTCATACACTTCATCATATGTCATTTCTTGTCCTTGATGAGCAAAAAGACATTGTATGAATTTCTCCGGTGCTTTATCCGGCGTGAAATCCCGTAATACCTTCGACTCTCCTTGTTGGCTGTATTCTATCAATTTATGCCTTACTTCATCGTACTCAATGCGAGTTTCAATACTATGACCACACAAGAAACAGCGGTCTTCACACTCACCTATAACATCTCGTAGCCTTGTAAGATTGTACGGATTCCAAATAAAGATAGGTTGCCAGAAATGGCGTGGGTACTTAATCATGTCGTATGATTGAAGCTCCCAGAGTATCCATCTTCGCAACCTGTATAGCTCTAACCGTGATTCTTGATCAAAACCCTTGCGCCAGTGATCCGTATAGTACTTTCCTTCGTGCCTGTGTTTTGGTGGAAACCTTGAAAACTGCTTCTTCTGCTCATATGCCTCAATCAGATCATCAATCGTTTCTCTGTACATGTCTCTCTGTCGTGCAGATTGCGCCAGATAGCGGTTCAATGCACAGGTGAACAATTCCTTGTCTGCGAGGATTTGAAATGTTTCTGGGTCGTCCTCAAACTTCTTCAGTACAAGATCGCGAATGGGGCGTTCAAACGGATACATAGCAGATCATTATCTATTCTTTGGCTCTCGGGGGCAATTCTTCTTTTTTCGGACAGCAAGACGCTACCACTGGCGGTCAAGGTAGTGCTACGCCTCCACCTTGGCCGCCGTGGATACACAAAAGGCGTCCGAAAAAAGAAAATTAGAGCTGTTATTCTCTTTAATTATCGTTGTAGAGAGAGTTCAGTTTCTTATCGATTTCCCTTGGCTCGATTGTGTGTTTTGCAAAGCATCTCACAGTTCTTGGCTGCGGTAGCACCGCCTTTGCTCCAGGCTGTTACATGGTCAGCATCCATATCAGTTGCATTCCAAATCTTTTCTTTATTGGCATCATGTCCGATGGCGCAGTGTGAGCAATTTGATATGCCCTTGGTCTTTGCTGTCTTTGTCTGCGCTGCATACACCGATTTTTTTGTCGCATCATCAAACACACGGACATTAAGTAATTTTGTATCAATAGAACCGCCGAGTATGTACTCAAAAATTCCTTTGCGGTTTTTTATGTATGGATCACTATACAGCTCATGCAATTTTGCAGATATTTTCGCGGGATTGTACGATTGCTTGTGATATTCCTCATATAGTCGCCCCCACTCCAGTCCGCACATTTCGCTTTCGACATCGGTAAACACACTAGAAGCCCAATCAATGACGCTGTTGAAGTAGGTTTTGACCTCGTTAATATTCTTGTCTTTGCGGTGTCGACTCATGTAGTCACCGATTTCACCCTTGCTTGCCCAATCCAATGCTCGGTGCCAAAATTCCTGTCGGTTGGCGGTGCCTTTAACGTAAGCACTCCACTTTTGAATGTTGGAGTTCTGGCTGTTGCTAAACTCTTCTTTGCCCAGAGTCACAAATGGACCCGAATAAACGGCATTGAGCAGCTCCTGTTCATTGAGCGGTACTCCTGCGATATTGATAGTTTTGAACCATTCTTTAATCTCACTTTCGGTGCCTTCACATTCGTAAATGGTGAGCGTTGATTTCAAGATTGTGCGTTGTTTGTTTACAGCCAAACCACTGAAATACTGCTCCATCCCGTTTTCATCTTTAGTTGCAAACTTGTCGGTGACGAATCGCCCGAAACTAGTAATGCGCTGCTGTCCGTCCAGCACTTCCAGTTTGTCATTATTTACTTTTACAAAGTACAGCAATCCGATGGGATATCCTTTCAGAAGCGATTCGATGACCGCCACTTCCTTTTTGCCGCCGTCGGATGCGTAAATGTAGTTACGCTGGTACTCAGGCTGAATGGTCAACTTACCAGATAGACCAAACAATCCCTTGCCTTCTAGTTCGTTGTATACGAACCCATCACAAATATCTTTGACGGTGATGTTGGTTTTTAAAGTAGTTTTCATATATTTACTCTTTAGTTTAATTTAATTAGAACTCTCATATAAGGGACAACTGGTCGGTTATCATGATCATAATAACATAAGTCAGGGTGTCCTTCGCTGATTGCACCTGTTTGTCCAGATTTATAGTATGCATCAACAAATTCCTTAGACATTCCTTGTGTCTTTGTGTACCTACTTAATCCTAATATTTCAAATTGTTCAGGTGAATATTTATCGAGGAAGGTAATCGGTACGCCCATAACACCGTTATAATCACTGGGTATAGAATCGGTAAGAGGTACCTCTATTCCATCGTAGTTATCATATAGAGCATATTTCTTGCCTTTGATTTCTTTGTGCTTACTAAACTTAATATTATCTGACATTGTCATCAATGGTAAAGGCTGGTGGCGTCGTCCATGATCTATGTTTGTAAACCAACAAACACCAGGGACACGATTAACTTTTACACCATTTTGTTCACGTTCAAAATTATAAGTATCAGTGTAAACAAAATCATTCGGAACTTGAAAATACATACCTTTGTTAAAATTTGTTGCACCTATCCATACTTTATTAGCCTTTATTAATGGGAAAACCTCTTTGTAGGTGATCGCGTTTAAGTTTCCGATGATCACAAACTTTTTATCATAATCAACAAGTTGTTTTATATACTCGCGAAAAAGACTGAACGGCGGATTGGTTACCACTATGTCAGATTGTTTAAGTAGGTCTATACATTCATCGCTACGGAAGTCGCCATCTTTTTCAAGAGACGTCCATTCATTATTTTTGTTTGCCTTTAACTGCTTAGCAACATCCTTTAAATTAAACTCACCATCGTCATCTATATCATGCACCTCGTTGATAATAAATCTATTGGCGGTTACCTTTGGACGACCTTTTGATTTTGCGAGAGTTTTATCATCACCGAACAACGCTAACTGTGTGTTTGCTACGGGCGAAGGCTTGTAGCTGGTGGTGATAAGCTGTTTCAGTCCAAGCTTTTTAAAATTGAGTACGAAATAGCGAAAAAAATTGCTTTCAAACGGATCGTCGCAGTTGCAATAAACTACCTTGCCACGAAATACATCTGGATTGTATTCCAGATACGCTTCAATCTCTTTTTGAATATCACCATATTGTGTATAAAACTCGTCGTTTTTTTTATTTTTCGCATTGGTAAGATTACTGTTAGCCATAATTGTTTGTATTGTATTTGTTTTCCTCTTATAAATAAAGATTGCGAACCTATTAAAGCGAGTATCATGCACTTTTGCTAGTAAAGGTAATGCTGGGCCTCCACCTTGATCGACATAGGTTTTTGGGAGACGTTCGAAAAAGAAAAACAAAAAGGTATTAGCCATTGTTCCACCATGCCATGTACTCAGCAGTTTTTTTAATCCATGTTCCTATTACAAACAAAATAAAGCCCATAATTAGGAATAAAAATGCCAGTACTCCCTGATCATAAATTACTGATACAACTGAACACGCAATACCCAAAATAAATCCAAGAACTGCAAAATTCATTCCTCTAACCATCCATCGTTTATACTTCTTGGGCGTTAATTCCACAAGAACAGGTTTATCATTCTCTCTTTCTACATAAACAATTTTTTCTACTACACGCTCTTTCGGAAAATCATTAATTTCTGTTTGTTTGAATGGTTTGTTTTTCATAGATGTATTATACACCCCTATATATCGGGGTGTAAAGATCAGTTGATGAACCCCATAATTTCGGGGTGTCTACATCTACATCCAAGAAACTGGCAAAACGTATCAAGGAATTGCGTCTAGAGCGCGGTTTAACACAGGAAGAAGCAGCAAAAAAATGTGGCTTAAAGTACAAATACTATCAAGAATATGAAGGAAAGAAGCCGAGGGATATGCGTTTGAGTACTATGGATAGAATCGCGAAAGGCTTTAATATTAATACATCTGAACTATTTAATGATTAACGATAATAGTATATATTATTAATATGAAAGATTTTGACACTCGAGCGTATAGCATATCGGATTTCAAAGAGTGGAATCAAAACGGCTTACTCGAACTTAGTCCCGATTTTCAACGTCGGACTGTCTGGCTTGAAAAAGCCAAATCCTATCTCATTGATACAATAATACGAGGCAAACCCATTCCAAAAATTCTTATTAGCCAAGAGCTTAAAGATGAACGAAATGTTCGTACAGTTGTAGATGGTCAACAACGCCTCAGAGCAATTCTTGAATTTTTAAATGGTGATTTTAAAATCTCAAAAGCACATAATAAAGAATATGCGGATTGCTATTACCAAAGTTTACCAAATGATGTGCAAAAGGATTTTATGCAATACGAATTGGGTGTAGATATATTATTTGGAATGGGTAATTCAGATCTGCTTGATGTTTTTGCACGTATCAATTCGTACACAGTTTCTCTTAATAAACAAGAAAAGCTAAATGCTTTATATTTAGGATACTTTAAACAAGCAGCCTTTGGTCTTGGGTTTAAATATGTTGATTATCTTATTCGTGGCAACATAATAACGAAGACAAGAATGGCTCGAATGGGAGAAGCTGAATTGGCTAGTGATATGCTTGCAGCACTTGTTGATGGAGTGCAAACAAATAAAACCATTGAACAACTTTATAAGAAATACGAAGACAAACCTGGAAATATTGAAAAAGCCACTGAACAATTCGACAAGATTTTTTCATACATTGGAACAATCTATTCTCCAGAGGAGATAGAAGGCACAAACTGGTCAAGAGTACATCTTTTTTACACTCTATTCACAGCTATAGGACATTGCCTTTTTGGAATTAGTAATTTAAAGACATCTTATAAATGTCAAATCCGTATAAAGGATATAAGCCGAATTCGTATATGTCTTGATGAAATCAGTGCTAATTATGATGCCATTGCTGCAGATATAGATAACCCCAATAATCCTAAAGATTATCTTGATTTCATAAATAGATCACGAAGAGGCACTACCGATACTCAGTCTAGAATTGATAGAGCAAATTTTGTTTGTAGGAAAATAACTGAGCGATTTCAGAACGCCAAATGATAAATCACTATTCAACAGAAAAATGCTTTATAGACTTCCAAAAAGAACTAAATAGGATCAGAAAGTTAGATACATTCAATCAAAAACAATTTATTGAAAATTCTGCACTTACACGATCTCAAATATATTACTTAACAGAAGGTGCTTTTTTTACTGCATTTAGAGCATATGAACATTTTATTAGAAATATTTTTCTGCTTTACTGTAGTGGCAGACAATCAAATAATCATAGAAAAGTTACATCACTACTTAACTCATGCAGTCTTGAGCAATCAGAATCTATACTGCAGTCATCTATGCCATTTATCGATTGGAATAGCACTGAAGCATTAATAAAAAGGGCTAAAACTTACCTAAAAAATGGATTTCCCATAAAAGATGTACTGGAACTAAACTTGGCATCATTAAGAGATTTAAGAAAAGTTCGCAATCATATTGCTCATATGTCTCCAGCATCAACAGCAGATTTTAACCAAGTACTTAAAAATCATTATGGTACAGTACCAATAAATACACCGCTTACTGGTGAGTATTTATTAATGCGAAAAACATCAAAATCTGACTATTATCTTTTGGAGTATCTAAATCTAATGGAAAAAGTGGCAAGACAACTAGCTTGATAATCAATACTCCAAATTTATGCTACATCATCAGTTTCTAATAAGCTCCCATAAGGAGTACCAATCAATGAACAACCACAGCCTAAAATTACTCATTTACAGATCACTCTCAAGAATCTTCCTGAATGCATCCATTGTGTGCTGAACCGTATCAATACGCACTTCATTGCGTGTCACAGACACCTTCATTCCACCCACAACTCTCTCCGGAAACCCGTGCTCTATCCCCTCCTCCGGAGTCACTTGTAAACTAATCAGATTTTGTAAGGCCAACTCAAGCGCATCTTTGTAACTATCAATATGCTCTTGGTCATCTGTTAGCAGAGCAATCTCATAAGCATAAGCTACTCCCTCTGTATAAACACCATCCGATGATGAATGTGGCGTTCCGTATTGCGGTGTATCCGGATTGTAGAATCGACCAACGTAATCCGTTGTATCCAATATTTCCAACAACTTATCATTCATAATAAAAATAGCATCCGCATAATTCGTGTTCCCTGTTATTTTGAACAACCTATTAAGTGACAAAGTATGCCAAGGCACATAAGCAGGATAATAATACTTATCCATTTGATTCACATAACGATCAACATAAAAATCCTGAGCGAGTATTGCCGCTTCTAGTATTCGTTCATCACCTGTTTTCTCATAATATTCTATGAGACTCAAAATAGCTTCACCCGAATAGAAATAAAGAAGTCTCTCTGAATCATATTCATATGAAGGTTCTTTATACCACGGAACAAAAGACCCATCTTCATCCATTAACGAAAGAATCCCTTCTGCAAGTTTCTGTGCTTCCTCCTCATATTCATCAAAGTACGGGCTATAAACCAATGCTCTAAGCGCCATCGCATTAGCTCCAAGTTTTGATTTATCAGAATAATATATATAACCAATGTCTCCTTCTTCCTGATACCAATATTTAAAAAGGAAATCCAGATTCTTCTTATGCATATCTAGCCATGATGAGTCTTCCTGACTTAATTCGGCAACCAATCTAGATGCCATAAGTTGCCTGATTGCATTATTATTATTCGAATATTCCTTTTTATCCATCATGTACAAATAACTAAAGAGTCCTTTGTCTCTTAAGCTGCCTCTGAACCACTCTTTCATTAGATCATAAGAATCTTCAATCGAAGAAATTTCGATCGCATCCTCGTAATTCGCAGGAACTGATTGCTGACATCCTGATAAAAATAAGCCACACATAATGATGATTGAAATAGCCTTATGCATACTCAACGTTTTAATGGAAAGTTGCTTCTTAAGCAATACTAGCTACTAGGACCCGTACCCATACAACAACTCACACTCTCCGAGGTAGAGTGCATTTATCTGTATGCGCTGATATGCATCTCTGTAGATGGAATATCCTGTGTAATTATCATTTGTTTCCATTATTTCATCCACTGGCAAATCAGCCAAATAGTCTGGAACGAGTAGATCAAGATTCACACATGTCGGATCAGTTGAAACTCCAAAGCGACAGATAGGCAATGCATTTTCTTCCCCAAGTGGAATTTCACTAGAAGGCTCCTCCCATTCACTAATAAGATACTGAATGGTGGCGTTGTTTAGCTCACGAATCATGCTCCTTCTCTCAACATCATGAGCATCACAAAGCTGTTTTGTCGGATTTATTGCTATAATCACAACTGCCGCCAAGATGCCCAAGATCCCGATCACAACCAGAATTTCTATAAGAGTGAATGCTTTTCTATTCTTTTTGAAGTGACCTTTTTTATCAAAAATAAACATCATTGAGAAGGAATAACAATCTAAACCCAGAGATACAAAACAACCCAAAAGATAAATATTATTAGCGATAAGGCACACACCTTAACCTTCCAAAATTTGGTTGACTCCCACTTTGCCAGAATCGCACATCCAATGAGAATCATCAGTAAGATTATTGAAAGCATTGGTTTATTTAGAGGAATTGTGTATTTGAGAACTAGAAAAATATAAGCAAGAGCCGTGCCAATTATGCTGGCAAAGAAATACTCTTTGCTACCTTCATAATAAAGCTCTGAAAGAACACCTCCTGCAGCACAAAGAACAAAGAACGCTGCGAGATACAAAAACTCATACGGCCCATCAAGAGGAGGAACCCCTCTTATAGCATTCATCGCCACAACGAGCAGTGCTATGAAGCAAATGAAAATGGTGATAATCGCACGCAATGAAGGTATGTGTGGCTGTGAACGTTCAATTTCCTTGAGCGAAATCGGCTCCAATGGTGAAAGTTTAACTGCTCTAGACCAAACTAAAATACTTATGCCTACAAGAAGCACAACTGTACTGAAGACAAACACCTGAAAAGCAAGTGAAGAAATCAGATTTGCCCAGAACAGGAAAACTATAGATTTAATAAATTCCATATTGCAAACGGAGAAATACGGATCTTATATTAGCTTTCTCTACTTATGTTAGCAAATTAATATTTTATGCCCCCCCTAATCTTCATCTGAAACTCCGTTGCCTGAGATTGTTTATTATGTTAAATAGCTTCTATCTTCTGGGGAACCTATGAAAAACATGTAATGCAGGTTCGGCTACCTGCACGATCTGCAAAAATAACTTAAATCCTACGCTACGTTTTATATATTAATCAGAGCTTCCCTAGAAGTCATTCATCAATTGCACTAACCCCTATTTATTGTATAATAATTACATGACTCCAGAAAAATCTCGTGTACCAATTGACCAAACAATCAATAGCTTAGGTGATCTCTTTGCAGCACCTGGAGAAGCAATAGTAGACGGATTATCTGGAGAAAGCCCATTTAAAAGGCCAAGACAACGTTTAAAGAGTGCCATCGAAGATACACTCAAGTTCCCATTTAGAGCCATAAGAGACATCACGTTTGGAACCTCAAAAAAGGTATTAAAACTGCTCGGAAAAGGAGTACTAAATGCTCCATTCATCCCCGTTAAATAGACCCAATTTCTGTAAAACACCCAACGGACAAAAGTCAGTGTTTTTAGCAAGATAAAGAGCATTGCTTCTTTGAACAAACCCACTAAAGTGCGCTCTCATTTAAGGTTTCTGAGCATTGACATTTTGCCATTTTATATTATATAGTATGCCCTTATTTTCGCTTACAGATCACATGACTTCCCATTTGAGGTACTTAACGGTCATCTTCATTATCCTTAGCGCATCCGTCGTATTGACCGGATGTGGCACGCAGCCTGATCTTGAACAAAAAGTAATTCGTCCAAAAGTAACAGCTATAGAAATTAAAGGTGGGCTGATGCACCAGTTCTCTACTACAGGCGAAGTTACAGCAGAAAAGTCTGCCCGCATTACAGCTGAATTCAGAGCAACCGTTACATCTATTAATAAGAAAGCAGGAGATCAAGTATTAGAAGGAGACAGCATTGTCACATTGGATGCTCAAAGTGTAAGTGCAAGACTCTCAACGGCAAATACATCCTATGCCACGTCATATCAGAATGTGCAACAGACCAAACTAACCGCACAGAAGAACGTTGAATCTTCACGTATAGGACTGGAGTCCGCGAAGTCAAATTTAGGAACAGTCTTAAAACAAAACGTAGCAAGAAAGGTTCAAGCAGAAGCAGCACTTAAATCTTCTCAGATCAATCTGAATCTTTCCGTATCATCTGCGCAAGTAAATCTCGAAGCAGCTATTAGCCAAACATCAAACACTGTGAATACTGCTTTAACTTCCATGGATGAAATATTCGAGTACTCACCAGAGTACAAGGACTTAGATAACATTCGCGAGGTGCACATTGGTGTGCGTGATCCATACTTCAAGATTGAAGTAATCGAGTATCTAATGGATACCTACACCCAATTTCGCTCATATACACCATCATATAAAAGTGCAAAGCAGCTGCTTGTAAGAGCAATTCAAGCTTTGGATAAGACATTACAAATTTTACGCTTGAGTGTCACAAGTCCTCAGTACACACAGTCTCAGCTTGACTCGGAGATTTCCAAGATCATCGGACAACAGGCAACCATAAGAACCATTATTTCTCAGCTTGATTCAGCCAAGAGTGCTCTAGATTTGACTGAGCAAAGCAGTGGATCCGACTCACAAACACTCGTAAATGCTAGAGCAGTTTACGAATCTGCAATGGCGGATCTGGAATTTGCCGAACAAGCAGCACACCGCAGAGTAGAAGAAGCACAAATTGCATTCGAGAATGCACAAGCAAGTGCAAAGATTTCTGAGATTGGCGCACGAAGTGCACTAGCTGGCACCAGTGGAGAACTCTCTCAGGCACGTATTTCTGATGATAAAAGGAACGTCCGCTCCCCTTTTGCAGGCCAAGTAATTGATATCCCATTGAATATTGGTGACGAAATACAACCCGGTACGCTACTAGTTGCTATAGAAAATGATAGCTTGTTAAAAATTGTTACATACCTTTCTGCAGAAGAAGTCTCGAACGTATATAAAGGAGATCTGGTCTCTATAGAGAACACAAGCGAAGCACGAGTATCTTCTGTCTCTCCAAGTGCCGATCCTGTGAGTAAGAAATACAAAGTAGAGATTATCCACAGCGAAAAAGCACTTACACCCGGAACACTTGTTCGTCTTACGTTTACCAGTACATCAAAGAATGGAAACGGTGAGCGCATCTTTGCACCCATTACATCAGTCCATATCAACGGATCAGAAATCTTTGTTTGGACATTAGAAGGATCTGGAGAGTTCCCAGTAACTAAAAAATCACCAATTACAATAGACAAGATAGTCGGCGAGTTTGTAGAAGTGATTTCGGGACTCTCTGCAGGAGATGTATTGATAATGGAAGGTGGACGGATGCTTGATAAAGAGGGTATAGAAGTAATCATAGACTTCGAAAAGCAGACGTCGAACATTGATAACACCAACATTGAATCCGAAACCCGAAGTCCTAAGCCCGAAGTCCTAATTCCTAAATCCTAAGTCCTACTCAATGGAAAGAAGCCACCTATATGAACAGGCCAAACAAATAGCCAAATCTCCAATGGCGTTCTTTGTTCGTAACGGACACATGACAATACTTTTATTTATAGGACTAGTTTTAGGAGGTTTTTATAGTTTGTCCGCTTTACCTATCGAATCAGATCCAGAGGTGAAAATACCTATTGGAACAGTTGTTACGGTATATCCTGGAGCTTCTCCTTCTGATGTAGAAAAGCTAATTACAGATAAGCTAGAAGAGAAACTTAAAAACCTTGATGATTTAAAAACACTTACTTCAAGCTCATTAGAAGGAGCATCTTCTATTGTTGTAGAATTTGATGCTTCTGCCGATTTAGATGATTCAATACGCAAATTACGCGATGAGGTAGAAAGTGCAAAACCTGATCTGCCAGAAGAAGCTAATGATCCTATAGTGACACAGATAAGAGCCGGAGATAGACCAATTGTGACATTCGCCCTTGTAGGAAATGCACCACTGGAAGAACTTAAAGTTCACGCAGAAGATTTAGAACAAATTCTTGAAGGCATTAAGGGTGTTAATAAAGTAGAAGTACTCGGTCTACCGGAAAAAGAAATGCAGGTACTAGTAAATATCCAGAAATTAGAAGGACTTGGACTTTCTATTACTCAAATCTCTCAAGCAATAGCTGCTAATCACTTAGATTTCCCAGTTGGATCTATCCGTACCAACGAACTCTACTATCAAGCATCACTTAAAGGACAATTCGATTCACAAGAAGAATTAACAAAGCTAGTGATTACCAATAAAGATGGACGCAATATATTTCTAAAAGATGTAGCAGAAATTCGTGAAGTATTTGCTGAAGCTAAATCAGAATCCTATGTATACATAACAGAAAAAGGCGAGCAAGAACGTACAGTATCAATAGATATCTATAAAAAAGTCGGATCTGATCTTGTCAAAATTGTAGATGAAGCAAAAAAAGAAGTTGAGATATTCAAGGAAACACTACCCTCCTCACTTTCAATAATAATTACAGAAGATGTATCTGATTTTATACGTGACGATATTTCACGACTCTCTAAAAGCGCTCTTCAAACAACTGGAATAATCGCTGTAATTCTATTTATTGCTCTCGGATTAAAGGAGGCCATAGCCGCTGCTCTTTCTATTCCTATTCTATATTTAATCACATTTATTACACTGCTTCTGATAGGAGAAACATTTAACTTTCTTACGTTCTTTGCACTAATCCTGTCACTTGGTATCGCAATTGACACTTCCATCGTGATTATAGAAGGAATTCATGACAATACTCGAAATCATCTTTTGGATTCTAAGAATGCAGCACTTGCATCGGTTGCTACGTTCCGCTCTCCACTAATTTCCGGAACTCTTACAACAATAGCAGCGTTTCTACCTCTGTCTTTGATGACTGGAATTATGGGTGAGTACGTCAAACATATCCCCATAACAGTAAATATCACACTGATTGCATCTCTTGCTACCGCTCTGATGATATTGCCTGCAATAGCTGCAAAAATTCTGAAGACAGAAGAAGTAGTTCAGCATAAGACATCAATAATGGACAGGCATATTGGACCATTCAGGCAATGGTATCTGGGAAATATTAAATCTATTCTGGCTTCCAAGAAGAAGAGACGCACTTGGGTTGGCGGAATGATTATCGCTTTCATTATTGCAATGAGCTTGCCATTTGTTGGGCTTGTTAAAGTGCAAATGTTCCGACCGGTAGACTTCGATTACCTGTACGTAGATATAAAAGCTGCAGAAGGTTCCACTCTAGAAGCACTAAGACCTTCGGTTGAAAAAGTGCAAAAGATAATCGATGAACTACCAGAAGTTCAGCATTACATAACAATCTTAGGACGTGGTTCTACAAATAAAGCGTTCATAAATATTCGATTCACAAATTCTGATGACAGAGATATTTCCAGTATCGACATATCTAAACAATTAAGAGAAAAAGTCCGTACCATTACAGATGCAGAAGTAACTTTAACAGAAGCGCAAGGAGGCCCTCCAACAGGATCACCTATCGAAGCTCGTCTTATTGGCGATGATGTATTAGAACTGGAAAAAGCTGCATCTATTCTTCAACAAGAACTTGAAAGTATCGAAGGCACAAAAGACATATTCAATGACTTAGAATCTTCTCCTGGAGAGTTTCATATATCACTAAAACGAGATCGACTTGAATACTTTGGAGTTACAGCTCTCCAAGTTGCACAAACTCTCAGAACATCTGTATTTGGCAATGATTCAATCAAGATTCTACGTGCAGGAGAAGAAACTCCAATATTGGTAAAATTAGATTATCGTGATATCTCTTGCATGAATAACACTCTGGTTACATTGCAAGAAGCCAAAGAAAACATGACTATATGTAGAATAAATCCACAAAGCATTTCTGAAATACAGAATTTATTAATCCCTACTATTCGTGGACAGGTATCTGTCAGTGAGCTTATAGATGTATCTTTGCAACCAGCGGTAACAACTATTAGGCATTACAACACAGACCGAGTAGTAAGTGTTAAAGGTAATGTTTTAGAGAATTATGTTCCTAGCGATGTTATTAGTGAACTGCAAAATCGGATTCCTTCTTTAGATTTAGGAGAAAGTATACGCGTTGAATTTGGTGGAGAGACCGAAGATATTAATGAATCTTTCAACACATTAGGACGCTCAGCAATAATCGCAATAATACTAATCGCAGCTATTCTTGTGTTCCAATTTGCCTCATTCAAACGTGTATTTATTATTCTCTTCACAATCCCACTTGCAATGATCGGAGTGCTTGGCGGACTCGCTATTCTGCGATTCCCTCTTTCCTTCCCAGGACTAATAGGACTAGCAGCCTTAACAGGAATCGTAGTAAATGACGCTATTGTTCTAATTGATAGGATAAATATAAATCGCGAACTTGGTCTCGAACTCACCGAAGCCGTAGTAAAAGGATGCGAACAAAGGTTAGAACCTGTAATACTCACAACACTCTCAACTGCTGGAGGAATGGTACCTCTTATCTTTGGAGGACGAATGTTCGTAGACCTTGCATTGGTTGTTG
This sequence comes from Patescibacteria group bacterium, assembly GCA_018814875.1. GTDB lineage: Bacteria > Patescibacteriota > Gracilibacteria > Peribacterales > Peribacteraceae > UBA2144. The sequence continues at coordinate 22,695 of JAHIYH010000025.1, forward strand.
CACTGGGAATTACATTCGCAACTATTCTCACTCTTGTAATGGTACCTGTATTCTACGTTGGGTTGGAATGTACCAAAAAGTATCCGTGCTTCTTAATTAGAATTAAAAACAGAGTTAGACGAAATTGAAAAATTGATACAGTTATCCATTGTTCCATTGCTCCATTGTTCGCCCTTCGATATCACTACACTTAATCAGGGCAAGCAAGCAATTACCAGATCTGCTGCCACTTTAGAACAATGGAACCATGAAACAATGGAACAATGCAGTTTTTATTAACTACTCCTAGATTCAGAATTAGAAATCGTACCAAACACCTCTCCATCCGGATAGGCATCTGTTTTTACAACAATATCCAGTTCTCCTGATTTTAAAAGCACCAGCTCTGCCTGTGTAAGAGAACGTGTTTGACCGGATGTGCCATCAAAACGCATAAGTTCTATTCCACTACGTTCTATGGCGATACTTAAATTATTTTCCTTTGATAGCAATACGTTATACAGAAGCTTACCTTGATCGGTTAAACGAATAACAACGAATCCGTTCAATGTTGTTTCGACTGGTGGATCAACTTTATTTCCACTCAGATCAACTTTGAAATAGGAAGCCCCCGTACATTCAGTTGGATCAAAACGCTCTTTTCCACATAGAGGTGTACAATTACTTGGCTCGCCTATACACACATAACCTATTTCGATCGTACACTGTTTTGAGCAACCATCATTGGAATTCTCATTCAATATCATCACAACTTTCTCCTCCACTGATTACGCCATCACCGCAACTCCCAAAACAAATACTAGGCTCTGATTTGCATTCAAATCCTTGTTCTATTTGACATAACAAAGAACATCCATCTCCAAAAACCAAATTGCCATCGTCACATTCTTCTAATGGCTCTTCTATTTCTCCATTACTACACATCTCAACTGTCTCTTCACAAAACTGTGCCTGAAAATCAAAGTTTTCATTTTCATCACGATCAATACATTCTTCAGCGCACATCAACATTTTCCCTTTGTACGTAATACCACTTACATCCAGAGACTTCAGTTCGCTCCGTCCCAATATATGCAAATTCCAATTCGTACTAGAATCACTAGATCTAACTTGCATTAGGTTACATCCAGAACTTGTGAGTAACAGATTGCCATTAATAATTTGAGTGGTTTCTGATTCAACTATAAGCATCTCTTTATCTTCTACGGCTGTTTTTTCTAGATTGAAAAACGTATTGTCCCCTTCTATATAGCTGTTATTCCCCAACAGTTTTAATGTTCCAAATCCTGAGATAAAGTCACCTCCTGTATGTAGCCACGATCCATACAGATTAATATCCTTATTATTGTCGACTTTTAGTACTCCTCCTTTAATAGAAAGATCTCCTCGTATGTAGAGTCCATCTTCTGGAAGAAGCATTATCATTCCTCTATCGGAATCCAAAATTAAATTATGGTAATTACCATTGGCAATTCTTACAGGACCTTCTACAAGATTATATTCCACGGTTGAATCGACTTTAAGATCAAGTTCTGGAATTTTTTCATTCCCTCTTATAATTAATTTGGAATTACTTCCAACAGAAAGTGGAAGAGTTGCACCGGAAAAAATCATGCTATGACCATTCAGATCCAATACTCCTTTAGTAATACTAATGCTTTGCCCCGATTGTGTCAGAGGAAAATCTGAAAGAAAAGAAACACTAGAACCGATTCGTTTATCAATATTAATGGAGCCCTGAAACCTTTCGGGACGTTCCAACATCAATGTTTGCTCGTTTTCTCCTGTAAATTTAAGAAGCAAAGAACCTGTGTTGAATTTTTCACTTATTACAACATTGCCAGAAACAATAATCTCACTTCCTGTCATCGACCCCTTCTTCAAAATCAGATCATTACTTACAACCACGCTTCCACTCGAAATATTCACATGTGCATTTTGGTTCTTATCAATAGAAAGATTTGTGAATTTCATATCTGAAATAGCAAGATCGGCAGTTTCTCCAATTAGAATCATCGTTCCGCCATTGTGATCGAATACACCTCTCTTTTGAACTATGTCTCCCGCAAGTGTGAGATCACCTGTTGTTGCAAAGAATTTTCCTCCATTCAGAATAAATTTGCCACCGATCACTACATCACCTTTGCCACTATTGAATGTGCCTTTTTGGATGGTAACGTTATCATCAAAAATAAAGACAGCGTCTCCGCTATCAATATCTCCACCATTGAGTACAAAAGTCTTTTTAAATGCCAGCGTTCCTTCCTGTGCCTTCAGCAAGCCCCCCTTGGCAATGAACGGCTCATCGAAGATAATTGACCCACCATCAAGAACAACCGAACCACCAGTAATATTACACTCGTCATGGAACAGCACATGTACATCCAAAATTTCAAATTCGCCATTGCGAAGCACAAACGGCTTGTCGAAAATAGTCGTTTCTATTTTTATTAAACCTGTATCTGCATCATTTGCTTCTTCTAATTTTACTAGAACATTTGGTGCATCAATTTCCATTGATGGATACTGCGCTCCTGCCGAAAGAGAAATGACACGCTCTCCGGATCCGGTAATCTTCAAGGTAGCGTCACCTCCATCAAAATTCTGAGATACTTTCAATCCATCTTGTGCCAATACTATTCCTCCATCAATCTTGCCATCTTCCAAGACGAGATTATTGGATACTTCAACTCTACTTTCCAAAGGAATACTGACGCGCGTTCCATTTTCTTTCCCGATATGCAAATTGAAGAATGGCTGTCCATCACTAATCTGAAGAGGATGTGACGTACCTCTTAATTGAACCGTGCCATCATTATGTTTAAATACACCACCAGACTGTTTCCATTTGGAACGTATAATCAGTAAATCTGGAGCAACGAATTCGCCACCTTGTAAATTAAATACTCCTACCAAATCATCATTTAGTTCTACCGTTCCTTGTGCCCCCAAAAAAGTCCCACCTTCGATGATAACATCACCATTAAAGCTCACATTTCCTTTTCCTGCTTTGAACATACCCGATTTCTGCACGTAATCTCCAAGAACCGTAACAGAATACGCCCCTTGTTTAAGGACCCCATGTAATACCAATCCATCTGTTTTCAAATTTCCTCGAAGATCCAACATACTTTTTTGCGGGATATATAATGTCATACCTGCCTGCAAGGCAAGTTCATCATCATCCACTATCAAAAGTGCATCAATGTCGGCGTGCGAATCACCTCCATTCGTTGTTGCTTTTAAAATATCTTCGGTTGTATAAAGCGATCCACCTGATCCACTCGCGAGAGTCAATTGATTGTAATATAAATTAATATCTTCAAGAGGCTCCTGTGCCACTCGTAATATGGTAATAGCTTTTTTGATTTCTCCTTCCATGAAAAGTGTCAAAAGATCCCCCTGAGACACAGCTGGAACTGCGATACTATATTCTCCTGCTTTGCTAATCTGAGTTCGTGCGATAGCCTTATTTCCATTTACACTCACAGCAACTGTCATATTTTCACGATCCTGTACCGGCTTGTCTTCGGAAACATATACTGTACCAGAAACATAAGTGATTGACTCATCAGCTTTTGCATTTGAATTTTCTTCAGCACCATCCACAGTATTGATTCCTTCTTTCTTTTGCATTGCATGCATAATTTCGTCTGCAGAAGTTAGCGCTTTTATAGAAGGATACTTTTCATTCATAAACCACGTTTCTGCAAAATCCCATCCCACGAATGACTGCTGCTCCCCTGCTTCTTTAATAGAAAGTGATTCTCCTTTTCCATTATCATCCATACCACTTTTCTCCCCGATATAAAACGACTTAACAATGATTCCATCATCCTCGTTACGCCCAACTAAACCACCAACATATTCGTACTGACATTCTCCGCACATAACCTTACCTGCTGCAAATGCACTGGTAATTACACCCTTGTTTTCATTTGCCCCCACAAGACCGGCTACTCCAATTTCACCTTCAACTTCTATATCCGAATAAACATTAATTAACTCCCCACCTGCGTTTCTTCCAGCAATACCACCAACATTATACTCTCCGCGCACTGAGCACATTGTGGAAGAAAGAATGCTCAAAAGACTTGAATCATTCACTCCTACTAATCCACCCACTCCTCCATTGCCCTCCACCATACAATTAGAAATAGATGACCGAATAATAGCGCTTATCCCATTTTCATATTTACTTAATCCAGCCAACCCGCCAACGTTGAATGTACCTGAAACCTTTACATTATTTAGGACCATATCCTTTACTCTTCCATGTAATAAGGAACCTACAACACCTCCAACATTGCTTCTTCCTAAAATATTCACATTATTTAAATGTATATTTTCAATGATTCCTCCATTGACTACACCAAAAATACCCACATGCGATACCTCGGGTCTCTTTATAAGAAGATTTAATATTGTGTGACCTTCCCCATCTAGCACCCCTCTAAATGGGTCATCAAAAGTCCCAACAGGCTCAAAACCAAGCGGATCTTCACAGGAAGTACTCGTTATCCACTCACTTCCATTGCACCATTCCAAACAATCATATTCTTGATATGCACACCCATCATAAAATTCTCCCTGACAAACTGATATCTTGCTCCATGCACATCCTGAATTTCCACGTTCTTGACCTAAGAGCACACTCTTCGATCCTGAACCAAAAGTCGAAATATCAGAACCTTGAACATCTGATTCACATTCTTTTTCGCTCTCAAATGATGTGCATAAATCTACATTCCACTCTTGCGATACGGCACAATCAATATCCTTTGTTAATTTATAGTATGCACTCAAATCATTCCGAATGGCTTGTAATTCTTCGCACGTAGAAATGAGAATTGGATTTAAAACACCCCCTTGAACAACTGTAGACTGAAGATATGAGAATGCCTCTCCACGTAAAAATAAAAACGGAATCACAAGAATCATTCCAATAAATAAGCCTATTTTGTATCGAACATTATTCATGCAGCTTGTTGTTAGAGCGGAATAATTTTCGATATGCGATCCACCCCACACAGAGAGCTACAAAAATATTAATCACGAGCACCTCGGCGGAAAGAGGTTCACCTGTTTGTTTTTTAAGAAGACTACCCTGAACATTTACTCCTTTTTGATTACCCAAAGAACAGGACTGAAGGAATCTTACGAATACCTTAGTTATTTCTGCCCTATTTATTGTATCGTCCGGACGAACTGTAAAGAGTGGCATTCCTGCTTGGTCCTTGTCACCTTCAATAATACCCAGTGATGCCGCAGTATTAATTACATCGCCATATACGTGATTGGACGGAAGGTCGATAAATATACTTTCTGACTGCTGTTGTGTAATTCCAAATGCCTCGATAATCGTAAGCACAACCAGGCCACGCGAAACAGATTGGTCGATGTCCAATGATGCATCCCGAAATGCAGTGATTCCCAATTCTTCCAGCTTGGCAATATATCCTTGTGCCCAATGTCCTCTTGCCGAGAAAGTGGCTGGTACAACACCGGATGTTCCAAGTTGTGCAGCCTCACTCACCATTTTTGCCATCTCTGCAAATGTTACAGATTCCGAAGGTTTAAAGATGCCCAATGGACGACCGAAATTATCTCGATATCCTGAAACAATTCCCTTTCGTGATACTGCATCTACAAACAATGCAAACCATGCATCAAATGGAATATCTTTGAATTCCAAATATTCTCCATCTGTTTGTGTAAGTAAATTTTGTCCTGTACTTCTCATAGATGTTTCACCTATTTCAAACTGAACAGAAACCTTACATGAAGTAGGAAGTGCCGCAGATCTTAATTGAGGTACAATGTATATACCCCCTGTTTCCTCTCCTCTTTTAACAGGAGCTGCAAATCTGAATAATTCATTATTACAAAGATCAGAACATCCATCATTACTATTTAGATTGCCATCATCACATTCCTCGTCCTCTTCAACATAACCATCTCCACAAATCGCTGTATTAAGAGGAGCTTGGCAATCATAAGCCTGACCAACATTACGTAATTGCTGAATTTGCACAGAACAATTTTCTGAGGTCGTTTCCATAAAGGAAACATTTTGCACAATCTCATCATCCAATGTGATCATGAATTCTTGCTGCCGAAGTGAATGAACAAGATTGCCATTATCATCAACCACGATAAGATCAAGACCGATATTCTTATCTATGCCCGAAATGAATCGATTCTTATTGGTAATAAGAGAAAGATGTAATGAAGTAATTCCACGCCTCACTTGCGCCATAGTTGACCTAAGAGGTACATCAATATCGTGAACCGGTATTTTTTGTGCAGTAAGAATAGCCTCTTCTTCGATAGTGAAATCTGTTTCTTTTACAGCCCACGCACCACAAGGATTACTTACTTTTACTTTAATTGTATGTCGCCCAACATCAATATTATTAAGATCGAGTATAGCTCTGTACATTCCGTAACAAAGACCACAGGAATCTGTACATGCACTATTGATAGTGCTGTTATATTCACACAAACCACCACTACAGTCTGCATCCGACCTACATAAGCGGCTTGGATCGTTGGAACAAACTCTACCGTTGTCACACCCCTCAACCGATTGCATTTGACCATCACCACAGAATTCACGACGACACTTATCATCACATCCGTCACCTGATCGTGGGGAACTCGTACCATTATTTGCATTACAAATAAGCGCCTCATTACGATCCGCCCAAAGAGTTCCATGATATTCACCACCAATGCATATTCCCCCCAGATCACATTCTTCACCAAAATCTTTACGACCATCACCACAGTATGGCTGCTCTTCTACTTGTATAACATCCTGAGGTGCGCCACAAACAGGCCTAGTGACAATACGACACCCTCCTCCGATATGCTCTGGCGCAGTACAATAATATTCTCCATCTTCTGTACACACAGGAATTTCTGGATAGATCCATAAGCCATCTTTAAGAATTTTTTTAGACTCACATTCTTCACCCAATGAACGCTGCAAGAGCCCATCTCCGCAGAATCCTAATTCCAAATAACAGAATATAGAGCATCCATCGAAATCAACAATATTGCCATCATCACACTCCTCCCCGATATTTATTTCACCATTACCACACGAAGTCAATACTCGCCCACGCACAGGAATATCAGATGAGAGTGGTCTATCGATATCAAAAATCCAACCGTAAGAGATATACGATTCTCTACTTTCCTTACGTCCAGATGTTGTACCAATTTTAGTACCAACTCCACCTCCAGTGTTATATCGGCAGATACTTGAACATGAATCAGCTCCAGGAAGCTCACATTCCTCATCACCTGCCACAATATTATCTCCGCATGTAGTAGAGCATGAACTAGGCGTACCGCTGCATGTCCATCCTGATTCGGTCACACAAACAGAAGAACATCCATCTGAACCAGATACATTGTTATCATCACATTCTTCTGTAAGAAAAACTGTACCATCACCACAGAGAGGTCCACAAACACTTGGTTCACCTGAACAAGTGTAATAGGTCTCTACGGCACACACACTGGAACAACCGTCTTCATTCACTGCATTATCATCATCACACCCCTCATCGCTTGCTACAACACCATCCTGACACGTAGAAGCACATGAGCTTGGTTCCCCATTACAGGAAAATCCATTCTCCACTACACATGCATCCGAACAACCATCTTCATTTGTCGCATTGTTATCATCACATCCCTCATCACTAGCAACAACACCATCAGGACAAGTAGATGAACAGCTGCTAGGTGTTCCGCTACAACCAAATCCGTTTTCTATTGTACAAGTACTTGAACACCCATCACCGCTATCAGTATCACTGTCATCACACGCTTCACTTCCCGTAATCAAACCATCTCCACAAACAGTAGAACAGGAACTTGGTTCTCCTATGCATGAATAACCAGTTTCTACCGTACACGTTGCTGAACAACCATCTCCATTATCAGTATCACTGTCATCACAAGCTTCTGTTCCTTCTATTAGTCCATTTCCACATTTTTGACATACCGATGGCACTGTTCCGGCACAAGTCCATCCTGATTCAACCGTACACGTTGCTGAACAACCATCTCCGCTAGAAGTATCACCGTCATCACATGCTTCGTGTCCTGCCCATACCGTTCCATCACCACAAACAGTATATCCATATAGAATCGGTATTCCCCGCTCTCCCCGCTCTATATTCTCTTGCTGAAAGGGAAATCCCCACGTCACAAGACCCCCGATAACGAGGACAGAGAGAAGCAGATAGAGATTGAGGTTTTTGTGCATGAAATCTTACTATTATAGCAGTTTTTTGCATTTTAGACCTCCGTGTAGAATTGTCATATATGCCATATAATGTCATAATCGCGTGTCAGTAAATAATGATTTGAGCAAAATCCCAAAACCCAACAGCCTTCGCCCAGCCGTCGCTAAAGCTATGGCCAGCAAGCAAGGTTATGGCCGATAAGAAGGCTACGGCCGTCAAGAAAAACAAAACCCAAAACCTCCAGCTCAGGCGTTTGGGATTTGGGATTTGGGTTTTGGGATTTACACAGTTAATTTTTAGCTGCTAGCTTCTAGAAGAAGTGAAGCAGGTATCTAGATAGGGAGGAAAACATCTAATAATTCAATTATAGTAAAACGACTCTTCTAAAAGCTAGAAGCTATAAGCTACCCATCCCATGTTCACAGAAATCATTGAAGCAATGGAAGGATTTTTCATTTTTTCCACACATATTGACGTTGATCCTAATTTACATATGACCAGAATATTCGAATCCTAAAAGAGAGAATTGTACATTCCCATTATTGTGCATTATCATAATCAACATGAAAAAGAAGCAGTCTCCAAAAAGTACATCTAGACATAGAAAAAATCAGAGAACAGTTAAATCCTCCAAAAGGAAAAATGCATTCATTTTATGGTTTGATGAACTCGGGATAGTCGATGTTCCTCTCGTAGGTGGCAAAAATGCCTCCCTTGGGGAAATGTATCGTAAACTTAAACGCAAGGGAGTGAAGGTCCCCAATGGCTTCGCGATTACATCCTATGCCTATTTTCACTTTATACGTGAATCGGGGCTCATGAAAGATATACGCAAAACTCTAAAAAATGTAGATACGCACGATGTTGTAGATCTGTCTCACCGCGGTAAAGCGATCCGCAATCTCATACTCAATGCACCGTTCCCCGAAGACCTAGAAAAAGAAATTATTAATGCCTACAAAGAATTCTGTAAACTCGAAAAGATTTCTAATGTGGATACAGCGATCCGCAGCTCTGCAACTGCAGAAGACCTCCCAGACGCAAGTTTTGCTGGCCAGCAGGAAACATACCTAAACGTACGCGGCGATAAGGCGATCCTTACTTCTTGCCGCAAATGTTTTGCCTCTTTATTTACAAATCGTGCTATCTCCTACCGCGAAGATAAAGGATTCGACCACTTTAACATCGGCCTCTCAGTAGCCGTGCAACGCATGGTGCGCTCCGACAAGGCCACATCTGGCGTCATGTTCTCCATCGATACCGAGACTGGTTTTCGAGATACGGTGTACATAAACGCAGTCTACGGACTTGGTGAGTACATCGTGCAAGGTATGGTTAACCCCGATGAATTCACAGTATTCAAACCACTACTCGCAAAAGGCTTCAAGCCGATCATTAGGAGAAAAATCGGCGCCAAGAAGCGTAAATTGATCTACAGCTCCAACGGAACAAAAACTACCAAAAACGCAACAGTTTCACTCAACGACCGTCAGAAATTCTGCATCTCCGATGAGGAAGCACTCACACTATCGCGCTGGGCCATGATTATCGAAGACCATTACAAAAAACCCATGGACATGGAATGGGCAAAAGACGGGCGAACAGGAGAGCTCTTCATTGTACAAGCAAGACCTGAGACGGTGCAGTCGATGAAGAACATCAATGTTCTGGAAGAGTACATTCTGGAAAAAAAGGGAGAAGTGCTTACGAGTGGCTCTCCAGTCGGTCGCAAAATCGGTATCGGAAAGGCACGCGTCATCATGGATGCAAAGGACATGGTCAAATTCCGCCCTGGCGAAGTTCTGGTAACTGACATCACAGACCCCGATTGGGAACCAATCATGAAGATCGCTTCCGCAATTGTTACAGATAAAGGAGGTCGCACGTCGCACGCTGCAATAGTCTCGCGGGAACTTGGCATCCCTGCAGTAGTTGGATGCAATAACGCGACCAGTCGTATTCACACCGGAACAACCGTGACGATAAGTTGCACAGAAGGTGATACAGGAAACGTCTACAAAGGAATCCTACCATTTAGAATTAATAAGACGAACATCAAGAATCTTAAGAAACCAAAAACCAAAATCATGATGAACGTAGGCACACCTGAAACAGCATTAGATGCCTGTAAAATCCCCAATGACGGCGTTGGGCTGGCACGTGAAGAATTCATCATAACGGAATCTGTGGGTGTTCATCCGCTCGCACTAATAAACTACAGCAAGCAACCCAAAGACATCAAAAAGAAAATCGATCGCCTAATGGTCGGATATCCATCACCACGAGATTTCTACGTAATGAAGCTTGCAGAGGGCATCTCTACAATTGCAGCTGCATTCTATCCAAAAGACGTTATCCTGCGGTTCTCCGATTTTAAATCCAACGAGTACGCCACACTTGTTGGCGGTGAACAATACGAACCCAAAGAAGAAAATCCAATGATAGGATGGCGCGGTGCTTCGCGATATTACGACGAAAAGTTTGAGCCTGCATTCTCTCTTGAATGCGAAGCAGTGCATAATGTTCGCACTAAAATGGGACTGACAAATCTGAAGGTCATGATCCCATTTTGTAGAACCATTGATGAAGGGAAACGGGTACTAAAGGTCATGGAAAAGAACAAGCTCAAGCGCGGCAAAGATGGATTGGAAGTGTATGTGATGTGCGAGATTCCTTCCAACGTGATACTCGCAGATGAGTTTGCCAAAATCTTTGACGGATTCTCCATCGGCTCAAACGATCTTACACAGCTAACACTAGGAGTCGATCGTGATTCAGCGCTTGTCTCACATGTGTTCGATGAACGTAACGAAGCTGTGAAAAAAATGATCTCAAATGTTATTGCCATCGCAAAAAAACATAAGAAAAAAATCGGCATCTGCGGTCAGGCTCCCTCGGACTTCCCAGACTTCGCTACATTTTTAGTAGAACAGGGAATTGATTCGATCTCTTTGAATCCCGACACTGTGCTACCAACGACTATGAAGATTTTAAAGAAGGAACAATCGCTTAAAAGGCGGCATAAGAGAAAATAAACTTGAGGTTGGGTTTCTCTAATTGATAAGAAGGTAAAGTAAGTAAAGTAAGTAAAGTAAGTAAAGTAGGTAATAGGTAAGGAAGGTGCAGCGATTTCGTACCGGTTACAACTTGGTCGGCAAACGCATTTGTTTGCCTGTCGGCCGTAGCCAACGGCGAAGGCTGAAGCGACGAGCGAGTTTGTCCCGCATCCAACTTTGTTGGGGTGCGGGACCAAAGATTTTTTTGACAATGATTTCAACCATCAAGATATCCAACTATTGAACAAGTGTTGTGCTACAATACACGTCATGGATGTCCGTTTAACGAAGATCGTTTGTACCCTCGGCCCCTCTTCTGCAAGTTCTGTGCAAATTCGATCACTAATAAAAGGTGGCATGAATGTTGCAAGGTTCAATCTATCACACGGAACACACACTGATCACGCACGATTGATCCGAATTGTGCGCAAGATTAATATGAAGCGCTCAACGCCTTGCGGAATCCTACTCGATACCAAAGGAGGGGAAATTCGCACAGGAAAAAAACGCACACCACTCATAATTAAGAAAAACGATCGTGTGACATTCTATCCCCCTTCTTGTTCTGCACCTGACAAAGGGAAATCGATAGAAGTAAGTTACGACTCTTTTTATGAAGATGCAGAAGAGACTGATACCATTTTGCTCGACAATGGCGAGCTCTCATTTGATATACTATCGGTCGACCATCAAAAAGGAACTGTGACCGCACGTGCACGGGGAAACGGCTCCATCGGTGACTGCAGACACATCAACTTACCCGGAGCCGACATCGATAACCCAACAATGAGAGCACGTGATTGGACAGATATTGATTTTGCAATCAAAGAAAAGGTTGATTTTCTCGCACTATCGTTTGTGCACTCTGCGGAAGATATCACGCGCGTTCGCAACTATCTCAAAAAACACAACAGTACAATCGATCTAATTGCAAAAATCGAAACGCGCCAAGCACTATCGCATCTTGCAGAAATTATTGCTGCTACTGATGCTGTTATGATTGCACGTGGTGACCTAGGCGCAGAAATCCCCTTCGAGAATCTCCCTGCAATCCAAGATGAAATCGTGCAACGCTGTAACAACGCTGGGAAACCCGTGATCGTTGCCACTCATATGCTCGAAAGCATGAAGGAACATCCTATTCCAACACGAGCAGAGATGACAGATGTGGCGCATGCAGCAACCACTTTCGCCGATGCAACGATGCTCTCGGGCGAAACAGCGAGCGGAAATCATCCAACAGAAGCGCTAAAAGCTATGGACCGCCTTCTTCTAGCTGCAGAGAAGCACTTGCGCATAAGCAGGAGACCACCACAACTTGATATCCAAGAAGAACACGATGTGCGCGCCAAATCCGCAGTGGAACTTGCACACGACATACATTCTCAGGTAATTATCGTATTCACCCGATCAGGGGCAACAGCCAATCAACTCTCTAGATTCCGTCCTTCTGTTCCAATCATCGCTTGCACCAACGATTCGTCAGTTCAACGCAAACTCACCTTGCTCTATGGTGTAGCACCATTACGTATTGCCTTTTCGGATGCCGAGACAACCATCCGTCGTGGCATGGCAGCTGCACAGGCCAGTGGATTCGCTTCCAAGGGACAATCTGTAATTCTGGTTTCTGATATCCCCAAAGATATCACAGATTGGAGTATCCAGCAGAGACACTTCTGATGCTTCATCTTGAGATGTTTTTATGTATTAGCTATATAAACTATGGTGAAATTCGTCAAACGTCATAAGGTGCCTGCGTCTCGCGCCTCCGCTATCGCTCCGGCGCTTGAACGCAGGGTATGAGATAATCAATACCTGATATCATGAGCTGACTACGATGATAAAGAAATCATATGTCAATAGTTGATTCTTGAAGAATTTTTAGTCGTTGTGCCCAAAACGAAAACTCTACAATTAAAAAGATGTTCGCTTATTTCGCGCAACTAGTCCCTAGAGCCTAGTTATTATCCCATTTATGCCACGGCATCTCGAGTTCATCGAGAGGAATATCATCCAGCGATACAATCGTTTCTATCTTCTTTCCACTATTTAAAATGGCACCTCCAAGAGCTGTAAGTTTTTTGCGTAGTAAGAAAAGAAGTCCACCAATAGTCAGAACACCACCACCCATTGCAGACTTACCATTTCTTGTCTGCAAAAATGTCATGAGCAAACATTCATTTGTACAATTTTCTCCACCATCACATTCTTCCCCTTTTTCCTGCTTTTTGTTGCCGCATTCCGCTTCGCTCTTGCAGGTACGACTACATCCATCTTCATCCTGTTTATTTCCGTCATCACATTCTTCTAATCCTTCCAAAATATTGTTTCCACAAATGGCAAGCCTGCAATAACTTGGACATTCATCATAATCAGACAAGTTGCCATCGTCACACTGCTCCTTGCCTTCCATAATACCATCGCCGCACACGGGGATCGTGCAATCATTGGGGCACTCATCAAAATTATTCTTATTGCCATCATCACATTCTTCTGTGCCATCCTTTTTCTTGTTCCCACAAACCGCAAGCAGACAATTATTTGGACACTCATCAAAATTACTTCTATTCCCATCATCACATTCCTCTCCAAGCTGAATTATCCCATCACCACAAATGGCTATCTTGCAGGAATTAGTACATGAATCCGTGTTGATTTGATTTCCATCATCACACCCTTCTCCATCATGCACAATACTGTCCCCACATATCGCTTTCCTGCATTTGTTTGAACAAACATCATTATTGACTTTATTACCATCGTCACACTCTTCACCATTTTGTACAATGCCATCACCACAACGCACAAGATTACATGAATTGGAACATGCATCATCGTCACTGCGATTCCCGTCATCACAATCCTCCCTGCCCTCTCGTATACCATCACCACAAACAGCTGCAATACAGTCTGTAGGACAATTATCAAAATCATTCTGATTTCCATCATCACACTCTTCTCGACCTTCACGAATTCCATTTCCGCAGTATGGGATTTGGCAATTAGTAGGACAGTTATCAGTGTTGATATGATTGCCATCATCACACTGTTCGATACCCTCCTTGATTCCATCACCACAAACAGCAAACCGACAATCGTTTGGACACTCATCATTACTATTTGAATTTCCATCATCACACTGTTCATCTTTTTCAAGTTTACCGTTGCCACATACAGGAGATTCAGGCTCGGGAGGTGCTGCGTGAACCAAAGATAGAGGTTCACTTGGTGGTAACTCAACTAGAATAGAATCAGGTTCTGCAGTTGAAGCAAGTACTTCCGTAGATTCCGGCTCAACACATTCAGGAAGGATTAGCCATACACATCCACCTGAACACTGTTCTTCCGATTCACAAACAGGAACTGTGCAAAATTCGCCGCACGTTTTCTCTACAAATTGTACTTCCGTTGTAAGCTGTCCGTTGATCGGATCTATGATATAAACTTCAATCGTACTCGGTTCGCATTCCTCTCCATTAAACGGTGATATTTTCCCATCACCACAATAAAGAATTGTGCAGCTATCTGTACAATAACTAAATCCATTGAATCTCCCAGCATCACATTCCTCATCGGAATTTAAAACACCATCTCCACAATTGGGAGGTGTAACTGGATCCTCTGTTATCTCCTCTTCTGTATCCATTCTTAATGGACAACCATCCGTACCATAAGGAAGACCTACACACTGAATTTGCGCAGTGAGGTTACTCGATTTAATAGGTACAAACGCAATGAATAACAATCCAAGCACAGCCATAGCTGCACTCATCGCGCCTGTTCGTAAAAGTGTATTTTGATTCATAGTTCTATCGGCTCACTTTTAAATAAATCCTGTTATTATAACACTTTTCCCATTCTGATACCCTGCATTACACTTGCCAATAAGTGGTATTTATTGGATGAATTAAACAGGGACTAGGCGGCTAGGGGTTAGATTAGGAACTAGGGGCTAGGGGCTAGGGACTAGATAAAACAGATCTATAGATAAATAAAAGTAAACTGTACATAGTAAAGACACTCAATCCTCTTATTCCTGAGCTACAGTTGAGTCTCCTTCTGTATATATGGGATTTTTGAGCGGAAGCATTGTCTGAATTTGGTTTTCATTCTCCAATTTCTCCAGTGCTTGTGCCTCGGCTACCTGTACCTGAAGCACCTCTTCTTCTAGTAGTAGATATGACCTTTCTCGCTCAAGCGTGCGAAGCATGTATCCTTTAGTGGCGTTGGCATTTTGATGAAATAGAATAAGAAGCGCCAAGATCAAAATAATGGCTCCAATAGAAACCATCAGAAGCACAGTGCTCTGATTTACCAATCGACCAAGAGAAGATCGTTGGGTTACTGATGATGTAGAAAATAATGACACAGGAGAGGCTGGTGAAGTATAGCAGAACGAATAAGTGAATAGTTAAAAGTTAATAGTTAATAGTTAATAGTTAAAAGTGCCTCTTTACTATCTTTTACATTGTGCACTATTCACTATTCACTTTTAACTTTTAACTCTTAGAATGCGTAACTTAGCACTCCTCGCACGTGGATTCTCTGCGATCTCTTCTTCACTCGGAACAATTGGCTTCTTTGTGAGAATCTCAAATAGTGCTTCGTGAATATCAGCTCCAGTAATCGGATCTTTTTCTGGAGTGGCAAGGACTTTAAATTCCTGCTTGACCATGCGATCTTCTAGAGAATGAAAAGTAATCACTCCCATTCGACCTCCGCTCTTTAAGAGCTTTGGGCCTTCTCTTAATAAAATCTCCAAGGAGCCCATCTCGTCATTAACTGCAATTCTCAATGCCTGAAATACCTGAGGAAGCATTGTCTTCGCATGAAATCCAACAGCTTTTTCGGTGCACTCCTTTAGATCGAATGTCGTCTTCACACTTTCAGATTCCTTTATAGTTCGAGCAAGTTTTCTACCAGACTTCAACTCACCATACGTCCAGAAAATCTGAGCAAGCCCCTGTTCATCCAAAGATGCAATTAGTTGTGAGGCTGGCATTCCAGTAGTTCGATCAAAGCGCATATCAAGTGGAGCATCTTCTCTGAAACTAAATCCTCTCTGAGGATCATCCAGATGCGGCGAGCTCAATCCTAAATCCGCAAAAAGTATGTCCACTTGAGGGAATTCCATCTGGGCAATATTGCAGAAGTTGTTATGACGCAGATCAATCTGACCTGAATAATCACTCAAATTTTCTTTTGCTATGTCCAGATTCACTTGATCTGCTTCTATTGCTAAGAGCTTTCCTGAAGATCCTATCTTTTCCAGAAACAGGCTACTATGTCCTCCTAATCCAAGAGTCACGTCCAATACAATCTCGCCTTCCTGAGGATCAAGCAGATTAATTACTTCGTTGTGAAGGACCGGAGTGTGCTGCATTTCTTGATTTTACTGATCGTGGCTTAGACCTCAAATATTCCCTCTTGCTTAAGGATTAAGACATTTCTTTGTATACATTATTTGTTCAAATAACGCGTAACAAAGTCCCTATATCTAATAACCTAGCCCCTAGCCCCTAAAACCTAATTAATTGGCTTATTTAAAGGCTAAACAGCCCATTGACATCATAAGAATAGCAGGTATTATAGATAACTTTGTCCAATCGCCCTGTCACGATCATCGGCTGCTTTTTGAGTGCTTGTGCGCTTAGCACGTTAGCACCTGCTCCTACAGCCGCTGCGCCTGCCATACTCTTCGAACGCATTGGGTTCCTGCAATGGGAACCTCAAAAAGGAGACTCATTTATGGTCGATACAAAGGATAATATCGGATATCTAGTTCACTCTGATGGTCGATACTATCGGTTTCCTCTCGTAACAGGACAGCGTAAGTTCGTATGTTACATCGGACGCTGTTACAACGCAGCTACACCAAACTGGACATGGCGCGCACTGAGCAAAGAAATCAAAGGAGACCGTGTTACATTCGGACCTTCAGGTCGCTTTATTCGCCTATTTCAAAACGGTGAAACGCACACTGCATATGGTATCCATGAATACAAGTATGAAGATACCATCTTCGAGAGTCCTGAGCGCTTTGGATCTATGGGATGTATAGTCGTGCGCAAACCTATCATGGATCTGATGGAAAGAACTTTTGATGTGAATGAAGGAAACTTTGAAGTAATCTCACAACATGGATTGGATGAGGCGTTGTTTGTGTGGAAATAAGAAAAAATTAAGAATGAAAAATTAAGAATGAAAAATTAACCCGTTGCTTTAGCCAATTCCTTATTAGGATCAAAGGTCTTGAGTTCTTCTATCCACTCATTAATCTGTTTGGCTTTATCTGGATATTGTTCTTTTAGTATATCTGCTGCTGCTTGACATGCATTCACTGCCTGTTCCCTTGCTTCTTCATCTGCTTTCTTTGCCCAAAGCATAACGTCTTCTGTAGCAGAACGAACTCCTCTTGCAGCACAATGTATCTGACGAGCAGTATCTTCGTTTAAATTAACACTAGTTGCCTCCTTTGCACTTTCAAATAACCTATGCGCCTGTTGTATTTCAGAATCAATTGGCATAAGAGTACTTGGTAAAAAATTTGGTTATAAGTAGCCAACCTACGCTCCTGGTTGGCTTGCCATCCGAAGTCGCAGCGACTTCGACAGTAAACAGACAATCAAAGTCCAGGAGACTACGGTTGGCATCCTTCGCTTCAGCCTTCGCCTCTTGGCTACGGCCGACAAGTCGCGAAGGATGGCGGAGAGGGAGGGATTCGAACCCTCGGACCGGTTACCCGGTCAACACATTAGCAGTGTGTCCCGTTCGACCACTCTGGCACCTCTCCATGAGCTGAGTATACAACAAAACCAAAGAACTAAAATCTTCTTCTCGATAAGTTTTTTAAGCTACAATTAGCACGATTTTCCCCAAATTTCATGGATAACCAAGATCCCACCAAGAAACCCAATAGCTCTTCTTATCTAAATAGATCTATGCAAAAAAGAGAGATTGGAAAAATTCTCATCATCGGCTCACTTATACTTTGGTTAATAGATAGGTTTTCGCTAATTATTTCTACCTTTTTAGGCAAGATGTATTGTGGAGATCAATATATGCAATCTATAGATGGTAGCGTTGGAGATGTATCCTGTGGTTTTAATACTGATATCTATCTTGCAGTTTGCCTTCTGATTGTGTTGATAATTGGTATTACACTTATTATCACTGTTAAATTTATCAAATAGACATCGAGCAGAGCAAAGGAGAACATCAAAGGTTTGTGACCTTCCTACCTTTCGACTTTACGACCTTTCGACCTTTCGACTTTTCGACCTTCCAACAATTGACTGCCGCAATATTCTCTGTACAAAGGTCAGGAACTATCCCTCCACCAACCATCATGATCCATCCCAAGATCTACAATAAGTTGCTTCGTCTCTTCTGCGTATCGATCAGAGGTTGAATGTACGTGTTCTGCTTCATTAATAAATTTTATACGCTCATCACACTGCACACCGTGAGTTGCAAGAACCCTCTCATATTTTGCAAGTTTCTCACCATAAATGATCAATAATTTATGTTCGTTAAATTGAACTTCCTGAACAATATCCGGATTGAGCACCGCAATCCCCAAACATCCATCGTTTATTATTTGTTCTCTATATCCCTCCATAATACTTTCCAAAACCGGAAGGTCTATGTGATCTCTATAAATATCATTGTGACCTACTACATCTCTATCATGACTTGTTTCAACGACGACATCTACAATCTCACCCAGTGGATCTAATAGATCTATGAATAAATTCCACAACTTCTCCCGTGAAGCTGCAACAATAAGAATCGGTACTTGCGAATCATCATCTTCATAATGATATGTATCATGACGATACCCTTCACTTGGTACTACCTTAAGATCGCAAGATGGCCTAATAGCCTGAGTCAGTTTAAAACCATAGTATTCTCCGATTGCCAAATGCATATCTAACTCATATTTAGTCAAACCATCAAAACTACTTCGAGTACCTTTAGAAGATTTACTCCCAAACATGCCAAGAAATTTTTCTTTAAATCCCATATTGGAGACTATTGATATAGATCCATCTTAATCATGTCAATCATTGCTAAGATTTTCTCTGAAATCAGAGTATCAAAAGCCGTAAATCCGATTTTGAAGCATAAGAGAGCATAAAGCGTATCCATCATTTAATAAGTAGAAAGTCATCATAAGGTTTGTGACCTTTTGACTTTTCGACCTTCCGACCTTTCGACCTTCCAACAATTGACTGTCGCAATATTCTTTGCACAGGTTTAAGCCATCCTCTTCTCTGGAATCAACTTCATCAACTCAAAGATCAAGAACCCAGAGAACGCCAACACAATAATCTCAACCCATTCAAGCAGGCTTAATGGTACCAATCGGAAGAGGACGTTGAGCGGTGTATATAGGAGCAACAAATGAAGGCACAGAGGAATGGACACTGCCCATATAAGCCACTTATTAGAGAAGACTCCAATCTCCCACAGAGGTCGTCTGGAACGCACTGTAAAGGCCAGAAATAGCTCAAATACCATTGCAAGAGTGAATGTAGTTGTGCGTGCTTCTATCAAAGGAACACCTGATCCCATCTGCCAAAGGAAGTATAAGAAGGCCAAAGCAAACGCATAGAGCCCCGCAATAATAAGTCGTCCCCATTCACCTGCAAGCAGATGCTCATTATGTAAACGCGGAGGACGAAGCATAATGTCAGCTTCAGCTTTTTCCATTCCAAGAGCCAGAGCCGGTAGACCGTCCGTCATCAAATTAATCCACAAAATGTGGATAGGAAGATACGGAAGCGGCATACCCAGAATCATAACCGTCATAATAAGGAGGAGCTCATCAAAGTTCGCACGCAACAAGTACAAAATGAATTTACGGATATTATCGTAAATACGACGACCCTCCCTTATCGCATTTACTATTGTTGAGTAGTGATCATCTGCAAGAACAATAGAGGCAGCCTCGCGTGCCACTTCGGTTCCATTGCGTCCCATGGCAATACCAACATGAGATCCCTTGAGAGCTGGCGCATCATTTACGCCATCACCAGACATCGCCACGATCTCGCCCATACTTTTAAGTGCTTCTAATATCACAAGCTTATGAGACGGAGATACACGCGCGAATATTGCTGTGTGTTTGAGATGTTTCTTGAGTGCCTTCTTATCAAGAGTTGCCATCTCATCACCAAGCATCGCATCACCTTCTATTCCTACCTGCTCAGCAATCGCTTTGGCTGTGATGATATTATCGCCCGTAATCATAATTGTTCTAATACCAGCAGTCTTCGCATCATTAATAGCTTCTTTTACTCCTTCACGCGCCGGATCCTCGAGCGCTACAAGTCCCAGAAACTTAATCTTTCCATTCTCCTTTATGGCAGCTGCAAGTACGCGAAGTCCTTTTCTGGCAAATTCATTGTTTTGATTCAAAACTTCCTTTGCCTTTACATCATCGCACATCTTCACGATCACTTCCGGCGCACCTTTTAGGAAGTATTTTTTACCGTGACGCGTCATCATATATTTATCTTCCGACGTGAACGGAACTTCCTCCTTATCTATAGGCAGACGCTGCGCACCTAGTTTACGAGCGTATCCAAGTAGTCCTATCTCTGTAGGATCACCAAGCTTGGGCCACTTAGCACGATTACACGACGCAAGGACAGTTGCCATCAGTTCTTTAGTCCCCTCTTTTCCTCCCCCACCAGTCCACGCTTCTTTTACCTCCATTCGGTTTTCTGTGATTGTTCCAGTCTTATCTGCACAAATAACAGTGACACTTCCTAATGTTTCCAAAGAATCCAAACGACGAACCAGAGCATTCTTCTTCACCATACGCCTGACTCCTAATGCCAAACATACTGTAACTACCGCTGGCAATCCTTCCGGAACTGCGGATACCGCCAAACTTACAGCAACTAACAACACATCCAAAAAGTGCATTCCCTTTAGATATCCAACTCCAAGAACAAATAAACAGAGCACAAGGACAACAGCTCCCAAAAGCTTTCCTAGTTGCTTCATTTTTCTTTGCAATGGAGTTTCCGGAAACTCTGTCTCTGATACTAACTTAGCAATTTTACCAATTTCTGTGTTAAGTCCCGTTGCCGTTACCACATACTCACCCGATCCACGTGTGACAAGAGTGCCACGGAAAACCATATTCTCCTGTTCAGCGAATGATTTCTTTCCTCGAACCACTCTTGCTGTCTTGGAAACTGCTTCGTGTTCTCCAGTTAAACTTGATTCATTACAACGCAAGTGTGACTCAGAAATAATTCGCCCATCTGCAGAAATCATATCGCCTGCTTCTATAATAATGATGTCACCGGGAACAAGCTCACGCGATTCAATGATTTTTTCTCCTCCATTACGTCGTACACGAACATGAGGTGCGGTCATTTTTTGTAACATTTTGATCGCCTCCTCTGCCTTATATTCCTGAATAAAACCCAAGATAGCATTAAGAAGAAGAATCGAACCAATGACTATAGAATCAAGGAAGCTCTCGAATGTGAGCACATGTCCTTCTAAAAATGGAGTCGCAATAGAAAGTGCAAGTGCCACTATAAGGATATAAACGAGTATGTCTTGAAACTGACTTACGAAAAGTAAAATTAGTGATCTCTTTTTGTGAGGCAATTCATTGAAACCAAATTCGGTACGCTTCTTATTTATATCGGAAGTCTTCAAACCATCCAAGGTAGTTCCCAAACGCTTGAGGACATCATCCGCTGTCAGGTTGGCGTACATTGGTGCTAAGTTTAGCGTAGGTCGGGACAAGCTTCTAGCTTTTAGAGGAAGCTGGACAGGGATTGATAGGAAGGAGAAAAACATCCTCATACACCTTGGCATTCATAAATAACCTCTCTTCTAAAAGCTAGAAACTAGGGAACCTCTGATTAATACATAAAACGTAACGTGGATTCGGCTATCCGCGCATATCTTGCAGTTAATCGAACCTGCACTACGTGTTTTTCAGAGGTTCCCTAGAAGCTAAAAGCTAAATAGTCACCATTCACTGTGAAACACCCCCTTCCTATCAGTTCTTTCAAACGTATGTGCACCAAAGAAGTCACGCTGTGCCTGAATTAAATTCTGTGGAAGCTTCTCAGATCTTAATGAATCAAAGTAACTAAGCGAAGCACTCATCGCTGGAACAGCCACTCCCCTACTGGATGCGAATGTAATTGCTCTACGCCAATCAAGCTGACGATCTCCTCCGTTAAACCTTTCCAAGATAGCTTCTCTGGCTGCTTTTGAATCAGAACTCATAGCTTTTTGGAAACGCTTTAGTTGTGAAGAACGGATGATACAACCTCCGCGCCAAATCCTAGCAACCTCACTCATATCAATATTCCAACCTTTTGCCTCATTTGCCTTTTCAATCAACTTAAATCCTTGCTGATAAGAACATATGATAGAAAGCTCTAAGGCGTGTCGAACAATAGATCTGAGCTTCTCTGGTGGTGGCACAGGATCTTGTTCATCCAATGCTGCCGGATAGAAGCTTCCTAACTTTCTGTCGCTCTCACTTCCAGAAATAATTCGTGCATCTACTGCAGCGTTGATTGTTGGAATAGCAACTCCAAAATCGTGTGCTGCTTGTGTTGTCCACTTACCAGTCCCCTTTTGACCTGCTATATCTTTTATAAGATCGATAAGTTCACCTTTACCTTCTTTCTTTTTAAATATCTTTGCAGTGATCTCTATAAGGAATGATTGAAGGTCTTCGTCTGCATTCCACGCTTCAAAAGTTTCGCTGAGTTGTGCATTACTAAATCCACCAATGTTTTTGAGAATCGCATACACCTCCGCAATAAGTTGCATCACTCCATACTCAATTCCATTGTGAACCATCTTCACAAAGTGACCTGCACCTTCGGGTCCTAGATACGTAACACACTTCCCACCATCTTCGTCATCAGCTGACATCTTCTGAAGTAAATCTTCAACTGCTTTGTACGCTGCCTTTTCTCCACCCGGCATCATACTTGTCCCATTAAGCGCCCCCTCTTCTCCCCCGCTCACTCCTAATCCTAAAAAGTGAATCCCCTTCTCCTTTAGTGTATTAGCTCTACGTTCTGTATCAGTATAATGACTGTTCCCTCCATCAATAATAATGTCACCTTTCTCGAACAGAGGCACAAGTTCTTCTATTACTTTATCTACTGCTTCTCCTGCCTTTACCATGATTAAAATAGCTCTACTTGGGGATAAACTCTGTACTAAATCTTTGTACGACTTACAGGCTGTAAACGTACCTTCCTTACCAAAATCCTTTATAAACTCATCTGTTACTTTTTCTGTGCGATTGAAGACTGAAACTCCAGCTCCATTGCGAGCAGCGTTACGGGCGAGATTTGCCCCCATGGTTCCCAAGCCGATGACACCGAGTTGCATTGTCATGATTGGATCATAGCATTCTCAAGTTGTCTGAACCATTGATTACACGGATATTGTCTGGAACTAAGATTTACAGGATTATCAGCCTTCGCCTCCCCACTTCGCCTCTTGGCTACAAGTGGCAGGCTGGGCTACGGCCGACAAGTAAGGATTAGTAGGATTAATCTTGTCCATCTTTTTAATCCTAGTTCAGACAATTTTCAGGCAGCAAGTCCAACGTGTTGTTTGATTGTGATAATTTCGGATTCAAGTTGCTTATTTGTCGGTATCATTGCCATTGCAATACGATCACTTTCTTCAACGATCTTCTCTTCCAATTGAACTTCCATTTCGGTCATCTGTTGCTCCATGCTCTGCATTCGCTTGTTTAAGCCTAGCACGCCCTGTTCTACACTCTGCATTCGCTTGTCTAAGCCTCGTACGTCATACTTCACACTCTGAATGGCTTTCAGGATCATTTGATTCGTGATGTCTTTTGGGTCGTCTGTCATTGGGACACGGAGCATATAACTTCCACATCACGTATGCAAGATTGTGATGTTTCACATGTTCCATTGTCTGAACTACATATATAAACACTGTCTGAATCACTGATTACCAGCCTTCGCCTCTGGGCTACGGCTTGGCAAGCGCTGATTAAGCAGATTACACGGATGCTCGTCAATGAAGACACGACCAATTTTATGTAATCCGTGAAATCCGTCTAATCCGTTTCATCCGCGATTCAGACATGGATGAAGTTATAACAGAGAAAAATCTGAACCATGATTAACTTTTCACTATTCACTTTTAACTTTTAACTTTATTCCAATCATCTTGAAACTTCTTCAAACCAATATCCGTAAGCTGATGTTTAGGAAGTTTAATGAATAAGCCATAAGGAATAGTGCAAATGTGTGCACCTACTTCTCCTGCTTCAACTATGTGACGTGGATTACGCGTTGATGCAACTAGCACTTCGGTATCAAAGTCGTAGTTATCCCAAATCGTCATGATCTCTGCGATCAATCCCATGCCATCCTGACCTGCATCATCTAATCTTCCGATGAAAGGACTGATGATTGTGGCACCTGCCTTAGCAGCAAGTAATGCTTGGTTTGCGGAGAATACGAGTGTGCAATTTGTTTTAATCCCCTTCCCTTTGCAGTAACTAATTGTCTTTAGTCCCTCAACAGTCATAGGAACTTTAACGACAACGTGTTTATGCCAACTTGAATATTCATCTGCCTGCTTCTTCATTCCTTCAAATTCAGTTTCGGTAACTTGCGCACTTACACAAGGAACCAACTCACACATCTTGAGCACTGTCTCTTTAAAAGCTTGTAGTGAGTTCGACGAACTATCTTTACCTTCTTTAGCAACAAGCGAAGGATTGGTAGTTACACCATCCAATATGCCCCATGAGGCGATCTCTGCGACTTGGTCAACGTTTGCGGTATCTAGGAAAAGCTTCATAGGAATTAAGAATTAAGAATTAAGAATGAAAAATGACTGAACAACGCTCATAATCTACCATTTTTCATTTTTCATTATTCATTTTTCATTCATTTTACACAACCTCATTCGTCAATTATATGTAAGATATAGCACAACATGAAACTCTCCATTTTTATCATCAGCCTATTGCTTACAGCGTGCTCCACACAAATCACGCCAGAAGGAAAACCGATGCTACCTAAAAAAGTATCAATCCAAGTCCCCTTCTCCTCTCAGGCACCTAATGCAAATTGGGATGATCCATATCAAGAAGCATGTGAAGAGATGTCTTTGATAATGGCACATTACTTTTTGGAAGGAAAAGAACTGACTCCAGAGATTGCAGATAAAGAATTACTCTCTCTTGTAGCTTGGGAAAAAGAACATGGTTACAGCGAAGATGTAACTCTCACAGAGCTCTCACTTATTGGATGTGAGTACTACGGAGATTGTACAAATTATGTGATCAACAAAGTTACAATTGAAGCCATCAAAGAGCAACTAGCTCAAGGTCATCCTGTGATAGTGCCTGCAGCGGGTAGAACTCTGTTGAACCCCTATTTCTCCGGTGAAGGACCGTGGTATCACATGCTTATGATCACCGGATACGATCAAAACAAATTTATTACAAATGATCCGGGTACAAAGCGCGGGGAAGGCTATGAATATACACACGAAATTCTCCTCAATGCAGTCCATGATTGGACAGGAGCTAAAGAGGATATATTTCGAGGAGAGAAACGGATGCTTGTTATTAAATAAATCGAAAAGTCCTAAAGTCGAAGGGTCGAAAGGTCAAAAGGTCAAAAGGTCGAAAGGTCGGAAGGTCGGAAGGTCTGATCGTAGTTTGGTCATGCTTTGCATAAATTAGATTTAGTAGTACATTCGGCTGCTTATGGGGTTTAAATCATTCGAAGACATTAAGGCGTGGAGAGATGCTAGATCTCACTAAGGATATTCGCGACATTTGTAAGCGAGATAAAACACGACTTGATTTTGCATGGGTAGATCAAATTACCAGGGCGAGTATATCTATCATGGCAAACATAGCAGAAGGATTTGAAGCACAATCAGATGTAGAATTTGCCACATTTTTAGGTTATGCAAAAAGATCATCTGCAGAAGTCCGCTCACTTTTATACTATAGGAATGACCAGTCATATTTAACTAAAGAATAATTTACTTGCAATATGAATATTGCTCGCAAAATAAGTGCCAGTTTAAATTCACTCATTAAATATTTGAGAGTATCAAAACGAAAAGTACGATCCTCAACTACATCAAAATAGCTCGTCAGACATTTCGACCTTCCGACCTTTCGACCTTTTGACATTTTGACATTTTGACTTTTCGACCTTAATTAAACACCTGCGTAAGAACGATAAACGCGTACCGTTACCCAAGGGTAAGCATTACAAGAGATAACAGAACGATTGCAGATATATTAAGTAGAAGTGGTGCTTTTGACTGAGTTCTTACTTGTTTCATATATAGGAATTAAGAGATAAAAATCATTAGCCAAAGAACCCTACTGACGACATCTATTGGTGTCAATATTTTAACGCTTGCAATTATTGATAATACAAGTAAATTTTGGGTCTGCCATGATCATATTTTATATTCATTCCTCAATTTCCTAGTATTTTAAGATGATCACAAATAAGCAGAAATATATTCCGTGCTTAGCTTGTAACAGTCTCACATGCACATACGCATATATGAACAGGGCATGGAGCAAGTTGTTTCTCGATTATCTAAAAAACACTGATTCACCAGTCAAAGAAAAATGGCAGACAAGGACATATATCAGAAACCTGAACGTTCTATTGGAGGCGCCTTGTACTTCACTCTAAAAAACTATCTTTACATGGTATTCTATTCTCACACCTACACACGAGCGAGACGCTCGTGAAACTCTCTTCTTCTCCACTTATGAAACGTCCTGATTCTTCTCCACTCAAAAACGCCACCGCTTCCTGCCAGCGTGTTCTTAAATCAAGCGTCGAAGGTGAACACATCTGGATTGGTCCAAATGATGCCACTGCATTAAACGAAGAAGATCAGAAAGCCTATGACTTGGCACATACCATTCAACGCCACTTAATCATACATGCCCCGCTTAAGCACAAGTCCGGTCATCCAGGAGGGCCGCTCTCCGCATTTACTCCAAGCTACTTTGTTTATAAAAGAAGAAACCCACAAGTTGATCAGCCTTACCGTATGAGTCCGGGGCATCTATCACTACTCTCTTACGGTCTACAGTGGATGTTTGGGCGTGATAAAGGAGATAAAAGACTGAGTAGCCCACAGGCAATCATAGATACATTCAGAACGCCTGACGGACTTCCCGGTCATATAGAAGCTGGAATTGGTGATATTCCTTTTGGTACAGGACCTCTTGGAAAAGGTGTAAGCAATGCGCTGGGTGCTGCTTTTGGTCTTAAATATCAGAAGAAGCCCGGAATCGTAGATGTTCTCCTCGCAGACGGAGATTCACAGGAAGGGCAAGTAATGGAAGCCTTCAGGCTCGCTTCTCACCTCAAATTAGACAATCTGGTGGTTCACGGCGATTTCAACGATATTCAGCTTGGCGATCTGCCATCCAAAACTGTCTGGGCAGATTTTGCAACAATTGCCTATGCCACAGGATGGAACGTGATAGAAGTGGAGAATGGAAACGATCCAGCTCAAGTGACTGCAGCATTGGACAAATCTGACTCGCTCATCGGAAACGGTAAGCCTACCTTCATATGCTATTACACCACGATGGGATACGGCATCGACTTTATGGAAGAGGCTTCTAACACCGGAGGAAAAAATTATCATGGCGCTCCACTATCAGAAGACGAAGCAAAAGATGCACTCTCCAAACTTCAACCACTCGAAGAAGCAGTTAAGGAGTTCGAACCATTTAGAGCAGCCGAGAAGGAACGATTCGAGTCCGGCCCACCAACAGTTACAGACATTCCACTTGAGTTTGATGCAAAAAAACTTAGTGGTTACACACGTACAATTACAGAAGAAAAAGGTGCAGCGCGAAAAGACTTTGGAGCTACTCATATTAAGAGTCTTATGGCAGTGGACGACCGTATTATCGTGCTACATGCGGATCTCGCAGGATCAGGAGGATTCAACAAATGCGCCAAAGATTTCCCAGATCGGGTAATTAACGTAGGAGTGGCTGAGGCGAACATGCTTATGATGGCTGCGGGCATGCGTCAGACAGGACTTTTGGTTGTTACTTATACTTTTGCAGCATTCACAACAAACGAAGCACGCGCAAACGCAAGACTCATCGATATTAACTGCGGACACACACGTTGCGGGATTATAAATGATGGAACACATGCGGGACTGAGTGTTGGCGAAGATGGCGAAACACATCAGGAACAAAACTACTTCAACATTCCTTATTACTACACACAGGTCTGGATGCCGGCAGACAGTAACCAAGCTGCTGCTATGGCGGAACGATCTATGGAAATAATTGCAGAAGGACATCAAAGTGTTTTCGTATTTGCACCACGCACAGGACACGAACAACTAAAAAGCCCAATTGGCGAGCTAATTTACGGAAGTGATTACGCCTTTGATGGCAAGGCTGACATTGTAAGAGGAAGTGGAGATACCTCCGATCAGATCACGATAATCACTACAGGAATTGGCGTCCATGACGCAATTCAGGCGACAGAAGAATTAAAGAATTTAAGTCAACCAATCCAAGTGCGCGTACTAAACATTGGCTGTATTCGACCGATTGATTCGTCAGCAATCATGCAAGCAGCATTAGAAACAGGTCATCTTATAGTCGTAGAAGATCACAATTCGGACGGAGGAATCGCAACTCTTGTTGCCGACATCATCGCAGACTTTGCACTTCCTTGTACGCTACGAAGACTCGGACTTAATCACTACTTCCCTTCTGCACCTTCTGGTGATCTTAAGATTTTGGCAGGTCTGGATAGCAACAGCATTGTGGATGCATGCGAGGATGAAGTGCGAACCGAAGTGTGTGGTGGAGAAGACGCATTTATTAGTGCCATTTTTGAACTCACACATAACTTAAGTCACAGTAGATTCAAAGACACTGCACAATCATTTATCG
Organism: Patescibacteria group bacterium; assembly: GCA_018814875.1. Classification (GTDB taxonomy): domain Bacteria; phylum Patescibacteriota; class Gracilibacteria; order Peribacterales; family Peribacteraceae; genus UBA2144. Next base: position 51,995 of record JAHIYH010000025.1, read on the forward strand.
ATAAGTTATTAAATGAGAAGCAATATCTTCAAAATCTTCGATCATTCTGGGGTGAACGAACGTGTTCTGCAGAGGATTTGCCGACGAACGAAGAGCTGCAGCAGAGACTAAAAGCATAGTTCAAATCAACTATCAACAGTCAACAATCAACTATCAACATGCTTCGCTCTCAACTATCGACTATCAACACGCTTCGCTCTCAACATGCAACTGTAGATTGGATTTCCGAAAGAGTTCCCAAAGTCACTACTTTATTAGTAGCCAACCTCCGCTCCTGGCTGGCCTGACATCCGAAGCCGCAGCGACTTCGAGAAAAAATAAATAATCGAAGTCCAGGAGACTACGGTTGGCATCCTTCGCTGCGCGAAGGATGGCGGAGGGAGTGGGATTCGAACCCACGAGACCCTTGCGGGTCTAACAGTTTTCAAGACTGTCGCCATCGACCACTCGGCCATCCCTCCATTTACCATTATACATCTCCCAAGCCCAAGCCCTAGCCCTAGCCCACTTTTTAATTGTCTCGCTACACATCGCACACTATGTCGCGCAACACATTCTTTTGAATAGAATTGACGATTTGGCCTCAAGGACTTCAACAAAAGACGTTTTTCTGCTATAATAAGGAGATTTATTAAGCGCATGTTGCGCAATACACAAAGAAGCACGCATGTCAGACAAACATATAAACAAAGGCATCCTGCACTCACTTCTAGAAAAAGCGATCGAAGAAGAGGCATCCAAAGAAGTTATAGAAAGACTTCAGTGGTTGATGCGCTACGAAAACCACAGATCCGTGAGTGCAACTTGCAAGCATTTTAATATTGCACGCTCTACCTTCTATAGATGGTACGACAGATTTGATCCTAACGATCTTTCAACACTAGAAGATAGACCAACAAACTTAATTACAAAAAGAAAGTTACTCACCGAGAATAATGACCATCTAATAACTACCGGCAAAGAACGGCATTCATTGCCGACATTCAATATGCAAAGACACCTTGTAACAACCTTAGCTGTTCTGTTCATTTTGAACTTAGGTTTTCTGTTATTCATAGTTCCAACACTCGCAAGTGCCGCAAGTAGCTGGAACCCAACACTCCTTGTAAACACAGAGGCATTCCAGATCATTGATGATGATGACACTAATGCAAATGTAGTACTCAGATTCGGTGACACTATTGGCGAAGAATTAAAGTACGTCCGTGCAATTAGCCGCTTCGATCTTACACGTGACTTACGCGTATCAGGAAACATGACAGCTACAGGTGCGATCTCTGCATCAGGATCAATCACAGCAGAAGGTGCATTCTCCGGAGCATCACTTCATGTAAGTGGAGAAACAACTATGAGTGGAGCTTTGTCGGTTGAAGGTACTTCATCATTGCAGGGAGCTGTTACTCTTGGATCAACCATTTCTATTAACGGCGTCACCTACACCTTCCCTCCTTCAGACGGAGTCTCATCTGGATGGGTGCTTAAGACCGATGCGGCAGGGACTTTGAGTTGGGCTGCAGAGTCCGGTGGAAGTGGACTTTCACAATCAGAAGCTGATGATAGGTATGTGAATACTAGTGGGGATACGATGACGGGAGCTTTACTCATCACTCCTAGTGGTGATGAGGCACATACTCCAAATACTGCACTGGAAGTTCACGGAACCATGTCTGGTCAGCGTCTGAGTGTGACGCCAACGGTTGCTAGTGAGACGGGAGCGGTATTTGTGGACGTTGACGTGAATGGAACAGGAATGTTGCTCGATTCCGAAGCAACTTCTGCACCTGGCATTGCTATAGATATGAACGGGAAAACTAATGCAACTCCTCACATCCTCTTTGGATATAACGGCACATTTGATACAAACCTTTACCGTTCAGCAGCCAACATTCTTCGTACCGATGACTCGTTACATGTATTAGGAGCTTTATCAGGTACTTCACTTCATATAAGTAGCTCGTCAACTATGAGCGGTTCTTTATCTGTGGAAGGTACTTCATCATTGCAGGGAGCTGTTACTCTTGGATCAACCATTTCTATCAACGGCGTCACCTACACCTTCCCACCTTCAGACGGAGTCTCATCCGGATGGGTTCTTAAAACCGATGCGGCAGGAACTTTGAGTTGGGCTGCAGAGTCCGGTGGAAGTGGACTTTCACAATCAGAAGCTGATGATAGGTATGTGAATGTAAGTGGAGATACGATGACGGGGGCGCTCACTATTAATGATGAAACAGGAGCAGATGCAGGTCTGGACATAGTTGGAACAATGAGTGGTACTTCGCTGCAAGTAACAGGAACAGGATCCGCTCCTATTATTTACACAGATCAGACAACAGGAAGAGTTGGTATTGGGAATGCAACACCAACAACAAAGCTACAAGTGAAAGGTAACTCATTGACAACAGAGGTAATTTTTAGTGTTATTGACAGCGAAGATGTAAACATCTTTAATATTGCAACGGACTCAAATGGGAATACAGAAGCGAGCCTATACGATACAGGTGGGACAAGAAATATTGCACTATTAGGAGGAGATAATCTTGATAGCTGGATCAGAAATGGACAACTTGCTATAGGTAAGACTTCTGTCACAGCTGGTTATGATTTAGATGTTAATGGAGGTGCTCTATTTGGTGGAAATGTTGGAATCGGAACTACTACTCCGGCCGCTAAACTCGATGTTAAAGGTACTATGTCCGGTCAAGCATTGGTAGTGAGAGACACAGTTACTCTAAATGGCGTCACCTACACCTTCCCACCTTCAGACGGAGTTTCATCCGGATGGGTCTTAAAGACCGATGCGGCAGGGACTTTGAGTTGGGCTGAAGCAAGTGGAGGTATATCTCAGACAGAAGCTGATGATAGGTATGTAAATGTGAGTGGAGATACTATGACTGGTGCTCTTACTATTAATAATGAAGGAGCTGAGCCAAGCTTGAATGTGGTAGGGACGATGTCAGGTACCAGTTTGCAGGTTACAGGTACTGGAAGCAGTCCTATTCTTTACACGAATCAGACAACAGGAAGAATTGGAATTGGGACAACAACACCATTAGCCAAACTTGATGTCAGAAGTGGAGCAGTTGGAGAAATAGCGAAGTTTTATGCCGATGATACATCAGGATGGATAAACATTGTAGAACCAACGGGAAACGCAAATAGATTGTCATTGGGATTTGGAAATGATGGTTATCTCTTTACAGGAGCATTAACGGATTCTGCAGCTATCAGAGCATCTCACGCTTTGCACTTAGGAACTAATGGAAATAATATTGCTATGACTATTGATACAAGTCAGAATGTTGGGATTGGGACATCATCACCTTCTACTGCACTAGAAGTAGTTGGTACTATTTCTGGTTCTCAACTTAATGCAAATAATATGCTCACAGACGGTGGAATCGTCTACAGTGACGGAACAGCACTTCAGGACACTGCAGCCGGTTCATCTGGCCAACTACTAACCTCACAAGGAACAGCCGAGCCTGAATTTAAGGACTTCACATCTGCAATGATCTGGTACATAGACGGAGCCGTAGCTACCGGAGCAGACCAAGGAGCAACTGTAGTTATGCCATTCGGATTTACTGTGACGGATGTTGATATATATGCAGAAACCGCACCAGTAGGCTCCAGCCTCATAATAGATATTAACGAAGCCGGAAGCACTATCTTCTCCACCAATCCGGAAGTGGACGCCAGTGCAAACCGTGAAGATGGTAATCATGTAATCAGTGATGCAACTCTGGCTGCAGGAGCACTGATGACTCTTGACATTGATCAAGTAGGAAGCGGCACGGCAGGAAGTGATTTGACTGTTATTCTTAAGGGAACGAGGAAATATTAGATGACCAGCCTTCGCCCCGCTGAGGCGGTGGCTACGGCCGGCAGGCAGTTAACAATCGATTGTCAAAAGCGAGTCATACTCAATTGTCTGAACCACAGATTACGCAGATTACACGGATTTCACAGATGAAGTCTGTTCTAGAAATCCGTGTAATCAGTGTAATCCCCTTAATCTGTGGTTCAAACAAGGGAAGAAGTTATTACAGAAAAAAGTCTGAACCTTGATTTACTTCTTTACCTCCACCCATAGCCCCTCCTCCGGAGGAGGAGGGTAACTTTGTTAAAGAAGATAATACTTTGTGCTTCAATAACGAAGCTCCCCTTCCTCATGTGGAGGAAGGGGTCGGGGGATGGAGGTAAAATCCGTGATTCAGACAACACAACGAGCACGTCAACAATGCTACAATACCCGCACATGAAAGTAGCACAGCGCACACTTGCCATAGTCACACTCTCAACAGCCTGCCTTGCAGGTACGTTACTTTATGCCCCTCCGACCTCTGCAAAGTTGAAAATTTTTGATGCTCCCATAGAAGCTATGGAACGCATTCTGGATATTGCATCTCCTTGGAAAAATCATAAACAACTTACCTCAACCGAGACACTAACTTTTGGCAATGCACTAGACAGCAAAATTCATAATTTTTCGAAAGGTAAACTCAAACTAATCGATGAGGAATCCCCAAGCTGGCGCTATCTAAGAAGTTTGAAGACTGAAAAAAATCCTCAGATCGATGTTAGCTATGCACTCAGCGCAATTGGACTTTCCGATAAAGATGCAGAGGACTCTTTTAAAGTACATGTAAAGAAATATGGAAATGAGAAACAAGAAATAATAGAGGCAACGTTTAACGCAGATGAAAAAACAATTTCATTACCGCTAAAGCGTTCATTTAAACCAGGACGTTATACCGCAACAGTAGAAAGTATCAATCCATCCACAGGCCTTACATACAGCTTTGAACAAGATTTTGTTTGGGGAGTACTGGCAATGAATACAGATAAAGATCGTTACAGGCCAAAAGAAGAAGCCCACATTGCATTTGGAGTACTAGATGAGATGGGAAGGATTGTCTGCAATTCTGAACTGACACTAACAGTAACAAGCCCTGCGGGAGAAGTAAAAACGCTCTCTACAGAAAACGACGGGATCACCACCACCAATACATGTGGAAAAATGGAGCCTGGCCTTATAACGCCAGATTATGAAGCATTTTTCACATTTAAAAAGAATGGAACCTATCAATTGGAACTGGAAGCAGAAACATACAATGGGATTTGGACTATTTCGAGTTCCGTTGAAGTTACCAATAGCCCACCCATCATCATCAAACGCGAAGCAGCAACTCGTCTCTGGCCTTTTGCACCAAGTTCAATGAAAATCGAAGTTGAGTTCTTTGAAGATTATGAAGGTGAGATTACTGATGTTGTTCCAAGTGAATTCAAAATAATTGACATTTCTGCAAACGGTAAACGTTCAACGTTGAACGTTGAACGAATAGTCTGGTACGGTTCTTGGAAAAAAGGACAAACAGCCCAATTCTCCTATCAATATGACGCACCCAATATTTCACCTGAATTCTATTTGATAGGCCCGTTGGAACTTGATAACAAGAAAGAGCTGCGTACCTGGCAAATAGCTAACGACGCAATCACAGCGGACAACTTAATTCTTCACCTCGACGCAGCAGATATAAACGGTGACAGTGTTCTTAACTCAGGAGACATCTGTTCCAACGGCAGCACAACATGGACGGATGCCTCTGTCTCCAGCAACGATGCGACACTTAGTACCTTCTCGGCTCCTTGTATAGGCACAAGCGGGTGGGATGGCGATGGAACAACATCTGATCCGTACCGACTAGAATTCGATGGAGGAACCGATAATGTTTTTACTGGGTATGTAACAGCACCAAAATCCATTTCCACATGGTTTCGCATCGATGTGATGCCAACAAGTCCGGATTATATTCTCTACTGGGCAGGCGATGGATCGAACGTGTATTTCCTTTTGTACGTGTATGATGGCCTCCTCTTTGCGCAGACTCAGGCAGGATATGGTCAGGTATTGGTCACTGGGGCAACGGGCATTTCAACGGGAATCTGGCACCACTTCACCTATGTCAATGA
>JAHIYH010000026.1 GCA_018814875.1 Patescibacteria group bacterium
AAGAGTTAGAGCTCCTTGAAGTGAAGATGCACCTTGGATAGAAAGTGTTCCTGATCCGGATATATTGGAAGTTACGGCGAGGACTCCTGTGATGGCAGTGTTTGAATTGAGGTATGTGAGACCATCAACTGAGAGGGCTCCAGAAGATGTGAGGAGATCTTGTGCATGAATAATCCAACCAGATGCAGTTGCACTCACGTCTAATGATCCTGTCATTGTGTCTCCTGAGATGTTTACATAACGGGCATCTCCTGAAACTTGAGAAATTCCAACACCTGCATCATTGCTGTCTGTTGCCCACGATAGATTTCCATTCGAATCAGTCTTCAAAACTTTTCCAGATGCAGATCCATCACTTGCAGGGAACAGATATGCAACACTATTGAAAGTCACTGTTTGCCCCTCTTCCACAATCAAACCACCAGAAGTTGTAAGTAAATCTGAAGCATGAAACATAGTACCAGATGCAGTACCTACTATTTCTAGCTTTGTTTCTGGAGTAGCAATACCGATTCCTACATTGCCGGCTACAGCGCTGTACATATCGGTTCCACTCACGGTCCAATCGCTATCCCCAACAGTGTTGGTTACAGTTGTTGTTGTATTAGTTGTTGTGTTTGTAGTAGTACTTCCTCCACCACCACCGTAGCCTCTTCCTCCATCACCTCCACCACCTCTACTCACATCAGGAGGAACTCTACCTCCTCCCAATTCCGGATTCCCAATAGTTGAAGATGCAGGCGATCCCCATACCGGACGGCCATCTTTGATCAATAACACTTCACCTTCACGACCAGATCCCAATAGATCCCAAATGTTTGTTGGTCCTCCAGAAACAGTAATTTCCTGTTTAATAACATTCTCACTAGCTGCTGCATGTGTTTGATTATTCTTTTCTTGGGCCAAGAGTCGTTTCAGACGTCGCTGTTCCACACTTGAGCCAATCAAACTAGACCACAGACTCTGCAATCTGGTTTCACGTCTGTTTACCACTTGATCCTCCAACGTCTCAGGCACTTCTTCCACAACGGTTCGCTCAGCAAGTCGATGATATCCCTGAAGTACAAGTTCTTTCTTCACTACTAATAGATCTACATGTGTGCCATCAGGCATTACAGTCTCGACCGTGCTCAGGCTGGCAAGCAGAGAGCGATCCATCGGGAGAGTATCTGCAAACTTTTTGGACATGTCCCAGACGTTGATCAAATCACCATTGAGAAAAGTGAGAGCACGCTCTGGAGATCGGAAACTGGCAGAGGTCATGAGGAGCAAAAAACACGCTGCCAAACCGAACGGAATGATGCTCTTGGGAAGCACCATTTTGACCCCCTTCTGAACTGTCTCTTTGAATGACTTTTGACGATGCTCTGCTATAGCCCTAGCAACCTGTGCACGGGAGTATCCGGAGGCGACCTGAAGGTATTGTCGAACAACGCCTTTGGCCTCCCTTGGGAGACGCTCATATCTCAATATCGAAAGCACCTCACCAATAAACTCAGCTCGCTTTTCGCGACCCCAAATAACAGGTGTTTCTGATCCACCCTCAGCAAGGAAAACTTGCATTTCAGAGACTGACTGGAGAGGGTGTTGATATACGTCCATCGAGTGTTTTTTATTTGTGTGTTAACTATCGGGATGAGCCTGGTGATCCTTAGGCTCATTCGTCTATATTTTAGCACAAATAAGCGATTTGCTCAATATTTGACTTCTCCCATTTTTAGACGTTTTGCAAGGTATAAATTCATGCTCAAACAGGCTCATTTTAGGTAATTTTGAACCATGTAAATTAGTCTTTACCAACCCCCATCCAACACCCCCACACCCAACACCCCACACCCCACACCCCACGCCCTATTATGTTATGCTCGTATCATGACCACTCCACAAGCCCTCCAACCATTCCTAAAAACAGCTCTAGAAAAGACCGATTTTTCAGATCTTGGAAAACGTTATCAGGGCAAAGTTCGAGACGTTTATGAGCAACCCGGAAAGAGAATTCTCATTGCCACAGATCGCCAATCGGCATTCGATATTAACTGGTGCACAATCCCACTTAAAGGACAGATCCTAAGTCAGATTTCTGCATGGTGGTTTGATAAGGTCAAAGACATCATGCCAATCCACGTAATTGATCTGCCGGATCCAAATGTTACGGTTGGAAAAGAGTTAAAAATTGTAATGGTAGAGATTGTTGTAAGAGCGTATCTCACAGGATCTACAAAGACCTCCGCATGGGTAAATTACAACAATGGAGTACGTGACTTCTGCGGGAATCATCTGCCAGAAGGAATGGTAAAGAACCAGAAATTCGACGATATCATCATTACCCCAACCACAAAATCCGATGATGATGAGCCGATAGACCCTGCAGGAATATTTGAAAAAGGTCTGGCAACCAAGCAGCAATGGGAAGAAATCACAGAAAAAGCATTCGCGCTATTTAGGCGAGGACAAGAGATTGCAAGTAGCAAGGGGCTTATTCTGGTAGATACAAAGTACGAAATGGGGCTGGATGAAAACGGTGTGATAACTCTGGCAGACGAAATCCACACACCAGATTCGTCACGCTATTGGATACAAGAAACCTACCGAGAACGCTTCGATAGAGGTGAAGAGCCAGAAAGTCTGGACAAGGAATTCTTCCGTCTATGGATGCGAGAGCAAGGATTTGAATATGGTGACAAGAGCACGTGGCCCAAAATTACTGATGATGTACGTTTGATGCTGGCAAGTAAGTATATTGATTTGTATGAACGTATGACTGGAGAAGCATTCATTCTTCCGAAAGATCCCGATGTGACAAAGAGGATCAAAAAGAATCTTGAGACTTATATGGTTGCTGTTGCCAAGCAACATAATTAAAAATTAAAAATGAATAATGAAAAATGGTTGTTTACTAGTATAAAGACTCATTTTTAATTTTTCATTATTCATTATTCATTCTCTAGTTTCCACCCTTCTCCAACGTTATACTGCTCGATAAATCCAGCAAAAACCTCCAGTGCATAAATCGCATTACCCTTTGAGTTATAAGTGCGGCATGGTTCTTCTTCACACGGATCCATCGTTTCAGATTTTACAAACACTCCTGCTTCATCAAAGAAAATGATGTCGAGGGGAATAAGTGTGTCCTTCATCCAGAACAGAAGAATGTTGGGATTTTCGAATATAAATAGCATTCCATTTCCTTCCTGTAGTTCATCGCGATTCATCAATCCCATTGTCCTTAATTCATATGTATCAGCGATTTCTGCCTGAATTTCTACTATCTGGCCATGAGGAGAAATGAGAGAAATAGCTCTGATTTTTGCCTGCCTCACTCCAATATCCGCATTTGACGAGCACCCCAAAAGGAGTAACGATCCAGCAAGACATAACTTATATGTGAGATTCATCATGAACGAAGGGAAGTGATGGCCGCTTCACGATCGGAAGCTTTGAAAATGAAACTTCCAGAAACCAGATTATTTGCACCGGCTTTGATGCATTTGGAAGCTGTCTCGCTATCCACACCACCATCCATTTGAATCATGAGGTCCGGAAACTTCTCGCGAGCTGTACGAACTTTTTCTAAAACTTCGGTGATAAAATTCTGACCGCCGAAACCAGGATTAACCGACATGACTAAAAGAAGATCTACTTCGCCGAGTACATCTTCAACTTCATCCAAAGGAGTGTCCGGATTTATTGCAATTCCTGCAGTAGCTCCTCCATCACGGATGGCTTTTATAAGCGATTTTCTCGCATCCGTGCCTTTAACTGTTTCTGCATGGAATGTGATATGCTTGGCTCCAGCTTTGAGGAATTCTTCTATACGTTCCTGAGGATCTTCGACCATCAAGTGGATATCAAGGAGTAGTTTTGTTTTTAAATTCTTTATCACCGGTGCACCAAAACTCAAGTTAGGAACAAATTGTCCATCCATAACATCAATCTGCAACCAATCTGCAAACTGCTCGATACTATCCACTTCTTCCTGCAACTTACTAAGATCCGCAGAAAGTATAGATGGAGCGATGATGATAGAAGAATTGGTCATGTGTTGGTTATGCTAACACGACTACTCCCTAAAAGGGAAAAGGGTAAAGTGAAAAGTGAAAGCTTTCCCCTTACCCTTTACCCCTTTCCCCTTTCCCCTTACTTGATTAAGGAGCAGAAATCAAAACACCTTCCTCCAAAGCTGGCAAAATACCAATGTACGCGTTCATCCCATGACACACAGCATCTGTACGAATAAAACGATTTTCAGGATTCCAATAAAGCCCTCCTTTAGCCATCGCAGGATTTGGTAAGAATCCACTATTGTGATCACCATACGTATTCTGAAGTAACCAGCGAATTCCCTTAGTAATCGCATCCTTGTATTGCTCACAATCATCTCCTTCTTCTAAGCATAAGTGATACACCTCCACCAAAATTTCCGAGATCCACCCTGCGCCACTCGTAGAAAGTGAGGCCTCCCATCTTCCGAAGGTTGATAGATCTGATTCATTTACATGCTGTCTCCCAACAAGATCGGTTGCACAAGTGAAGACGGTATCTCTAACTTCTTCATCGCTTGCCGCCAGATAGTAATCCAGCATCGACATAACAAACCATGAGCTGGAGATGGGATTATTCGGACGATAGTCGTCGCCAATGTAACATCCATCTTTCTCTACTTTTGCGAACAAGAAATCAGCAATGTCTTCAGCAACTTCTTTGTATCGCTCATCATTTGTAACACGATACATCCGCGATAATGCCGAGAGAACTTGACCATTGTAAAGCGTAGATTCTTTGGTAGAAAAGAACCATTTTCCATCACGATCCACCACATAGGACTTCATACTCCCATCATCCTTTTGCATCGTCAGAAGCCAATCTGCGGCCTTTTGGGCTGATTCTAGATAGCGCTCTTCTTTTGTACGTTGATACATTTCGAGCAATGTGAAGATTGTTTTTGAAGTAGTACCAACCACAAATTTACGCTCACGCTCCTGCGTTTCTAAATTGAATGAATAGTGGAACGCTCCGAATCGCTTACTGTCTTCATCTAACATTTGCATCGAGAGCACATACTCCATGCTCTTTTCGATCTGTTCCCAAAGCTTAGGATCTTGATTAAGATCATATAGCTTGAACAATGTGTAAATCAGAGACGACGTGTAGATTGTATGCAAACGCTCTTCAAATTTATCTTCAAGTGCAAAGTAATATTTGTGTGCACCTTGATACTCTTCATCAATCATCCGCAAAAGATACTCCTGCCCCTCAGTAATTTTTTCCCTAAGGAGATCTTTATCGTATTCATGTAGAAAAATGACTTCTCCAATTTGCTCAGATCCTAAATTTGAGGCTGTATTGCGATTCTGAGTAGAAAGTACTGTTTGCTGCTGACAACCTGAAAGCGCCGTAAGAATGTATCCTGCTATGAGGACTCCAAACAAAACACGTGTATGTTTCCGACATTTTGATGATTCTTGCATGTGCCTCTTATGCTAACACGAAAAGAATTCAGAATTAAGAATTAAGAATTAAGAATTATTTTTTTATTACTATTTATCTCATTCATTCTTAATTCTGCATTTTTAATTCTAAATTCAGTCAGATACTACAGAGAACTAAGAATCTGCCTCGAGATCTTTGACACGCTTTTCATGCCGTCCACCTTCAAAATCAGTTGAAAGGAAGATATCTACAAACTTCTTTGCATCCTCATGATCTACAAGACGGCCTCCTAAGCTCATAACATTCGCATCATTGTGGGAACGAGCAAGCTGTGCTGATTCTTCGCTATAAACCAACGCTGCGCGTATACCACGAACTTTATTGGCAGCCATAGCTTCACCATTACCACTTCCTCCAAAAATTATTCCCAAGCATTCCTCCTCCAATACCGCAGCACACCCCTTACGAATAACTTCAGGGTAATCCACAGACTCTTCGGAAAATGTACCAACATCAATAACATCAATTCCTTTGGAAATTAAATGCTCTTTTATAGCTTCCTTAAGCGGAAAACCAGCGTGGTCGGTGGCTAATACTATTCTCTGAGGCAATTCCATATAAAGATAATACCACACATAAAGTTGGCTAGTTACTGGTTTACTAGTTGCTGGTTTTGACGACAAAACTAGAAACTAATAACTAGCCAACTAGTAAACTTATTACCATGGTATAATTAACTCATATGTCCCCCCCCAGAAAACTATTAATTGCTGGAAACCTCAAAATGAACCGCCTGCCCGAAGGTGCGCTAGAAGATGATTCACCGTACCGAGAAGGATCTAATGTAGATGTGATTGCTATCCCAACATTGCTTGATATTCAAAGTTGCATAGATGCACGAATCATCACAGGTGCACAAATTGGTCAATGCCATAACGAAACAACCGGAGCTCACACAGGAGATATCAGCATGCAAATGCTTGCAGACTCTGGCGTGCGCTACGTGCTATGTGGCCACTCTGAACGAAGGGAATTTTATGGGGAAACAGATGAAGACGTTGCCGCTCAAGCCATTGCCGCACTAGATGCAAATATTCATCCAATAATTTGTGTAGGTGAATCTAGCAAAGAACGAGAAGCAGAAAAACACGAGAAAGTCATAAAACGGCAGATAAACGTGCTTCCGCTTGAATCGGATATAACGATTGCTTACGAGCCTATTTGGGCTATTGGAGAAAATGCTCTGAGAGCAGCAACTCCCGAAGAGGCTCAGACAATGCATTCATTCATACGCTCTCTACTCCCAGAAGATAAACGTGAGAGTACAAGAATCCTATACGGTGGCTCTATGAAAGCAGCTAACGCAAAAGAGCTACTTAGTCAGCCTGATATTGATGGGGGACTTATCGGCGGTGCTTCGTTGCAATTGGAAGAGTTCCGCGGGATTGTGCAGATTGCGCTTGCCCTGAGTTCCGGCGAAGGGGAGGGACTTTCGACTTAACAGATTTCGAAAACTGCTCTGCATAAAACACTGTGAAGATGATCGCAAAAGCAAAAAGAAGCTGACCAAAGAATGTCAGCAGGAAATTCTTCAATGGCCCGGCAAAGCCGGTAAGCATGGCAAAAATTGCAGATGCCGCAACGAACACCGCAAAGAGCATGATGTATTGAATAGCTATAGCAAGCCACTTACCCTTTGTACGCTCCATACTGGCATTAACACTATCCAAAACTCCTAAGTCTTCTTTTACGCAGATTACTCCAGAGAACATCATGCGTGGAAGATAATAGATTCCTGTGAAGATATTTAGACCGGGAACCCACATAAAAGATCGCAACATCATCCAAACACCAACTCCGAATAACGAAATGACTTTGGGAATCGCACTACGAACAGCCATTAAAGGATCACGAATCTTATGAATCACTAGCACATAATAAAAAGTACTACTTATGAAATAGATGAAGATCGTCATAATCCCCATCAAAAACATCATAGGCAAGAGTCCGAATGTCATTTTCTTGCCCCAATCAGTGAGAAACGCAAGCTGAGCATCTTCAGGCATTTCTTCAAACATTTTTCCTACTAGCTCCATTTCTCCAAGCATTTCGTCGAAAGCTGTTTTGTCCCCTTTTTCCATACGCTTATCTAATTCTTCGAACCGCGCATCGCTGATACCAAGACGTAGCATCATCTGCCGCGTTACACGATCTTCCTGTTGCGAAAAGAATCCATCCGACAACATGATAATTGCCGTAAAGAGGAGTGCTCCTATGGCGATAGGTACTTTGGATTGGAGGAAGAAGCGCCAGGAACGGGAAAGGAGTGCGGTGAAGGTAGTCATAATAAAGAAGAAATGATTGGCTCTACTCTACCTTTTAATACATTCAGATACCACGTAACTACGTTACTTCGTTACTTCGTTATTTAGTTGATGTGTCATGCCGTTAGCTTTGATACGAAATAACGAGATAACGAAATAACGCTCAAACCCGTACCCACATCCCATTCCCAACATTCTTTGCTGCCCCTGCAAGCTCTAACATGGTAAGAGTCGTATTCACTTTCCCTGCATCCAAACGCGAGTGATCGACTAAATTACCAACCGACTGTGGCATTGTTGTGAGTATTTTAAATAGAGAATCCTCAAGATCATTCTTTGGAACAAATTGTGATTGCGACTTCTCTGATACAACTACACCCAACTCAACGAGTACTTCCGACGGACCAGAAACAAGTTTCGCATGTCCTTTTGCCAAAATCTGATGACATCCTTCGAAATGTTCATCAAAAATCTGACCAGGAACTACAAAGACATCACGCCCATAGTCTAAAGCTAAATCTGCAGTAATAAGAGCTCCACTGCCTTTTCCTGCTTCAAAAACGACTGTTCCAAGCGAAAGCCCTGCAATAATTCGATTACGCGATGGAAAAGTATATTTGTCCGGTGATTGATCCAACGGGAACTCGCTGAGTAGCAACCCACCATTATCAACAATACGCTGAGCAAGAGCAGCATTACTTTTTGGATAAATCTGTGCGAGTCCATGTCCAAGTGCTGCAACAGTTTTTCCTCCTGCAAGGATAGTCTCATACGCCACATGTGCATCTATACCCATTGCAAGCCCACTGACAGTAACCATACCCGCTCGAACGAAGGCCGGAACAAATGCTTCCACAATCCTTTTGCCATAACTACTCATCTCACGCGTACCAACACAAGCAATACACGGTTGATCTAGAATTTCCAAAGAGCCCTTGTAATAGAGGAAAACTGGAGGATCAGGGAGTGTACTCAAGCTTTCTGGGTATGCCAGATCTTCTATATCCAAAAATTCCAGTCCTCTTTTTTTTAGCTCCTTCTCATATGCTTCAACTTCAAATTCCTCTAGTCGATTGAGTGTTTTCAGAATCGTATCCTCTCTGCATCCCAAACCTTTTAGAAGCTCTTCGTTTACATGCCCTAAGGCTGTATCCATATCTCCATAAACGCCTGTTAAGGCGTCATAGCGCTTCTTGGTGAGAACATTTAGCCAAGACCAAGTGAGGGCGGTTTTGCGTGTCATAGCGCCAGAGTATAGCACTTCTCTTTGGGAGAAATTAAGAATTAAGAATGAAAAATGAAGAATGACGAACAGGATCAATGCCAAATATCAGGTGGGTGGGAACCGCGACATTGATTGTGAGCGGTTTCAGCCTCCAAGCGCAGAGCGTAGCAAAAATGCGGAGAGGTAGGCGGCGGGGGTCATTTTTGCAGCGGAGCGCTTGGGAAGGCTGATCCGTGAACAATCACGGAGCGGAACTTTTCTTTGGTTCTTTCTTTTAGTTATAAAAGAAAGAACAGGAAGAAAACAGAGCAAAGATAGATAAAATTAGTGACCGAAGAATACAAAGAAAAAATTTCTCCCGCAGTTTTGGCGCTGATCCATTTAAATGATGTAAAATTTACTCGGAGTGCCACCCTAGCTCCCGCCTTCGCACTCCGCTTCGCTACGTGCTACGGTGGGCAAGAAGCAGAAGTTATTGATCCTCTAACATTTTCGATTTTTCTAAGCCACCCTAGCTCAGGGGTAGAGCAACTCACTCGTAATGAGTAGGTCGCGGGTTCGAATCCCGCGGGTGGCTCCACTAAACCAGTAACTAGTTAACTTATTGCTATTGAATCGGCACCAGCCTAACCGCATCCACTGTCCAATACTTGGAATCTGGGACCAAGAAAGACATCCGAATTCTTCGTACTGGTTCTGTAATATCAAGTACGCCTATGTTCTGCCATGGAACTCCACCCAATTTGGATCCATTTGGTGCTTTTTTCTGATTAATGTTAAAACTTGATGTACGCCAAATTCCGTCCATACCTTCGATACTCACACGGAAGTCAACATACTCCCATCCATTAGATGTCGAATGCTGCCACGCTGCAAGAACTTGGTACTTACCCTGTCCAATGCTAGGCAATTCCCACATGATACGCGGGCTGTTCCATAGAGCTTGCGTAGTTTTTTTGTGTTCATAGAAACCTCCATTAAATCCTCTATTAAGCACGAGGGTCCATCGCGAATTCTTATTCTTGAGGTCGATATCGTCAAGAGGCTGAAGAAGGCTGCAGGAACTTGGAGAAGAACTGCATTGATATCCGTGTTCAATGGCGCAGGATGCTGCACAGCCATCTCCGCTTCTGGTATTGCCATCATCACACCCTTCTCCCAGATTTATATCAAGCCTTCCATTTCCGCAACCTTCTGCGCAAATACTTGGTTCTCCGTTGCATGACCAACCATTCTCAATTTCGCAAATTGCAGAGCATCCATCATTAGGATCTGTATTACCATCGTCACATACTTCATCTACGCGAATTAATCTATCACCACAGGTAGTTGTACAAACACTTGGTTCTTCGGGTTCTCCACTGCATGACCATCCACTCTCAGTTTCACAAGTTGCGGAACATCCGTCATCACCATCTGTATCATTATCATCACAAACTTCACCTACTTCTACTACTCCATTGCCACACTCATGACCATTGTTATTATCTCCAGTTGTACCGCATTCTATCCAAGTGGAGGTCTGAATATTTGATATTGCACATGTCGTGTAACCATCCAACTTGCGCTGATAACACACTTTGCCACTGGTACAGACCTTATCAGCACACTTAACACATTGATCATTTACTACCTCTTCCTGGCAGAGATCATTACATACAGTTTCATTTGGCGGATCACACTGCTCAACTCCACTCTGAACAAACCCATCTCCACATTCAGCATCTTCGCATGATGTGGGACACGCATCCGTATCAATCTGGTTTCCATCATCACAATCCTCAACTCCACTCTGAACAAACCCATCTCCGCATTCAGCATCTTCGCATGATGTGGGACACGCATCCGTATCAATCTGGTTTCCATCATCGCATTCCTCAACTCCACTCTGAACAAACCCATCTCCACATTCAGCATTTTCGCATGATGTGGGACACGCATCCGTATCAATCTGGTTTCCATCATCGCATTCCTCTCCCTCCTCAGGGGTACCATTTGTGCAAACCGGATCAGGAGGACGAAGGTCTACATTTACAAACCTCATTGCATCCACTACATATTCATCACGACTGGAGAACCAGTCCGTATTGGAATTTACAGTTACATTAATTGTTCCCGATTTCACCTCAATTTCACCAAGCTTTTGCCAACGATTTCTTTCCCAATCATCATCGACTAGTGGCGACTTACTCTGATCAACATTAACTTCTAATCTCTCTGAAAAACTTACTTCCTTATCCTGCATAACATATGTTGCTTTCGCCTCTGCTGTTTGCAACCACGTTGCATATACATCATAGAAACCTGGCTTAAGCCCCGAGACTTCCCAACCTGCCTTCGGATTCAATCCACTGAATTTTGGTGCGCTGTAAGAATGATGCGTACCACGGTACCCATAAGATTTTTTCTTCCAGTATATTTGTCTTGCCTCAGCTGCTTCACTTACAAAGAATGTGTCATCTTCATTATCAATTACACGCAAATTCGGCTCATTCTCTTCATCATCAATCTGTATATTGCATGAATTTGGATTAGATGCATTTAGATCCGAATGACAATTTGCATCTGCACAATCAATTGTTCCATCGCCGTCATTATCAACACCATCGCTGCATTTCTTTGTGATCTGACAAGAAATATCGCATCCATCGCCGTCAGTTTTATTCCCATCATCGCATTGTTCACCAATGTATCGCTGCACAGCCCCATCACCACAGTTGAATCCGGTTGTATGTGGTGGATCGAATGTTGGAATCAGTATCACACCATCTGCAAACGCATCATCCCCATTAAGCTGGATTTGGGTATCTTGTCCACTTAGTACATCGATGTACCCAAGGTATATCCAAGGAACCCCTTCATATTGATTTTGTCCTTCTTCGGGTGCGGATGTTTGATCCGTAATTGCGACAGGACTGGCGCCTTCTTCGATAAAGGAGAAGATGCTGCTACTTGTTCTATTTACAGGCCACGTGGCATAAAAAGCATATCTCCCCGGCATGATATCCCCAAATGACCACACAGCAGGATTGAGAGAATCTTGTCCTGTCGTTGAGTTGCGAGAACTCCACCAAGAATTCTTATATCCACCTTGCATGACTTGTATCCACCCCTCAGCCGAGAAGAGATCAGGTAGTAATCCACTATCGTGAATTAGTGCCCCCGGTGACGAGATGGGGGGTGGAGTGGGAGCCAACACACAATTATTCAAACATTCATCCGTATCTATACGATTCCCATCGTCACATTGCTCACCGCTCTTAACAAATCCATCACCGCATATTGCTGCAACACATGAATTTAGACATGAATCGGTATTGGATTGATTGCCATCATCACACTGCTCGTGATCTGCCCATGTGTACCAATCACCACATATTGCTTCTGCACAGACATTGGTGCAGGCATCGGTATTGGAATTATTTCCATCATCACATTGCTCATCGCCAACTACAAGCCCATCTCCACATATAGTAATGCACACCGAAGGACAGGAGCGTGGCTGAGGCGATACCGATGCCGTTAGAAGCGCTGTTAGATGCCCCCAAAGTGAGCCAAAGAAACGCAAAAAGACATTCTTTGATTCGTCCTTGAGAGATGCCGAAGCTGTATTGCAGCTTTCCTCGCACTGCCAGCCTTGTTCAATAGTACAAGAGCCAGAGCATCCATCGTCAGGATTTGTACCTCCATCATCACACTCCTCAGTTCCTTCTCTGATTCCATTACCACATTCATCGTCTACATCCCCATCGCCATCACCATCGCCATCGCCAGTAGGACCACATTCAATAAATTGTGTAGTTGAAATACCTGGATTAGCACACGTTGCACTTCCATCAGACTTTTTCTGATAACACACTCTAGGACTATCGCATGTCTCTTGATCACATGCCGAACAATCTCCATCACCATCACCATCGCCATCACCATCGCCATCACCGTCACCGTCACCATCGCCTTCTCTGTTAACTATTTCAAGCTGGCATGAATCAGAACAGTATGTACATGCCTGAATCTGGCCACCAATTGTGCATACTTGTCCGTTTTCAGGACCATCATCACAATCTTCGCCTCCTTCAGTGAGGTTGTTACCGCATCTAACAGCATCGTGCGGATCATCACTAGAAATGAGGCGAACATTATCACCTATGCTAATTTGAGAACCATCAGAAATATATATAGTGTCCATTTTTTGCCAATTCTTGCCTGCCCAGCGCTGCCCAACAACTGGTTGTGAGATATTGAAGTATTCATTAAAGATAAGACGCGATCCATCGCGAATACGTATATTCATAGCTTGTACATTTCTGATACTCCCTGCCCATGTGGCATAGATATCATAACTTCCAGGTTGGATACTTGTTGCAGACATATCGTAGAATGACTCTGTTGTGAAATACTCTTCGGGAATCGGTGGTTCAGGGAAAGGATTACCATAGTGCGTAGAGGAGACTTCGTATTCCGAAACTGCTGTTCCATCTAAACAACCATGACTACCATTGCAGAATGTCGTACGATGTATCGCGGAAACCTGTAATCCTCCATTTCTAATGCCGCCAAGCTCCGTGAATTTTCCTCCCAGTATATCTGCCGTTACAACAATATCACTACCATATCTTGTTGCTTCACCAATAGTATTACGATCAAATAGTTCCGCATAGAATGTCCCCGAAACTGGTGGTGCTGGTGTTATAATGCAACTTTTTCCACCACCTGAATGTATTGCTCTACTTGGCTGACGAAGTTGAGTTTCAGTGAAGTACTCTGTAGATCTAGTGCCCGTCATATAATCCACACTAGATCTAACATATTGCATTTCTACGTAAAGTGGTTTTGTGTAACCAGTTATTCTTCTTGGAACATTACCACATATCATACGATTCAATGGAGACACAGCAACATCCGTATTTATCTCCGCAATGGATCCATTTATCCTCACATTTTCTAGAACAACATTATTTGCATCTATCCGTAGAATTATTTCCTCTTCCAGAAGTGCATCTCTCGGCATATTAATTCCACTAATATCAGACTGCTCGTAATGCATGTCAAAACTACCAATAGCAATCTGCTTTCCTGTGGGCACGGTCACGTTATGATCGCTACTAGTATTCTCTATATACATAAATTTACGCGCAACTACCAATACGTTTTTATTGCTGCCAACGAATCCACCAATTTTTTCATCAACAAACACATTCCCCTGTGAATTTGTATTAATGCCATCCGCATAAAGCAAAAACCTGATATTATCTCCCAAATACTGCGTATTAACATGCGGCCTTACAAGAATATTCACAGTTTGCCCCTCCTCTATAACCAGCCCAACATCATCGGAGCTACAGAAGGATCCAATTGTTTTTTCCGTTATATTGCAGTTATCACGATCTGCACGTGCAAATGATTCTGTTTCTCCTTCTCGGAATAGTTCAAGATAATCCACAGACCTAAGCATGCTTATCTCTTCTGAATTTTCTTCTGCTTCCGTCCAAAGCGATTCAAATCTTAAGCGAGTGACCTCAACATTATCTCTCTGCGCTTGGAATTTGAGATTTAGTACAGATTCTCCCAATTTCCCAGCCAGAAGTCTATACATAAGCTGTTCCTCTCCTTTTGTAATGTAAAGATCACCAGTTGATGTAGAGGATATCGGATGTAGGATTTCGCAAGCACTAGAACATTCCTCGTCGTTGCTATCATCGCATTCTTCATTACCAACATCTCTAACATCGTCGCCACAATAGGAACCTCTAACTGTTACTTCCTGACATGAATCAGAACAGTATGTACACGTCTGGTCGTAGTCTGCTGTGCATACTTGTCCGTTTTCAGGGCCATCATCACAATCCTCTCCAGCGTTAGGTGAACCATTACCACACAGAGGCTCCGGAATAGGACAAACAACCTGATCACTTAAAGGGGAAACTGTAACAGTGTTCGCATTGTCTGCAATTGCTGTGGGTGCATGAGTGATGGTGTGAGGGCAAGTAAGAGTGCTTGGCACAGTGTAAGCAATGCGGAATTGTTTGGATTGACTAGGACTTAAGTTTCTTAGATCACCAGAGGAAGTGGAACAAACGATGTTTGTACCTTCTGTACTGCAATCTACATCGAGTTTGTCCTGCTTAATAGAAAGATCCTGTGGAATTGGGATGGAAACAGAAACGTTCTGCGCCACAGCGTTACTGGTGTTGGTAACGGTCACAAAGTACTTGAGGTAACTTTCGCCAGGTTCAATGATATCAGGCAATTCTTTGATTTGAGTAAGTGAGAGAGTGGCTTGTTCAATCTCTACTGGCACCGGATCATCTATCTCTACACCAACATTTATCTCTGCACCCACCGGTACCAACCGAACTGCATCCGCTGTAAACTTCTGATTTGTCATTCCGCCCAGATATACACGCACTTTGCGTCCTTGCTCAACCTGCAAAACCTCCGTATTGATCTTCTGCCACACAACCCCCTCCCATGTTTCCCCTTGAGGAGGATTATTCTGCCCAACCCAATTATTGAGTAGGCGCTGGCGAAGTCCAATTCTCGGATATTGATATATACGATAACGCAAATTTTCCTCAAGCCCAGAAACATTTGGCCACGTTGCGTATAGATCATATTCACCGTTTTCAATATCCAAAAATGTCCAACGTGCATATCTCCAGCTTGATTTGGATTTGGGATTATGCAAATGATATTGATTATTGTAACCGCCTTCTACTTTGCTCCAATCAGAAACTTCACTCAAATTGAAATACGAGCCAGAATCCGCATCATCATGAACATATGAATTTTGAGGTGCTAAAGCAGCCTGTGCCACCAAAAGCGATTTTGCTCCTGTCGTCGTCACTATCACAGTTGCAGCAAAAACTGTAACAAGAAGAATTCTGAACCTTGAACAGGATACGGAAAACATATATATGTACTCCTTTATACCTTAATATGGGCATATTAATCAATGTTCGGTTTGAAGGTAAGGGAGGTAAAGAAGGTAAGGGGGGTAAGGTAGGTAAGGGAGGTAAAGTAAGTAATGTAAGTAATGTAGGTTAGGCTCTAGACAACTAGGTACTAGGAAGCTAGTAACAACAAATTACAGGCTTGTTTAATCTAGCCCCTAGCCGCCTAGTGCCTAGGGATCACACGAAAATTAGTCGGAGAAAATCTCTTAACCATAGATCTTAGCAATACGAAATAGAAAGAATTTCCTGTCTGTTACGCCTCTGGCAAGCCCTCTGAAAGTCTTAATCTTGGCATTAAAGCTCTTTGCACCTGCATTGGTCTGCCTGTTTTGGAAATAATGGATCATGAGATAATTCACTGGAGAACAGACCTCACCCCACTGCCCCTCTCCTTTTCTTGCATTAGCTCAAGAAGTAATCAAGTTTGATCTTAAGTATTATTTTTGCATGTAAAAGGAGAGGGGAGCTTCGACATTGGTATGAACAAGCCTATTTACATCAATATCTTAAGCTCCCCTCCCCTTGCCTGCCCATCAGAAGCCCAGCCTGCCCCTCGTAGCCCAGCGGCGAAGTGGGTAGGCGAAGGTGGGTGGGGGAGGGGTCGGGGGTGGGGGCTTAAGACTAGTATTGAATTCCGCACCCAAAAATGCTATAATGATCTAATAAATAAACAAAAAAACTATGTCTATCGAAGCCTGCATCGCGCACGCAATTCACAGCGATCTCGACATCCTCGAGGCGCTACCAGAAGTCCATGAACTTCCGGTGGAAGAGCTGGAAATCTACATCGAACATTATATTCTTCAGGTACAGGAATCTCTTTGCAATATCATTGTAGAAAAAGGAGATCCATATATTCGCTCACAAGATGCTGCAGGACTCTGTGCCACATGCCTAGAATCTGGGATTGGTCTTCCTGCTGCAATGCTCTTGAAGATGTGCCAAACAATTACGGAGCTCTCCACACTGGATGCTAAGTTTATCTTGGACACTGAGGATGGTACGAGTTTGTATTACATGAAAATGGTTGTGTCCTAATTAGCTTCTAGCTTCTAGCTTTTAGCTTCTAGAGGAAAGTGGGCAGGTTTTTAGTTGAAAAGTGAAGAGCTTCAACAAACTCAGACTGCACTAAAAGCAGCTCTTCTAAAAGCTAAAAGCTAGAAGCTAAAGCATTAGCGTTTCGCCCACTGTGGCGCTCTTCTCGCTCTCTTGAGTCCTGGCTTCTTCCTTTCCTTAATACGTGCATCACGCCTTAGGAAGCCTTCTTTTTTTAGTTGTGAACGTAATTCTGGGTTGTAGAGCACTAACGCACGGCTGATACCGTGACGAATAGCATCGGATTGAGATGACTTACCTCCTCCTATTACTATAACTTCCACATCAAACACCTTAGCATTATCGGTCATTACTAGTGGTGCAAGTGCATTCTCCTTAGCCACACTCGTCATAAATTCCTTCGCATCCTTTCCATTTACCTTCATATCGCCTGATCCCTGTTCAAACAGCTTTACACGTGCAATAGCAGTTTTGCGTTTGCCTGCGCTATAGTAATATTGCCGACTTGTTGATGATGAAGACATAGTTAAGCGTTTTGAAGATAACAAGAGAACTGACAGGCAATTGGCTTGTTAGCAGATTGGCTAATTAGCCAATAAGCCAATAAGCTAATATGCCGTGAGCCGTTAAAATTTGTAAAACTACCAATCATTATAGAGGAAACGGTACAGGCTTCTGAGCATCATGCCCATGCTTCTCGTCAACAGAAATGTGCAAACGCTTGAGCATCTGTGGACGCAAGCGATTGGAAGGCAACATACCTTTAACCGCTTTTTGAATAACTTGTGTTGGGTCTTTATCCATCAATTCTTTGAGTGTCATTGTCTTAAGATGCCCTAGGAATCCTGTGTGCCTTCTGTACTCCTTCCTATATAACTTGGTAGGATGAATATTGAGCTTTGCAGCATTAATTACAACCACCTGATCACCACAAAGCTGGTGTGGAGAAAATTCCGGACGGTGCTTGCCGCGTAGCAACATTGCCACTTGTGCCGACAATCGTCCAATCGACTGCCCCTCTGCATCAATCAGGAGCCATTTGGGGGCCAATGGTGGGATTGTAGAAGTTTTCATGATTTGTTCTCTGGTTTAGAATCTGTCTTAGAAGGACTTCGGGGTTCGGGATTAGGATTGCTTTTCTTTGAAGTATTCTTAACATCTCCCCCTAAGTCCGATGTCCTAAGTCCTAAGTCCGAACCTGCAACTCCATCCACCAAACTCAAATCTACCAATTCCGCTCCATCCCCTTTGCGCGCACCAACAGCGATAATGCGTGTAATCCCAGAAGAACGATTATTGTAACGCTCCTTGTATACCTGCATCACTTTGCGGCTTGCATTCTTATCTGTCACTGTGCGATTGATAAATCGAATCGCAATTTGAGAAGGACGTGTCTTAGCAACTGTAATGAGTCGATCAATTATAGGCGTAATAACCTTTGCTCGTTTTCTTGTAGTGCGCACAGATTCATAAAGCAGCAACGATGTTATCAGATTACGCTTGAGCATCCTGGCGTGAGCCGGTTTTTGCTTTAGCCTGAGGCGGGAATACTTATGACGCATGAGTCGGGAATTTTGGCTTAGGTGAATAATAAAGTCAAATTATGCATCCATGGAATCATCAGAAAGGGCTAGTCCGCGCTCTGCGAGTGTTTTGTGCACCTCGTCGAGTGCCTTCGCACCAAATCCTCGGAAATTACTTAATGATGCTTCGGTACATTTAGTAAGCTGTTCGATGCTTCCAACTCCAGCATTGATAAGTGCATTTAGTGTACGTGGAGAGAAGTTGAGAATTTCTATAGGTGTATAGCTCTCCTTTATATGAGATGTTTCATCATCCTGTATTCCCTGTACACCAGAACGAGAGAAATCAGCAACAAATTCATTTTCAACAATCTTGTCATCGCTTCCAAAGTACTCAAAGTAACTCTTCAGGAGTTGTGATGCAAACTGCATCGCTTCCTCTGCTGTAAGAGATCCATTCGTTTCCACATCCATAATGAGCTTGTCTAGGTTTGTTCGCTGACCAACACGTGAGGATTCCACATCAAATTTTACCCTTTCCACAGGACTGAATATTGCATCAATATGAATCAGACCAGGCTCATTCTGTTTTTTGTTACGATCTGCGGCAGGGGCATATCCAACACCCTTCTCAACTGTAATATCCATATCAATTTCACCACCTTTTTCTAGGTTCAAGATCACGACATCTGGATCAAGCACCTCTATATCAGACGAAACCTTTAGATCCTTTGCCTTTATTGTTTTGGGCCCCTTTGCGACCAAAGATACTATTTCAGGATCTTTATTGAATTTTCTAAGTTTTAGTTGCTTAAGGTTGAGACATATATCCACAACAGAATCGTGCACACCTTTGAGCGTTGTATACTCGTGCTGAACCCCCTTGATTCGTACAGAGGTAACAGCCGTACCTGGAAGGCTGGAAAGGAGTGATCGTCGCATCGCATTACCCAACGTTACACCATAGCCTGGTGGTAGAGGTGCGATTGTAAAAATGGCATGAGAATCGTCCCCTTTACCAACCTGAGAGGCACTGAACACTGGGGGTCCGATTTCTTCCTGGATAATATGCATAATATAAAGGGGAAGGGGTATGGGGAAAACTAACCCTTAACGGGATAAAGAGAAATAAATCCCAAATCCTAAATCCCAAAACCCAAATTGGGATTTGGTGCTTGGGATTTGAGATTTTGCCACTGGAGGACAGAAAACAAACATATTACTTGCGAGAATAGAACTCAATTACTTGCCTCATATCCACTGCCTGCTCAGCAGACTCCGGATCGGGCAGAGAGATGATTTCAATTTTCATAGCACCGCTATCTACTTTCATCCATGCAGGAGGCATGTACTTCTCGTGTGCATCAATGATAGGACCAAAGACTGGTGAACTTTTGCTACGATCACGTGCTTCGATTACATCACCTGCCCTTAAGCGATAGGAAGGAATATTCACACGACCACCATTTATAGTGAAATGACCGTGATTAACGAATTGCCTCGATTGAAGGCGAGTAAGAGCAAAACCTGCACGATAAATTGCATTATCGAGACGACGTTCAAGTGACTGTTTGAATGCATCTCCCGTCTGCTCCTTGGATGCCGCCGCCTCTTTATAAAGATTAAAGAACTGGCGCTCCGAGAGACCATACATATCACGTACCTTTTGTTTCTCTCCCAACTGTTGTGCATATTCGGACTTGCGCCCCATACGCACACGCGGCCCCTTTCCGGGCCCCTGAGGCTTTTTCTGTAATATCTTGTCGTATTTGTCGCTTCCGTAGATATTAGTCCCTTGTCTGCGACATCGCCGTGCTTTTGGTCCAGTATACTTCATAACAATTAGCAGTTAACAATTACATTTAATAAATAAAAATTACACTCTTCGTCTTCGTTTAGGTCTACAACCACCGTGCGCAATAGGCGTACGATCAATAATTGCATCAAGATCAATACCAGTACCTTGGATCCCTCGAATAGCCTGTTCGCGTCCAGGTCCTAGGCCTTTCACTTCTACTTGAACCGACTCAATTCCATATCCTTGTATTGATTCCACTGCCTTCTCCGCTGTAACTTTGGCAGCATATGGCGTGGATTTACGTGTTCCACGGAATCCTGCACCTCCGCAACTTGATCCCCCTAGCTTGTTACCATCCAGATCTGTGAAAGTTACAATCGTATTGTTTTCACCTGCATGAATACACACACGTGCCTTGGGCACAGTGCGCTTTATCTTTTTCTTACGAACCTTTGTTGTATTATTTGTAGTAACCATGGGTTAGGGCTTGGGATTAGGACTGGGACTAGGTCTTGGTTAGAGTTACGCGACCGGATAATCCGGTCTTCTTCTTGCCACGCTTGGTTCGAGCATTTCTTCTTGAAGTCTGTCCACGAACAGGGAGCTTTCTGCGATGACGGTAGCCACGCCACGTACCAATATCCTGCAAACGTTTCACATCCATTGATACTTTTCGAGATAGATCTCCTTCCAGTTCTTCCTGCTCGATGCGTAAACGCAAACGTGCTTCTTCTTCTCCATTCAAATCATCTGCCTTTCGATCTGGATCGATATTCAATTCACGCAGAATTCTTCCGGAAAGTGATCGCCCCAAACCTCTAATCGCTGTGATAGCAATGATAATTCTTTTTTGGCCTGGGAGTACGACACCGGCGATTCTTAACATAGGGCTAGTGATTAGGGCTGGGGCTAGGAGGAAATAATTACTAGAATAGTGAGATGGAGGGAGTTAACTGTCAAATGTTAACTGTTAACTGTTGATTAGCCTTGTCGTTGCTTATGCTTTGGATTCTTGCAAACGATGCGCCGTACCATCTTCTTCTTGCCACCACTGCGTCTGATTACCAAACGGCAGTCTTTGCAAATCGGTTTGACGGAGGCGCGGACCTTCATAAAGTTAAGAGTTAAAAGTGAAAAGTGAAAAGTTAGGAAGGTACTTGCTCGCTCTTGTCTTCCTCAGAAGATTTTTCAACTAGTACCTTTTCTTCTTCTAACGGAAGTGCCTGATCAGAGCGGAAACGATAAGTGATGCGTCCTTTCTCGAGATCGTACGGTGTGATTTCTACTTTCACACGATCCCCAGGAAGAATGCGCACTCGGAACTTCCTCATACGCCCAGCTAGGGTGCAGTGAAGCTCATGATCTTTTGCTTGAGGACTCAGGACTTTTACTTTGAACGTGGCATTTGGGAAAGATTCTTCTACGATGCCGATGAGTTCAATTACATCCTTTGACACAGAGCGCAAGACAAAATACAAGCCGGTCAATGCTACAGATGCATTTTGGCAGTATCAAGCTAAATGTTTGGATTTTCGCTAAAGGCTGTAAATATAGATTGCAGAAAGTAAAAAATGGTGTACAAATGTACTAAATTTGCCAGTTTTTGGCATATTCAACACATTTTAGGATTTGATACCTAGGCGATCACTCTGCACCTACCCTCCTCCACCAAAAGCGTATGTTCAAAATGAGCACAAAGGGCTGAGTCCTTGATGGAAAGTGTCCAGCCATCTTCGCCTGATATCACCGCATCACTGCCTGCAGAAATGATAGGTTCAACTGCAATAAGAGTATTTGCTGGCAATTTGGGACCCGTTCCGGCTTCGCCGACATTAGGGATGTCCGGAAACTGGTGGAGAGTAGTTCCCAATCCGTGGCCAGTAAGCGAACGAACTGGATGAAAACCCGCATCTTCTGCTGTCTTCTGAACAATTGCCGAAATATCCCCTGTTCTCACACCCTTTTTGACCAATGCGACGACATTCTCCAAGCATTGTTTAGTGACTTTAATAAGCCTCTGCGCTTCATCTGAAATTTCTCCGACATATGCTGTAAAGCATGCATCCGTATACAAGCCATCCACAATCACACCACAATCAACCGAAATGATGTCACCTCCTTTTAACGCACGATCTCCGGGAATACCATGAACACTCTCTTCGTTAATTGATGTACAAAGAGTCGCAGGAAAATTTCTGTAACCTTTGAACCCCGGCTTGCCACCTTCAGACAAAATAAACTTCTCGGCTGCATCATCAAGCTCTTTGGTTGTAACACCCTCTGCAACCATAGATTCAACCAAATCTAAACATGCACGAAGAATCTTTCCTCCCCTTTTTAGGGACTCGATCTCTTTCTCAGAAAAGATCTGAAATTGTGACATGGCTTAATCATGCCACGAATCGTTCATTGTTTAAACACAAACATATAAAAAGTTTATTGGTTTTTGGTTTTTAGTTGCTAGTTTCTAGCTTCAGATGCTGAACCAAAAACTAAAAACCAGCAAACCAGCAACTTTACTCAAGGTGCAGTGCTTCCTTCAGCCCCTCATAAATCTGATCAATCGTCCCATCACCATTCACCTCAATTAGCTTTCCTTGATCTTTATATTCCTCAATCACCGGCATCGTCTTCTCTATAAATGTATCCATTCTACGCAAAATAATCGACTCATCGCTGTCATCAGCTCTCCCCTCTTCTTCGGCACGTCCTAGAATTCTTTGCACCGCTTCCTCTTTGCCAAGCTTGATTTCTATGCATTTAAAGTCACGTCCTACTTCTTTCATAATTTTGTTGAAAGCATTCATCTGATCGCTGTCGCGAGGAATACCATCAAAGAGAATCTTTTGATCCGCTCCACGAGCAAGTACTGCTTCTTTGGTTACTAGCATTATGATCTCGAAAGGAACCAACTTGCCCTCATCAATGAAGGATGCAACCTCATCTCCCAAAGGCGTACCGGATGCTTTTATTTTCCTGAGTTCTCCACCTGCCTCAAAGATATCGTACCCAAATTCAGCAGCAAGCTTTTTGGCTTGTGTGCCTTTTCCTGAACCTTGGATTCCAAAGAAGACGAGATCCATATGATTAGTATTTCGTATTTCGTATTTCGTATCTAGTATTTCATACGAAATATTTCATACGCTATACGGTATACGTTACACAAGCTTCTCATAATCATGTATCGGATGGGTCTTGCGCGGCATCTATACTACTTGACGTGGGGCAAAAAGGAACCGGATCGGATAAGGACAACTTAAAAACATTAACACTCAGTTCACACCCGCGTTTAAATTGTTCAAAACAAAACTTACTTCGTGCATCTAAAATAATCTTCGCAAGCCCGACCTCAACATCATTTGAAAGTTGCGAAGAGTGTGAATCTGCTTTTGCCCTCCTTCTCTGCGTCTCAATCGACGAAAGCGCCATTACTCTTTCTTGTTCAATCCTCAATTTATCGTAATGATCAGCCATAGCAGGAGAACAATTGAGGTTCATACCAGCTTCTCGTAATCATGTGCAAGCAATTGTGAATTCACCTGTCGAATCAGCTCCATAACCACACCTACAATAATAATGAGTCCTGAACCAGAGATGATAAGATCTTGCGAACTCAAGTTTGAATACTTGGTGAATACAAGCGGCATTATGGCAACAATACCGAGGAAGCTGCCTCCCCACAGATTCAACCTGCTGGACGTCTTTGCAAGAATCTCCGCTGTCTGTTTACCAGGGCGAATACCGGGGATAAATCCACCACGCTTCTGTATGGTTTCTGCAATTTCGTCAGGGCGGAACGTGACCGAAACATAGAAGTATGTGAACGCCATCACCAATAAGAAGTAGATGAATATGTACGGAATACTCGGTGCAGAAGGATTTAAGTAGGTTGTGATAAAGCTAACTACTGATGCGAAATTTGGAGCGGTAGAAAGGAATTGCGCAACGATCGCCGGAAGCGTCATCAAAGAAATTGCAAAGATGATAGGGATCATCCCAGCTTGGTTGAGTCGAATTGGAATACCACCTTGCACACCACGTCCTGCTCCTTGGTTGGCATATGTAATAGGAATCAAGCGATGAGCGTCTGTGAATAGAACAACCGCAACAAGAGTTGCCAATGAGATGATGCAGAATAGATAGAAAGCTGCCATCTTGCCTTCTCCTGCGATAAAGAGCGAACTTAACACAGCAGGAATTCCAGAGATTATTCCAGTAAAGATGATCAACGAGATACCATTACCAATTCCCTTCTCTGTAATTAGCTCACCCAACCACATTATGAACAACGAACCAGTGGTCACGAATAGCATCGGTGCCAAAACACCGGGAAAACTAAGATCAATCAAATTAGCTCCTCCACGACTAAGCAAAATCAGGAAGCCGTAGCTCTGCACAAAGGCGAGAGGAACAGTGAGGTAACGTGTGTAGCGATTGATCTGCTGCTGCCCTTGTGCCCCTTCTTTCTGCATTGCTTCCAGCTTGGGGAAAATAACAGTACTCAATTGCATGATAATCGATGCATTTATGTACGGGGAAAGCCCCAGAAGAACAATAGAGAAGTTATCAATCGATCCACCTGTCAGTGCTGCAAAAACTCCTACGATGCCAGATCCGTCACGTGATTCCAGAAATTGTCTGAGTGCAGACGGATCAGATCCGGGGATCGTAATATGCGCTGCAATGCGATACACCAAAAGAATGCCGAGTGTAAAGATAATGCGCTTACGAAGATCCTCGGAGTGCCAGAGTTGTTGGAGATATGTGAACATGGAATAGATCTGTTGGTGAGATTAATAACTACTGACTAGTATCTAGTATTTCGTATTTAGTATCTAGGGGATAAAATCGAACATTTCATAGATCATACGAGATACGAAATACTAAATACGAGATACGATTTCGACTTTTCCTCCTGCCTTCTCAATAGCCGCAATCGCTGTCTTAGATGCAGCATGCACCGTAAGCTCCAGCTTCTTTGTAACCTCTCCTCTTCCCAAAATCTTAATAGGATTCTTGGCACGTACGAGCTGTGCCTCCTTGAGCGCTGCAACGTCATACGATCCTGCACTAAGCTGTTCAAGATCAGATAGATTAATCACTTCGAATTCCACTCGATTGGGATTTCTGAATCCTCCGAGTTTAGGTTGACGCATGAGAAGTGGCGTTTGTCCTCCTTCAAAAGCAAACCTACGCGAAGCACCTGCACGAGAACGCTGACCCTTGGTTCCTTTTCCAGCCGTTGTTCCGTTACCAGAACCACTTCCACGCCCTTTGCGCTTGCGTGCCTTCTTGGAACCCTTTGCCGGAGAAAGTTGATGGAGCATTTTTAGAGGGAAAATCCTGCCATTCCTAAAAGGAAAGCAACGCAGGGCACTATAGGGCTATATTTCCTTGTCCTCAAGCGATTCTTGGAGATTTTCTGGTGTCTTCAGCTTCGTTAGCTTCATTAGCTTCGTTAGATAAAAAGTTAGTACTGTTTTCAGATTTTTAATTAAGCTAATGAATCTAATGAAGCTACAAGCTATAATGGATTCAATGCGCATACGCTCCCTACTACTAGCGGTGGTGCTACTCTTGATAGGAATAAATTCGAATCAAGCCAATGCAGCTCAATCCTACGAAGCAAAGTTCCTCACACGTGCAGGTGCCGCAGAACTTCTGCTGAGAGCAAGCCGAGAAGTAATCCCCGATTTAACACAAGATGTACATCTCTACCCTGACGTAATAGCTGAACAAACACATACCAAATATATTATCTACGCTACTTCACTAAAAATGATCGATCCAGAACCTAAACGTGGTCTCCTATTTCCGTATCGTTCTGTATCTCGTACAGAATTTTTAAAGATGATGACTATTGCTTTTGATATACCTAAATCAATCCCCCACTCTTTTAAAGATATCGAACAAGATGCGTGGTACGCACCATATGCAGGACTTGCCTACTACTATGTTCTCTTCGATGATGCGATCGAAACACAGGAACTTACACCTAGCATGCGCGTCACACGTGGCGAAGCAGAAGCTGCACTGAAACGTTTCTTTTTGATTGAGCCAGATCTCTTACCAAACAATTTTTCATTTACAGTGGAAGAGGAACAAGTGAGCCGCATTCGTGTTACTCCTGCCATCGTAAAAAATGCGATTCTCAATCTCTTTAAAAAAGTAGAAGTAGCACGACCGGATACCACACGTCATGAAGTAATCGAACTCTTAAACAATGAACGCTCCAAAAAAGGCCTTCCTATTCTTACAGAGAATATCCTATTGCGTATATCTGCCCAAAAACATGCGAAAGATATGTACCAACGTGGATACTTTAGCCACACCACACCAGAGGGATTAGATTATGTTGATCGCATTCGAGCAACAAATTATTTGGAGGTGGATCAATCCAAATGTGGATGCAAAACAGTCTTCAACTTGCG
Source organism: Patescibacteria group bacterium (assembly GCA_018814875.1). Taxonomy (GTDB): domain Bacteria; phylum Patescibacteriota; class Gracilibacteria; order Peribacterales; family Peribacteraceae; genus UBA2144. The sequence goes on from JAHIYH010000026.1 coordinate 26,744, forward strand.
CACACTTATCGATACAGGCCGCAGAGAAATCACTCCAAATTCAATAACCACACAAACAGATATCTGCGGCTGCAAACCACGCTTTGCTGTTGGCGAGAATATAGCCAAAGGTCAGCTTACTGCCACGCAAGTAAATGAAGACTGGATGAATTCACCAGAACACAGAGCTAATATTCTCCATCCACAGTTTGACGAAATTGGTATCGGGCTCTTTGGAGATGTTTGGGTACAGAACTTTGGACGGATGCAAATCGAATAAAGTTTGATGGTTTTTTGTTTATTGGTTTTTGGTTTCCTCGACATTGAATGTGAAAATAACTTCTTAACCAAAAACTAAAAACCAGAAACCAGCCAACCAAACTTCCTCCCATTCAACCTTCTTATAAAGTCGCCAACGTCCGTCCAAATTCCTCCGCCGCAGACGGTCCATTCGCTGTAACAATCAATCCATCAACTGTAACACTATCTCCTGTGTACTGTGCACCATATTTCTCGATTGTCTTTTGTTGTTCGCCTTCGCTGTCCCAAACCGTTGCTTTTTTTCCATCCAGAACCTTTGCTTTGGCAAGAATAATAGGAGCAATACAAATGGCTCCTAGAGGCTTATTTGAACGAACTGTTTCGTGCGCAATCCTGAGTGCTTCGGGATCATCAAAGAACTGTGATGCCCCAGGACCTCCTATAAATGCAATGCAATCGTATTCTCCAACTTGAACATCCTTGAGAGAAATCGAAGATTCTTCTGTGCCACCAAGTTTTCCGTAGCACGGACCCGCCTCACTGCTTCCTAAAATAATTTCGAATCCTGCATTTACTAAACCATCTCTTGTGCCATTTAGTTCCATATCTTGGAATCCTTGCTTTGCGATGATTAGGAGGGCTTGTTTCATAGTATATACAGTATATCAAACAGGGATAATCATCAAAAACACACTAATAAGTCTACAACTATTTAGTTAAATAGTTGTAAGATTGAAACAGATTAATAGTTAAGTAGTTGCGCAACTCCTTAATGAATTTCTCAACCATCCTCAACCGCACCCGAGGACGGGTGCTTCTGGATTATTGTTAAATCATTCTGAATTTTTCATTTTCTTGCCGGCCGTAGCCTTGGCGAAGGCTGGTCATTTTTAATTATTCACTATTAACTTTTAACTACTTGTCATGAATTTATTGAATGATTAACTATTAACTTATCAATTGACCACATCCTCCCTCTTAACCTCTGTAACAGTCATCTGCTCCTTTTCAAGAATCTCAGCATCTTGCTTAGCTTCCGACTGCGCCTTGTCCAGATCAATAATCTTCTTATCCTCGCTCTTATCATCATCTAGCGGAGTACCCCTGAGCCTCTTAAGAGCCTTCATTACAGCCTGAGCATTAACAAGCTTGTTGGTTGTTCCATAGCGCTTGGAAAGCACATTTCGAACCCCTGCATGCTCCAAGATAACACGCAACGCACCTCCTGCAATGATTCCTGTTCCTTCACGGGCAGGTAGCAAACGAATTCTGGCTGCTTTGAACTTCTGGTCTATCTCGTGTGGGATGGTGCCATTCACAATTGGAACACTAATCATATTACGCTTCGCATCAGCTGCAGCTTTTTTTACAGATGCCTGCACCTCCGAAGCTTTCCCTGTCCCTAGTCCTACTTTTCCTTTTTTATTCCCAATAACCACAACTGTTCTAAACCGTAGACGACGTCCACCTTTTACAACACGTGTGACACGATCCACGGAGAGTGTTGTCTCTTCGAATTCCTTAGGCTCACGGGATCTGCGGTCTGAACGTTTGCGATCGGGGCGGGAAGTCTTGGGCATATTATTAATTAAGAATTAAGAATGTAGAATTAAGAATTATAATCAAGTATCATATTGCATTTATCCTCAAAAAAGTGACGGCATGCGAGAACTCTGTATTCTCCTTCATTATCCTCAAGAATAACCGACAAGCAATCTCCCACCCTATCTCCACTATCATCTGGTTCAAATATCGAAAGCTCTTCCTTTATTCTCGTTGACGATGGGTCAAAAGATCTTCCGTGCAATTGCTCTGCAAGCTCTAGTAATGATTCTGGGACCTGTGTTGGAGATGAGATGGGCATAGAAATGAAAGTTAATTGTTAACTGTTAATTGTTAATTGTCAGAATTTGAGTCCACCTTCGCGGGCTGCGTCTGCGAGTTCTTTTATACAGCCATGATAGGTATAAGCATTGCGGTCAAAAACTACAGTAGAAATCTTGGCATCTTTTGCCTTCTTTGCGACTAGCACTCCTAGCTTCTTTGCACCCTCCACATTAGGCTTGGTCTTGGCTTCTTTTGTGCTGGCTGAGACGATTGTCTTGCCAGTTGTATCATCTATTAATTGCACAGTAAGTTGCGTATGTGAACGGAATACCGTCATACGCGGACACTCAGGTGTGCCGCTTATCTTTGCACGAATGCGTCTCTTACGTGCGACCCGATTCTGTAACTTTTTCATAAACATAATATTAAGAGGGATTATTAGCCAGCCTTGGCGGCAGTCTTTCCGACTTTGCGACGAACATGCTCATCAATATAACGAACACCTTTGCCCTTATATGGTTCCGGCTTACGGAAATCACGAATATCGGCAGCTACTTGACCAACGAGTTGTTTATCAATTCCACGAATAATAAGAATATTCTTATTCTTCTCATCCTGCGAGACCTCAATACCTTCGGGAATGAGATAATTGATTGGGTGAGAATGACCAAGGTTCAAAGTAAGCTTTTTGCCTTGTACTTGCGCTTTGTAACCTACACCAATGATCTCTAATTTCTTCTCGTATCCTTCACTTACACCTTGAATCATATTGGCAACCAACTGACGTGTAAGACCATGACGTGCACGCGATTGTGCCAGATCATCTTTGCGTTCAATCAATACCCAATCTCCATCAACCTTAACAGAGACTTCTGGAAGGTGCGTATAGCTCAATTCCCCTTTGGAACCTTTTACTTTTATAACTGCCCCTGCGACTTCTACAGTCACACCGGATGGAAGGGCCACTGGTTTTTTACCTATTCGAGACATAGTTATGCGATGGTACAAAGTACTTCTCCTCCAATCTTCTTTTTACGAGCTTCCTTATCAGTCATCAAGCCCTGACTGGTAGTCAAAATTGCTGTGCCGTATCCATGAAGAATCGGGCGTAATTCCTGCGTTCCTTTATATACACGTCGGCCAGGTTTGCTGATACGACTAAGTTCGAGTTTTGGCTTTTTTGGGTTAAACGTAACCGTCATGATCTTTTTAGGATCCTCTCCGGAAACAGTGACATCTGCAATCCAATCGTTATCACGCAATAGTTCACACAATTGTTCTTTTGTTCTAGACCATGGCGCCTGACAATGATTATGTCTTGCACTCTGCGCGTTGCGTATGCGAGTGAGTAAATCGCCTATTGGATCAGTTACATAAGTCATGATCGTGTGATTGGGAAACGTGAACTCTTAAGGCTTACAGCTTGTTGGCCATTGGCTTTTAGCCAAAAGCCAATATGCCAATATGCTCCTAAGCCAGTAGTGACAAGTTTAAATATCATAGTAATTACCAAGAAGATTTAGTAACACCCGGAATCTCACCTTCGGAAGCAAGTTCGCGAAAACAAATACGGCAAACTCCAAAGAATCGCATATAGCCATGACGCCTGCCACAAAGCCCACAACGATTGTATACACGTGTTGGGAACTCTGGCTTCTTGCCTGCAGCTTTGTCTCTCAGGAAGGCCTGGAGCTTTGTCCTCTGCTTGTTCTTTAGAGCGGTTCTAGCCATAGAAAAATATTATGAAGAAGAAGTGGAATCAGGGGAATCAGAATCATCATCAGATTTGGTTTCGGATTCATCAGGAGAGTCAACTGGTATTTTTTCCTTGGTTTCTTTGGTTTCCTTGGTTTCTTTGGTTTCTTTGATTTCCTTTGAATCCTTTTTAAACGGCATTCCCATCTGCCTAAGCAATGCTCTCGCTTCATCATCACTATCTGTGGTGGTTGTAATTTGGATCTGCAAACTGAAAATCTGCTTGGCTTCCGGCAAAGGAACCTCTGGGAAAATAGAGTGATCTTGAATACCGATAGCAAAATTGCCATGGCCGTCGAGATTCGCAGTAACTCCACGGAAGTCACGTATGCGTGGAAGAGAGTAGTGAAGCAATCTATCAAGAAACTCCTCCATCTTCTTCCCGCGCAAAGTAACCATCGCACCTACAATCATTCCTTCGCGTGTCTTAAAATTGGAGATGGCTTTGTGTGTCTTAGTGAAGACCGGCTTCTGTCCTGTAATCTGCATAAAGCAATCCGCAATATACTGATGCATTTCTTTGCTATCCATCTTAGATTTGTTGATACCAACATTCACTACAACCTTCTCGATACGTGGCAAAGCGTAGTAATTACTGATCTTGAGCTCTTTCTTTAGGTTGTCTGCTATAGGACCACGTAGCCGATCATGAAGTGGTGAATACGTCATGAGCCACGTTGGTGGGTAAAGGTATCTTGCGGTTTGCCCTGATCAGGAACTCTATGATCTTCTTTCATATGAGATTCTTCTTTAAGATCTGCATCTTTCATTGCCTCTGCACCAAATCCAAGCCCCTTCCAGAAAGGCTTCTTATCGGTTGCATCAACACGATCATCCTTCTTTGTACTCTTCTTAACTTTAGATTCTTTGGTTTCCTTGGTTCCTTTGGTTTCCTTGGTTTCTTTCGTATCCTTTTTATCAGCCTTAGTATCCTTGGCCTTAGACACAGTAACTACTTCCCCACTATGCTTCGATATACGCTTCTTGTTTCCCGTCTCATCAACAATATAACCAACACGTGAGCGCTTCTTAGTCTTTGAATCCACCAGCATAACATTACTGACTGATAGTGAAGCTTCGTAGTGAATAATTTGCCCCTGACGATTGGCCTGCTTTTTTAAATGCTTTGTACGCATGTTAACGTCACTTACTACAATGCGTCCTGTTTGTTCTAAAACACGCATCACCTTTCCGGTTTTGCCCTTGTCCTTGCCGGTAATTACGACCACATGATCGCCTGCGCGCAGCTTCATAATACGTCGGGGGCAAGGGAAACAATCTTCTGGAATGCTTTTCCACGTAACTCTCTGGCTACAGGGCCAAACACGCGCGTCCCCTTTGGAAGACGATCCCCTCCAATAATGATGCAAGCATTGTCATCAAAACGAATGCCACTACCATCTTTGCGACGGATTATTTTCTTGGTACGTACCACCACCGCCTTCTCAACCGCCTTTCTCTTAACGATACCGCGTGGTGCTGCAGTTTTTACTGCCACAACAATTATGTCTCCAACACTCGCGCAACGTCGCCTAGAACCACCAAGTACTTTGATGCACATGGCGCTTTTGGCACCTGTATTATCCGCAACGTTGAGGATGGTTTGAACTTGGATCATGACTCGGATATTAAAGTGGAAGATTCTTCTGATGACTCCTCCTTTGACTCTTTTTCCTCTTTTACCTCTTCTTCTTGTTTACCATGAACAGCTTCTGCCACTCCTTCCTCATCTTTGACATCACCCACACGTGGCACACGCTCCAACACCTCAGTTACTCTGAAATACTTGTTCTTACTTAGTGGTCTACATTCGGAAACAATAACCGTGTCGCCTTCCTGTAAATCTTCAATTCCTTTGCTATCTGCCATAAACTTACTGCTACGACGGAAACGCTTCTTGTAGATAGGATGGAATACAGCCCTATGTTCTATCACCGTAACAGTATCTATCATCTTTGCCGATACAACGGTACATTTTTTGGTTCTCATGATTTCTTATGGGTAGAAGATTCCTTTTCCTCATATACTTCGTACGCCTTCTCGGTTAACGCCGTATTCATGCGTGAAATCTGTTTTTTCTCACGACGATATTTGCCAGTGTCCTTCTCTTTCTTCATTTTGATACCCAAACGCATCTTGGCAACTAAAGACGCCTGCTCTTGTAACTCACGCAACAAGTCTTTCGCTTGCATTTTCCTAAGCTCGGTAATGGAAAGGATAGAAGACATTAGCGTGTAATGCGAGTAACAATCTTGGTTTTCATTGGAATCTTGTGTCCTGCAAGGCGCAATGCTTCACGTGCCACTGCTTCTGTAATTCCATCCATTTCAAATAGAATTGTGCCAGCTTTCACTGCTGCAGCAAAATACTCCGGTGCTCCTTTTCCTGATCCCATAGGGACTTCTGCAGGCTTTTTGGTAACAGGTGTATGTGGAAAAACGCGCACCCAAATCTTTCCTCCACGCTGTACAGAATGAGTCATAGCGCGCCTTGCTGCCTCCAACTGACGTGCAGTTACTTCTCCATTCGAAATCACTTTAAGACCTACTGATCCAAACGCCAACATGTGCCCACGCTGTGCAACGCCGCTGAATGCTCCACGACGTCTGTGATGCTTACGATGCTTTAATTTTTTAGGCTCAAGCATCTTGCTGTTGGTTGTTATCAGATAAAGTGGAGGTTTGAATATGCTCAACCTTTCGGAAGACCATTCCTTTATAGATCCAAACTTTAATGCCAATCGTCCCATATGTCGTCAAGGCACTGCGCCTAGCGAACTGCACGTTGGCACGAAGAGTCTGCAAAGGAATATTCCCCTCTTTAAAGAGTTCTGATCGAGCAATTTCAGCACCATTTAGGCGTCCCGCGACACGAATTTTAATTCCAATCGCTCCCGCCTGCATCGCCTTCTCGATCGCCATCTTTGCAGCCCGCCTGTAAGGCATGCGACGTTGAATCTGCCCTTGAACATTTTCGGCAACCACTGCAGCATCTGCATCGGGGCTACGAATCTCCTGAATGTTCACTTCAAAAGAGCCACCAAACTCCTTATCTAAATCTTTTCTGAGCTCTTCTATAGCTGCACCTTGCTTCCCGATAATCACACCTGGCTTGCTTGTATGGATCGCCACAGAGATCTTCTTGCTACGGTCAATGCCAATTTCGCTTATACCCGCATCCTTAAAACGCTCTCTAACATAACGTTTTATACGCGTATCCTGCAGGAACAAGTCGCGATACTTCTTCTTCCTTGCAAACCACGTACTGGACCAGGAATGCGTGATTCCGAGCCTAAAGCCGTTGGCGTTTACTTTCTGACCCATTATTTTTTGGTGGAAGAATCTTTCTCAGCAGAAACCTTGGGAGTGGAGGTGGTTTTCTTCTCCTGCCCCGAGCTGCGTCGAGTGGTGGGAGAAGAACCTTCCTCTAAATCCTGTGACTCCTTCTGAGTACTTACCTTTTTTACAGTCTTTTTTGACTTCTGTGAAGTAGGTTCTTTCGTTTTTTTAGATGCGCTTTCCCCTTTCACTTTACCCTTTTCCCCTTCTACAGAAGCGATTCCCAACGTCAACTCGATATGACTCAAAAACTTTCGCATTGGACGAACACGCCCACGAGCCATTGGAACACCTCTGTGATATGCCTGCCCCTGATTCACGATAAGAGACTTAATCACGAGTTCTTGTGGATCCTGACTATCATTATTCTGTGCATTGGCCATCGCAGACTTCAGGAGCTCTTCGAGGAGACGTGCCGCCTTCTTGTTGGTTCTCTCTAATGATTCAATCGCCTGAGGTACAGTCATTCCACGAATCATCTTGGCAATGAGATTAGCCTTCTTGGGAGCGATGCGGACGGAATGTAATGAAGCTTTCATAGTCAGATAGAAGTAATAGTCGAATCAGAGAGGCAATTGGCTTGTTTGCTTGTTGGCTTACTTGTACTGAGTGAAGTCGAAGTATTAGCTAAGTCGCCAATGTGCCAATAAGCTGTAAGCCCGCAATAGAAGAAATGCTGGATCATTTGCTTGGGGAGGACATCTTAGAATCCTTAGACTGTGCCCCTGCCATCTTTCCACCGTGTATCCTGAATTTAGTTGTCCAAGAGAACTCACCTAATTTATGTCCCACCATTTGCTCGGTTATATAAACCGGCGTGAAGTCTTTTCCGTTGTGAACTGCAAATGTGAATCCAACGAATTCTGGTGGAATATCGCAGTCACGTGCCCATGTCTTGATGATCCTCTTCTCTTTACCACCTTCTATCATCTTCATCACTTTCTTTAGAAGTTTCGCATCAATGTGGGGGCCTTTTTTGAGAGATCTGGACATAGAATTAGTTAGTGAAAGGATTTGTATAAGGTGAAAAATTGACAATTGAAAATTGACAATTGACAATGTCACGAGCATTAATTGTCAATTGTTCATTGTCAATTATCAATTGAACCTCAGGTGAGCCGTTAGTAGAAAAAGAATATGACATAATATTAGCGTTTACGTTTCTTATTAATACGACGACGTACAATAAATAGGTTCGAATGCTTATTCTGCTTGCGAGTTTTTACACCCAACGCTCTCTTGCCCCATGGAGTTTTTGGACCCTTCTTAATACCAATTGGTGAATGCCCCTCTCCTCCACCATGTGGGTGATCAACGGCATTCATGGATTTTCCAAGAACCTGTGGACGGCGACCAAGCCAACGCATACGTCCTGCTTTTCCAATACGGATTAAGTTGTGCTCGGGATTACTAACCGTACCAATGGTAGCAGAGCATACGGAGTGAACTTTACGCACTTCTCCACTGGGCAATTGAATTAATGCAAAATCTCCATCGATACTCATGAGTGTGGCAGACGTTCCAGCTGAACGAACAATCTGTCCTCCTTTTCCTAATGTTAGTTCAATATTAAAAATCTTGTATCCGGAAGGAATGTATTTAAGTTGCATTCTATTGCCAGGTTTCACCTTGGTACGCTCGGCACAAACAACCTGATCTCCTACTTCTAATTTCTCCGGCGCCAAGATATAACGCTTTTCTCCATCTACATAATGAAGAAGTGCAATGGAAGCTGATCTATTTGGATCATATTCAAGTGCGGCCACTTTCGCCGGTACTCCTGCTTTATCTGAACGCTTGAAATCGATATCTCGCAAGAGGCGCTTATGCCCTCCTCCACGATGACGAATTGTAACGCGTCCGGAACTGTTACGACCGGAGATACGCTTTTTGCCCTTACTCAAGCCCTTTTCTGGCTTCTTCTTGGTCAGATGAGCGGTCGACAGGAAGGTCATGCGACGTCGTGCTGGGCTCGTTGGTTTTACTTTTTTAATTGGCATAACTCAAGTAATGAGATGTAAGAAGAGCATCATGCAATTGCTCCATTGTTTCATGGTTCCATGGTTCGCAAGCGAGTTTCGAACACTTATTTAGCCGATGAACAATGGAACAATGGAACAATGGAACAGGGTTAAGTTTTAAAATTAGCAATATCTAACGTCTTGCTCTGTTTATCAAGGGTCACCATCACCTTCTTGTAAGGATGACGTTTCTGCATCGTGCCACCACGAATCGCTCTGTTCTTAGCTACCACTCGCATCACACGCACACTATCTGCATTCACATCGTAATATCGCTTTAGTGCCGCTTTGATATCAATCTTCGTTGAATCAGGAGCAACCTTTAATGTGTAGGTGCGATTCACCTTTAGGCGTTCTGACTTTTCAGTGACTATTGAGCCGAGGATGACGCGGGATAAGTCCATATAGGGCTAGGGCTTGGGCTTGGAAGTAGAAACTTTTTTAGTCGTTGTTTTCTTGGTTGATGACACCTTCTCTTTTACCTCCTTTACCTCTTTTTTCTCTTTTACATCTTTTACCTCCTTTATCTCTTTTTTCTCTTTTCCAGAGAACACCTCCTCCGCCTTCTTAATCGCATCTACAAGGAAAACAATGTGATAAGACCTGAGAATGTCTTCAGGATTCAGGTAAGAAACCTGAACTGTCTTCACTCTTGGAATATTGCGTGCCGAAAGTGATAGTGCTTCGTGCTTCTTATCTGTAACAAGAAGGATATGCCTTCCTATATTAGTTGGCAGTTTTTCTAGAAGTTTATACAGATCCTTTGTCTTGATAGCCTCTGGATAACTTTCTAAACCAATAATCTTTCCATTCTTGGCCTGTAAAGAAAGACACGAGAAAAGTGCTTTTCTGCGCATTATACGTGGCATATCTTTTATAAAATTCGCATTATTGAGCGGCCCAAAAGCTTTGTTTCCTCCGCGCAGAAGCGGACTTCTGATGGAACCGCGACGCGCACGTCCTGTACCCTTTTGAGCAAAGAGCTTGCGTGTAGAACCGCTAATTTCTCCACGACTCTTGGTATGAGCAATTGGTGATCTTCGGTTACTCTGCTGACGAACCAATGCCTGATGCATGAGACCCTCATTAATAGGTGACTCAAACAATTCCTTAGGAAGAGCGACTGTCCCCTTTTTTGTACCCGTTGATGAATATACATCTATATTCATGATTCTTTAGAAGAAGTAGAAGATTCAATAGTAACGAACAAGTTAGAACCATTGGGGCCTGGAACGGGACCTTTGATACACAGAATTCCCTTCTCCGGATCGCATAAAACCACTGGGCGACGTTTGATTGTAATGGTCTGATTTCCCATTTGTCCTGGCATTTTCTTGCCCTTTATGACCCTCCCAGGAAAAGCGCACATTCCCACAGATCCGGGACGGCGGTGGCTATGTGAACCGTGAGTTGCAGGTCCTCCATGGAATCCATGTCTTTTAATTACACCTTGGAATCCTTTTCCTTTGCTTGTCCCAGAAATGGTCACAAGACTTTCAACTGGAATAGCTGCCGCAGTAATCTCTCCTCCGGGATTCAAACCTTCTAACGAATCCACCTGCCATTCCTTCTGCAATTCGTAACGTGTGTGCTCATTGCCTTTGCGTGTCTTCCATTTTTTGGCACCAATACCCAAAACAACGGCATTGTAGCCATCCTTACCCTCAGTCTTGGTACGAACAATGATGTTAGGCTTCACCTCTAGATACGTCACAGGAACTGCCTCTCCGTTTTCTAGGAAGAGTCGCGACATGCCGACTTTTTTGGCAATGAGTCCTTGAGACATTGGATAGGCTTGGAGGTTCTTGCGGACTGCTTATTCACAACGAAGGCAGTCTCGAACATAAGCGACGCCTTTTAGCACGATGGCTTGAAGGCTTCTCGCATCAGTACACTGAGTGTATTGGTTTGCATTCGACATCGTCAATGAACAATCGCTGTTTTTCTTGTATTTTTCCAAAGATTTTAGAGGCGGAGCAAAAGGGTATGTAGTTTATGACTTCTAGTTAGGCAAAAGTTAACGACTTTGCCAGCTTTGGTTCCAATTGTTTCTTCTGCTTTTTGTTGAGCTCCTTTGCATACTCATAGAGCTCCTGTGAATATGGAAGTGATGAACGAATGTACTTCTTCATATCTTCCAATTCTGACACTGACATTCCGATGTAAGAATGTGTACTGACATTTTCTCTTCTCACATTGCTCACAGGTACACCTATTAATGAGTAGCAAATGGAAAAGTCTTCGGGATTCTCCGTAATGCCAACAAAGATAAACCCGTCAAGAATATGCTTTGCTTGCTCCAAATGTTCGTATGTCAGTTTATACATCTCTTCAGGATGGAGCCCTGCACAGAAATGCAAAAGGTATTTTGTATAACTTACAAATATAGTATCTTTTACAACCTCAAACCATTCTGAAAACGAAAGAATCTTTCCATTTTCACCTTCAAGACACATACCACTCATCAATATTCCATCTTTTTCATATATAGATCTGTGATGATTATACAAAGAAACCACACGTTCGGCTTGATCTCTCAGAAACACAATCTTGTGATTTTCTCTCTCATTAAAAACATTGGCTACTTCCTTTAAGAAAATATTATGCCCACATACTACATGTGCCTTTTCCCGTTCTTGCTCAGACAAAAATAAAACACAATCCATAGGTTTAATGCCTCTGGCTTCATTTCGATAAGCTGATACTATTTTTTCTTTTTCGTAGTTACGCTTCAAATGAACATGGATTGTAGTTCCTCCAGTCTTGGGCATATGTAGAAATACAAATAGTGGCCTATGTTGTGGCGACAAACTATCCATGAACTCCCATCAAATGTAACAAGCTATCAGGCAAGTGCCAAGTGCAAAATAAGTGACTACGAATACAGGATTAGAATTTGTTATTAAGTTTTCCCCGCTACCATTGGTGACAATACACCCGTGGTTTTATCGAGATATGTTTGCAACACGGTTTCAGGATCACCATCCATGATGCCCCCTTCCCCCTGCTAATTCTTTAATGAAGTCTTCACTGTGGCTAGTCATTACAACTGTCGCATCACCTTGAACAAGCTCCATCATCTTATCGCGACTTTTCTCTCTGAATCGCGCGTCTCCAGTTGCGAATACTTCATCAAGTAATAGAACTTATGATTCCAAATGCACTGCAATAGAAAAAGAAAGCCGTGAAGCCATACCACTAGAGAACTTATACAACTGTACATCTATAAAATCCTCAAGCTCCGAGAACTCTACGATGGAATCAAACTTGATAGATATCTCACCTCACTTAACCCTAAATGTTAAGCAAAGGCCAACGACTTTGCCAGCTTTGATTTCAATTGTTTCTTCTGCTTTTTGTTGAGCTCCTTTGCATACTCATAGAACTCCTGAGCATATGGCATTGAGGAGTTAACATAATCTTTAAGTTCATTCATATTTTTGAACCGAGATTTTGCAAGATCAATATATGAACGTGTAGCCACATTCTCTCTGTCAACATGGCTTGTATTAACACCCAACAGATTGTAACAAATCGAAAAATCCTCCGGCTGTTCTGTGATACCTACAAAAGTGAATTCTTGTAGAGCTTTCTTGGCTAATTTGAAGTGCGCTTTATTGATATGCGTAATTTTATTATCAACGGCAGATGACCAATAAAGCGCAAATGCCACAGGATTCATTATCCTGAGCTTACTTCTTGATTTATCAAACCATTCTTCAAACTGAAGAATATCTCCATTCTCTGAGAGAATGAGGCTCTTTTTATTAGTACAGCCAGTTATGTCGTATTCCTTACGATATTGATCGTACAAAGAAAAAATGCGATTAGCCGGATCTCGTAAAAATGTAATAAGTCGTATTTCTCTCCCAGCAAAGGAATTACGCGCTTCATTAAACATGATAAGGTGCCCAAAAATCACTTTAATGTTGTGGCACTCCTCCTCCGAAAGAGAGGCGATATGCACATTTGGATCTTTACCGTTTAAGAGTGTGTTGTATGCAGCCAGAACCTCCCCCTGCTGCAGATTTTTTACGGTGTGCGACCGTATAGTGGTTCCACCCGATTTTGGTATATGTAAAAAAATAGTCAACGGCTTGCGTCGGTGCAACACTCTGTTTCTAAGATGTATTTTTGTTGATGAAATGATCTCCTTCTTTTTGGTAAGCCCTCCTATGCGAAGATTTTTCATATCTTTTTTGTAAGCCATGATAACCTCTTCAGGAACACCATCCATTTGTACTCTCCCCCTTTCAATCCAAATAATTCTATCAGCTACTTCTTTAATGAAGTCTTCACTGTGACTAGTCATGATGACTGTCGCATCACCTTGAACAAGCTCCATCATCTTATCACGGCTTTTTTCTTTGAATCTCACGTCCCCCGTTGCAAATACTTCGTCTAGCAACAGAACTTCCGGCTCTAAGTGTACTGCGATAGAAAAGAAAAGCCGTGCACCCATACCACTTGAAAATTTATACAACTGGACATCAACAAAATCATCAAGCTCCGAGAACTCTACAATAGAATCAAACTTGCTAGATATCTCGCTTCGCGAGATTCCGAATAGGGAACCTACTAAGTAAATATTGTCCCGCATAGTGAGCTTCGGCTGAACACCAACAGAGGAATTTATCAGTGGCATCAGTTTGCCGCGCACATGCACATGTCCACGGGTTGGCGTATAAATTCCGGCGAGCACTCTTAAAAGAGTTGTTTTCCCCGAACCATTTCTGCCAATAATACCAAGTACTTCTCCTTTTTTAAGTGTAAATGATATGTCGTCTAGTGCCCTGATTTTGCGTGGCATACTGGATCCGTTCGCCTTTCCGACAATTTTTGCGAGAATAGTTTCGTCCTCCTGGAGGATAAAATCCTTTGTAACATTATCAACCGTAATAACAGTTTCTGGAATCATATGTATTCAGCGAATCGTGGTGATATACGTGTGAAGATAAAATAGCCCATCACATAGGCCGCAATAGCAAAACAAGTGAAAATGATGAGAGATGTGGTATTTGGAATCTTACCGTAAATAAGCACATCCCGTGATATATTAATTGAATGATACATCGGATTAAACATGTTGACCTTCTCTCCTGGTCCTCCCTCGTTTAGGACATAAAAGATGGGTGTTACAAACCACCAAGCTCGCATAAGCACAGACCATACTTGCCCTAGATCCCGGAAAATAAAATGAAGAGAGGAAAGAGCAAATCCAGTACCGAGAGCAAACATTAACTGCAGTATAAGAATGATAGGAAATAGTAGGATTGTTTTAGATAAGACACCGAAATAAGCCATCAATCCGAAGAGAATCACGAGTTCAAATATATGCGAGAAAAACGCATCAAAGATAGTAGAAAAAACAAGAAGATCCCTCCTCACAGGCAGAGATTTAATAAGGCCAGCCTGCCCCATAATAGAATTCAAAGAGCTAGATGTAGACGCGCTGAAGAAGTTCCAAATAACAATTCCACTTAGAAGATATAGAGGATAGTGTTCCACTCCACTACCAAGACGAGCAGAAAAGACAAGTAATAGAATTATAAATGTTAGTAGCGGACCCAATAGATACCAAAAAACTCCCAAAAAACTGCCCTCGTTACGCAATTTGAAACGCACTTTCGTCATCTCGAATAGAAGATTGAAGTGTTTGCGCATAGCAAAAGAATACAACGAAAAGTTAAAAGTGAATAGTTAAGAGTTAAGAGTTAAAAGTGAAAAGTGGAGAGAATTTAGAATTAAGAATGTAGAATTCAGAATTATTTTTGATATCTAGGTTAAATTCTTTTAATTCTTAATTATTAATTCTCAATTCTTAATTAATAAGCGTTATTTAACAAGAAAAACATGTAATACTCTCCACAGAATAGTACAATGACAATCATGTCCTGGGTTGATCCTGTCATTGGCGAAATAGAGGAGCATTTTGCTGAAAAGATTAAGAGGAATGAACCTCTGATTATTCGTGATGAAAAAACGCTTTCAGGAAAAGTGCACATAGGATCCATGCGTGGGATCATTATTCACGGACTTATTGCACAAGTTCTGAGTGAAAAAGGAATCGAAAATGATTTCAAATTTGAGTTGAACGATTTCGATCCAATGGATGGCCTACCTGTGTATGTTGATCAGGAAGAATATAAGAAACACATGGGGAAACCCCTCTTCACTGTCCCATCTTACAAGCCTAGATCTGAAAATTATCCGATGGTGTTTGGTGATGAACTAAAAGAAGTTGTGCAACCACTGGGGCTTCCCATCGACTTTTATCATTTACGTCCACTCTACGAAGCAGGAAAATTTAACGACGTGATTTTTGAAGCACTGAATAATGCGGAGAAGATAAGAACGATATATCTGGAAGTTAGTGGTGGAGGAAAGCCAAGCGACTGGTATCCGCTAAGTGTTGTATGTGAAAAATGTGGGAAGATTGGCACTACTCAAGTAATTGATTGGGACGGAAAGTTTGTGAAATACGCATGTAAACCTGATTATGTGGAATGGGCAGAAGGATGCGGATATGAGGGGCAAATCAATCCTTTTGATGGTGCAGCTAAGCTCCCATGGAAAGTGGAATGGGCCGCAAAATGGAAAGTTTTGGGAGTAGATATCGAAGGCGCAGGAAAGGACCACTACGCCGCAGGCGGATCGCGCGAAATCGCAGCTAGAATTTCTGAAGAAGTTTTCCACTACCCAACACCATTCGACATTCCATATGAGTTCTTTAACTTTAAGGGGAAAAAGATGAGTGCAAGTAAAGGGCTTGGAGCTTCATCAAAAGAAGTTGCTGACATGCTGCCACCTACGCTTCTTAAGCTTCTTATGATTAGAAAGAAACCGAACCAACCGATCGAATTTGACCCGGAAGGAAAGACAATTCCAAACCTATTCGATGAGTATGATCGCCTTTCTGATCATTATTTTAAACGACATCCGGAACCTTTCGAAGGATTTGCACGCACATTCCAACTTACGCAAATTAATCCTTACGAACCCCCGCCTGATCTATGGCAGATGCGCTTCACGGTTCTCAGCTTCGTACTACAAATGCCACACTTGGATCTGGAAACGGAAGCGGCCAAGCTTAAAGGATCAGCCCTTACTAAAGCAGAAAAAGAAGCACTCAAGGAACGAGCTTTCTATGTTCGCCAATGGCTGGAGAATTGCGCCCCCGATGAGTTCAAATACACAATTCTCACAGAGGCTCCTGCCGATCTGGAACTTGATGAAGAACAAGTTAATGCTCTCAAAAAACTTAAGGATGAATTTTCAGATGAGTCACTTGAATGGGAAGGAGCATCGATTCATGAACTCATTCATAAAGTTAAAGAGGAATCTGAAATTGAACCGCAGAAGATTTTTCAGCCGCTTTATCAAATATTCCTAGGACGTGATCGCGGACCTCAGGTTGGTTGGTTCCTTTCAACATTTGAACGGGAAGATATAATACATAGACTGGAGAGTGTGACTGATTAGTTGCTGGTTGATAGTTGCTGGTTCCTAGTTGATAGTTTCTGGTTTCTATTTGCTAGTTATTTATAAACCAAAGTGGCTAAAGCCATACGGTTCGTTCGTTAACCTCGCATTTAAATGCGAGGTTAACGAAACCAGCAATGAGCTTTAGCCCTGTAAAGGGCCTGAGTTTCGCTCATCTTCTATCGCTTTGTTGCTTGAGCAAAGAGCAAAAGATAATGAACTAGAAACTATCAACTAGAAACCAGTAACTTAACATCTGATACAATATCAACATGCAACCCACCCAATCAATAACTACCGGTAGAACCGGTAGTTTGGGGAAGCCCCCTATAAGGGGGCAGCTAAAGTGACTCAGGGATTAATTCCAGTTGAAATCCATTTGGGGATTGTCGTCCTGGTGTTTATCTTCTTCATATTGTCTGCG
>JAHIYH010000068.1 GCA_018814875.1 Patescibacteria group bacterium
AAATTTTAGTTTAATTTTTATCTTTTTACTATTTTGGTATAGGCACTTTAATCACATAGAAGCTTGGTGTAAGTACCTTCAAATGCTTGGCCTTATCAGCCCTCAAGGCATCTATGTTTGAATAAGGTACGCCAAACAATCCATCTAATGATAGATATTTTGGATCGCTTCTATCCATACTTGGAATTAATTGTGCCAAATCATCAACTCCATATACAAATGCACCTGGCAATTTCTTCTGTGTACTCTCCGATAAGGTAAACATGAACTGACTATCACCAGTTTCATATCCTCCTGGATGTATAATGCGTGCTGAACCTACACCGCCACTTGCGCCAACTAAAGTTGCCCATAATGCAGATAATGGTGTGGCATTATCATGGTGAATTTGTTCGCGGGCATACAAATATATCAATATATCTGCTATTTCATATGGTTTTCCTTCTGAAAAAATAATATCAACATACTCTGATGCCTTTTGATTGATAGTTCCTACATTTGGCAGTGTTGCTGCGCCTTCGTATAATCCTTTAATTCTTTCCGCATCTTTTGCATATCTTTCAGGATCATTTAATCTTGCTAAAATACCTGCTCCTACAGCCTCTGAATTACTGTTATTATCCAAAGCGACTGCCAACCAAGTATTTGCATCAAATGTTAAATATAAAGGATGTGTGCCAGTTCCTTTTACATCATCAACAAAAAGACGCTGCGGCAAAACCCTCCACCTTAATGCATTGCTTGCCCTTTGCTCGCTTCCATACTCCCTGACAGCTTCCTCATATTCCAGCGGAGTTGACCAGGGACCTTGCCATTCTACCTGCTTCCTTAACCTGAAATTTGTAATTTCCCTTTCTGTTGCATCAAATTTTCTATCTGTTGCAGGACCTTTTATTTCATTCTTAAACCTTCCATCCCACATTATCTCATTTCCTATATAAAAAAAATCCTGGGCCTGCAAAGCAGTTGCATTCGTTAAAAACCAGTACTTATCCATATCAATAACACCTTGGTTGTCAGCCAAAAGCAAAGCCAAAGCATCATTTCCAAACGCGTTTAAGCCATCAGCTATCTTTGGATGATTTTCAACAACATAAATCACATTCTCCAATCCAGGATAAGCATTAGCTATATTTCCAAATCTGCCTTGTGAAGCATTGTATACAATCAAATTTGCAAGAAACCTTGTAGTTTCATTATCTTCTGCCCTTGCAGTATTTGTAGGGTCAAAGACATTAGTTCCTTTTAACTTTTCTTTTAAGTTAGGTATATCATCTTGGTCTAGGTCTTCTATAATTGCCAAGCCACTTGCAGTTACTCCACCATCATTTATCAAATGCTTTGCTAACCCTGTTTCTGCCATTATTCTTTGCGCATATTCAGGCAATCTGCTAAGTTCATCTATGAATATCTTTGGATCCCCATCAAGAGGTATTGCAGGTATTTGCTCAGCCAAATAAGAAGGCAGAATTGCAGATGCATATTCCTGAGCGTTTTTATAAGCAGGAGTTTCTGTAGGGCTAGAAACAGGCGTGTGAATAGCTGTTGGCTCAGGAGTAGATGTAGGACTAGGTTCTGACATTTGACAAACAATAGTTCCAATATCAAACCCTTCTCCATTACCATTGCCATCATTATCTTCTACAAATATTCTGACTTTATAGGTTCCCGGGACACCTAAATCAACCAAGGATTTATATAAATCACCACTAGCTTTTGTCAAATCTATAATTACTGTGTTGCTTTTGTCGTTTATATCCTGAAGTGATAGGTAAGCTTCTTTAACCCTGTTTTTATCTTTAATATAAGCAGAAACAGAAAACTCTTTGCCGGAATATACTGTTTTGTCAATGCTGACATCGCTTATTTCAGTGGGGTAATTTACTGGTACTTCTGTTGGTGTCTCAGTAGGATATGTTGTGGGGCTAGGTACAGCAGTTGCTGTGGGAGCAGGTTTAGGTGTATCTGTAGGGCTAGGTGTTGGTGTTGCTTGTGCATTACAAGCAATCATTGTTAGAGTTGCAAGACCTACTGTTAGAGTCATACCTAAACGAAACTTAGTACTTTGAACAATATTCTCAAGGTTAAACATAC
>JAHIYH010000061.1 GCA_018814875.1 Patescibacteria group bacterium
AGAGACGAAGCAAGCTTCGGGGTATTAACCCGAAAAGGAATAAATCCCCTCCCCCCTGGCGGGGGAGGGTTAGGGTGGGGGGAGGTTGCCATGAAATAAGCATGTTGCATGCTTCACCCACCCCCTAACCCCCTCCCGTCAAGGGCGGGGGAACATATTTGGAAGAGTTTTACAATTACCTCGTTATAATGATCATAGCGGGGGAAGGCCGCCCCTCAATACTCCCCTGAACAACGCCAGAAGATCGGTCAGGACCTGCGAAGATACGAGGATGACTCGTTTCAGGAACGCACCGAAGCGATAAGATGTATCCGGAAAAATCTGATTCATTACCTCACGCCGGGGGAAAATATTTTCTCTTATAAATCGTATTTTTTTGCCCGTTCCCCGAATCTGAAACATCCATAAAAGATCCATCGCCGTTCCGAGGGGCGCATGCATTAACCGCAGCCGCAGGATATATCTCTCGACCGGCGAGAGATCCTCCTTCCCAAGGTCTGTTAGTACATCATCGGGCACTTTAACTCCAAGGAGGCGCTTCGTCAGCAGCAAGGTATAAAGCAAAAGCCTGTCGGCGCGGACGCGCCGCGAATATGCTATCAGGTCTTGCCAGTCCAACATGGATTGATATGTCTTTATGATTTCAGCAATATCGACGAACCAGATGAGCCGGTCATACCGGTGCTTCAGCAAATGAAACGAAAGGGCAATCAAATTGACGTTGAGAGATAGTCGATATAAAGAGCTGCTTCCATTGATTGGAATCGAGGTGCTCCACGCATCTTCCGGGCGAATATCCAGAATTGCCTGACGGCTCCGTATCCTGTGTGAAGAAAGTAAATCCGAATGAATGTCGATCGAAAGGATTCCTTTCGCGAAAGAATCCGGATACAGCCGATTCTGAGCGAAGCCCATCGACTCTAAAACGTTTTTCAATTCGTTCAGATGCTCCTGCCGAACCATCAAATCGATATCTTCCATCGGACGTAACGCAACATCCCGATAAACTGTCTTCAGAAGCGCGGCCCCCTTGAGAACGATAACCTGTATATCCCGTTTTTCCAGACCTTTTTCGAGCTCGGTCATTTCCTGTAAAAGATGCAGATTGATAAGAGAAGTTTCCGCGTATATCCGGGCGAGATATTTTTTCGTGCTTTCCGGAATGGCTTCAAGCATATTCATGTTCCGGCAGTGGTAATAAAGAAGCGGAGCAAGACCTTCATCGAAAGCCCTTTGCGTTACAGCAGACCAATCCAGGCCTTCCCGAATGTTTTCCGCAAGCCATAACGGATCGGCACGGTCCAATGTCTGCTGCGCTATCACCTGGAAAAGCTTGTTTTCACGTTCACTTCTTATCATTCCGCCCGACTTTTTACTTGAACGTCATTGTTAATCACAAGAGGGAAAATACGGAAGAGGCAATCGAATGAATGAATGGCATTTACGGAACCGCTCTCAGACGATACGTGAATGATAAAGCTCCGAATCTATGATCTCTATGACGTAGCCGTGACCAATGATAGCAACGGCCGGCGTGTGAATCCCGGCAAATTTACTCACTCTCTCAGGAAAATAGAGATTGCCTTCCCCGTCGATTTCTGTACGCTCCCGGAGAACCAGCGGATCAGCCTTATCTGCTGCATCGAATAGTTCTTTCAGTATTTCCCATTCAGGACTGTTCTCCGAAATGAGGAGGGCGCAAGAATTCCTTTCAGGAACCACAAGGACAAAACGCTCCTGCACCAGCAATCGGGAAAAAACATCGGGCATCATAACCCGTTCATTCGTCAGGGTTCCGGAGTAAACACCGGTAAAAGGATAGCGCCCTGTCCCGGCATGCTGTGTCGGCGGAATTTTCTCACCCGCGAAGCACGCCATATTTTCAGAAAAACCATATAGAGAACATATCGTCAAAAAACCTGTCTTTAAAAAATCCCGTCTCTCCATGACCATTTCCCTCCACGTTTCCGATCATCGTCCGGTGACGCGACATGCTCGCCTTATAAAGTGTTTCGCATATTCTTTAAGCAACGAGACAGACCAGGAGCGCAATTCCTTTGGCCTGTTC
>JAHIYH010000055.1 GCA_018814875.1 Patescibacteria group bacterium
ATCTGTGGTACCAGGGGCAACATCGATGCAGCACATACCTCGCTCGTAGTGTGCAATCGGTAGTGCATCAACGACAACCACCCCTTGCTTAGTGTCAACAGGCTCAGCGATGTGAACCGTCATACAGTTCAACAGGGCGTTCACCCATCAATCGCTGGTGTTTTTCCTGATGGCGGCGTCGATCTGGACGTGCCTGCGAGCGATCGATGCGAATAAACCGCTGGCGTGGTGCGTGGTTTTCGGCGGGGCATACATTCTATGCGTCATGTTTTTCCCGGCGGCGCTCTGTCTTTTCCTTCCCCTGAACCTGATATTCATTATTTTCGGCCCGCGTGGCACGCGCGACAGGGCCGTGTGGGCGGCCGTCAACATCGTGGCCCTCTGTGCGGGCGTATACTTTTTTGTCCGCTGGCTGCCCGGACTTATTGAAAGGCCGGAGTACTCGCTTGTCTTCAAGCAGTTCGTGGACCCCCGCTTAATTCCGGTGCCGCAGTTTTTCGTGTTCCACTTCGTGGAGCTTTACTTCCAGCTGTTCGGCGGGGCGGGAGGGTTTTTCGCCTTCGACAGCGCGCACCCGAACTGGGGGCAGATCGGAGCCTTCTTCCTCCTGCCGGTGGTTTTTCACATTGCCTTCTTCTACGGCTTCAAGCCGCGCCCCGGCGACCAAAAGCAGCGCACGATCGTCTTTCTCCTGCTCGCGTTCACCTTTCCCGTCAGCGCGGTACTGCTTTTCCTCGGGATGCCGCTCGGGGAAGCTCTGCTGCCGCTGCTGCCCGCTTTCCCGCTGGCGCTGTCGATCGGTTTTTTCCGGAACGACAGCCGCAGGTTCAGGTGGGCGTTCGCGATCACGCTTTTCTGCGTCGCCGCCGGCTCCGTGCCGGACGCCTGCCGCATCGAGCGCGGGCGCATTCCGTGGCGGGAGGTCGCGGCGTACATCGAGGAGAAGGCGGAACCGGAAGACCCCGTTGTAATCCTCGACGGCTGGATCAGCGGGCCGTTCCTCTACTACGCTTCGCCCGGAGTGAAAGAACGAACCCGCGCGTTTTTCCCCGACTTCGCGGCATGGATCGTCGACGACCACTTCCTGCAGGAAGACATCGTCCGACCGTTCAACCCGGCCTTCGACACCTCCCCGCCGTTCACCATCGCGCGGCTCCTGCAGCACCACGGCGCGGTGTGGATTCTTTACGAAAGGAAACCCCTCGACGACGAGCCGCGCATCGAGCAGAGCACGTACTGGCTGAGGGACAACACCACCATTGTGCAAAAGAAAAATTTCGAGGGCGGCTTCAGGGCCGAGCGGCTGGAATTAAAGGTCGGCTCGCCGGCGGCCCCCTACTCGAGCATGGCGCCCCCGCCGGGGATTTGAAATGCCGTTGATGCAATCGTTCAAGGACCTGCTTAACGTCGGGATGGGCGTCGACGTCGGCAGCTCGCGCAGCAGGGTGCTGTGTGCGGGCCGCGGTGTCGTGGTGAACGAGCATTCCTACCTTGCCCTTTCCCTGAGGACGAGCGAGGTGGCGGAGTCCGGGGACAAAGCTTACAACCTGTTCGGGCGCTCGCCCGCCCACATCGCGGTGAAGCGCCCGGTGCGGCAGGGAGTGATCGAGGATTTCGACACCGCCGACCAGATGCTCCGCAGCTTTTTCGAAAGGGCCCAGCCGCGCAAACCGCTGTTCGGGTCGTGGGTTATCGTCGTGGTCCCAACCGGGGCCACGGACGTCGAGAAGAAAGCTTTCGAGGACCTTTGCATCCAGGCCGGCGCGCGCGAGGTGCGCCTGGTTGAAGCGTGCATGGCTTCCATCATCGGCATGGGCCTTCCCCTGCAGCAATCCAGGGGAATGGTTGTCGTGAACCTGGGCGGGGGCACA
This sequence comes from Patescibacteria group bacterium, assembly GCA_018814875.1. Lineage (GTDB taxonomy): Bacteria > Patescibacteriota > Gracilibacteria > Peribacterales > Peribacteraceae > UBA2144. The sequence continues at coordinate 1,872 of JAHIYH010000055.1, forward strand.
ACGCAGTTCGCGCTCGTCTCCGAAGGAGAACTACTGTACTCAGGCTGCGAGCGGGTGGGCGGCGAGGACCTCAACGAGGCGATAGCCGCCGGGATAAAAAAGAAACACGGAATAGCGCTGGGCTACCGGACCCTTGAAAAGCTCAAGGTGGAGCTTGGCAACGTGTACCCCATGGAACAGGAAGAAACACAGGAGGTATACG
>JAHIYH010000058.1 GCA_018814875.1 Patescibacteria group bacterium
ACCTACATGGGCATGACCCTTAAGAACCCGATCGTGCCATCTTCCTCACCCCTCTCCGAGACCCTCGACGGCATCCGCGAACTCTCAAAACGAATCGCCGCCGGCGAGCCCCTCCAGCTTGTGGTCGGAAACACCCAGTTTTTCGGGCGCGCGTTCGCCGTCAGGCGCGGGGTCTTCATCCCAAGGCCGGAAACCGAAACCCTCGTGGAAGTGGTGGTGGATTCCGTCCGAAACCGCCTCGCCGGCGCGCCGGAAATCCACTTCGCCGACATCGGAACCGGAACCGGGGCGGTGGCGGTCACCCTGCTTCTCGAAATCAAAACGTCCGCCGCCGCCGCCACCGATACCAGCCCCGCCGCCGCCGCCCTCGCACGGGAAAACGCCGCGGCCCTTGGCGCGGGGGAGCGCATCACCGTGCTGGAAGGCGACCTTTTCCAGCCGCTGTGCGGGGAACTGTTCGACTGCGTGGTCTCCAACCCCCCCTACGTGCGCAGGGGCGACATCCCGAAGCTGGACGGCGTCGTGCGCGACTACGACCCCGCCGCCGCCCTCGACGGCGGCGAGGACGGCCTCGATTTCGTCCGCGCGATTGCAACCGGGGCCGCGGATCGCTTAAAATCCGGCGGCCTGCTCGCCATGGAGATTGGAATCGGGCAGGCGGAAGCGGCAAAAGAGATCCTCAGGGAAAACGGGTACGAGAGAGCTGAAACGAAACGCGACCTGCAGGGAGTGGAGAGGGTGATCACGGGATGGAAAAAGTAAAAACGAAGATAATTCCCGCGGCTGAACTCGAAAAAAACCTCGACGAAATTGCCGGGCTCGTGCGCGGCGGCGCGATTGTCATCTACCCCACAGACACCGTCTACGGCGTCGGCGCCAGCCTCGAACAACCCGAGCAAATCCGCCGCATCTTCAAAATAAAAGGCCGCACCCTCCGCAAGCCCATGGCGCTGCTCGTGAGCAGGATCGAACTCGTCGAGGAATATGTGAGAGAAGTCACGCCCGAGGCGAAAAAGCTGATGGAAAAGTTCTGGCCCGGCCCCATGACATTGGTTCTGCCGGTTAAAAAAGACGCGGTCCCCGAAGTCGTCAACGGCGGCGGCGACTCGATTGGCGTGAGGATTCCCGACCACAAGGACGCAATCCGCCTCCTCGACGCCTGCGGCGGCGTCCTCGCCATCACCAGCGCCAACACCAGCCAGGACGACGACGCCACAACCTTCGACATGGCCCGCTCCTACTTCGACGGCAAAGTCGAGATCATGATCGACGGCGGCAGCTCCCCCATGGGCATCCCCTCCACGGTCGTCACCTGCACCGAGAACGGCGTCTCCGTCCTCCGCAAGGGCGCCATCTCCGAAGAGCGGATAATGGAATGCTGCGGGGGCTGAACGAAAAATGAACCGAACCATTGCTGGCTCCACGCTCCGCCGTGGAGCCCCCCTGCATAGCAACCCGCGATTTTCGGCTCCATGGCGGAGCATGGAGCCAGCAGAAATCCTAACATTCCGGATGGTACTATTTTCGGGGGGAAGGTCACTAAAAATCTGCGAAATTTGCGTCTAAAAATAACCCCGCTCAGCCCATCACTTCCGCCAGAAGCGCCACATCCGCCTCGTTGCCGGAGACCTGCATCAAGCCGCTGTTGATGGCGGAGACGCCGTCGATCTCCTTCATCACGAGCTGCTTGAAGGTCTGAGAGTATAGCTTCACCACGCAGGTCGGGTCTTTCGCCTCTTTCTTCTCGATCGCCATCTTCCCGCCGCCGATGTCCGCCGTCCACGTGCCGCCGCCGGGGCCGAAGATGGTGTACTGTATCCGCGCTTCCCAATTGCCGGCCTTCGCCGGGTTGAAGCGCGCGGGCATCATCTGGAAGATAATATCGAGGTTGAGCTTCTCGTCAGCCGCGGCGATGTCCGCGATGCGGGTTATCCCCTTCCCTTCCCTCAGCAGCCGCTTGAGCGCCTTGCCGATGGCGCTGGCGGGCAGGCCGATCACAAATTCCAC
>JAHIYH010000027.1 GCA_018814875.1 Patescibacteria group bacterium
ACCAAATCAGGCTGCAAGAGAGTTTCAAGAAGCGAGATTGAATGTTCTCAAGATTGCTCTGGATTCTTCTGCTACACTCTCCTCGTCCTGTGATTCTTAAAGACTCTTCTACAGGCTCATTATTGGATTAGAAAATGCTGGAAAGGATGTATTCAATACTAGATGTTTCAATTTCCCTTTTTATATTCCTTCGCTAAATCATTGATAGTTTTGTCGTCTCCAATATTCCCATCTCCCACAAAAGAATCTCCATATTGATGTAGCTTTTCTTTGAACTCCTGCATCTTTGCTGGATTTTCCAGAATGGCATTCTCCAATTCTTTTAGGAAATAAGGAATAGATTTAGCTATATTTGCTGACAGCTCTTTATTGTGTGCATTTTTCCCGACAGACAATCCGACGAAGTTATTAGCTTTGATATCATTTTCCTCTTTTCTTTCCGGGTTTACGCTATCGTTGATGCGCTCCCACGCAGCATTATCAATGAATGGTATGATTTGATTCATAAAGCCGCTCATTGCATTTCTATAGTCTCCAACAGACTTGCCCGAACTTCCACAAACAGGAACTTGATTGTCAATTTCATATTCTGTTAATTGAGGGCGTTGTTTCCCATCATATCCATTGCGCGTCAGAAGATTATCCGAATAGATGTAAGCACCAATAGTTTGAATTAGATCATGCACATCTGCTTTAGAAACACGATCATTCCCCATTTCTTTATTTTCGATTTCCAGAAGGGTGGCATAGGTTTTAAATTTCATATTGTAGCCAACATATCCATTTTTTACCGCTTCCTGAGAAAGTTTTTGTCTGGATCCTCCAAGCGGCAGGTACCAGTCGTCGATGGCCCCCCAACCAAGTTCAGGAAGGAAGTATGGAATGTCATCGTGGTCAATTTTTTCACCAACCTTGCTTTGTGCTTTTCTAAGACGTTCTTTAACTGCTTTTTCGCGTGCAATTTCCAATCGAATGAACAAAGTAGTTTTACTCCCCGGTTTATATCCTCCTTCATCAATGCGTTCACCTAATCTTATGACGGATTCTAAATCATTATTCTTCTGATAGAAGTAGTCGATGAACGGGAAAATCATGAGAATATCACCACCTTCTCCTGCCATAACACGCAAACGGTCGATAGAAAGAAGCCCATATCGTACTCCCTGTATCAGATAGTAAAACTTGTCTTCCATACTCATCTTTCCGTTACGAATTGAATAGTGAAGAACTTCTTCGTATAGATGTGGATTTACATCTTCAGGAATGGCACTACCTCTTTTTCTGGCTTCTACAAATAGTTTGAGCTGGCGTTGTAATTCACTTGCAAGACCGCCGGCAAGATTAGCAAGCTGGTCTGTTGTGTCTGTGAATTTCTTTTTGCCACTTTCCACTCCGCCATCGTTTGCGCGTTTCCAGTTGTAAAAAAGATCCTTGTCGTTCCAGATATCGGAAATGAGTTTTAGCAGCCACTTATCACGCAAAACGTCATCATCTTTGCAAGGACCGGAAGGCATTTTGTAGTGTGAGAGTGAATTGAGTTTTTCCCAGAAGCCTTGGCTATTTAAGTCTAATCGCCCACGCTCAGAAAGTTCTTCGCAGAGAGCTTTGGTTTCATCTTTGCTTTTGTTTTGCTTACTTTCTAGCCTCGCCATCAGTTCGTAGCTATCTAGGTTTTTTAGCGGATCGCGCCAATTTTTCACTTCTTCCTGTTCAGAAGCTTGATCACGGCGTTTAAATTCATGCTTGAGCCTACCTGCATAAGGCACCCACGATGGTATCCATCCTGTGATAATCATACCTGCCTGTGCCTGAGCTGATTCTCCACGGCGTTTCCATGTACGTGCAATATCTTCGCCGATTGATTTCCCGATGTTTATCAGATCCATGATGCTCAGAAGTGGCAAGTCTCCATAGCGAATCATATCGATGATATTTTTGCGGTGAGTCGTCGCCTCTGTAACCTTTGATAAATCGACATTTCTTAGATTTTTTAGTCCTTTTTCCCACCATTCTGCCTTTTTTTTGAATTGTTCAATAGCAGTTAGCGTATCTGAAATATGTCCATCTGCTTGTGCTTGTTCAATCTTTTCTGTTACGAAACGATCCATGTCTATAAGATCCTGTTCCACTGAAACTTTTCCGGTGACATTATTTATGATTGGCAAAGCAGTTACTTGACCTCCGTTGTATTCCTGATGCTCTTTGAAGAATGATCTTACCATGTGAATAGTGCGGTGATACTCGCGGATTTTTTGGTTGGTATCTATTTCTGATGAGGCTGAAGTGGATGTCTCGTCATAGCCATCATCAGTAGAGTAGAGCTCCTGCTCCATTATTTCTTGTACATTTGAACGTGTCTTGTTGATCGTCTGGTCTATCAGATGTTTATCAATGCCACGGAATAAAGTGATCTCTTCCGGACTATAATTTCCTGTTCGATTTGCATCTACCCAGCTTGCATGCTTAGAGAGAAGTTCATCGATTAGATAATCATGATAAAACGGATTGTCTTTATCAACAGTAACCATCCAGCGCTCTCCTTGTTTTTCTAGTAAAGATTGGAAAGTATCTCCTTCCAGCGATTCAGTGTCGATCTTTGTTCCAAGTGTGGCATATATATCTATGAGTAATCCAGTTAGCACTCCTGAACGTCGTATCAGAATATCCAGCAAGGCATGACCTTGCTCATGTTTTAGAGTGCGTATGTATTTTTCACTAGTCTTATCCACTGTTCCGTCAGGCTTCTTGGGCAACCTAGATGCATTCAGGTAGATAGTCCCATCTTTGCCAATTATGTAACAGCCTACGGTCTTATCTGTTTTTGTATATTTCTTATATTCTTCAGCTTCAAGTACTTTAACAAGGCTTGGTTTTTCGTGGAGATTTTTTGCATATTTGTAACAATTTTGAAGCATGATTACTCGATCGCGAGCTTCGTAGACATTTGCATTTGATTTCCTGCGCATTTTTTTTATCTCTTCGATTTCATCTTTAAGTCCATTTCTGACAGGGGATATAGTGCATACAGTGTGATCAAAGTATTCGCATATTTTACCGTCAGGACCTTCGGGGAATAATTCTTTCTCTATGTTCGCCAGTTCTTTGGAAACGTTGTCCCATTCTTTTGATTTAGTTGGGCTGAGTGTTTCCTGTCTTGGCTTTCGCAGTTCTTGCTCCAATTGTGATCGTACAGAATGTGATTGCAAAGACATGAGAATCGTTTTAATCCGAACATGTACATCAATTAATCGGTAAACAAGATCATGATCATCTGGATTTAGATTCCCATTTCTAAGGCGTTGTGCCAAAGCAATTATCTCGTCACATTGTCCGTCTTGGAGAATCTTTCTGATTAATGGTTTGTTTTCTGGTACATCATATTTATCAGCCAATTCTTTTAGCACGTCGATAGTTGATTGATGATCTTTTCGTTCATCTCCGAGAATTGCATGTAGCCATCCTTCATTACCTTCATTCACTTCATTTTTCTGAGCATTGGAAATGCTTTCAGCCAGGTTTGTAAGTTGGTCGAGAGTTTGATTTGCATCTGTAAGATAGTTCTCATCTTCAGGTGGTAAAGCATTTTCTTCTTTATCTTCTTTTAAACGTAACGCTATCTCAATCGGAGACAGTTGTTCTCCTATTTCGTGGTAGAGAGCGGCAGTGCTTGTTCCAAATGCAGCATAAATCTTCTCGTCTGAGTGCGGATCACGCATTTCGGGTGGGACCGCTCTGTTGATAACATTATCCGCTTGTTTGCCCAATAAATTTGCTCCCTGTTGGATAAGCGCATCAAGATGATTTCGTAGCATCAGGCTCTGTGATTCAAGTTTTCCAATAGTTTCTTGAGCGTTGAAGTCCGAAGATGCATTTTTATCAAATCCGTACGTTTCACTATCTCGCATGCCCAAAAAACCCTTGCGATCAAAAAATGATTTCTTCAAGCGTTGCAGTAACGCAGGTCTGGTGAAATTGCCAGTTACATGATCTTTGTGTGTCCATTTATCTGTTCTACTTTCTTCCCTGATTTTATCTTTCCATTTTGCCCATACACGTTTAATGGCTCGTCCGGCTTCGTCGAGTTCTTCGTCACCTTCCGGCACTTCGGGGAGAGTGAATGTGGCATCAATGGATTCTGAGCTTATAATTCTCTCTCTGAGAGCAGAATCAATGTTCATAGGACTATCTTCAAGCCAAGATTCAAAGCTCATAGGATTAGGCCGTTCCTTAAGTTGCTTATCCAGATCCTCAATCTTTTTCATATCCAGTGTTGTGATATTCAGATTGCCTGATAAGGGTTTTCCAAGTTTCTTTTCCAGTATGGCGAGATATCTTTTGTATTGTTTTAATCTCTCATCCACTGCGTAACATAAATTCAATACGGTTTGCGGATTAGTAAGAGCTTCTTGAATAATTTCCTGAAGTTCGTGATCATCTGAATCTTTTGGATTTCTGTCGAGATGTTGAATAATTTGCGTTGCAAGCGACTTGCGTTCATCAAATCTATTATTCATCCACTTACGTGCAACGAGCTTCATTCTATCTTCCTGTTCGGATGACATATAGTCACCGGAAAGAAAACTGAGAAGTACCGCAGGAGATTGTGTAACCATCTCAGGACACTGCGAGAGAACATTAGGACTGTTGCTTAATATTTCTCTGCGCGTTTTATCCATCTGTTCGTCCGGTACATTTTGGGAATTTCCAAGTTTAGCTGGTTGGTCAGGAGCGTTTTCTATCGAATTGATTAGTTTATCATCATCATTTTTTGCAAAGAATGCCTCCCGCCTTTCTCTGGAAGGGGAGTTGGAATATGCAAAGTGATCCATGCAGTTGTGGTGCATGGGGTCAAAGTTTACAAATTCGAGAAATCTTGTCAAATATCTTTTCATGATAATTTGGATTTTCGGGAATAAATCCCGATATAACCGCGCGTAACTGAGCAATATCACCGTTTCTGATAGAAATGATGATGTTGTCTTTCATTCGTTCTTTGCGATGAATTTGTAGCTGAGAATAGGCGGGAGTGTCTACAATCCAGAATGTGTCCACTTTTGACCATGGAACAAATTCTCCTTCGAAATACACTCCATCACCTTGAATACGAATTGTTTTTTCTACTTCTTCTTTGCGATGCACATAGATATAAAGCCCAATAGCCAAAACGAGTACACCCGTAAATGTCCATGCTCCTGTTGCTAAGCTATAGAAAAGTATTAAGAGTGCTACAACGATTGCACAGATATACCACTTTTTTGTGCGTACTGGCTCAGGTGTTACAGGGGCCGTCCATGTGAGGAGAGTTTCTCCTTGTGGTTGGGTGTTTGTGTTCATGTGTTTGTGTGTCAATAGTTCGATAGACTCACCACAAGTGAATCCTCTTATTATAGCGGAAAAAGCGGGTTTGATCTATTTGGAGAGATTGCTATTTGCTGGATATATTTTCCAATATGGTTCGGGCTCGGGCTGGGAAGAAAAATGCCTAGACCTAGCCCAAAACCCTAACCCTAACCATGAGCCACCACCCATCCTTCAACCCGCTCAACTCCAGCCTGTTTCAATGCTTTAGCACATTCATCCATCGTTGCTCCGGTTGTAGCTAGATCATCAATCATAATTACTCTGAGCGGGGGATTAATAGAAGTACATCGAAAAGCATCCTTCAGTGCCACTAGTCTTTCGGATCTTGTCCTTCCTACTTGATGTCCGGTTGGTCGAATTCGTTTAACCAAATTCTGAACAGGAATATTAAGTTTCGCCCCAACAATGTTTGAAAGTAATTCAGATTGATTAAACCCGCGTGAAAATCTTCTAGACCAATGCAATGGGACAGGGCAGAGGACTGCATCTTTGAGATCGGGAGTTGCTTTGATCATCAGCTCAGCAAGGTCATCTGCAAGTGAGCGTACACGTTTGAATTTGAAAGTATGAATTGCCTTTTTAAGTAGCGGGCAATTGGGGTAATTGCTTCCGGCGTAAATGCAGTCGATAGATTCGAGACCTCTTGCCTGCAGTTGCCCCTTCTTTTCAATGACGGGTGAAGATGCCAACTGTTTTCGTTCCTCATCTGTAATCCACTCACCGGCTTCTCCTGTAAGGGAGGTGCGGGGGAAGAGGAGGTCGAGGAGGCTTGTTAACATAGCTGGTGATCGTACGCTACTAAAAGTGAATAGTTAATCATTCAATAAACTCATGACAAGTAGTTAAAAGTTAATAGTTAATAGTTAATAGTGAAAAAGTCTGAACCGCAGATGGCGCTGATGGCGCAGATTGTCTGAATCACAGATGACCAGCCTTCGCCTCTTGGCTACGGCTTGGCAGGCGCAGATTGAACGGATTACACGGATTCTTATTTTATGAAGCACCAAATCTAATCGAAATAATCCGTGTAATCCGCTTAATCCATTTAATCCGTGATTCAGACGTGTGTGAAATTATGACAGAGAAAAGTCTGAACTAAGATTTAAAGGATTAAAGGATTAGCATGACTAATCCTGTCCATCCTTTAATCCTGTGAATCCTAGTTCCAGACAATGCGTAATCAGACAATGGAGCCTGTAATACAATGTACCCTAAATGTAGGACAATGTAATACATGGCGGCTGGGGGCATGTCATTTTTGTGTCCATCATGTCTTGTTGGACGTCTAGAACGTTGGTACTCTCTCTCAGCTTCTTTGAAGGGCAATTAGCTCAGTTGGTTAGAGCGCCTCGTTGACATCGAGGAGGTCACTGGTTCGAATCCAGTATTGCCCACCATTCGTCACTTCGCACTTAACTTCGTTCAGCACAGCCCATCATCAACACAAACAACCGCTTACTTTACAAAATAAAGCCCCACACATCCCTGTATGAGGCTTTGAGTCTGAAATTTCGATCACGACGTAGATCGCCTAGGGAGACCAAGTGTCTTCTGAACTGCTTGAGATACTCGGCTTGCGATTTCTGATGTCGCGAATCTGCTGCTGAGCATTTTGAATTGTGCTCAGCGCAGTATCCTTTTCCGATCCTTCGTATCGCTTGTACTTTTCGATGTGCTCTCGAATCGTACCACGATGACTGTCGACAGCTCGTTGCTAGTCCATTTTAACCTCTACTTTCAAAAAGTGTAGAAACAACAGGGAACAAGAAGTCTTTCCGCGAATCTCCTCCTTTCTGCTAGGAAATGAATGGAGTTGTCAAAGAGCGCATTTCAGACCCAGCCTGCATGTGCATTTCTGGCTCCTTCTTATAGGAAGAAACTAACAATACCTCTTTTTTTTTGCTATAGTCAAACTGTTTGATTACGATTTATTCTGTTCATTGGAGTTAAGTTTCTGGTTTATTTATGTCCATTCATACCCCTTCAAGTAAAGGCGAATTACGTCAAAAAAAATCAAACAAGAATGAGTTTGTACAACTTACACGATCTCCTATTTACATAGTTTTAGATAATTTGAAATCAGCATATAACGTGGGTTCGATGTTTCGTCTTTCGGATGCATTACTTGTTTCCAAGATGTATCTATGTGGAAAAACAATTTTACCTCCAAACTATAAAATTAAAACAACATCACGAGGAACTGAACGATGGGTACCATGGGAGCATCGAAAATCCACTATCGAGACAGTGCAAGAATTGAAAGAAGCCGGAGTGTATATTCTCTGTGCTGAGATATGTTCAAATAGTATTGATTACAAGAAAATCAAACCTTCATTTCCAGTATGTCTAATACTTGGAAGAGAATATGATGGAATTTCACCAGAAGTATTGGATTTGGCTGATTGTATTGTATCTTTGCCAATTTTTGGAATGACCAATTCATTAAACGTGGCTACAACTGCAAGTGTTTTACTTTATGAACTTCATCAAATGACCAGTTAGAATTCTGAAGCAGTTTTCTAAAAATATCTCAACTACGATTGGCAGTCCATAGAAAGCGGAGGATGGTAGGAGGACTAGTTCTAACTTTTTCTATTACAGTCCACAATAAATTCTAATTTTGCTCTGGAAAGGTCATTTTAGTCGAGATATGTGCTTTTAAAGTCAGATTATATTAATCTATATATAGACAATAAATAGATGGTCATATACAATAGAAGTACAAATTCCTTCGGGACCACCCCACGCAAGTGGGGGTTAAAAAGTTGGAAAGGATCATTCGTTAACGAGGTAGCAGATTCTCTCTTTGAGTGTTTTAAAATCTTTGTTAGAGATCATACCTATCTTATTCATAAGTCGTTTACTATCAATAAGTCTAAGTTGAGACAGAATGGCAGTACTAGTTCTGTTTTCTATAAATGAAAAGGTGAAATAATATTTACCCTTCTTCTTAGTTGTTCCCAGTGGTACTGCCCAAAGGACTTGTTTGTTGAATTTACGAAGAACAATGACAGGACGAAGGAATTTATCGCCTTTTCCATTTTCCTCAAAACCTATGTTATGTCCTAAGTGTGTATAGAAGATCTCACGCTCTTTGAAATGGCGTTCTTTAGTCTTGTCGTGTAATTGTTGCTTAAGTGTGTTCCAAAAATCAAAGAAGCTCATATTTAGCACTATACATTTGATTGTTAATACAAACTATATGAAACAGTTCTAACTTTCTCCAATACAGCCCACCATCAAAATCAACATCCTAAGATAAGCCTATCGCGAACCATACTTTTCATCTTCTGCTATTAATGCTTTACAAAGCGCCTCCCTTATTCGTGCATGATCCTCTTCAGTATATGGCGCATTGCTCAAGGCAATAGGTCCCGATACACAACAATCTTTCCAGCCAAACGGAATTCGATCGAGCTCATCAGGCGTGAGGACACGACAACCATGTCCCTGCTCATTGTACCAAACAAGAATTCTACTACCTCCAGTACCCTTTCTAACATAGTAACCGCGGTTCTGAAATGTATGCGACCTTCCACCTGAACTTTCGATTTGATCAAGGAGATTCGTATAAGCTTCTCTGCTAATTGAGCAGCCAACCCCAACCTGCAAATCTGAAGGCGCAATTTCATCTCGGTCTGTCCAGTCTTCTTGGCAAGACACAGCTGCAAGATCAATAAAAACTTGAGCAATATCTACTCGGTCTTCAGCAACCCATGATCTTGCTTCTACTACCATGTGAGGATGGTAATACTGATTTGAGGTATGTCAAAGATAACTGTAGCATTTTAAACTTCCTTGATTGCACCACACCATCAACACAAACCACTGCCCACTTTTCCCCACATTCATACATTGCGAATGTCTTACTGCAAGCATGCAACATGAAGTGAGTGTGGAAAACTTTTAAATTATCCACAGTGACGCTAACATGATCGCCTTGCTAAGAACACGTCTTTTTCTCCTGCAGTGTGAGGTGTATTACATGTGACGTGAGTCCCCCTCACCCTGCCTCTCCCCCTTCTGTGGGGGAGAGGAGAATCGGAAAAAATAGCGATTTTGGTCTCATTTATTTCTGCGCTTATGTCAGTTGCAAGTTTAAAATCATTGATAATATGACAGTTCTATTATCAGTACTGGCGTTTTTCCTTCTCCTAACGGTGCTCATTTTGATACACGAATGGGGCCATTTTATTGCTGCTCGTAAGTCGGGAGTAATAGTAGAGGAGTTTGGATTCGGTTTCCCACCACGTGCAAAGAAGCTCTTTAAACAGGGGGGAACAGTTTTCACATTAAACTGGATTCCCTTTGGAGGATTTGTACGCCTAAAAGGGGAGAATGCATCTAATGAAAAGGAGCGTAAGGCGAATGGTAGCTTCGGATCAGTACCTATCTACAAGCGCATTATTATTTTGATTGGTGGGGTGTTTATGAACTTTGTTCTTGCGATTACATTACTTACTGTCGGTTTTTCGGTTGGACAATGGATTCCAACCTACTTCACGATTGATGAAATGCAAACGGCAGCCGAGGAGGGGATTATAGATCTGAAGTTGGGAGTGCTGATTCAAGAAGTTGTAAGTGGTGGAAGTGCGGCACAAGTTGGTGTGCCATCAAAAAGTGTTCTAGTTTCTGTGGATGGAATAGAGGTGGATGTACCCGACGATGTTCCGGCATTACAAGAAGGTAAGAGATATGTTGTGTATACCGTTCGTTCTGGGGCCGATCTATCCGAGGAGGCTGAGTACACCGTTCCACTTGTAGATGGCAAATCAGGAGTATCACTTATTCCATTTCCGCTTGAGCTATCTGCACCGCGCCATGATGTATTAACGGCACTAAAGCTAGCATTCCGCGAAACTTGGGCAATAAGTTGGCAAACAGTTAAGGGGATTGGCGGCTTATTTAAATCACTAGCATCAACAGGAAGAGTTCCGGAAGGCATTGCAGGGATTGTTGGAATTGCTCAGCTTACATACTCATCTGTGCAAGAAGGATTAATGACGTACCTGCGATTGGTGGCTTTGCTTAGCTTAAGCTTGGCAGTGCTCAACATTCTTCCATTCCCCGCACTAGATGGAGGCCGTTTGGTATTTGTTCTTGCCGAACTTATCACTCGGCGACCGATTAATCGGCGTTTTGAATTGATGACCAATGCTTTAGGATTTTTGTTCCTAATTTCTCTAATTCTTTTAATCACATTCTATGACGTCGTCCGTCTCTTCTCTTAGCGCGCAAGAGCCAACCTTAAAACAGGATGGAGTGCTTCAGGATATGTGGCTGAAAATGCTAAATATTTTGGAGCCAAAAGTGCAACGCAGCCAGTTTGTGACGTGGTTTAAGGACACGACGATTTTGGGAAGAGATGGCGGAAAACTAGTTGTTGGTCTACCACTTCCGATGAGCCTTCATTGGCATATGGAGCACTATTGTGGGATGACATTAACTGCAGCACAGGAGTGTGATAAAACAATCGAACAGATTGTGTACAAGGTGGACGGAGGATTAAAAGATAACAATGCACGTTCAGTAGATATTCTTGTGCACTTTCCGGAAGTCAAAAAGCGCAAACTACCTGGTAAGCAAGAAGTGAAATTAGCCGAAGGAGTGGTTAGTAAAATTTTAAATCCACGTTATTCGTTGGATAACTTTATTGTTGGTGGATCCAATAGGCTTGCACATGCTGCTTGTCAGGCCGTCGCCAATCAGCCGGGTGGAAAATACAATCCACTTTTCCTTTATGGTGGAGTGGGCTTAGGAAAAACACACTTGCTGCAGGGTACTGGTAATGCCATTTTCAGACAGATGCCCAAGGCAGCGATTGTCTATACCACAAGCGAAGACTTTACGAACCAAGTAGTGGAAGCAATCCGTTCACAGAAGATGGAAAAGCTTAGATATCGTTATCGCAAAGTTGATGTGCTAATTATTGATGACGTGCAGTTCCTCGCGAACAAAGAGCGTACGCAAGAGGAGTTTTTCCATACATTCAATGCACTCTACGAAGATCACAAGCAGATCATCATCTCCGCAGATCGTCCGCCGCAGGAATTGCAGCTTGAGGATCGTCTCATATCCAGATTTGAACGCGGTATGATTGCCGATATTTCTGCACCAGATTACGAAACGCGTCTTGCGATTTTAGTTGAGAAGGCACAGGAGTATGAGATCTTTATCGATATGCAGGTTCTTCAGTTTGTTGCGGAGCACACCACACGGTCTGTGCGAGAGCTAGAAGGAATCTTGATGCAGGCGGTTGCGCTCTACGAATTGGAGCAGCGTATGCCTACCATCAAGAGCATCGCGGAGATCATGCGCAAGTTGAATAAAGATACAAATCTAGAAGATGAAGACGTTGGGTTTGAGAAACAAAAGAAGCGCCAGCCTACTTTCCAAGAGGTGATAGAATGCGTGAGTCGCTATTATTCAGTTTCTGTAACCGACATGATTGGACCCTCGCGGGTGCGTGAGATTCTTGTTCCTCGTCAAATTACGATGCTTCTTGGTAAAAAACATCTCAGAATGAGTTATGTGAATCTGGGAGAGGCGTTCTCCGGTCGCGACCATACAACGGTGATGAATGCATTTAATAAGATAGAAGAGAAGCTACAAAATGATTCGAGGTTGTTGAGAGAGGTTCATGCTATTGAGAGGGAATTAGGTGTTGTTTAAAATGGAAATCGAGGAAATCTATAAAAAGGAAACCAAGGAATCCAAAGAAACCAAGGAATCCAAGGGGCTACCTTAAAACATCTATCAAGGTTTATCCGCCTTCACATAAAACCTCCGGCGTAAGCTGGAGGATGAATGCGTTCTTTGTTGGTGGCGATACTGCTATCCGTCGCGGCTCGGCCGCGCCGAGACGGGCGGCGGATTTCGCGTGCTACGCCGAAGGCGAGTGGGAAGACACCTCCTGCGTAAGCTGGCGGAGCTTCATGTCGATAAAAACATCACCTACTTTGGATTCCTTGGATTCCTTGGTTTCTTTGGATTCTTTTCTTTGGTACTCTTACCACATAATGACACCTCAAGAGAATAACGAACAGCTCCACAACCTACGTCACTCCATGGCGCACGTTCTTGCGCAGGCGGTACAGAAGTTATATTCCGATGTACAAATCACAATTGGACCTCCAATTGATTATGGATGCTATTACGATTTTTTGTTCAAAGAGCCTATTACAGATGAGGACTTCAAAAAGATTGAGAAAGAAATGCGTTCCATTATTAATAAGGGTCAAACGTTCGAAGTCGAAGAACTTTCCGCAGATGACTCAATTGCATTCTGGAAGGATCAAGGTCAGACATTCAAGGTTGAGTTGATAGAAGATCTGAAAAAAGAGGGAGAGAAGAAAATAACTCACTACAAAAATGTAGATAAAGAGGGGAATGTTGTGTTCACAGATCTATGTAAGGGTGGTCATGTGTCGGATACCAAAGAACTTCCTGCAGACGGATTTAAAATCATGAGCTTGGCTGGTGCATACTGGCGTGGTGATGAAAAAAATCAGCAACTCACTCGTGTCTATGTTGCTGTTTTTCCATCTAAAGAAGAGCTAAAGCAGTACATTGCAATGATTGAGGAGGCAAAGAGGCGAGATCACAGAAAGCTTGGGAAAGAACTTGGATTGTTCGCATTTAGTGATTGGGTAGGGCCAGGGCTTCCACTCTGGACACCAAAAGGAACTGTGATCGCAGATGCATTAGAGGATCTTGCAAAAGAAACAGAAGCTGAGGCTGGTTACAAGCGTGTGCGCACGCCTCACATTGCTAAAGGAAAGTTGTATGAACGAACAGGACATCTATCGCACTACAAAGAATCAATGTTTCCTCCGATGAAGTTGGATGGTGAGGAAGAATATTATTTGAAGCCAATGAACTGTCCGCATCATCACGAAATCTTCGCGTCCAGCCCCAAGAGCTATCGTGATTTACCGCTAAGACTAGCCGAATACGGGCATTGTTATCGCTATGAAGATAGTGGAGCGTTATTTGGTCTGATGCGTGTGAGATCACTCTCTATGAATGATGCGCACATGTACTGCACAGAGGAACAATTTGAAGAAGAGTTCTTGGGTGTGATAAATATGTACCTGAAGTACTTCGAAATTTTTGGAATTAAGAAGTATGTAATGAGATTTTCACTTCATGATCCAAAAGAGTTGGGGAAGAAGTATGTAGATGCTCCGAAGTTATGGATCAAGACGGAGGAGTTGGTGCGAAAAGTGATGAAGAAGTCAGGATGTGAGTTCACAGAAGTGCCAAACGAAGCTGCGTTCTATGGTCCTAAGATTGATATAGAAGTATGGAGTGCGATTGGTCGTGAGTTTACACTTGCGACTAACCAAGTGGACTTTGATGTTCCAGGAAAGGTTGGGCTCAAGTACATTGATAAAGACGGAAGTGAGAAAGTACCGCTCTGTATTCACCGTGCACCACTTGGCACACATGAACGTATGATTGGATTCCTAATCGAACACTTCGCGGGTCTCTTCCCCTTGTGGCTTGCTCCTGTACAGGCAGCCATTATCCCTGTTGCTCAGAATCACGAGGAATACGCGCAAAAAGTCGAGTCAGCCCTTAAAGAAAAAGGTATTCGAGTTGAATATTTCGACTCATCCGAGTCGCTACCTAAACGTGTGCGAGATGGAGAGAAGCAGAAGATTCCATATCTTCTTGTGGTAGGTGATAAAGAAGTCGCAGATGAATTGGTTGCAGTGCGAAATGTGAAGACCAAGGGGCAGGTGACGGTTGGTTTGAATGAATTTATAGATAAGACTGTGGATGATGTGAAAGAGAGGAGGCTGGAGGCGTCGATTGGATAGAATACATGAGATTGTTCCATTGCTCCATTGTTCGCAAGCTATTACCAGATCTGCTGCCACTTTAGAACAATGGAACCATAGAGCAATGGAACAATCTTTTTATGTATTAAATGTAAACAAGTCATTATTTTGCTATGCTTTACTCGTGTTCGAAGCCTTCGCCATCGGCCCCTTCATTATCTGGATGCGTGTGGTGTTCCTTCTGCTGGGCGTGTGGCTTGCAACAGAATTTTTCCTTCGGCTCTCAAACAGTGCTCATCTATCGTTTCAACATTTCCGTGATCATGCACTTGGGTATTTGATTTCGTTTATTCTGAGCGGACGTGCGATTGCGATACTCGCTGAGTATCGCATCTATATACTTGATCCGATGAGAATCTTTGTCTTCTGGGACGGTGGTTTCAGCTTCTTGGGTGGTGCGATGGGTGTTGCACTGCTTCTGTATTGGGCTACTCGTGCACAACGCGCTACGTTCCTGCAATGGCTGGATGTGCTTTTGCCTGCGACTACCTTTGGGCTCTTCTTCGACTGGGTTGGGAAGTTTGCAGGAGGAAAGGCGTATGGTAAGCCGACAGATCTTATCTGGGGTGTGACGTACGATACGATTAGTGTGCGTTACACGGTTCCGATTCATCCGGTGCAGCTTTATTACGCTATTTTCTTTCTTTTGCTTACATTTGGATTGCTCATTATTCGCAAGTACACCAAGCGTGCTGGTGCAGAGACATTGTTTGGTATTCTACTCGCGAGCTTTGCAACGTTTTTCTTTGAATATTTCCGTGGAGATTTCAGCATTCCGGTATTTGCAACTCAGCTCGATTTTGTAGTGCTTATAGCACTATTCGCGAGTCTTGGTGTCTTTGCAGCTGTAGAGCTTTCCTTATCACGGATTGGAATGATCATCTACGAAATTGCACTTGTGGGTGTGTTTGGAGGGTACATCTTTGTACGATCAATGCTGACTTACGCAACATATGAGTTGAGGTTTAGCCAGTTCCTTGCAGTTCTCGCCGTACTTTCTATAGTGGTGTATGTACTTGTGCATCGGAGAAGGTATCCGCATTTATAAGTAAGGTAAGTAAAGTATGTAAGGTAAGTAAGGTAAGTAAAGTATGTAAGGTAGGTTGTTGGTATACTTACATTACCTACAATACCTACAATACTTACAATACCTACAATACCTTCCTCAATAGTTGAGCCTCAACCACAACATCGCTACACTCTTGCCTATGCAAACAACTCTTCTCTCCTCAATCAAATCCTACATCGAGCCTTGGCTTCTTTTTGTTTCCGAAGATCCTGTTCTACGAATGTGGCAGGGCTCACTTATCTTTGTGGGTGTGCTTGCGATCTTTCTTGTGTTCTATACAACGCGTGATGTGATTCTAAGAACACACTCGTTCCTATATATGCTTTTTTCCATTCTATTGGTTGCTCTGCTTCCGGGTGTTGGCTTTCTCATGTATATACTCATTCGTCCTGCACGCACTATTAAGGAGCGTGAACTAGAGAAGATGATCCAGAATATTTTGTGTGATCATGAGAAGATCTCTAAGGAGAAGAAGAGTGTAAAGAAGACGGTGAAAGTATAAAGAAACCAAGGAATCCAAAGAAACTAATGAAAAGAAACCAAGGAATCCAAAGAAACCAAGGAAACCAAAGGGAGTGATGTTTTTATCGACATAAACCTTGATGGATGTTTCAAGGTAGCCCCTTGGATTCTTAGGTTTCCTTGGTTTCTTTGGATTCCTTGGTTTCTTTGGATTCCTTGGTTTCTTCGGATTCTTTTTGATCCCCGAACAGTTTATATATAGAATCCCTCCGATGTCTGATCTACTTAAGTACATTCTTTGGCCAAATCTCGGTACAGCTACGTACGACAATCCAAAAGTACTCGCACTATTGGGCGTTGCCATTGGTCTGATCACCATCTCATTCATTGTTCGTATTTGGAGAAAACGTCTCAGTAATTCTATTACAAAAAAATTGAGCAGATCATGGGCGTCTGCAGCATTATGGTTTGGAATCTCAGCACTAGTACTTACAGTTTCACGTGCCGAAGGTATTAGTTACGTTTCTATGCGTCTCTGGTGGATGGTATGGGCTTTGATACTTGCTATTTACGTTGTGTTTCAGGTGAAGACATTCAGAACTCGTCATTACAAAAAGATTGTCACAGAGATTGTGGACGATCCACTTAAGAAGTATTTGCCGAAGAAAAAACGACGGTAATGAAAATTGATAATTGAGGAGTATGTTGTTTGTTGTACGTTCAGAAGGTAGTGAATAGTTAATAGTGAATAGTGAATAGTGGCTGCAAGGTTATTTATTCTGTGTAGAATGTTCACTATTCACTTTTCATTATTCACTTTTCACTTAAATCCCAGAATGTTTGAAAATGATATGCATGTGAGAATTATTCTTGCACTTAAGCCATTTCACGTATTTAATACCTCCAACCCCTCTTTGTTATGAGAACACTTACATACAAGGGCATTACATGGCTGGACAATCCTAACCCAACAGAAGAAGATCTCTTCGATTTACAGAAGAAGTACAAATTCCATGAGCTTGATATTGAGGATTGCTTAAGTGAACACGAGCGTCCAAAAATTGAGGAATACGACGAATATCTGTTCCTTGTTTTTCACATTCCGTATTTAAACAAAAGGACAGGACGCGTGATTAAAGAGGAGGTTAATATCTTCTTGGGGCAGGATTTCTTTGTCACCCTGCATGAAGGTAAAATCCCACTTCTCGATTCACTTTGGCAAGATTTGCAGGAATCCAAGGTGAAGCGTGAAGAGTATTTGGAGCATGGGACGGGGTTCTTTCTGTATGAGTTGATGAATCAGCTATTCGAAGGTCTGTTCCCACTTGTGGATACTATTACAAAAGAGATACGTCGCATGGAGGATGAATTGTTCGATAGTGATGAGCAGGTTGATATTCTAAAAGACATCATGACCCTGAAGCGCAATATTATTACGATGCGATCCATTCTACTCCCACAACGAGCTATTATTGGAACGCTTGAGCATAAAAACAAAAAGTTTGTTTCCGAAGAGTTGGCACTCTACTTTGACGATATTCTAGATGCGATTGAGCGTCAGTGGTCTCTGCTCGATACTGCCAAAGAAATGGTAGATGCACTGCAAGATACACATGAGTCTTGGCTGACACACAAGACTAATTCAGTCGTCCGTATTCTTACGGTCTTTTCTGCGACGATGCTTCCGCTAACTGTGATTACTGGGTTCTTTGGAATGAATGTTTTGTTACCACTTCAAGATCACCCAAGTGCTTATATGTTTCTGGTTATGATGATGATGGCTATTCTGGGAGGGCTCATTGGATACTTTGCGAAGAAAGGCTGGTTGTGAGTAAGCCCTAAGAGTTAAATCCCAAAACCCAAATCCCAAATCCCAAAAAAACCTCCGATTTAGGCATTTGGGTTTTGTTTTTTGTTTTTGGGATTTTACGAAGTTTGTCTACTTCTAGTGTTCATCGAGCTTGACTTTCAAATTGTCAACGAGGAACATAACCCGTCCTATGCCACTGAAGCACGCCACAGAAACATTATTGGTTTTTCTACTCGGAGTATTTCTTGTTCTAACGGGTGTTTTAACATCTACATTGCCAGATCTTCCTGAGGGCGCATTGCCGTGGGGAGTGCTGATGGTGTTGGCAACGCTATATCCGTTGAGTCTTACAAGAATCTTTAGAAATAATAGAGCAGACTATTCATTTAGATGGTTGCACTGGTTTCCGGTGGGCATTCTAGTTTTGTGGCTTGCATTACAACTCATTGCACAAGCAGTACCAGCTGTGCAGATTGCTACTGAGGTTTACACGTGGGGATGGACTTTGCCAATAGTCGCATTGGGGTTTGTTGGTGCAATTGCATTCTGTCTTCATGTGATTCGTCGTCGTGTACCACGTCTTATTCTTTTGCTTGCAGTCTTTATTCCATTTGTTGTATTGGCAACCGTTAGTGAGCGCGGGCAAAATTGGGAGCAGTATATTGCGAGTGTCTTGTGGGATGGTGAATTGCTGCACGGGCTCAATGGCAATATGACGGGGACAGGTACAGAAGTTGCAATGAAAGATGATCCAGAGCCAAAAAATTTAGAAGAATCGGAAGATCCTGCAGAAGAAGCATGGCGCGAGAGGTTGCGTGCCTTTGAAGAGCGTCGTCAGCTGATTGCATTAAAAATGGCTGAGCAATATGAAGAGCCACAAGATCCACAAGAATCACAAGATCCACAGGAACCACAAGAAACACAGGAGCCACAGGAATCGACGGCTCCTAGAACAGGAACAGGGCGTGAATTCTCAGAAGCTTCCACATCTCCAACTGCACTTCCATCATCCGGAGCGGGAGTAGGTTTCTTAGGGCTGACTATGATGATGGGGTATTGTGGGGTATTACATCAGAGGGTACGTAAAAGAGTTGGCTAGTTCACTGGTTTCTAGTTGCTAGTTCTGTCGCAAAAGTACAATTGAGTGTTTTGAGTTGCAAACTAGAAACTAGAAACCAGCAAACCAGTAAACTTACTGGTATGATTGTGTTATGCCAAAGATAACCTCACTCCATGCCAGACAGATCTTAGACTCCCGTGGTAACCCCACAATCGAAGTCGACTGCTTGCTCGATGATGACTCATTCGGTCGTGCCGCAGTTCCCTCAGGTGCTTCTACAGGAACGCATGAGGCGTTGGAGCTGCGTGACGGGAATAAAGGTATGTTTGGAGGAAAGTCTGTGCTCAAGGCAGTATCAAACGTTAATGAAGTGATTGCTTCAGCGCTCAAAGGGTCAGAGGTTAGTGATCAGAGGTCAGTGGATAGCGCTTTGCTTGAACTTGATGGCACTAAGAATAAATCTAAGTTGGGGGCGAATGCTATCTTAGGAGTATCGATGGCGGTGTGCCGTGCAAGAGCTGGGAGTGAACATCAGTCGCTCTTCTTATCTCTTGCTCAGCAGTTTGGAATCAAAGATCCAAATCTAATTCCGGTTCCAATGATGAATGTGCTCAATGGAGGATCACATGCAGACAGTGGGCTTGCGATTCAGGAGTTCATGATATTACCTACAGGATTCAATTCATTTACTGATGCACTGAGAGCTGGTGCCGAAACATTCCAGGTTCTCAAAAAGCTTCTCGAGGATCAGGGTCAAGTAACTGCGGTAGGGGATGAAGGTGGATTTGCTCCAAGGCTCAAAGATACCAATGAAGCGTTTAATCTGCTTCTGGGAGCGATCAAAGCTGCGGGGTACGAAGGCAAGATTCAATTGGCTATCGATGCTGCAGCATCGGAGTTCTGCAAAAACGGTTCTTATGCGATTGATGGTAAGAAACTTTCGAGTGAAGAACTAACTGAGTATTATAAAGAGTTGTGCGATAAGTATCCTCTTGTCAGCATTGAAGATAGTCATAGTGAGTATGATTGGGATGGGTTTGCTGCTCTTACAGGCGCACTAGGGGATAAGATTCAGTTTGTTGGTGATGATCTGCTAGTAACTAATACAGAGCGTATTAAAGAAGCAATAGATAAGAAGGCGGTGAATTCGGTTCTGATCAAACTCAATCAGATAGGGACCGTTTCCGAAACTGTAGATGCAATTAAGATGACTCAAGATCAGGGATGGACTGCAGTTGTTAGTCATCGTAGTGGAGAGACGGAAGATACGTTCATCGCGCATCTAGCTGTTGGACTTAAGACTGGGCAGATCAAAACAGGTAGCTTAAGTAGAACCGATCGTGTGTGTAAATATAATCAGCTTTTGAGGATTGAGGAGCAGTTGGGGAAGAAGGCGGAATATGTCTCTCCTTTTTAAAGAGAGTTTGATATATTGAGGACATCGGGGCGTAGTTCGGCCATTCTTTCATGGTATTCCTTTGAATTGTGAAATATGTTATAATATGCATATGGATGAAATAACAACTCCTAATGAGGCAGATCGGAAGGAAAATGATGTGCATGTGTTAGATATGGAAGAAACAGAAGAAGTATCTGTAGCAGATGACATGATTAAATCGGTGAGAGGTAGAATCGAAAAAATTTGGCATAGAGGATCGAGGAGTTATGCACCGACCAACATTGGTACAGTAAAATGGCACACACCTGTTGAAAGTGTTTGTGCAGACACATTCCTATTAGTCATACCTGATGGACAGAATGCGGGTCGACCAGTGGATATTGGGGGTGTGCTCTTGGAGAGGCTTGGCTGGAAACGCATGACACAACGTCGATTGAAAGCATTAATCGATACCGCACCAAATGAAATAACATTACTGGCAACAACAGAATGGAGAAAGCATATTAGGCGCGAACCAGCAGATGGAAAGTTCTATATGGGTCTTTCAGATGAAGATCTGGATGCTTGGTTTGCTCGTGTAAAAGAGTCGCTTCGGAAAGAATAACTCTGGCTCGCCAGCCGTAGCTCGCCACAGCGAGCGAAGGCTGGTCGGGGCGACTGGGCTCGAACCAGCGACCACACGGCCCCCAGCCGTGCATTCTACCAACTGAACTACGCCCCGATACGCAGAGTATGGTAGATGAATTATTTTCTGTGACAACTACCTGCGCACGATAAATGACGTTGTAAGTAATCTTTTACATCGACATGATCGCACACATTGGAAAGACCACTTTTTTGTTTTAAATATAAGCAGAGCGTACGCTGAAAGGTTTTCGTTTCCTTACTTAGTTTTGCTTGTTTGTGATCGATGGAATAGTACGGGCGTCTTTTATTTACTTTTCATTTTTTATTATGACTTCAGATAGGCAAAAAAGTTCCTTAGATTTTCCGGGGAGAGAAGATCCGCCGCATATCGAGGTATCGAGATCTGATACTCCTGATGTTGATACTGATTCCGTAAGAGATCATCTCGCAGAGATTTTTCCTTATGTAGGATCAGCAGAATGGGCATGATTTGGGATTAGCTTCTAGCTTTTAGTTTCTAGAGGAAGCTGGACAGGAATTGAGAGGAATGAGGAGAACATCCTAATTAACCTTGGCATTTATAAATTAACCTCTCTTCTAAAAGCTAGAAGCTAGCAGCTAGCAGCTAGAAACAACAATATTAACAACCAACCAACACCTTTCACTAATGTGCCCTTAAATAGGCATCTTTGTCTTGCAAAGGACAACGGAATTTGCTTCTATATCCTCTTATTTTTAAACATATCGAGGGATTGATAAATCTAAGAAAATATGTCATAATATCATGATTACATGAGTATATCACAACAAGAACATACGGCAGCCACCAATGCGATAGAGAGCGCACAGCGCATCCTAATCGTTCCACACGCCAATGTAGATCCTGATGGTTTGAGTAGCGCTCTGGCATGTTATGAATTCTTCAAGTCTATTGGTAAGGAGGCGACGGTTGTATGCCCAGAATCACCTCCGGAGTCACTCAGCTTTTTGCCGGACGTAGGAAAGGTTCAATCGGGGCTGGAAGATAGTCAGCAGTTTATTGTGACGGTGAATCTGGAGGAGGGGATGGAAGTGGATAAACTCAGATATACAGTAGAAGACCGCAAGGTAAATATTATTGTGGTGCCCAAGCAAGGTCACATTCGTTCGCAGCAGATTTCTTTTAGCGAAGGCGAGAATCAGTATGATCTGATAGTTGTTGTAGACACTGCTGATATCTCGCTACTTGGATCGCTGTACACAGATCATTTGGATCTCTTCTCACAAGTTCCGATTCTCAACATTGATCATCACATTAGTAACACTGGTTTCGGGCAGATCAATTTGATAGATCCAACTGCCGCAAGTGCAACAGAAGTGTTGTATCACTGGTTCACACAGGAGCCCAAATGGAGTGATAAGATCACAGGGGACATAGCAACTCTTCTTATGACGGGGCTTATTACGGATACGCGCAGCTTCCAAAATCCCAACACAACACCACGTTCGCTAGAGATTGCAGCAGTTCTATTAGAGAAAGGGGCACGCCAACAAGATATCATCAAGAATGTATATAAGACGAAACCGCTTAGTACTTTGAAGATTTGGGGAAGAGCACTGAATCGTATTCAGATGGATAGTCAGGCAAGGATTGTGTGGTCAGCGATTAGCAAGGAAGATTTGGTGGAGATGGATGCCAGCAGTAAGGAGACGAGCGGCATCTTAGATGATCTCATTTCGACAGTGCCAGAGGCTGATGTCTACGTTCTGTTTACCGAGCTTGAAGACAGAGGACTAAAGGCGAGCATGCGTTCATCCACAGTCATTAATGCAAGCTCTCTTGCATCTAAGCTTTTTGGAGGAGGAGGTCATCCACGCGCAGCCGGATTCCGTGTTCCTGCATTTGATAATTTCCAATTGCAAGTGTTGGAATGTGTACAGCAAATTAAGGAGGGTATGCGCTCTCAGCAGAGTGAGAAGATGGGGCCTCTTGTTATTCCAGATGCGCTCAAGCAATCGGAGAATGTTGCATCTAAGGAGGATGGCAAAGATGGAAAAGAAATCATGCCTTCAAGCACACAGGTACAAGGGAAAGGTATTGACGTTTTGGATAAGATAGAGAGGAGTAAGGATGAGGGGATGGATATTGTGAAGGAACTAACGTAAAACAATAGAGGAAATAAAAGGAACAGAAGAAATAGAAGAAATAGAAGGAACAGAAGAAATAGAGGATCCTCTATTTCTTCTATTTCCTTTCTTTCCTTTATTTCCTTTCTTTCCCGCGTGATTTTTCCTACACTTAGCCTGTTCTCTTGGCTTTTTACCAGAAACACTATGCGCCTCGTCAAGGTGGCAAAAGCATTGGGTATGACAGGACAGCAGCTCCGTCACGAGCTGGAAAATGTTAATTTTGGCGTTAAGCCAACAGATCGCGAGGTACCCGATAATTTGGCTCAGGGAATTCTGCGTTTTGTTTCGCAGAAACACGGGATCGAAGTTGATATGGTAGCGCTTGGTTTTTCTATTGATGGCGAAGAAGGTGGAGTCAGAGAAGTATCTGATGAAGAATCTTCAGAAGAATCTGAGAAGACAACAGTAGAACAAGTTGGAGTGGTGGGTGCTGTTAATCAAAAAACAGAATCTGCAGAAAGCGAATCGCTTCATGTTCTCAGGAAGCTTACGTTGGAAGGTGTTTCTAAAGAGGCTATAGAACAGCAGCAAAAAATAGACCCGACTATTCTAAAGAAGGAAAAGGAAGAAACTAATATTGTAGATAAGGCTGCTGCTATTTCTCAGCGCAAACGGAATTTAGCTTCTGGATCTAACCAAGAACAGATTAAGAAGAAGAAGGGTGTAGTTCTGCTTCCGGCGGAACTATCAGTCAAAGAATTTGCGGAAAAGACGGGCGTACAGGTGCCAAAGGTCATCGGTGTGCTCATGAAAAACGGCATCATGGCTACGATCAATCAGACGGTAGACTTCGATACTGCCGCTATTGTGGCATCAGAAATGGGAGTCGAGGTACAAAAAGAGCAGGAGTCTGCAACGGCAGAGGATCTTATGAGTCGTAATTTGCAGGAATTACTCCGTGATGAACCGGAAAATCTTGTAAAGCGTCCGCCTGTTGTTGTAGTTATGGGGCATGTTGATCACGGAAAGACTTCCATTCTTGATGTAATTCGTGAGACAGAAGTCGCAGCGGGAGAGGCTGGTGGTATCACACAGCAAATTGGAGCTTATCAAGTAGAACACACGCCGAAAGGATCCAAAGAAGCACAAGCGATTACTTTCCTTGATACACCCGGACATGAGGCGTTTACTGCAATGCGCGCACGTGGTGCACAGGTTACAGATATTGCGATTATCGTGGTGGCGGCAGACGAAGGTATCAAACCTACAACAATAGAAGCAATTGATCATGCCAAAGATGCCGGTGTACCTATTCTTGTTGCACTCAATAAGATGGATCGAGAAGGAGCGGATCTTGAGCGTGTAAAGGGAGAACTAGCAGCTCAAGGTCTCCAGCCAGAAGATTGGGGTGGAAAGATACCAGTGGTACCTTGTAGCGCTAAGACTAAGCAGGGAATAGAAGACATACTGGATTCTTTGGTGCTTATCTCGGAAATGAATGAATTTAAATCTAATCCAAATCGCACAGCAGTTGCAACTGTTATCGAGAGTCATCTGGATCCTTCGCATGGTCCACTTGCGACGGTTCTGATAAATACGGGGACACTCAAGACGGGAGATGTATATGTGTGTGGAATAACGTCTGGCAAAGTACGAACAATGATGGATGCACATGGGAAGAGGATAGAATCGGTTTTGCCTTCCGGAGCGGTGCGTGTTTCTGGTTTTACTAGAGTGCCTCAAGTTGGAGATATCCTTCAGGTTGTTTCATCTGAGCAGGAGGCACGTGCTTTAGTGGAAGAGGTTAAAGTGCAGAAGGAGAGGAACAAGAAGCGTCGTTTTGTGGATTTGGTTAGCCGTCTTTCGGAAGGGAAGCTTAAGCAACTTAAAGTGGTTCTGAAGGCCGATACTCAAGGATCACTGGAGGCGGTGAAAGATGCACTAGCAAAACAATCTAGCGAAGGTGTTAGCGTAAAGGTGATTCATGCGGCGGTGGGAGCAGTGTCGGAATCTGATGTGATGATGGCAGCAGCTAGTGAGGGTGTGGTGATTGCATTCACAGCTCCTGTGCCAACCAGTGTGCAAAAAACAGCGGAACATGAAGGAGTGGAGGTTCGTAAGTATGATGTTGTCTACACGCTTCTGGATGACGTAGAGGGACTGGTGAAAGGTCTTGTGGAGCCGGAAGAGGAAGAGAAGATTTTTGGACACGTGGAAATTCGTGTCATCTTCTTGACCAAGAAGAATGAGCAAATTGTAGGAGGCAAAGTTACAGACGGTAACATTAAGCGCCTCTCTTTCCGTTTGCAGCGTGCAGGTGAAGAAGTAGGTACAGGTCGTATTACATCTCTAAAACACGGAGAAAAGGATATCAAAGAGGCGAAGGAGGGGATTGAATGCGGTATGCGCGTGGAATCATCCATCCCGATTCAAGAAGGAGATATTATCGAAGTCTTCCTACGTGAGCTTAAGCGTAAGGAGAAGTAGACATTGAGATGATATTTATGAGACTTACTTTGCAAGTAGTTTTTTAACAACTTCTTCATTGTAATTAGCACCGAGCTTATTTGCGAATTCAGTTACTGTCTTTTCGTTGATGATTATATTTGGATCAGCCTCTTTCATTTTAGCTGCTATATCTTTAACATTTTTTATTGCATTGGTTAATTTGTCAACATTTTCTTTAGCATATGTATCAAAGTCTTTTCCGGTAAAATTATTTACTGAATTAAAATCATTAGAAATTCTAATGTCAATATCACTTCTAATCGCTCTAAGCGCTGGTTCGTTAAGCACCCTATCAGCAAGTGCTCCACCACCTAAGCCTGTTGCTTCACCAGGATATTCCTTAGATAGCTCGTTGTAGACTACCTTGCGTGGATCAAGCGTATCTTTAACCTTTTGATATGCAGCTCCTGCCGAGAGGAATCCGCCTGGCTTGCCACCAATAGCAGGAATAAACGGTATGCGAAGTGGTAGCTTCGCCATTCCTTTACCAAGCGTTTGTCCGTAGTTTTTAATGGTGTCAACCACGCCACTGGCGATATTTGCAGACTTGAGTGCAGCGAAGGTTCCTATCCACAGAACGCCCAAAGACATGGCAAGCCATAACAGATCCATGAAATTGTTCATGTCAAATACCCCAAGAAATCTGCCTGCTTCTTCATATTTTGGTAATTGGATGGTGCGCATTCCTGTATTTAAAAGTATGAAACCTACTGCTATCGGTATGCCGACAATCGCAGGCAAAAAGGCGGCACCAAGGAACTTTTTCCAAATAACATTCATAGTATTAAACTCACCCATTTTATTTCC
The DNA here is from genome assembly GCA_018814875.1 of Patescibacteria group bacterium. Lineage (GTDB taxonomy): Bacteria > Patescibacteriota > Gracilibacteria > Peribacterales > Peribacteraceae > UBA2144. Next base: position 26,059 of record JAHIYH010000027.1, read on the forward strand.
GATAATAAGCCCTAGGAACATAAATGGCATAAAGGCAACTGTCAGCCAGATAATAGGAATACGTACCGTGAAGGCAACTAGCATTGCAAGCAACGGAAAGAAAACTGCTGCGAGTATAATTACCGAAAATAATGCGTAAATGACAATGCGAACTTGTTCACTCACTCCAGCAGTTCCAAATGGCACATTTTCGTTATCGGTATCTGGGAAATCGGGCATTTTACCTAAATCAAATACACGTAAGTTATTAAACAAAAGTCCGAGTAAAATGGCAGGAGGAGTATTCGCGTTTCTTGCAAGTGGTACTTTTTTGTAATGGAGATCGTCAGAAGAAGGTATATATCCATCACCAATTTTTTCTGCTGCTTCAATCGAACTAAGATCGAATTGAGGGTCTTCCCAAATGAAGCAGGATGTATCTCCCTTTAACGGTTTACACTCTACATTTAGAGCTGCAGGGAGGGAATAAATAGTAGCTGTAAGCACACTTGCCGTATCTATAATGACGCGTGGGAACCACCAAGAGAAGTTTACAAGTATGATGGCAATCATGAATTTTTTAATATTATTTTTAAGAATATCTCCATTTGCAGTCACAATTGTAATCACAGCTCCAACAACCAATATGGATGCAAGTATGATATTTACTATATCACGTGAATGTTTCCAAAGTTCATGCAGAGGATTTGGATTGCCTTTTGCAGGAGTTAAATATTCAGTGATGAACGTGTTAGGACTGAATAGAATCTCCAGTGCAAACATCAATTTATAAAGGAGCCACATGATCATCATTTGGACAAATCCGATCATTTGTAGAAGTGTGTTGTAGAACTGATCGGGGTGTGGTGATGCATCTTGGGCTACAACTTTCTCTATCACAAAAATTTCCCACCCATCTAACCCGATTAGCCACCCAAGGAGGAGTGCCGAGAAACTAGCAGTAAGGATTTTTTTGTGTTGTAGCATTCAAAGTATTATATCAGCCTTTTTAGACATGAACAATGTCCTTTGCATGAATACAAGATTAGATCTTCTATATTGCTCTACAGCGTTACATACGCCTTAAAATACAACCAGAACACATTAGGTACTCGAAGATGAGTACAAATAGTATTCATGCATAAGTCAAATAAGGTAGTCCTATACAGTAATTTTGGCTTATACTCCAAAAAATATTAGAACAAAAAAGTTGATCATTTGCTTGATCACTTTTCTTGCACTATTAGTATGTTCATGAGTACAGTTTGTGTACGCAATGTTAAGATTCCTTAAATCTTCTTAGGTTCCATGTCATCAACCATTCTTAAAGCACTATTCAGTTCCCAGACGAGAGTCAAACTTCTCAGTACATTTCTCTTACATCCAGAGGAAGAGTACTACATACGTGAGTTAACCAGACTGCTGCACGAACAAATCAACTCCATCAGAAGGGAGCTGGAGAATTTACGAAGAATAGGAATGGTGCGTGCTCGTCACAGAAATCGAAAGAAGTACTACCGTGTGGATCCGGAGTTTTCTCTTTATCCGGAGTTACGTAATATCTTCTCAAAAGAGATTCAGGCAGAGAGTCCTATTGTTGCCAGCCTCAAGAAGCTGTCGGATGTGGACCTGATTCTTTTGGCGGGGAACTTTGTTGGTACAGAAAGTAAAGTTGATTTGTTAGTAGTGGGAGAGGTGAAGAAAGAGATGCTCGAGGCACTCCTCATTCAAGATCCATCGCTCAAGAATGTGAAGTATTCTATCTTCTCTCAAGGAGACTTCCTTTATCGTCTTAGTCTACGCGATCGCTTTATTACTACTATCCTAAATGATCCTCGTCACTTGGTTGTTCATAATGCGATCCAGAAGCAGATTGAGGAGGCACAAAAGAAGTAGGGGCTAGGTACTAGGTAATCTCTGAAAAACACGTAGTGCAGGTTCGATTGCCTGCAAGATATGCGCGGATAGTCGAATCCGCGTTACGTTTTATGTATTAATTAGAGGTTCCCTAGGGACTAGGGACTAGGCGTCTATGGGCTAGTTTAGACAAACAAAAAGCTACGATTCTTCTAGTCCCTAGCGCCTATCTCCTAACAATTATCTAGCTATTTCCTTTACACAGCTAAATCTCCGCGGTAGTCTTCCCCAGCTCATGACTTCTCCAATCATTACAAAGCAGTCGGCTTCTTATCTAATAGAGAGACCTGAAATCAGGTCGGGTTATACTGTGCGTGTGCACGAGAAGATTCAGGAGGGTGCCAAGGAGCGCATACAGATCTTCGAAGGCCTTGTGATTGCCGTTCATAAGGGACTTGCGCCAACAGACAGCACTTTTACAGTTAGACGAATTGTTTCCGGTGTTGGTGTGGAGCGTATTTTCTCTCTGTATTCTCCGGTAGTTGTGAAGATTGAAGTGAAGAAAGTTGCCAAAGTACGTAGAGCCAAGCTCTTCTTCCTACGTGGACGCCAAGGAAAAGCAGCACGTTTGAGCGAGCGTTTCACCACGGCAGAAGAATTCGCAATTGCTGCAAAGGTGGATGATAAGGCTACAAATGAGGATACCGATGTGGGCGAGGGTGTCGAAGAAAAAGAGACAAATTAGGAAAAGGAGGTAAACGAAGAAAAGGAGACAAATGAGGAAAAGGAGGTAAACGAAGAAAAGGAGACAAATGAGGAAAAGGAGGTAAAGGAGAAAAAAGAAACTTCATCTGCTCAGGATGGTGCTGAAGATAAGACTCAGGAAGAAGAGAAGAAAGAGGAATAGTTTCTCAATTCGCGGTATAGTTTGCCTATGCGTTTATTGCTCGTAGGAAATTATGGTGTTGGCAATCTTGGAGACGAAGTCCTAAAGGAGTACTTTCTCCGGCAATTTCCGGAAGTGGAGTGGCTTGTAGTTTCGGCAAATCCTTTGAATGGTGAATACAATCGTTTGCCAGCTGGATTTCGATCATTCTTAAGGCCTTGGTGGAGAACAATTGGTGCTATGAGAAAATCCGATGGAATAGTCTTTGGCGGAGGCAGTTTGTTTACAGATACCGAGTCGGTTTTCGCGTGTTTCCTGTGGTGTTGGCATGCATTCGTTGCGAGAATATTCAGAAAAAAGATTCATCTTGCTTTTCAGGGGATCGGACCCTTTAAAACTCGTCTTGGAAAGTGGTGTTCGAGGTGGGTGATTGCTAGGGCGACAAGTATTTCGGTTCGTGATCTATCATCAAAAGAACAGATTGAGTTGTGGGAAAAGAACACAAAAGTAGTTCAAACTAGCGATCCTGTTATTTCGCTTATACAAGCTGAAAACATGGATGGTAGTTCAAAGAATGTATTCATAATTATCCCTCGAAAAAACTCAACTGAACGTTTTATAAACAAGGTATGTGAGTGGTCCAAAGAGAGAGAGTGGGATTCACTTCGCATACTGTCGCTTCAGCCGGAAGACGGTGAAGAGCAGAAGATGTGTAGGAGGATAAATCAGGTCTGTGGTGGTGAGGCAGAAATGCGTTCAGTAAAAACACTTGCTGATCTATCACGCGAAGTTGCACAAGGAAGTATCGTACTTTCTCAGCGCTATCATGGAGCTTTGGCTGCCATAGCCCTTGGTAAAGATTTCGAAGTGGTGGAGCAGAAGGAAGGCGATAAATTATCTTATTTGAGAGGAAAAAGTCGGGAAGAGCTGCTTGGATTGGTGAATATAGGCGAAGAAACTCTTAGAATGGTCTGGGCTTCAAAATAATGTGTTTTTCTGTTAAAATAGAGGATAGATGATGATCACTATTCATTTAACGGCAGATGAAAAAACTCTCTTCGAGAAGCTGCCTGCAGATATTCAGGAAGGATGGACAGTAGAAGAGGAGAAGCAGACATTTCAAGATACTCCTGATCGTGCTCGGGTACGCCTCTCGTTGCTTAGAATTGAGGATCCGAAAATGCTTCAAGTTATTGAAGAGGCAAAGTCCAAAGAATCCGCTGATGATGTAGCGTCTCTTATACTTGATACAGATCTCTCTGGTATATCAGAACGTGAACTTGCAAAGTTATTCTTTGCAATTGGTCCAACAACACTCAGTACGATAATTTCGGCAATGCTTGTACAGGTGAAGACGGATCAAGACTTAAAAGATCTAGTTGCCGTTACGACTGTACGCAATGTTGTGCTCTCTTCGATGACTCATTCCTCCAAAGTAGAATGATATTCTCTGGTGCTTCATCACAGGCCGGACTGGAAGGTGGGCCAGAAAGGATCGAGTTCATGCCAACTCCACGAAATATAGAAACAGCTTTCGAAAAGGTCAGGGAACTTCCTAATCAAGTAGAATTTAAAGAGCGAATAGCTGATATGGATGCAGAGAGAATTTCGACGCTTTTGCAGAGTGTAGAAGGCCAAGAGGAGCTATGTGATTTACTCATTAATCAGCATGACAGTTTCCAACAGGTGGACGTGAATTTTGATCCGGAAGAATTAAAATCACACGTTGAGCTGGTAGGAGCAACACTTAAAGATATGCAGGAGTATGACGAGCTTATTCGACAGGTAGAAGGAGTAGATCCAGAAGCAGAAATAACAGTAGATACTCCAGAAGCCCAGAAGAAGCTCGGATTATTTAGGCGTGCTTTAGGGTCTGTTGGAGGCTTTGCTAAAAAGCATCCAATTGTTACTACTGTTCTTGCTGCAGGGCTAGTTTCAGGCAGTGTAGCCGGAGTACTGTATTTATCGGGATATTTAAGTGCAGCACAAGCAGGGGTAGCCGCTGAAGCAATACATGAATTTATTGAAGGTACTGGGATAGCAGGAGGAGGTATTGGTGAAATGCCAGGATTCAATCCGCTGGAAGGAGTGCCGCTTGGGAAGTAGTAAAAGTTTTAATCAAAACAAACATATATGTCACAAGAACAAGAGTCACACCTCGGCAATCTAGCAGAAGAAATTCGCACGATTAGTGGTATAGGAAACCAGACGATTTTAGAAGAATTTTATAATCGAAATGAGTCTGAAGATCCATTGAGTGAAGATGAGCTGGAAGAAAAGATTGATAAGATTGAGGAAAATGTAGACCAACTGAGTTTCAGCACAGCATTAGAGAGGAGTATGTATTACGCTCTTCTTGAACGATTGCGTCTTAGAGTAGAAATGCGTGGCGGAGTAATTGATCAAGAGAATCCGATGGATCGTAGAGATTTAGAGGTCTTAAAAGATTTGGAAAGGCGCATAACGTACGAACAGCATGAGCAAGCAGCTGTTGATGAGATGTTGGATACGGTTGCTCGTTACGAAGCATACAGAAATAAATTCAACCTCGATCGGCCAGTTTCTAAAGGTGGAATTCCAAGAAATGCAGAGATCGAGAAAGACGTGTTAAATCAACTTGAAACTCTCAAAGAGCTACTTCCTCAGATGGCTCTGGTAAGAAGAATACGTTTTTACCGTTATCGTCTTTCGTTGAATTCGGAGAGTGGTGGTCTTAAAGACAAAATTACAGAATTAAGTAAGCAATTACCTGAAGGATTTAAAGACGAAAATATTGACGAGTACTATGGGGAATTGGGGCAGCAATTGCGTAATATTCTAGGATATACATCAAAAGGAGCTGAGGGTCGTGGAATTAAAACACAACGTTCCATAGAAATGCAGACGAATGCCATGCAGAGACATTTTGAATCGGTTCTCACTCGTCGTAAGAGTCTTCTGGGGCGCACAAATCCTCTTGCAGAATCTGAAAAGCAGAATCTTAAGGAAGAGCATTCAATGCTATTGAATGAAGCTTTGGAATTTAATTTCAGAGTAGTACAGCAGCGCACTAGATTAACTACGCTCTTGGTATTGGAAGGACATATGCATCAGCCAGTTGATGAACCGCAAATATCTGAAGATCCTGATCGAGATTATGGTCTTCTTAAAGATAGGAATGCATTAGAGAACGAGCGAGATAGACACATAAAAATGCTCGAGGATTATATACATCACTTTCGTGAAGATGTTCTTAAGGAAGGTGAGAGTATTGATATACCGTTTATTGATGAAGATGTCATTCTAGATCCATCAGTCATTATTGAGGATATCATGACAAATTATGTGATCCCCACAAAACTTAATCTTGTTGAGCCAATGGCCAGAGGATCTACTTGGGCGTGGAGTGTTCATGATACTGTTTGGAGTACAGTCGGTATCGATTTTGATATTAAAAACAGGCGTACACAGGCAATAATGCAACCTATCTTTGAACGTCTTGGATTACCTCCAAATTACAGTGAGCTTTCTGATGTAGAGAAAGCAAAGGCACGTTCAAGCTCATTAGTTCAGAAGAAGCTTCGTAGTGTAAAAACAATTATTGACACATTCAGACAGAATGAAGCTCAAGCGCTAGATAACATTGAGCAAGATTTAATGGTACTAAAAAAGCTTTTGCGAAAGAAAAAGCCAAGTGATCTTGTTCTGTCTGGATCAGTAGAAGTCCCCGAAGAATTTCCAAGTATTGATCAACTTAAAACAGATGAAGAGATTGCAGGTGCATATATATTTCTTATGGAGCGTCTCCAAACTATTCGAATTCAAGAGTTGGACATAACACAGCAGAAATTTATTAATCAACTTAACGAGAATCTGAATCTCAATATCGATGTAGCTGATATTGAAATGCAACTATCTAGTGCATGGATACGCGAAACGGTGTATGCCACTTCTGCAATTCTTGGAGAAGCATTAGCAGGATATTATATGTTACGAAAGAGTGCTGCATTTGCACTGAAAAAGTCACCATCAGCTTTACGTAGCGTGGTTACTAATACCGCACGGGTAGGGGCAAGAGCCATTAGAAGCAGTATCGAAGCAGTGGGCCAGTTAAGACAGTCACGTACTGCTGAAGCGCTCACAAAAACTCGATATATCGAAAAGGAAAGGCAATTGGTACAAGCAGTGGAGAACACTCGTTTTGGGCGATATATTGCACGCATGCCTGCTCTGCAGAATATGCGAGTGGTAAGAGTTGGAGGACGTGTTTTGAGATTTGCCGCTTGGGCTGCCATTCCTGCAGTTGCAGCTTATGAATCTCATATTACAAATCAACGTGTAGAGGAAACAGATAATGAAAATCTAAAAGAAGAGTATCGCAAAATGCATGGTTCTATTTGGTTGGAAGCTGCAGGTATCGGCTCATCGTTTGTTTTAAGTTGCACTCCTGCCATTGTGCTTGCAACACCTGTAATTGGTGCGGGATTGTATAATCGTAAACGAAGAGAGGTGGTTGTAGATTGGAAAAGAAATCCTCAGGATTGGGCAAGAGACTTTGATGGAGCTGGATTACGACAAGCCCTTGAAGATGCATCTGCTATGAAGGCAGTTGAAGCAGGAGGAGGAGGAACTTTGAAACCTAGAATTACTTCTTCGTGGTTAGGCTTTGGAAAGTCGAGTAAGGAATCACAACGAGAAGCTGTTGATCAAATGGAATCTGCATATGTTGGAACACGTGGAAATATTTACGAGGCGTATTTTGCCCAAAACCTTTTTGCTCCAGAAGGTACTGACAAAAAAACGAAGCAGGAAATAGTTAATAATAAAACAAAATATTTACGTCTTATTACGAGTGGAGACTTCATAGACGTTCCAAATGAAACGTTACAAAAAGCAGATATCTATGCCGAATTGGTCGAGCGTAAACAAGAACTAGAATCAAGAGGTGAGATACCATTAATGTCCTATTTAGATGAAGAAGGAGAAAGACATTGGATGGATTTACGGTCTCTTGTTCCTCTGACAGACCAGAACAAAGACGCTATTGGGCAACTTATTCAAGAATATCGTAGCAATGTGAAACCTTTTGAAGAAATATTGCTTTTCTATACTCAAGCAGAGGCAGCAAAAGAGAGTCGTGCTGAAAGTATGCGTAAAAAGAATTTAGGTAAGGTTGCTGAACAAGTACGTGCACATTTGATGGTGCAGCTCATTCATCATCTTCATGATGCCGAAAAGTACATAAGTGTGCACAATTGGCCAGGGTTTGAAATGACAGGAGGTGAGGGAAGTTCAGAAAACATAGTACTTGCGTATGTTGTTGAAACACTTAGACCAAAGATTGAGGCGTTAGTATCTGAGCTATTAGCTGGCGAGCTTGTACCTGAACAATATGAACAAAGATTGAGAGAGATTGAGAACATGTTAGTAGATCTGAGAGAAATCGACGACACAAAGAGCTACTTGAAGAAAGCAGCAGATAGTGTAAATGCTGAAAAAGTTGAACACATGGAATCCCATCCATTGTTTTCATTATTTTTGCCTAAAGAAAGCTAGGATAAGTGCTCAGTAAATTATCGCGAATGTAGCTTTATGCAGCTAAGATGTAGTGGATTTATGGACATCCGCAATTTCTGCATCATCGCTCACATTGATCACGGTAAGTCGACACTTGCTGATCGCATGATTGAGCAGACTGGCACACTTCAAAAGCGCCAGATGAAGGAGCAGCTACTCGATACTATGGATCTGGAGCGAGAGCGGGGTATTACGATCAAACTTCAGCCTGTTCGTATGCAACATAAAGACATAGAGTTGAATCTGATTGATACTCCTGGGCACACAGATTTTCGTTACGAAGTCAGCAGATCTCTCGCTGCATGCGAAGGAGCAATTCTGCTTGTAGATGCATCGCAGGGAATTCAGGCACAAACTTTGGCGGTTCTTTATATGGCGATGGAGCATGATCTAACGATTATTCCTGTGCTTAATAAGATTGATCTTCCTGCAGCAGATCCAGAGCGTGTGAGTGTGGAAGTGATGAAGCTTCTGGGATGTAAGAAGGAAGATATCCTACTCATTTCTGCAAAGGATGGGAGTGGGGTTGTGGAAGTGTTAGATGAGGTTATTGATAAGATACCACCACCTTCTTTGGAACTTGGAACTTGGAACTTAGATAAAGGTGCCAAGTGCCAAGTGCCAAGTGCCAAAGGCAGTAGGGCTCTTATATTTGATGCTGTAATGGATCCATATAGAGGAGCAGTAGCATACGTTAGAGTTGTGAGTGGGTTGTTTGAGAAGGGGCAGAAAGTGCATTTGCTTGGCACAAAGATGCAGGTTGAGGTAATGGATGTAGGTCACTTTGCGCCAAGTTATGCTTCTGACAAAAAAATCACAGAAGGGGAGATTGGCTACATCGTCACTGGAGCGAAAGATGTAACTCATGTGCGAACAGGAGATACCATTGCATCATCGCAAGATCTACAACCACTGCCTGGGTATAAAGAAGTGCAACCAATGGTCTTTGCAGGACTTTATCCATCGCAGACGGATGATTATCAACAACTAAGAGAATCATTGGAGAAGTTGGCACTAAATGATGCGGCTCTAAAGTTTGAACCGGAACGCAATGCAGCACTAGGTAATGGATTTAGAAGTGGATTCCTTGGTCTTCTCCACATGGATATTGTTCAAGAACGTCTTGAGCGTGAACACGATTGTGATCTGATTATTACAGCCCCAAGTGTGATGTATGAGGTTAAGTTAAATTCAAAGAGTCCTGCATCAATTGTTCGTGCAAGTTTGATTAAAGCAGATGAGCCAGATGTTGCGATGATAAGCAATCCTGCAGACTTTCCAGATCCAACTGTGATTTTGGAAGTTCGTGAACCGTGGGTAAAACTAGAAATAGTGTGCAGAAAAGAAGATGTTGGTTCGGTAATGGAGATTACCCAGAAGCGACGTGGGGTGTATTCCTCATTAGAGTATCTTGATGCTGAGCTAGCACTTCTTCATTTTGAAGTACCGCTCGCAGGAATCGTCTTGGATTTTTTCGATCAACTCAAATCTTCTACAGCCGGTTACGGATCCATGAGTTATGAGCCGATTGGATATAGGGCAGGGGATTTGGTTAAAATGCAGATTCTGCTTCTGGGGGAACCTTCGGAGGCTCTTAGTACCATTGTTCACAAGAGTGAGGCGCAGCAAGCAGGTTCTGTGATCTGTAAGATGCTCAAAAAATCCATTCCCAAAGCGCAGTATCAGATTCCGATTCAGGCAGCGATTGGAGCAAAGATTATTGCGCGAGAAACACTGTCGGCATTTAGAAAAGATGTAACAGAGAAGTTATATGGAGGAGATGTGTCTCGAAAGCAAAAACTCCTCAAAAAACAGAAGAAAGGAAAGAAGAGGATGAAAGCGATGGGGAAGGTTACTTTGACTCAAGAGGCGTTCTTGGCGGTTCTTAAACGATAAAAAATAAATGAAAAATGAATAATGAAAAATGAAAAATGGGAGCATGTCTTTTTACTCCTTTTACTCCTTTTATTCCTTTATCTCTTTTTCCTCTTCTTTAAGGAGTGCCTTCTTCACACTTCCCATAAACGGTTGCAGCACAGTCTGAAGAATACTCGCAGTCAAAGGTTGAATCTTATCAAATGGAGTCTCGCGTCCTCGGTTCTGGAAGAATTCCTGCAGTACAAAGGTTGTGAGTTGTAGGACGGTTCCATCAATATTCTTTTCATCAACCATCAGTCGCAGGAGAATTTTCTCAGGTGAGATTGAGAGGACCATCTGCATGCGGGTTATCCATTCGATGAGTGAGCGATTTGTATCCACATCAAGCTCATCTGTTTTTGTTAGTGCCATGGTTCGATCATGCTCACCATAAATACTCTCATCAACCGTTTCTTCAGCTGTCTTTTTGATTGTTTCTTCTAGGTAATTGCTAACAGTTTTTAGACTTTCCTTATGGATAAGTGAGAGGATGGAGAGGATGAAGATACTAGGGCAATCGCGTGCGACCAGTCTGGAAATGAGGACAAATAGATGGGAGTGTCCTTCATCTCCTAGGAACTGGATGATTACTTGTGCAACTTGGTCATCACGCTTCTTGGATTGTTTCTCCTCTTTCTTGATCTGCTGCATAGCTGCCGCAGCTGCTGCAAAGCGCTGTTTTGCCTCTTCACTTAGTGCCTCTGATACGCCTCCGACACCTTCGTCGGGATTGAACGATTCTGGTCCTCCAATATCTGACATTAGGAAAATAGTACCCGCAGTACACTAGGATTACAAAGAACTTGAAACTTTGTTATGCCACGAGTTCTACATGCACAAAGGTGCAGAGCTCCCTTCGACCGTTGAATTTGGTCATATTTTTTTTGCTAAAGGCAACTTTGCCATCGACATTAGCATGAATAGTCCAATCCTTACCCAGATGCGTATTATCACCTGGACGGAACTGGAAGCCTTTCTGACGAATCAAAATCTCTCCTGCGTTCACAATTTGCCCACCAAAGCGCTTAACGCCACGTCGCTTTGATTGGCTATCTCTGCCGTTTTGGGTAGATCCCCCAGCCTTTTTATGAGCCATAACTAAACCATTGTACTGAGATTAGATTCATTTTCCAGTAATATATAGTTTTTTTTCTTGTTAAAGTTCCAAGTTCCAAATATCAACAGCCTTCGCCCAGCCGTCGCTAAAGCTATGGACGGCAAGAGTTCCAAGGATACTTCTTGCAGGAACTACTCTTTTAATACAAGATATCGATATCGACGCGGGGTGGAGCAGTCCGGTAGCTCGCGAGGCTCATAACCTCGAGGTCGCAGGTTCGAATCCTGCCCCCGCAACCAACTTTCGTAGTAAGCGAATCAAATAACATTAATTGCACGTGGATCCGTGATTTGGTCGGCAGGCCAATTTTACATACTCTCCTTTAATCCCGTCAGCTTCTCTTTTTGAAAGAGGTAAAGTTTCCAGTGTTCGAAGATTGGCATCTGGCGCAGTAACTCTAAGTATGCTGCTTCGCGTTGCTCCTTCCTCATCTCACTTTCTTCTTCATCCGGAGAGAGAGAACGAGTTGGCTGTTGGATGATTAGTATCTTCTCGCCGTGGTTTAAGAGTCCCAGATTCTCTTTTGCATATTTATCCTTATATTGACTCGAGCGGAAGTATTCCAAGTCGCGGTATCCTTGGTCGATATCTGAGCGCAATACATCATTCTGCGCATGTATGTTGTCTAGTGTCTGTTCGAAGAGGACATTGCGATAGTAGGATAGAGCGAGTCCGAAGGCCATAAAGCCGACAACCGTCAGGCCAACTATGATAGTTAGCTGCTTGGAGACGGGTTCGAGATTTTTATAAGCCATGGTTATATGATACCTGTTAAGACAGCTAACGACACGTCCCATTCGGGGACTTTCAACACGCCCCGCTCTGCGAGGCTCTCAACATTCAACAGTTGATTGTTGAAAGCGAGGCCGACGAAGGCCGAGCGTGTTGAGAGCCCGAAAGGCGTGTTGATAGTTGCCAGTTGTAGTGATACGAGTACAATCAAACCTCAATGAAAATATATTGCAGCGGTATCGGCGGAATTGGATTAAGTGCATATGCAGCATTGCAGAAGGCTAACGGACACGAAGTGCTTGGGAGTGATCGTGCAGAAAGTGATATTCTAAAGAAGCTTCGAGAGCAGGAGATCTCAGTCGCACTTAATCAGGATGGTACGTTTATTCCCGATGACATTGATCTTTTTGTATATTCCGAAGCTATCCCCAAAGATGCTCCTGAACGCAGACGTGCAGAAGAACTTGGTGTGAAGATGCAGTCCTATTTTCAGGCGTTGGGAGAGCTATCACAGAATCACACGGTCATTGCAGTATGCGGAACACACGGGAAGTCTTCTACAGTTGCAATGGCAGCACGCGTATTGATAGAAGCAGGAAAAGATCCAACTATTGTTTGTGGTACAAAGCTCAAGGAACTCGACGATTCAAACTGGCGAAAAGGGGAGAGTGACATCTTCCTTCTGGAAGCATGCGAATATCGAAGATCCTTCCTAGCGCTACATCCGAACATCGTTTTGATGACCAATGTAGATGGGGATCACTTTGATGCATTTGATTCTGTCAAAGATTATCAAGAGGCCTTTATAGAATTTCTGAAGAGCGTATCTATGGATGGGAAAATCATCACACATATGGAAGACTATGACTGTATTCGTGTGTCTAAAGAATCAGGGAAGGACACTGTTGATGCAGATGTATTTCCATTATCCGAGCTTTCTGTACCGGGACGTCATATGCAACAAAATGCGCAGTTGGTTTTGGGTTTAACTCAGGTGCTAGATATACCTCAAGAAGATGCTATCAAATCTCTTTCGGGCTATCCAGGATGCTGGAGGCGCATGGAGGTAAAAGGGGAGTATGGTGATGGGATCACGGTTATAGATGATTATGCGCATCACCCGCGTGAGATTGAAGCAACACTGGAGGCAATGCGCTCTGCGTATTCTGATCGACGTTTAGTCTGTGTTTTTCAGCCACACATGCACAGCCGAACACTCAAGCTTTACGAGGATTTTACGAAATGTTTCGGTCAAGCAGATATAGTCGTGATTACTGATGTTTATGATGCACGCAGTGATGTGGATAAAGAAAAAGTAAATATGTCTGCATTTATCGAGGACATTGCACGAAATAGTAATGTTGAGACGATTTATGGGTTTGATCTTCTCAAGACGAAGTCGTTACTTAAAGAAGATATTCTTCAGTCTGGTAACGTTCTTCTTTGCTTAGGAGCTGGGGATATTACGAATTTAGCTGGTTCGCTTGTTCGGTAGTTCGCTTAAGTGTGCAGAAAGTTATTTGTCCTAACAAGCGAATAAACGAACAAACAAATCGTCGTTTTTCTATTGATCATACTGCCTAAACTCACTTGTATCTTCGCCGTATAGATCAATGGCTAGACTAATGATCTTAGAGATTTCTGCTCTATTGATAGGATTATCTGGTTTAAATTCGCCATCTCCATATCCAGCTACAAGGCCATCAGCTGCAGCAGTTTCTATAGAAGAACTGTATTCTGTATCTAAATTAACATCTGTGAACATCTTTCCTTTCGCCCAATTACGAGGAACATCGAGTGCCTGTAGAAGTGTTGTGACTACTTCTGCACGTGTTGCGTTGCGTCCCGGATCTAGGCGTGTATTGGTGAACAATTGCCATCCAAGGTTTTCAGCAGATGCAAAGTATTGATCAAACCACGTGTCACGTGCACGGATATTAATTGGATTCAAATTTGTTTTAGTTTCGTCTATTCCAGCAATCTCATGTGCGATCTTAGAAAGTTCTGCAATGGTGACATTTCTATCGGGACCATAAATTCCACTCGGTTCTCCTTGTTCGTCTTTGAATCCTGACATGATGCTTGCACGCACAGATTGGTTCACGTATGGGGCAAACCACATTCCAAGAGGCACATCGGTAAAGACAACCGTTTTACCATCGACCGTTGCTGTGACATAGACGAGTGATTTGCTTTGTTCAATCATTTGCACAAGATTCTCGATACCTTCGCACGCAACTTTAAGAGAGAGTGTAATGCGACTGTCTTTCTTGAGACGATCAGATCGAGGTATCGAATCGATGCATCCTTCGATTTTATGGAATGTAGCTGTGTAGAGACCTTCTGGCATGTCAGGATACTCCGCAGGAGTAACATCTTCTATCGAATAATCATTAGGACCTTTCAATGTGAATTCCAATCCTGCAGGATCACTGGTAATCGACACTTTTCCTACCTGTGTAAAAACACTTGTGATGACAATCTTTATTGTTTCGTCACTTCCGAGTTCGAAGTTGGCTTGAGGATGACCGAAGGATTCAATCAATTCATTTCCCAGATAGATTTCAACCGATGCAGTAGCTCCTTCTAGAGGATCAACAAGAACTGAGTAGTTTCCTATTGGTGTGATATTGATTGCTTGGGATTGATGACGACCAATTACACTGATATTATTCGGTTTAATCAGTGTCCATTCCGCATACAAGCTATCGATGGGGCTTATTTGTTCTATGAGAATTGTTCCCAAGCCGCTTTCTTCTTCTATTGCAGTACCAGTGCCACTATCTGGATCTTCGACTATATCGCCTGTTGCAGCGTGCATAGGCGATGTCTGGATCAGCAAAGTGGCCATGCTCAACAGTGCTAGGGTGTGACGTTTCATAAGAAAAGAGGGGAGTAACTGCGAGCGGTATTCTTACTTCTTTCCACATTTTTTGCAATGAAATACACAGGGAAAGAAAAAATCCCAAAATCCAAAAATCAAATCCCAAAAAGTCCTTTATAAGTATTTGTGATTTGTGTTTTAGGATTTGGATTTTCTTATTGTCATCCGTCAAAGCAGTACGTGCATTGCACACACTGCCAGGACGGAACCCTTCCCCGTACTTTTTATTATTATACCGTCTTAATACGTACAGATCGTTTTGGGCAAATCGAGAAGGCAAGAGTGGAAACGAGCACCATCAGAGCTGTCAAAAGAAATTCAGCTCTCAATCCTGTTTGTGGAAGCAATGTGACACCAACTTCCTGTGTTAGTACTTCTTCTAAGATTCCTGCTTCTAGCAGTCCTTTTCCAGAAACGCGTGTTGTCATAGCAATGAGATCACCTACTAAAAGATCCTCATTTGTGTTTAGTGAAAACGTGGTAGACCATCGGCGACCGGCATAAATTTTGGGGATTTCCCAGACAATCAGATTATTTTTCAATATACCTTCGTTGCGCACACTATGCACATTTCCTTGTTCAGGATTAAATTGTACGGAAACTGTAAGATCTTCGGCTGATTGTTTACTAAGGTTGAGAATCGTGAGTGTGTAATGAACAGTACCTCCGGGGAGGACTTCTGATTGGTTTGCACTTAACGTCATCTCCAGAAGTTTTACTGGTTCTTCTTCTATAGGTTCCTTAATCACTTCGCCAACTGTTAGAGGTTCTCTACAATCGTAGACACCATGAAAGAAGAGTGATCCATTGGGATCTAGTAAGCGGCTCTGGTTGCGTGGTGTGCGACAACCGTTTAGGCGGTCAAATTCTACTGTGTAATAAAGAGGTGGAACGCTATTAAATCCAGCAGGAGTAGTACCTGTGTATGTAACAGTATCTGCTCCTTTGATTACAAACGGTTGTCCGGAAGGTTCGCTGGTAACCATGATAGTGCCAAAAAAGCGGTGAGTAATAACTATGCGAACGTCTGAATCTTCACGGACTGTAAATGACAAATTAGAATCCTCTGTCTTTCGAATCACTTCGTTGCCGTGGTATACAATGACTGTCGTTCGTGCTTTACGTGGGGAATTTACTTTGAGTCCGTATGTACCACCAACAACATGATCAATTGTTTTTACATATTCACCTCGGCTGTCAGTGATAGTTTCACCGGCAGGAGTGCTAATCATCCACGTACCAAGTTGGTTTGTATTACTAATTTGCTGGATTGTCATTCTTCCTCCTGCAGCTTGCGTATGTGTTACAAGCAGAAGCCCTAAGAGGACTCCGCTGAAGATCGTTAAGAAATTTGTGCGACTAAGAAGCACGGAAGCGTTGTGGGGAAGAGTAAAGGAGAGTATTTAATCACAATACACTTGCAGTGTCAACAATTAGTCAATATCTATTTTATGGCTTCTTCTAGCCCAAAACTCCATGCTTTTCGGAGTGTTTTGAGGTCTTCAGATAATAATGATTCGCCATTTCTGGAAATATTCAGAGTAGGGGAGTTATTAGTATTTCCAAGAGAAATCAGCTTTACATCCAGATGTCCGGCTATTTTCTCGACAGCTTCTTCATTTTCTGGATTTACTTCGATCACAAAGCCACCGGTCTCGGAGAAGAGAAGTGCATCAGGACGCAGTGAACTTTGTAGATTTTTCAGATCAATGCTCAATCCGATGTCTCCACCGATTTTTCGTTGGGGTAATGTCATCTCGAATAGTGTCATAATAAGGCCGCCATTAGAAATATCGTGACAAGAGTTTAGGAGACCATCTTCAATCAAACGTGTGACCAGTGCTATCTGTGAGGAGACTTCTTTTAGATCAGGAACCGGTACGTTCTTCCCAAGAAGTGCGTCACGTGGAGCCCCTGACATATTTTCCAGAATCTCGTAGTATCCAGATCCTCCGCACTCATCCTTGCGTTCACCTATAAGTAAGAGTTTTGAACCTGATTTCTTTAACTGCATGGTGATTGCTTTGCGTGCGTCTTTCATAATTCCTGCACAACAGACAATTGCGGTTGGATCGATGGAGCTTCCATCTGCTTTGCCATTGTAGAAGCTGACGTTTCCGGAGATGACGGGGACGTTTTCTCCATCAACTTTTACTCCTTCGGTTGCATCTATAATTCCTCGTACACTTTCTTCAAACTGCCAAAGTTGCTCAGGAATTTCCGGATTACCAAAGTTTAGACAATCTGTAACAGCTCTTGGTTTTGCGCCAACTGCAGCCACATTACGCATGGATTCAACGGATGCATTCAGTCCTTCTAGATACGGAGAAATTCTTCCGTAACGACCATTTCCATCGCCGGCGACTGCAACGCCTCTCCACTTTTCATCTTCGCTCAAATCCCAACCGGGATGAGATCCTGTATGCACAAAACTTTCTAAATTTTGCAGAGGTGCAATCACTCCTGCATCTGCTTCACCAGGTTCTATAATTGTGTTTCCAATCACGTTCTTGTCGTAGTGACGAATAATCGGAGAAGTGGACGCGAAATTTGGGTGTACGATCATCCTTTTGAAGACATCAGTGATAGTTGTTTCAAACGTTGCGCGTTGCGCGTTGCGCGTTGAACGTTTCGCATTACTAAACGCGTAACGCGTAACGCGTAACGCGTTACCACTGCATTCAATATTCGGTTCAGTGAAATCCACCTCCATTTTCTTCGTCGGACGTGCGTATTGCAGGCCACAAGTGATGTCGAGTGCCTTAGCTTCCACCACTATCTCTCCTTTATGTGTAAGTGTGTACACGCCACCTTCCCTAACTTTACCCACACAGCTCGCTCGTGCATTTTCGGCGATACTTGGGAGGTCCCAATCTTCATTGTAATGCTTAAGTATGTGCTCGGTGATGTCTGGATGACACATCCAACAGAAACGTTCTTGTGTTTCTGCACATGCGATTACTTCTGCAGGCAAATCGGGGATAGAGACATGAACTTTATCCAGATTAACATCAGCTCCAAACCCCTGATCGGCGACTTGTTCCACTGATGCACAAATCACTCCGCCTGCTCCCAGATCTTTAAAGGAAACCTTATCAAGCTTTTTGGCTTCTGCAAGCCAATCGAACAACGCATATGTTGATGCAAGCAGATGACGTTCCAAGAATGGATTAGGCTCCTGTACAGCGCCTGTATTTTGTTCATCATCTTCCTCTTCCAGTGTTGTGCTCGCAAAAGAAGCGCCACCAAAACCAGATCGATCCGTTGGTTTACCTACAAAGATAATATCGTACCCAACTTTGCCCGCTTCCTCTGGTACGTAGCTATGAATAACTTCATCTTCGCGTACAATTCCTATTGCAATGGCGTTCACCAGGCAATTTGAGTTATAAGACGCGTCAAAAACAGTGTCGCCTCCAAGATTTGGAATACCCAATGGATTTCCGTAGCCAGCAATTCCGCGTGCCACTTCTGATGCGATAGTTTTACTCTCTTCTGTTTTTAAATACCCAAGTCGTAGCAGATCTAAACAGCCGACTATTCGAGCGCCCATACAAACAACATCACGAACGACTCCTCCAATTCCAGTTGCTGCTCCTTCGTATGGAACAATTTGTGATGGATGGTTGTGAGACTCATGACTCATCACCAATCCCCAACGTTTTCCGTTTGGTCCATCTGTTATCGCAACGATTCCACTGTCTTCTTTTGGACCGAGGATGATGTGCTTTCCGGACGTTGGGAAGTTCTTCAGGAACCTGGCTGAAGATTTATAACTGCAGTGTTCCGAACCCTGAATTCCCCATATCACTGCTTCTACCAACGTTGGATCACGCCCAAGCATTTCCGAAATCTTACGTGCTTCCTCAATCGTTAATCCTATTTGATATTTCTTTAGCAACTTCAAAACATCCTCGTCAGACATTTTGCTAAAGGGGAGAGTGGTGACCGATGTATTTGGCTCTGTATTCATTCAAAAGGATTATGCAGCATAGTAATGAATAATGAAAAGTTAATAATGAAAAATTATGAACGAATATTCTTGTCATTATTCATTTTTCATTATTCATTTTTCATTTTCTACTCACGATACAAGTTTTACTCTGCTAAGCTGGGGGTCTGTGAAACTATCACTTCCATCTTCGCTTGCTCAGAATCGTATCCTTGGAGGTGCGATGGTTTTGGCTTTTATGCAATTTGGAGCGTCCTTTATGGGGCTTATTCGTGATCGTGTTCTTACCAAAACTTTTCCGGGTTTAGATGTGGTGGATGTATATATTGCAGCCTTTCGCCCGAGTGATCTTTTGTTTCAGGTAATGATTATGGCTGGATTCTCGGTGGCGCTGGTTCCACTCTTGGCGAAATATAAAGCTAAAGATGAGAAAAAAAATATGTCCGATCTTCTCAGTGGCGTCGTGACGGTTGCGGCTGTCGGGTTCGGGCTCGTTGCACTTGTTGCTGCAATCTTCTTTCCACAAATCGCGCCAGCCTTTGCACAGTTTGAAGGGGAGAGTAAGGAGCTATACATACAGTTTGCACGTCTTGCGCTGCTAACAAACTTTCTGTTTGTATTTAGCAATGCATTTGGCCAGTACCTGATCACAATTCAGCGCTACTGGATCTATGGCCTAACTCCAATAATCTATACGCTAGGAACGATTTTGGGAACGCTGTATTTAACTCCTTTCTTTGGACCTTTTGGTCCGATCTATGGAACTCTTGGTGGATCAGTTATTTATCTACTTCTCCGCTTTGTCGCAATCAGTAAAGCAGGATATCGTCCAAAACTTCTATTCTGGCACTCAGATATCCCTGAGCTTATTCGTTTGATGATTCCCAGAATGGTCGCGCTTGGTGCTCTACAACTTGAATTGCTTTTGTTTGATCGTGTTGCCTCTGGCTTAGCCACAGGATCAATTACTATTAATTCGTATGCACGCAACTTTCAGGCAGTTATTGTTGGAGTTGCGGGCATTGCACTCGCGCAATCTGCATTTTCACTTCTCAGTCAGGCGGCTGCGAAGAATGAGACAGAACGATTTTGGATATATCTAAAGAAGGGGATTGGAATTATCCTTATACTCACGATTCCCGGAGCGATAGCACTCGCATTTTTGGCACCTTTCGCCGCATGGCTTGTTCATCTAACTGCAGTTTTGCCAGCCTTTTCTATCTGCTTAGCGCTTTATGCCTTCAGCATTCCATTCGAAAGTATCAATCATTTACTTCTTAGATCGTTCTACTCACTTAAACATACAGTGACTCCTGCAATCTTGAGTGTGATGAATGGATTAGTTGCAATTGTGGTAGCGTGGTATATGGCTCCTAAATATGGAGTATATAGTTTGGCACTTGGATTTACGGTTGGGCAGATTGTTCAGATGATTGGATTGGGTGTGATGTTGCCGAGGAGAGTGAGGAAGTTGGGCTCTTAGATAGAGACATTCGTATATCGTATTTAGTATTTCGTATTTCGGAAAGAGTCATATGTTTTGATACTAAATACGAAATATGAGATACGCTATACGATTTCAAACGATTCACAGGATTCTATCGTAGAATCACCTCTTTTAACCATTGATACCTTTCGTGCGAAAGGTCATACATAACCAGTAAAGTATTCGTCTACTTGTACTGAATACATTGAAGTACTTGCACTGAATACATTGAAGTACTTGTACTGAATACATTGAAGTATTTGTACTGAATACATTGAAGTACTTGCACTGAATACATTGAAGTACTTGTACTGAATACATTGAAGTACTTGTACTGAATACATTGAAGTACTTGCACTGAATACATTGAAGTACTTGTACTGAATACATTGAAGTATTTGTACTGAATACATTGAAGTACTTGTACTGAATACATTGAAGTACTTGTACTGAATACATTGAAGTACTTGTACTGAATACATTGAAGTACTTGTACTGAATACATTGAAGTACTTGTACTGAATA
>JAHIYH010000028.1 GCA_018814875.1 Patescibacteria group bacterium
AAGACTCCTAATCAGGCAGCAGGAGATATGAAGAAAGCAAAAGAGAAACTCCTCAACATTGTAATCCCACCTCATGATGTTATGCTCTAGATGTTTCCAAGATGATTTAGTTCATGCTCATTCTTGGATCGGAAAAGACTATTGTAAAACCAAGATTTCGCAAACCCCAAAACCTAACAGCCTTCGCCTATGGGCTACGGCCGTCAATAAAAAACAAAACCCAAAAATTTCCAACTTAGGTATTTGGGATTTGATTTTTAGGATTTGGATTTTTGAGAATAAATTTCTCTAGTATTTAAGTTTGTCTCTAACTGCCTAGTGCCTAGTCCATAAACTAGTCCCTAGCCGCCTAGTGCCTAGTTCCTATTTATGCACATTTTAAGGTATGTCCTATTGCATACATCCTATAAATATGGATAATACGCGAGATTTATTATTTACCCCATTTTACCCATGGTTTTTGATGATCGTGTTCTCTGGGATGACGATGATGATGAAGATTTTATTGGTGGTGATGATGATACAGATATCTTGGAGGAGGATGAAGACGATAACGAAGAGGAGGATGAAGACGAGGAATAGTTCCTCCCCACAAATTGCACCGTAAAGCCGGTGAAAGAGTATTTTTTACTCTTCAACCACTAGCCTCCTAATAAGGAGGCTTTGTTTATTCTTTTTTGAACGATCAAAAAGAACCATCCTTCGACAGTTCGATGATACTCACTGCAGGCAAGCTCAGGACAAGAAAAAATCGTTGGTCCCGCTCCTGAGGTACTACGGCCGACAGGCAAACAAATGAGTTTGCCATGTCGTTTCTCTAGTATTTATGTCTGTCCCTAATTTCCTAGTGCCTAGCCCTTGGAGGCATAAGCATCACAATCTCTCTTCCTACAAACTGATCTTTTCTTCTGTAGAAGAGTGACATTCTGCCAGGGATTTCTAGACCCACTTCTGGAGGAAGGCTTGGTCTGTATCCAAGCTTATCGATAACTTTCCATACTTTATCCAGATGTATCCAGCCACCTTTTTGCTTCCAGACAGGCCATGCGCAGACAATTGGAACACCAGGGAGAGTTGCAGCTGCATTTTCCAGAAACTGCTCCTGAAGCTTTTCGTTCTGTGTTTTAAGTTTTGCAACTTCCTTCATAGGAAGGCGATTTGTAATTGGTGGCCCCAGTGTTGTTTCTGTAACGATTACATCTGGTGGATCTTTAAGATCAAATGGTTTGGTTGCATCCTGCTTCCATATTTCGGATGAGACATCCTTCTTAAGAATCTTTTCTTCCTTCCTCAACCAATCCAGATTCTTGGTACATCCTGTTACTGCCTTCTTCGCAATATCGGATGCTAATATGTCCCATTCTCTCAGAAGTGCTTCCATAAGGATCACGCCTGTGCCGCAGAAGGGATCGTAGATTGTGAGGGCGAGTTCTCCTTTTTGTTTACTAGTTTCTAGTTTCTGGTTTCTAGTTTCTCTTGTCAAAAATTCTCCAAAGTTTAAAAGAATTTGGGCGAGTTTTGGTGGCAGAAGTCCAATTGTTGTGTCACGTACGGGTTTCTCCATATCGCGGAAGCTGTACCAGTTTATGTCTTGTGCGCCAACGGTACGACCGATCCAGAGCCTACTAGAATCATCTTCTTGAATTCCAAGGATCACCAACTCGCATCCGTCTTTACCTTCTATTAATTCAGAATCAAATAGCACGATAGGTGGTGCTGGCTTTTTCTCGCTTCCCACATATCTGCATGGCCTACCTTGTCCTTTTAGCGACTTCTTGCAGCGGCGATACAATGTAGCTATCGCATCACGCGGAATATTGTGTGTACGTAGGCTAAAAGTTACTTTGCCACGCTTGCTTCCAATTTCGTTAGTTAGAACTTTATGAATATCATCGAGTGAGAGGTCTTCTTCGGTAACTTGTTTTGCAAGTACTACTATTCCTCCAAGTGTGTCTAGGAATTCTTGATCCAGATCTTGTGCTGTATCAAAAATCGCGACACGGTTATCTAATACTTTTACAAGAGAAAAATCTTCAATAGATGCAGAAAGTTCAGCGATACTGATGAGAGGCTGGTGACCGAGGAAGGCAGCATATTGCATAATCTGATGATACTATTTTATTGAGGTTATTGCAGCTTAAATCTTAGTATATTGTTTCATGGCTCCATGGTTCCATTGTTCGTCCTTCGATATCACTACACTCACTCGGGGCAAGCAAGCGAGAACCAAGCTTGTTGCCACTTTAGAACAATGGAGCAATGAAACAATGGAGCAATAATTATTTTCTATTATTATGCGAGAAACAATGAGATAGAAGAACAGTCACAACCATCACAACTACAGGAGCCAGATGAATCAGCCCCCTTGCATATCCTGTCTGATACAGTGCTTCTGTGGATAGAAATGTAAACATGTAGAGCGGAAATTGTCCCAAATAAACAATTAGGAAAAATCCTGTGAGGATCACTAGTGGTGTTTTGAATGCGATGTGTTTTTTGATTATTAGCAGAAAGATAAGTAATGGGAAGAGTAACAGCCAATTGCTTTCTAGGAATGTGTTGATGGCAATGGCTTTTAATACACCCGGATGCCATTCGATATTAATACCAGAAAGTGATTGTGCGTTACCAAAAGTGAGATTGTTCATCCATTTGAACGCAATCCATGGGATTGCGACTGCTGCCAGCAGACCCGCGTACCAGAGGAGTGTTTGTACACATTCATTTCTGGACATTGTTTTTTTGCGTTTCATCCATAACAGAGATATTACAAGGACTAGCAGAATTGTTGGTGTGTGAATGATCAATGCTTCATTCTTTGTAAATGGGAGTATCGCAGTTGCGAATGCAGAAAGTCGCAAGAAGCTTTGGCGTTGGCTGGAATCGTTTGTTGTGATTGCATGGAAGAGCATGCTTATAGCAGTAAATATATGCACAGAGAGGTACACGTCTGCATACGGATTGGTTCCATGAATCAAGTAGAGCGGTAGGCTTGCAAGAATATATGTTCCACCAAGCGACCAGAGCGTGCTGGTTACACGTCTGAGCGAGAAGAAGAGAAGTGCAATTGCAGCCAGATACCAAAGTAGATGCACAACATTTACAAGTGGCTCACTCCATGTACCAGCAATGGATGCGAATGAAGCTTTTGTCATGGGGACAGCAGGTGGATAGGTGTTGATTTCGCCAGTTGCGAGTTCACCTTTCGGATTTGGATACGAAAGAACTATCTTTTGTTCGCTGAAGAAAATCTTACCGCGCAGGTTCCAGTTATCTACGGTGTCTCCTAAGAATGGTGGAGTTAGTAGAAGAAAAGTTACTCCCGTCAGGAGGATCTTAACAATTGTCCAGGTTAGGAGGATGGAGATGATGATCTTAAGAGGACGGGAAAGTTCCAAGTTCCAAGTTCCAAGTTCCAAGTTCCAAGTAAGAATGTTTGTTTGGCACTTGGTACTTGGCACTTTTATTTTCCATACAATTCCAATCAACAACGTTAGTACAAGTTGAACACCCAAATACCCCATTCTGTTCAGCGGCATCTCAGTTGTGATATGTATCAAGAATGTAATAAACATTGTGAATGTAAGACCAAGAACAAAACCCATAATCCATCGTTCCCATTTAAAGAGAACAGGAGTTTTTCCTTCAAGTATACGCAGTATCAGCCATCCGATAACGGTTGGGAGTGCAAGGCCTGGGATTATCCAGATAGAGCTCATTCTTTGAATTGAAAAATGGAACCATATTTATTGAAGCGTCTGAGCAGTGAACCTGAGCCAGATCGTACTACTTCTCCATCTACAATTAGATTTCCATTTTCATCAATCTCCGAATTACGACCAAAAGTAATTGCATGCTTTGCCTGATTCATTTTGTCACCATCGCTAATCGGAAGATTCGGATACGTTAGATAGCGCATTATGGAAAAGTAGACAGTAGTATCCGTAGGACCAAAGAATATGTAGTAAGGTTCGTCTTTGATGTATGCCATGCTTTGATCTGTTGTATCAGGAAAGCTGAGTTGAGATCTAAATGATCGTTCACCAATCCCTTTTGTAACGTAATCTCGCCAATCGTTACGTACATAGGATAGAAGTTCTGATCCCATTCTTAAATCATGCACTAGCCACAAAATGGAAAATAAAATAAGAAAGCTCGCAAGTGCAGCTTGTGTTCCTTTCGTCTTCCGTTTCCACAAGAGCCACATACCACCGAACGCAAGTACAATATAAAACACCCACATTCCAGATATACCAAATGGAGGATCTTTAATATGCATGTCTGCGCGTGCAATAGGATTGAATGTGAGCCATGGTCCCCACACAAAGTTGATACTGTGTGATGTGAATGTGTCGAATTTCCAGAAGCTCAGAGATCCATGACAAAGTTTCTCGAATACATTCCAGTTATAAAAAGTCATCTCTTTAAGAAGTACGTTGGCGCCACGTGGGAACGCAAGACCGAATTCTGTGGCATGAGAGGTCCAGAATTGTGAGTTACTCAGATCGATGTTGATCACCTGTACTTCTTCGCTTCCTTCAATAATAAATGGAAAAGTCACGAGTCCTTCTTTTGCAATGCTGGAATCCTTCCATATGAGTGTCGCTTCCATCGACTGGTTTGTTTGTAATCTAATCGCAATTGCTTCGATAGATCGTTTGAATTCTGTTTTCGTGGTCATGTAACCATCTTGTGTTGTATTGATCAGAAGTCCATCCGGAGTGGATTTGGCCACATCAAAATCATGAATTTCCCATTGTACTGGCACAGAGCCCTCAAAATTAAGAATATTTTCTTCCACTGCACTTGCCGTTAGTGGACAGAGAAGCAGAAGGGTGGTGATTAACAGGGTTTTGGACATTTGGTTGTTATCCTAGCATTATTTGAAAGTGAAAAGTTAAAAGTGAAAAGTAAAAAGTTAATAGTGAATAGTGAATAGTGCGAAAGCTTTGAGGACTCAAAAACTTGCATCCACTTTTAACTATTCACTTTTAACTATTCACTCCTCGTGTTCCTGTGCCACTTCAACTTCATCCGAACCCCCGCTTATTGTTGCTTTAATTCTGCGTACACCGGCAGATGAACTCTCTTCCTTTTTAATCTTAAAACTGCCGATCATTCCAGTACGTGCTACATGTGGGCCTCCACATATTTCTTTTGAGAAGATCATTTTGTCATTCCCCACGACGTACACTTTTACTTCATTGTCGTAGCGTTCATCAAATACACCTATTGCATCTTCTTCCTTCGCGCCTTTTACGTCAGTAATGTGATAGCTAATCGGGAAATCAGCTTCTATTGCTTTGTTCACCAAATCTTCTACTTGGGCAATTTGTTCTGGTGTCATCTTCTCGCCATGAGAGAAATCAAAACGTAAACGTTCTGCAGTTATATTGCTTCCTTTTTGGAATACATGTTTACCAAGAACTTTGCGCAGTGCTGCATCCAAAAGATGTGTTGCAGTGTGGAGCTTGGTTGTTTCTGTAGATTGATCCGCAAGTCCTCCGGAGAAACGTTGCTCGGCACCGGCACGTGATTTTTCCTGATGTCCTTTGAAGGCGATATTAAATCCCTGTTCATCAACATCTAGTCCGCGTTCCTGTGCCATTTCTTTAGTAAGTTCAAGTGGAAAACCATAAGTGTCGTATAGGTGGAAGGCGGTCACTCCATCGATTTTAGTAGCAGCTTCTCCCACAACTTTTTCAAAATGTTTTATTCCTTCTTTCAAAGTCTTACTGAATTGAAGTTCTTCGATACTAAGTGCATCGCGTATCTCCTTTTCTTTGTCTTTAAGATTTCCGTAGATATGTCCGTACTGCTCAATAACTATTTCAGCAATTAATGGTGTAAACGTTCCATCGTGTTCAATTCTTAATTGTCGCGCAGAGCGGATGGCTCTTCTAATCAATCGTCTAAGAACATATCCCTGATCAACGTTAGAAGGGGTAATACCATCAGCGATTATGAATACAGAAGCTTTTATGTGGTCAACAATGATGCGCTGATTGCGTTCATCTTTTATATCAGCAAATAAAAGTACACGATCCATAATTGGTTTCATTCGATCTGTTTCGTAAACATTAGAAACACCTTGAAGCACAGCTGCTGTTCGCTCAAGTCCCATCCCCGTGTCCACATTCTTTTGTGCAAGTGGCTCAAAAACAAAATCCTTTTCCTCTTTTGATTCTTTTGAATCCTTTTCCTCCTTTTTATTGTATTGCATGAATACATCATTCCAAATCTCAAGCCAATCATCTTCGTTCTTCTCAGGATTTCCGTGAGGATCTCCTTTTCCAATCCAGTAGAACATTTCTGTATCTGGTCCGCAGGGTCCTGTTTGTCCGGCTGGCCCCCACCAATTATCTTTCTTAGGAAGAAAACCAATCCGATCTTCAGGAATTCCAACAGCCTTCCAATAATTGGCAGCCTCTTCATCTTTTGGCGCATCGTCATCACCACAGAAGCATGTAACAGCAAGTTTCTCTTTTGGAATTTCCAGTACTTCAGTCAAAAATTCAAAACTCATTTGAATAGCTTCTTCTTTAAAGTAGTCACCCAAACTCCAGTTTCCTAGCATCTCGAATAGTGTTAAATGCGATATATCTCCAACTTCATCAATATCTTGAGTGCGTACACAGCGTTGACAATCTGCAATGCGCTTGCCCCCAGGATGTGATTCGCCAAGCAAATAGGGGACTAGCGGATGCATTCCTGCAGTCGTAAAAAGTACAGTTGGGTCATTCTCCGGGACCAAAGGAGCTCCTGGAATAATGGTGTGATCCTTGCTTGCAAAAAAGTCGAGGTAAGCTTGCCGGATTTTGTCTGTGGAGAGTGGGAGCATAGCGTTATGTACGGGGAATTGCGTTGATGAGGTCCCGAGTGAAATCGAGGGACCGAATGTCGTCAGTAGAAAGAGCCTTCATTGGATTAGAGGATAGCGCAGCGTAATGCTGGATTCCAGCAAGGAATGGCAAAAAACGGGCAATATTACAATGTACATCCAATTTGACAAGTTTCCTTCTCATTTTCTTGCAGAAGATAGTGGAAACAGTGGCTTGGGTGGATTAAGCTGCCTCCGCTCAAGATGACATCTGCTATTGACTCACTAGGCGATTTGAATCCAGATAAGCTGGTCGCTGGTTTTCATGTTGTAAATTCTAATGATGAATTATTAGATGATCACCTTGATAATGGTGCTTTTGATGATGAAGGAAATAATATGGTAGAAGTTAATAAAAAGCCTACGAACCATTCTTCAGGAGAGGAATACCCTGATGAATGGAATGATGATCCCGTTCGTATGTACCTTAAGCAAATGGGGAAGATCCCGTTGTTAACCAGACAAGAGGAATTTGAAGCTGCAAGAAAAATAGAAGAAACGCGGACACTATTTCGTAGAGAGATTATCGCTACAGATTACGCGTTTAATGAAGCTAGGATAATAATGGAAAAGCTTCGTGATGGGGAATTGCGTATTGATCGCACAGTGGCAGTTTCACCGGTGAATTTAGAATTAAAAGAACATATCAGGGAACTTATCCCACCGAATTTGAAAACATTAAAGCATCTTATTGGTGAGAACAGAAAAGATTTTAGTATTGTAATGAGCAAGAGTGTGTTGCCAGAAGAGCGACAGGAGGCGTGGGAAAGGATGAAAAGACGACGAGAAAAATCGGTAAGGCTGATTGAAGAAGTATGCTTAAAAATAAATCGGTTACAGCCGATTCAGAAAACATTGAAGGAGATCTCGGGGTGTATGGACGAACTTTCTGACGAATTAGACAAGTTGAAACAGAAAAATGATAATCCTGAGCGTCAATCCGAAATTCGCAATGAACTTAGATGCCTGATGAAAATTACCTTGGAGAGCCCTTCTTCGCTACATGGTCGAGTTGCAAGAACAAACGACATACAGACAGAGTACAAAAAAGCAAAGCAGCATCTTTCTGCCGCAAACCTTCGCTTGGTTGTTTCTATTGCAAAAAGATACCGCAACCGTGGTTTAAGCTTTCTCGATCTTATTCAAGAAGGGAACACCGGTCTTATGCGTGCAGTTGATAAATTCGAACATGCAAGAGGTTACAGGTTCTCTACATATGCTACATGGTGGATACGCCAAGCGATCACACGAGCAGTAGCAGACCAGTCGCGTACAATTCGTGTGCCTGTTCATATGGTTGTAATGATGAGTAAAGTACGAAGAGTTACTCGAGCTCTTGTTCATAATTTAGGTCGTTATCCGAAGATCGAGGAGATAGCTGCAGCTTCTTGTTTATCACTCGAGGAAACAGAGCATCTTATTAATATTAATCGCCATCCAATGTCGCTGGATCAACCGATTGGTGAGAATGAGGATAGTTGCTTTGGTGAGTTTATTCAGGATCATCGAGAAGATGATCCGTTTTTAGATATAAACGGGGAGGCGCTTAAGACACGTATCGCAGATGTGCTAGCAGGTTTGAATTATCGGGAACGTGAAATTATTCGTTTGCGATATGGTCTTGCAGATGGATACGCATATAAATTGGAAGAGGTTGGTGAGGTTTTTGGAGTGACTCGTGAGCGTATTCGTCAGATTGAGAAGAGGGCTATTAGTAAGCTTAGGCATCCTATTAGGAGTAGAGAACTTGAAGGATTTTTAGATCAACGTGAAGAGTCAGATTCTCCGCGTGAAAGTAATGGTAACGATGCAGAAGAAGGTTCTTGTGAGTTTCCTGTCCTTAAGAATCCGCTTGAGCGGGATCTTCTTCGGTATTTTGCAGAAGCACAACTAGGTGATCCGAGGCACGTAAAGGGTATTGAATATGCATTTGATTACGGTAGTTATAAGATTGCAAGAATTGCAAATGGCATGGTTGCAAGCGGACTTCTGTTTTGCGAGTATGATTCTGATGGATTTAAAAAGTATTTTATTTCAGAAATTGGTGAAGAGCTATATCAGAAGCAGCAGAATGGGAATGGATAGATTTAGGGATGGTTGTTTACCACGAGCAACCAGTTTTAAATATCCAATTCTCGTTTTGCTACTCGTGGCACACTTCTTGTGCTAATCAGTTTAATTCCAGTGTGGTTTACCACGATAAGTTATTCGAAGGAGGGCGGAGTGTGGCGGAAAGAATTCGAAAAGATTGGAATCGAATTCTGATTAGTATTCACATATCCATTCAAATCTTTTATTAAGTCTGTTATTAAAATTGTGATGGGGTAAGGAGGTGGTGGGTTTGTATTTTTTTGGAGTACCTCTTTCGGTTTACTTAGTTCTATCCTAAGCTTCTGCGAATCAATGCTGCTTCCACTATGTCGTGTGTTAGAGCTTCTTTATCCAGATGATCTTCCTGTAAGCGATGAAAGATTGTAGAAGTAAGATTACGATGAATCATGTGATGTGGCTTCTTTGGTGCCAAAGATCCTCCGAGGTAATCATCAATAGCTTTAATATCATCAGAAATTTCTTTAAAGACGGATTCAGATTTTGCAGCTACCTCTATGTTTTCTCGGTTCAGATATTTGCCGGCGTGTTCCAGATCACTTCGCAATGCAGGATAATACGTTTCGAGCACATTCATCATACCTTCAGATTTAATCTGCCGGATTCCTCTTCCTGTTGCTATAAGTTCTGGTGGAATTCCTATGGAATACAGTGCCGCAGTAAACTTGATTGCCCGAGGTAAGGTCACTTTGCCAACTCCTCGGCTATAACCAAACAATCCAACATGGAGCAAGCGTTCTCTTCTTGAGGGAATTAGATCCGCTATTTTGTTAATGAGGGGTGCAAGTTCTTCTATCGACTGTTTCCAGTATTCAGAGAAGATATCGGCAATCTTTCTAAGTTTCTTTTGGTCCTCTTCACTTACATGTTGAACTTGAAGTGTTGGGGCTACTGTTTTAATTTTAATAAGGGCTTCTTCAACTTTAGGAAGCTCGTAATCGTATCTGAAAGCTGATTGAATAGAATATGTCCTCACCCCGGCATACTGTTCCAGGAAAGTATCTGTGTAGAGTGGATTCACGCTACCGCGAAAAGGAAGTGAGCCAGTACCAATGATTGGATGCACGGTAATACCAAGGGATTCTCCCAGTTTGTTTGCCTTGCTTAGGGCAGTCTTAATTGCTATAACAGCCGGAACAAGACCTGAATTTAAAGCTGGATCTGATCTGGCCAAGAAAATACGTAAACCATTATTCATATCTACTTTTTCTTTAAGGATTTGTTCCCAGTATGGCTTAAGAATTTTTTCAATCGTGAACATAGAATCAATGTCTTCTATCAGAGGGGTAACCTGAAATCGATCCAGCAAAATAGTGTGCCCATCATCGCCATCATGAAAGATATGATGGTGATACTCAGCAATTTGTTTGAATGCTTCACGTACCATTATTAGCTGATCTGCTTCTGTGGTAAGAGGTAAGAACAACTCGTGAACCGGAGTACCTGGAATTCCAATTTCAGAAGACATATCGTTTAAGCTCAGAACATTCATAAACGCTCTGGCCATGCGCTTCATTTTTGTTCCATCAAAAGCTGGAATGCGATATGTAAGGTGCAGATCTTGTCCTAGGGGTTTTTCTTTAAAGAGGTCGAAAGCTCTTGCATAGATCTTCTCGCCGACAGATTCGTCCACATACTTTCCTTCCCAGTCCCACATGTATTCATCTATCGGCAATTGAGAAAACAAAGTAATCAGTTCCTGAATTTCGTCAGATGTACTTACAAATGGGTCTCCATCTTCTTTCCACCA
The DNA here is from genome assembly GCA_018814875.1 of Patescibacteria group bacterium. Lineage (GTDB taxonomy): Bacteria > Patescibacteriota > Gracilibacteria > Peribacterales > Peribacteraceae > UBA2144. The sequence goes on from JAHIYH010000028.1 coordinate 10,740, forward strand.
AGGCGCCGAGGCATTGTCTGGATGTTGTGTAGCCATTGTTGTCGGAGGCCAATTACCGTGTGTCATAGGTGCAATGGATTGGGAATGTGCAATACTGTAAGGCAGTTACATATTTCGAACGAGAAAAATGTCTGCCTTCTTACCTTTTACATCGCTTTCTCCGCTAGAGCTAGACCCAATCTTCGAGTCGGCGAAGTCGGCTGCTGCTGCGGGTCCTAATGCTATTAATGGAACGATTGGTGTTATTTTGGATGAAGAGGGGTATGTATTGAGGTTACGCTCCACCAAAAAAGCACTTAATCTTTTGCATGAGAATGAGCCACTAGGTTATTCGCCTTTGGCGGGAGTGCCAGAGTTTTTGGAGGCAGCAAAGAAACTAGTTTTAGGAAGCGCAGAACCTATTCCGTGCATAGCATCTTCCGGAGGCACAGGCGCACTAAGTGTTCTTTTGCGGCTCGCACATGCAACAGGCATTCGCAAAGTGATTCTTCCTACTCCTACATGGGCGAATCATCAACGTGTGATTACTGCAGCAGGATTAGAGATTGAAGAGGTTGAGTATTTAGAGAATGATCAACCTTCGTTCGATGCGCTTAGTGACAAGCTTTCAAGTTTAACCGAGCCTCATATCATTCTTCTACATGCGTGTTGCCATAATCCGTTGGGGTTAGATCCTCTGCGTAAGCAATGGCAGAAACTGAGTGACGCTCTTAAGAGTACAGAGCACCTTCCACTTCTAGACTTTGCGTATCAAGGATTAGGGGATGGCGTGGAAGAAGATGTGTACGCCGTTCGATTATTCAAAGATGCAGATATTCCGTGCATGATTGCGTGGTCTGCATCTAAGAATCACGGAATCTATGGGTTACGCACTGGTGCCGCTTTGGTACTTGCTCCACTAGAAGAGCACGTCACTATTCAGCAACATTTAGAGATTATTAGCAGGTCAATCTTCTCGGTTGCTCCTGTTACAGGGCAACACATAGTCGCTATCACGCAGGAGAAGTTTTATGATGAATGGATGCAAGAGCTTGCAGATGTTCGTGAGAGTCTTGAGAGAAAGAGAGAAGTACTTGCGCAAATAGTTCCTGTATTGAGTGATAGATGTGCGAATGCAAAAGGTATCTTCCTCACGTTGCCTATTACAGATGAGCAGAGTATCGAGCTGCAGAAGCAAAATATCTTCCTAGCTCCGGGTGGAAGGTTGAATATTGCAGGGATTCCGGAGGGGAGGATGGGGGAGTTGGCTGAGGGGTTGAAAGGGTGTGTTTTGGATTAGTAAGAAGAAAGCGTGTGTCTAGCTTGTGAACATGCATATCAGAATTGCAATAGCCATAGGAAATACTGATCCAATGCAAGCCATCTTATATTTGCTTTTTCCGTTCAGAATTACAAAAAGTATTATGCAGTACACTATGTAAATAAGTCCGATAGTAAATTTAATACCATCATGTCGTTTATTTGTTGTGCTCCGGTGTAGCTTCCATCCATAAAGCCTTTCATGCCAATTGAAAATGTCGAAACAATCATGGCGCCTAGCATAAGCAAAAAGGCCACTAGTATTTTTAAGGGATTACTATCCTTGTGGGGGACATTTTGATTTTTATAGTCTGGAGTGCTCATGTATCTGATTGTATCATATTAAGTGCTATGGAAAGGATTCGACAAGGTTAGAACAGGTTATTGCCACTCGCCTCGAATAAGTTTTTCTTTCTTATCTCTAGCCCAACCCTTAATTTGGATTTCTCGTTTCCGAGCAGATGACTGATCAGAAAATTTGGGAGATATATACACAAGTCTAAGAGTGCCCTGGTCAAGTGCAAATTTAGCACCTTCGCCGCGGTTATGTTCTTGAATTCGCCTGTGAAAGTTTGTTGTTATTCCTGTGTAATATCTACCAGTTGGCGCTTGGGCTATGTAGACAAACCATGCCATAGTGAAGAACTTTAGCATATTATTTTGTTTGGCTCTTCGACTCCTCGCCTTGCTCGTCGCTCAGAGTCATTCGTCTCGCGAAATCGTGGCCCGAGGCCGAAGGCTGAGGACCATGAGCGAGCGCTGAAAGCGCGAGTCGAATGGTCACGATGCCATACCCGATTTTTATTTATGGAGATTGGTGTTTAATGGGTCTAGAGATTAAGAATTTGAGGGGATAGGTTCCAAAAAACGACTAGGTTGATTCAGTGGAATAAATTGAGAATGGTGGGAAACTTTACACCAATTATTTGAGATGATTTTGGGGTGGAGTGAGGATATTTTGAAGCTTAATCGGCCAGCATAAAGATAACTGACACATAGATATACACCGTTCCTACAGCGAGAACCCAGGTCACCAATAATGCGGTACGCATTACATTACTCCATTGCTTGAAATACATGGTAACTGGAATGATTGTCATCAGTAGTAGTGATCCCATAGATAAGATGAAATGAATACTCATATTCAATTGAGGATATTTTTAGCAAGTGGATAAAACTCCCGTGCGATTTGGGTGCCTCTATCATTTACACCAGGATCTGGGTGGGGAGTACCCAGTTTCCAGCTATACAGTGTTCCGATGATCTCTGGTCTATTGGAAAGATCAATCTCGTGTGTCCAATAATCAATTATCTGCCTAATTCTTGCAGCTCCAAAACGAATGCTGTGCCGTGGTTGTACGGCATAAGCGTAAAGGTATGCCTTTGATGTCTTCATGATATTTGTTTTCGAGAGTTTCTTATCATCTGGGTTTGGATTGTAATACCCCTTTGCTATTAGCTCGCGTACTGTACCAATTTTTACCTGAGCAATACCGACTGATGTATTGGTGCCAATATGAGCAGAAAAAAGCTTATCCAATGCATCTTCCCACGGATGTACACGAGCAATTTCATCAATGAGAATGGCACCAAGTGTATAGGGATCAATGGAGAATTTTTTAGCAGCAGTAAGAATGATATTTTTATGTGGCTTTAACTTTGCAGTCACTTGTTCTCGGGTAATCAATGGATGTTCTTCTATGTAAATAACATGTTCACCTCTTGCTTTTATCATACTTGCATGCAGATCAAGATGATGGAGGAAGGACTTAAATTTCTTCTTCGCACGAGGAGCAAGATAGGCAAGATTATCAAATGAAAGAGAAAGCTGATTTGCTGAGATGGAGATAAAATCAAGATTATCACTGTCGGTGTCGTTTGGATTTGTTCGAAGATATGAACCTTGACCTGTTTTCACTGTGTGAACCGATTCCAGCTGCCCCTTCTTTGCAAGATTGACCGACTCATCGAGGGAATATGCTTTAAGAGCATCTGTGGAAAACACGAGATTTTTTCCCTTGGAATTTGTAATAACGAGGATGATTTTCATATCTGGGATTGTATCAGATAAGCGTAATGAGTGTTATCTTTAGTCTTCTCCAATACAAGATGATCATGAAATGATTTTGATTTAAAAGGTCATGGGGACACAATCACCCCATTATGATAACATTATGACAATAATGATTGTATACGGTAACATCACCCGCATGAAATTCAGCGGAAACAATTACGCTTTCATAGACAGCCAAAACCTTAATCTTTCCATACTTGGGCAAGGATGGAAATTGGATTTCACGCGTTTCCGTCGTTATCTGGAAGATAAGTACAGTATTACAAAGGCGATTCTATTTATGGGTCACATTGCTAAATATGAGCCTATGTACGCAAAGCTAAAGGAGGCAGGGTTCGAGATTGTGTTTAAGCCAATAGTGGAACATGAAGGAATAGTTAAGGGGAATGTTGATGCGGAGCTTGTTTTACATGCGGCTGCGGTTGAGTTTGATAATTATGACAAGGCTTTGGTTGTTACAGGGGATGGGGATTTTCGATGTCTTATTGAATATCTCAAAAAGCATGACAGGTTGCTTAAGCTCATGGTGCCGAATTATTATAAGTATTCGTCTTTACTGCGAGTATTTATCAAGGACACAGTATTCATGAACAATCTACGAAAGAAATTGTCCATATAACAAAAACGAGGGGCATTACCCTTCGGACGAAACCTTAGGTGTGTCCCCCCATCGTGATTACTTACATTATACCAAAGCCTGTATTGGAGATGCAATGGGAAATGGGCAAAAACGAAATATATGTATATGGGGCTAACAAAAGCCAATAACTTATTCATAAATGCCTAAATTCTATGCATAAGTTCAGATACATATTGTTAAAGGAAGAATGCAATGGGGAACTGCATTGGGGGTCGGGTAAATAAATATGGTCACGATGCCATACCCGATTTTTATTTATGGAGATTGGAGTTTAATGGGTCTAGAGATTAAGAATTTGTGGGAATAGGCGTTCGTAGAATTAGTCAACCTTCGCCCTTGGTTGGCTTGCCATCCGAAGCCGAAGCGAC
>JAHIYH010000029.1 GCA_018814875.1 Patescibacteria group bacterium
CCGCGTTTAAACGCGGGGTTAACGAATGAACCACGGGGCTTTAGCCCTTTTGATGGTGGGATGAGGGGCAAGTGGTGAATGCCCTGTGTTCAGGAGCGTATCGAAGCGAAGTGACGTGACACAGGGTGGGCAGATTTACTGTCTGGAACTAAGATTTAAAGGATTATAAAGATAGACAGGATTACCAATTCAGAAAGCTTCACTAATTCTTAATCTTATTAATCCTTTAATCCTGTTAATCCTAGTTCCAGACAGTGCGTCATCTCTGATTCAGACTTTTAAATGCTGAAACATCCCAAACATCGCCAACGCCAAAGCATCTGCCGCATCATCTGGTTTTGGGATTTCATCTAAATGTAATTCGCGCATTACCATTTGTTGTATCTGAAGCTTATCCGCTTTTCCGTCTCCTGTTATGCAGGATTTTAATTGTAGGGGAGTAGGCTCTATTATCGGGATGCCTCGCGATTGGAGTGTAAGAAGAATGACACCGCGGGCATGAGCGACATCAATCGCAGTTTTAGTATTTGTTGAGAAGAAGAGTTTTTCTACTACTGCCAGATCAGGTTTGGTTCCATCCAGAAAAGCACTCAGATCTTTTTCAATCTCCAGAAGACGATCGCTCAATGGAGTCTTAGCTGGAGTGGTGATTATCATCCAGTCAGCCTTTTGAATGGTACTTCCTTTATCAGATTCTATTATCGCGACACCTGTTGTTGCGAGGCCGGGGTCTATACCTATTATTTTCATGATTATAGAGTGCACGATGGTTGGATGAAGGACAAGGATTCCATTGCTCCATGGTTCCATTGCTACATTGTTTACAAGCGATTACCAGATCTGTTGCCACTTTAGAACAATGAGACAATGTAGCAATGGAACAATTGCATATTCATGCAAGAATACAAACATTCACTATTTTGAGGTTTTTAGCTATAATATAAGGAAATTCAAACAAATATGCAGTGTAACAAACGCAGACATAGGCACTTCCTCTTTGCGCCCATATTGGCACTATTGGTAGTCTTGACGATCTCGCAAAGCAAATCACTAATGGCAAACGTTGGCACAGATGTTCTAACGAATAATAATAATGAAGAAATTCATGTTGTCGAATTGTCAGATGAAACAAAAGTAATGCTTTTTAAAGGGGCAGGAATTGAAGACGAACATATCACCAATGGTCAGGCTCTGGTTTCGACTCAAGGATATGTGAGTGTGGAAGCAGGTCCCTATGTTCTCAAAAGTGTGGCCGGAGGATTCCATGTAACAGTCCGTGATCAGGTAGTTACAGTGGCTGCCATTTCTGCACCTGTGCTAGTTCAATGGGAGGATCAAGTAGTACTGGTTCCGGTTGGACTTCAGTGGCGCGGCAGAGAGAAGCTGGTTAGTCTTAATGAAGGAATGGAAACATGGTTTACTGCCCGCAAGCTAAAAACAGTGCCGATTGATTTCCGACGTGAACAACTAACACGTCTTTCTTCTTTTGATCATACATCTACCGATGTATCACGTTTGAACACTTCACTTTTGAATCAAGTAATGGAGCCATTTCAGCTTTCAGCTTCGCGCGAGCGTTCACAAGAGCTTAGAGGAGATGCCCTACTTGATCAGATATCTCTTTATGTGACAGGTGGAGATCAGGAGAGTGCGCATGCGCTTCTTATGCGTGAGGAAGTGCAGGGTTTGCTCCTATCTGATCGTGGAATCTCCGCACTTGCAGCACTTCTGTCGGATGTGTCCGAAGATCCGCTACTTAGTCGCGAGATACTCACATCTCTCCTGCTTGATGTGCGTTTGTGGCTTCTCTTGAGCGTACATCCGGACTTCAGGTCTGTAGTGTGGAGCATGGAGCGTCCAGCACTCACAAAAGAGGAAGATATGGTCTATCTGATTACTCTTCCTCAGTCGGATATTCTTCCAGATGGATTGCAATCCATTGTACTGGAAAGATGGCAATTAAACCTTTCTGATGCTGTGGAAGTGATGGAGGATCCCAGCACTTTTCTCGCGCACCTGTTTGATCTCTTGATCGATCTAGTAGACTCATTCCATCGTCGTGAGTATCCCCAGCGTGCTTCACTTCTGACGAATCTTCTTTTGGAATTAGTGGATTTGCATTCCGGTACCATCTCCGATGAACAGCGTGATAAATTGCTTGAGCTCAAACACTTTGAGCGAGTGGATGTTTCTTTGATGGAAACAGAGGAGGTGATAGAAGATGTACAAGAAGAGCCCAAAGAAGAAGAAGGTCTCACACCGGACGAAGTAAAATCAAGAACCTATGAATTGCTGCGAAGCGTAGGAGCACTCTTCACAGTAGAAACTGTCATAGAAGAAATTTCACCAGTAGCAGCATCTGTGCGTGGGATTTTGTTTAGTACATCTGATGGAGAACGTTCTTTCGAATTCCAGCTAAATGTACTTTCTGGCGAGGTTTTTGGCATCGTTCAGAATGGAGAAGCATCGCCTTTTAGTTTGCCGTTAGAAGAGTTTGCTGTGTGGGCACGAAAATGAGTGTTGTACTAAGTTGACTGTAAGAGTAATTCTTCGTACTCTTCTTTAGCTCTGGGCGATTAGCTCCCGCCTTCGCTTCTGAGCTACGGCGGGCAGGCAGCTTCCAGCTTCGCTTCCTATGCTAATCACATTTCTGAGCTGGATATCATTAACAACACGGGCGATTAGCTCCCGCCTTCGCTTCTGAGCTACGGCGGGCAGGCAGCTTCCAGCTTCGCTTCCTATGCTAATCACATTTCTGAGCTGGATATCATTAACAACACGGGCGATTAGCTCAGCTGGTTAGAGCGCGACACTGATAATGTCGAGGTCGAAAGTTCAAGTCTTTCATCGCCCACCAATTCATTGCTACAAATGTATTACGTCTACGTTCTTCAGAATCCAAAAGGTGTTTTATATAAAGGATATACAAACAATCTTGAGAAAAGATTGGAACAACACAACTCGAATAACGGGTTTGTTTCATATACAAGCAAGAGGGGGCCATGGAAACTTGTACATAAAGAGAAATATGAAAATGAGAATGAAGCAAAAGAGAGAGAAAAATTCCTAAAAACAGGGAAAGGGAGAGAATTTTTAAAAATGTCTATCGGGCGATTATCCGCCTAGGCGGATGGTTAGAGCGCGACACTGATAATGTCGAGGTCGAAAGTTCAAGTCTTTCATCGCCCACCAATTACTTCTCATAAATCTCCGTCACACTCTCTCCACGCTCAATATGCCTGATTACTTCGGCGAGCATTGGGGCGATGGGGAGGATGGTGAGACCGGGGAAGTTCTTTTCGCCCATTGGAATACTATCTGTAACAACCACTTCTTTAAATTCAGCTTCAGTCAGATTTGTGATAGCTCTACCGGAGAAGACGCCGTGTGTAGCGGCAGCATATACGTCGCGATGGGCACCACGTTCAATCAAAGCCTTCTTGGCAGAGAGTAAGCTTCCGGCAGTATCGATCATATCGTCGAAGAGGATGCAGGGGCGTCCTTCTATTTTACCAACTAGATCCACCACTTCTACTTCGTTATGTTTTGGGCGAGTTTTATGGATGATGGCAATGTCTGCACCAATCATGTCTGCAAATTTCTTTGCACGCTTTGCACCGCCAACGTCCGGAGCAACTACTACGGGATCTGGAAGATTCAAATCTTTGAAGTGTTTGGCAAAAATAGGACGTGCGTCCAGAGCATCTACAGGGATATTAAAGAAGCCCTGAATTTGTGTTGAGTGTAGATCGAGTGTAATTACATGATCTGCTCCTGATTCTTCCAGAAGGTGAGCTACCAGCTTGGCTGAGATAGGCTCACGTGGTTCTGTAACGCGGTCTTGGCGTGCGTATGGGAAGTGTGGGAGAACAACGTGTACAGTCTTTGCAAAGCTCAGTTTTGCAGCCTGACACATCAAGAAGAGCTGCATCAACTCCTCATCAGGTTTGTCATCTGTTGTTTGAACTATGTAGACATCTTGACCACGTACAGTTTCTCCTAATTTGACGTACCGTTCACCGCAACTAAAGTTCTTCAGGTCGATCTTTGCCAGAGGCATCCCCAGTTCTTTGGAGAGTGCTTGTGCGAGTGCCGGATGAGAGGAGCCTGAGAATAAGTGCATCTTCTGTTCTATTATACGTTATTTAGGGGCTAGGGGCTAGGCACCAGATTAGGCACTAGGCACTAGGCATTAGGGACTAGATTAGGCAATTAGGCACTAGAGGCTAGATTGAACAAACAGATAGTTCGTTGTTACTAGTCCCTAGCCCCTAGCACCTAGACTAGCCCCTAGCCACTAGTCCCTATAACCTAGCTTCATGCACGTTCGTTTCTCTACTTCCAAAAGTCTCCCAATCGTCGATCAGGATGAAGAGTTTTTGGGTGTACTTTCTGGTATGTTGATTGATCCTGATACTGGAAAAGTGGAAGGTTTCTATGTAGATGTACCCAGCCTTATGGGAAATGCGACTCTCTTTTGTACGGCACTTGATATTCTTAAATGGGGAACTGTGATTCATGTTCTCGATCGCGATGTGCTTTCGCCAGCTGAGGATCGCATTCGTTTGCAATCACTTTTGGAGGACGAGCGGACAGTGCTTAGGCAGAAAGTTAGAACGGAAAGTGGGATGTATCTTGGTGTGTGCAAAGATGTACAGTTTGATACGAACAATATGAAAATAACTTGGGTTTTCCCTAAACGTTTGTTTAGGTGGGGCATTGCTATTCCTGCGACTGAGATCATTGAAGTTAAGAAGAATGGAATCCTTGTTAAGGATCCAGTTCTTCCAAAGGAGGAGGAAGCTTTGGATCCTGCAGAAACATTGGAAAAACTTCAGGACATTGCTGATCCAGCAATAGGACGTCCCGTATAAACATTTACAAGAAAAACCCCTTCGTTAAGAAGGGGGTTATTCTCAAATTGAAATTTCTTAGGTTGCGAAGTCTGCAATAAACTGAACGATTGCTTGTGCTAGTAGAATGATTATCAAACCAACCACTGCATATAGAATTGTCTTCTTGCTTTTTTCTACTGCCTCTTGTTCTCCCTGAGAAATTACAAGTCGGACACCGGCGATTACGATAACTACTACCGCGATTAGTGCCATCAGGCTGAGAATCTTTATCACAAGATCGGTAATGGTTGTTTCGATATCGTCAGATCCGCCAATGGCAGGTATTTCTCCGAAAAGGTCTGCAAAAGCAACGGGCGAACCAGCTGTTAAACAGAAGGCAAAAGCAGAAGCTCTGAGTGTCGCATTATTAATAGTGGGAATCATGAAGGTAGGGGGGAATTAACTTCTATTTTTATGCATTGTATAGCACTTTGGCAAGGTGAAGAGTACTTGCTGTGCGTAATGAAGCTTGACGTGCAATTGGTACTGTTTACTCGCTACTCAAAAAGCCTACTCCAAGTAACAAAAGTGCAGGAAGAGCGAACCACAGATCCTGATTAAGAATCATAAGTTGCATGAGTTTACTTTGTTGGATGATGGGGGAGACTGCTGCTGCTTGTGCAAGATTGATGTCAAGAATAGCGCTGCCCGCGATAAATGTTAGAAGAGTGGAAAGGATGAGTCCGGCAGTGGCAATTCCAAACAAGCAAGTGATGATCAGATTTAAAATGCTGCCAGATTCTTTGCCGTATTGAATTTCGATTCCTCCACGAACAGCAATAAAAATGATCGCAGCGACAAATACAACCAGTTTTATAACTGCCAAGATTGTTGAATCCATCGATAGGCCCAACACATAAAGGATAGGCTGCGAATCTCCTGTTATGCGTGCCATGATATTACCCAGTCCTTGCACAGCTACAGTTGCGATATAGGTGGCAATAATAATTTTTACAGACTCGTGCTTACCTATGATAAAGCTGTACGCAATTACCATGGCGAAGAAAACTATGATGAATAGATCCCAACTTAAGGTTAAGTCCATGGAAGATATGGTACATTATCCAGCTATGTTTTTACTAGTGCTTGTAAAGCTGGTAGCTTGTAGCTTGTAGGAAGACACTAACCTACAACCTACCAGCTACAAGCTAATTCTATGCGCCATGGATTTCTCTTAATCAATAAACCCGTCGGACCTTCGAGTCACGACTGTGTAGCTATGGTTCGCAAGACTTTGATGGAGCGCAAGATAGGTCACTTAGGTACACTAGACCCTGCTGCAGATGGACTCCTAGTTCTTGCAGTTGGTGCAAAGGCGCTCAAAGTAGTAGAGCTCTATAAAGATCTGACTAAGGAATACGAAGCGCAGATTCATTTTGGAGCGGTGAGTTCTACATACGATCGTGAGGGGGTTATCGAAGAAGTCACATTGAAGCCCGGTGTACCTGTTCCAGATCAGACAGCAATTCAGAATATTATTGTTGATCATTTCTTAGGAAAAATTGATCAGGTGCCACCCGGATACAGCGCCATAAAAGTTGGTGGTGAACGTGCCTACAGAAAAATGCGTCAGGGCAGGGGAGTAGATCTTCCACCACGCGAAGTAGAGATTACAGATTGCGATCTTATTTCTTACGATTATCCAGATCTTAAACTTCATGTTGGCTGTAGTAGTGGCACGTATATTCGTTCACTCGCGCACGACTTGGGTAACATGCTTCGTTGTGGTGGATACTTGGCCGGACTAAAACGTACTAAAGTAGGGGACTGGTCGGTTGAAGATTCAGTGGCACTCGATAAGGTTAAGTGGACAGATGTAATTCCTCTTAAAGAAGTACTTGCCGATTTTCCTAGAATCGATCTGACGGAAGAGGAGTACTACGACATTCGAAATGGCAGAGACATTGATCAGGAAGTAAAACCCGATACCTTTGGTTGGTTCGAAGGATTACCTATCGCGATTCTGATACCAGAAGATGGGAAGACGCACGCGAGGAAGGTGCTTTAGAAAATTAAAAATGCAAAATTAAAAATTAATCCATTCGACAATCTCAGGACAGGAAATTAAAAATGCAACGAGGTGCTGTATAAATTATTCTTGTGCTGACTGCATTTCTTTATCGACATCATCAAGTGCTGACGAGAGTTTTTTGCGTACATTTGATCGTATGTCATCTGGTTCTACCAGCCCAGTTGCTCTCTTTATAATTATATCCCTGCTTTCGTCAGCGTCATATCCCGCACTTACCATGGTTCTATATATTTTTGCATTATCTCCAAGATATTGGAGTACCTCTACTGTTTGTTGTGCTGACCAATTCTTATTTCTAAGATATCTGGCCATATCAATTGCATTCACTGAACATTCTTCTGCAAAGAGAATAGTTCTTATTGCAGCTAATTGATCTTTAGCATCCTTTACTGCATTCAGAATTCCTGCAGGTGTTGAAGGTGGCTTTGCTGGTATAGAGTCGATTCCCATAAGTGGAAAATGATAACCCTCTAAAAATTTTCTGCAATGAAGTTTCTTGAGGATTTATGGTTTTTTGGTGGGTCAGGCGGGGATCGAACCCACGGCCAAGAGGTTAAGAGCCTCCTGCTCTACCACTGAGCTACTGACCCAATACGGAAACGTTATCAATTTTGTTCTATCGCGTAAAGAATTAATGTTCTTCGTTTTTCTCTTAGGATGAAAAAAATAACTTTACCTACCTTACCTACCTTACCTACCTTACCTACCTTACCTTCTTTACCTTTCAAGCATTCTCCATGCAATACCTCTGAACAGTTCTCCAATCAAATGGGAACTTTTGTGTTTCTAATGCTCGGACGACGGCTGCAAAGCAGTGCCACACGTTTAGTTCTTCGTATGTGAACGCACATCCACTTTCCTGAATTGGATCGTAGCTTTCTATGTCTTCGCAATTGGGAGTAATGGGAACCACACCAAAGCGCAAACTTTCGTGAAGCTCTTTCAATCCAGAAGAGTTAGCGAAGTATATAGCTGCGTCTGCAGCAGCGTACATAGCGTGCACGGCTTCTTCTGTATCTGGAATGATTGCAATGCGATGACTATTTTCTTTCGAGAGTTTTGTAAATAGTTCTCCGTACTGCGCAGATCCCTTTCCGCGAATCAAAAGTTCTACGGGAAGAGAGAGGAGTCCGGGCAATAATTCTTCCATGAGTTTCCCACCAAGTGCATCAGTCATACCTGCAGGCAAACACAACATCATGCGCTTGGGTTCCGCCGGCCATCCTAATTCTTTCTGAAGAGCCGTCTTATTCTTCACCTTGTTTTCGAGGGTCTTACCGTTGTAACGGTGCGGAATAGTCCGGTCGCTGAATGGAGAAATGGTGGTCATTTGGATGTTTAATTAATGTCTTATTATAGCGGAAAAGCTCTGTTTTGAGAATGATGGAAGACTTGCGCCTTATTGATGATTGTTCCATTGTTCTATTGCTCCATTGTTTGCCATTCGATATCACTACACTAGCTCAGGGCAAGCAAGCGATTACCAGATTTGCTGCCACTTTAGAACAATGGAACCATGAAACAATTGAACAATCAGTTCGACCTTGTTCTTCTTCTAACCATCGTGCATTCTAGATGACATGGAGCACCTAGTCCTCATCGACGGCCATCACCTCATGTACCGCGCCTATTGGGCCATTCCTAGGACTCTAAAAACAAGGGCAGGGGAGCAGGTGAATACGGTTTTTGGCATGGCATCCATGCTGCTGAATATCATCATGACCGAGGAGCCGGACTCGTTACTCATTTGTTTTGATGAGGGAAATGAGACCTTTCGTCATCAGGAAAATGAGACATATAAGGATGGACGGGCAGAGACACCAGATGATTTTTACGTTCAGATTCCACGTGTGTTTGAGTTAATCGAAGCGTTTGGAATTCGTCATGTTTCGGATGCACAGTACGAGGCAGATGATTTGATTTGTACGTATGCCAAAGAAGGAGAGAAGAATGGAATGAAAGTGACCGTCGTGAGTGGCGATCGTGATCTTCTGCAGCTTGCTAGCGATAATGTGACGATTGTAATTCCACACAAGGGATATCATCAGGCGGAATATCTGGGTCCCAAAGGTGTGGAAGAAAAATTAGGTGTGCGTCCCGATCAGATAGCTTCTTATAAAGGGCTTTGCGGTGATAAGTCAGATAACTTATCGGGGGTGATGGGAATAGGCCCCAAGACTGCGGCAGAGCTTATCGGGAAGTATGAGTCATTGGACGGTATTTATAATAATCTCTCGGATGTTCGTCCTGCAGTGCGCGAAAAGCTGGAGCGCGATAAAGAGCAAGCGTACTTCTGTGAGCATATGGCAGAGCTGGTGGGTGATATTTCATTGCCTCTCAAGATGGAGGAATTGGAAGTGGGGGAGTTGCCAACAAAAGAGATTGCAGAGTTCTTCCAAGAGATGGAATTCTCATTGCTTTTCAAGCGGTTGCAGTCACTTACACAAACTCCATTTGGGAAAGTTCATTTCGAAGAGGCCGAAGAGATGGTGGTGATTGCACCGATAAAGAAAGAACAGATGTCTATGTTTTAAAATCAAAAGTTAAATCCCAAATCCAAAATCCCAAAATTCAAGTTATTGTTGGGATTTGTTTTTTGGGTTTTGGGATTTATCTAATCCTACGAAAAGCATTTGCAATTATGATTGTGATGAGCAACAAGAAGCCCCTTGTTCAGAATTAGTATTCATCTAATTTTGAGGGTATAAAATGGTTGTACAAGAAAGTGCTTTATCCTTTATATAAGCCAAAATCTCTGAACAAAAATATTGAACGAAAAATGGTCTTATGAATACCTTTGGTATTCACCACTTCCTTGCGTACTGGTTTTATCTCTGAGTACACTTCTATTCTGTAATTCTTAGTTGCATAAATGCGGGCTAAGAAAAGTTTCGTTACTAACCCTTCTCATACTATGTCAAAAGAACGAGTGCTCGCGAGTCTGGATATCGGGAGCTCGAAAATCCGAACCATCGTTGCCGTTGTTGATGGAAACCAAGAACATGAAGTGCCCAATATCATTGGTGTTGGTATTTCTCCGTCGCTCGGAATGAGGAAGGGGCATGTGATCGATGTTGAGGAATTGATTCACAACATCATTTCTTCATTAGAGGACGCTGAGCGTATGGCAGGTGTTCCTATTAACCATGTATTTGTTGGTATGAGTGGTTCACATATAGAAGCATTCGATAGTCGCGGAGTGATTGCGATCTCCGGATCAGAAATTACAATGGAGGATGTAGGTCGCGTGTTGGATGCAGCACAAGCAGTGAGTATTCCAGCAAATCGCAGAATTCTTCACATCGAACCAAAGGCCTATTCAGTGGATGAGCAAAAGGGGATCAAGAATCCAGTAGGTATGACCGGTATTCGTTTGGAGGTAGAAGCGCATATCATCACGGGGCACATACAGCATGTAAAAAATCTGGAGAAGTGCATAGACCAAGCAGGTGTGGATATCGATGACTTGGTACCTTCCACGATTGGATCATCGGAAGCAGTTGTAACCAAGCGTCAAAAAGAGTTGGGCGTAGCTGTGATTGATGTGGGTGCAGGTTCTACCAGCTTGGCTGTCTTCGAAGAAGGTACGATTCTGCATTCAGTCTGTTTGCCTATAGGCGGGGAGAGCGTTACGAACGACATTGCCATTGGCATGCGTACGTCGATTGATACTGCAGAGAAAATCAAAATTGAATTCGGTTCAGTTCTCCCCGAAGAAATCGCTGAGCGCGAGATGATTGACCTTTCCTCTGTAAGTAAAATAGATTCTCAGACTGTTTCTAAGCGTTACATGGCCGAAATCATGCAGGCGCGTTACTACGAAATATTTTCACTAATAAAGAGTGAGCTGGAGCGCATTGGGCGCAGTGGTATGTTGCCAGCAGGTGCACTACTTACGGGCGCGGCAGTAAAAGCTCCTGGAGTTCTAGATCTCGCACGTGATGTTCTTGGCCTTCCTGTTCAGATGGGCTTCCCAGCTGATATTGGAGGAGTTATAGAGAAGGTGGACGATCCCGCGTATGCAACGGCACTCGGGACGTTGGTGTGGGGTATGCGTGAAGGTGACAGCTCTCCACGTATGGGTCAGTTGCACATGAAGCGTGCAGCGCATCAAGTTGGTTCATGGTTCAAAAGTCTTTTACCTTAAATCTTTTCTTTTCTACCCCTCGCTATAATGTCGGATACACTTCGTTCTCTCTTCTCTGCTTCTAAGACAGGTTCCAATGTGACACATACACAAGCTATCCTCGGTGCTCAAACGGATACCTCACGTGAGGTTCGTCCGGATATGGCCCCTGGTGCAACCATTGCCGTGCTTGGCGCAGGCGGTGGCGGCTCCAATGCCATTTCGCGTATGGTCGGTAATATTCATGGTATCGATTTCATCGCCGTGAATACAGATGTCCAAGCGCTTTATCATAATCCTGCTTCCAAGAAGATTACGATTGGGCGGGGGATCACACGTGGCTTAGGTGCCGGATCTAATCCCGATATTGGTAAGAAAGCAGCCGAAGAAAGTAGTGAAGAAATAAAGGGAGGATTAGAAGGAGTGGATATGCTCTTTATAACGGCAGGTCTTGGAGGTGGAACGGGAAGTGGAAGCATACCGGTTATTGCAGAGCTTGCACGAAGCATGGGGATACTTACAGTGGTTGTTGTTACCAAGCCGTTTAGTTTCGAAGGAGCCAAGCGCAAGAAGCAGGCAGAAGAGGCACTAGTCAATTTGCAAGGAAAGGTAGATACATTAATTACGATTCCTAATGACAAGATCCTCTCGCTCATTGATAAGACGACACCACTCACCGAAGCATTCGAAGTAGTAGATGAAGTACTCCAACATGCTATCGAAGGCATCTCGAGCTTGATCACTGTTCATGGGCTGGTTAACGTCGACTTTGCTGATGTGAAGAGCATCATGCAGGACGCAGGTACTGCACTCATGGGTATTGGTTACGGTACAGGTGATAGTCGTGCATCCGAAGCAGCTCGTGCAGCAGTGGATAGTCCACTTTTGGAGATGAGTATTGATGGTGCAAAGGGAATTCTATTCAACGTCACAGGTGGTACCGATCTCTCTATGTTCGAAGTGGACGAAGCGGCACGCATTATTACCGAAGCTGCAGACCCAGAAGCAAATATAATCTTCGGTGCAGTTATAGACGACAACTACACTGGTCAGGTCAAATGCACAGTAGTCGCTACTGGTTTCCAGGATGTACCTCAGTCTCCGGCTGCTGCATTTTCTGCTTTTCGCAGTGCAACACCCAGAATATCTTCGGGTGGAGAAACATCATTCGAAACTCAGAAGAGGGGGGAAGCAAATTCTGCTTTGTTTGAAGCCAGATCCACAGCTGTGGAATTAGACGAAGAAGAGCTGGAAGTACCGGCTTTTATGCGGAAGCCGCTTAGTAAATAAGTATGAACCTTAATTAAGGTATTGGGCATCTCGGCTATTGCAGTCGGGGTGTCTTTGGTTAGGACTTCGGGATTAGGACTTAGGACTTCGGACCTAGGGCTTCGGAATGCATCTTATCCATTTTTGAAATGAGTGCATTAAGCAGCTTATGAACATCTTTACAGTTTTCCAATAGGCTCATTTTGGTAACCTTGTTGATGTATGAAACTCGTTCGCTGTAATGGAGAAATGTCATGACTTCAATTAATTCTCCACGAGCTTGAATATATTTGTGTTTCTTATCAGGAAAAGTATAGCGTCCGAATCCTTCTGCAATATTGGCAGCAATTGATAGCGATGCGCGTCTCATTTGAGATGTAATTCCATAAACTTCTTCTTTAGGATAAGACTTGGTTAGTCCGTGTATTTTTACAGCTAGATCCATCGCTTTCTGCCAAGCATCCATTTCGGTGAAGTTCTTAAGCATTAAAAACAAATTAAACAAATAAGTTCTTGATGCTAGCATTGATTTAACGTGTTTCCACTATTTTTCTGTCCGAAGTCCTAAGTCCTAATCCCGAAGTCCTAAGTCCCGTCGATCCAAACCCTCCTCGTGTCTCCGCGTCATGACTCTCAACTTCCTCCCACTGAGCAATTTCTGCTTTTACAAATAAGCCCTGTGCAATTCGCTCGCCACGTTCAACCGTCACAGGTTCTTCTGTAATGTTCTGCACTTGTATCAGCAGTTCATCCTCCGGACCGTGGTAATCTTGATCTATAACTCCAATTGAGTGAGGACAAACTAAGCCCTTCTTACGCGGAAGAGAGGAGCGTGGAAGTAGCAGCAAGACGTATCCTTCCGGAACTTGAACAATTACATTGCTTGGAACTAAGCCAATCTTACCAGGTTCTATAGTTGTATTTTCGCGTGTAATCAGATCAAAGCCAACCGACCCCTTTGTAGAGTACTGGGGCAGATCTAGCGATTTATCGATGCGTTGAATAGCTATGTGCATGAGTAAAGCATGCCTTGGTTTGCCGTGTTGGGCAAGGAAAAGACTTATCCAATGCAAGATGAGCCTGAAATACCTCTCGATTTCTAACGCAAGATGAGCCTGAACTGAGTCATCGGACGTACATTCTTCCCATGACTATTATGTTTGATGACCAAAAACTCTGTACTATTGAGGATTTACA
>JAHIYH010000053.1 GCA_018814875.1 Patescibacteria group bacterium
CGGGAACGTAGGTGGGGGGGAGATTATTTCGATATTCGATATTCGTAAGTCGAGATTCGATATTCGCTTGGGAACGATTTTCGAATTTCGATTTGGGACGAATTTCCAATTTCGAATTTCGACTTTCGACTTTCGTTCCCAAAAGATCACTCCCCCCCCACGGCAACTTTATCCTAATGATCTGGTGATCAACTTTCGCCAGCTTCGCGATCGCAACCGCACTCTTAAGCTCCCGCCTATGTCTCTGCCCATAATCAAAAATGAGCGCGCGGCAATCATAACCCTTGCTTTTGGCATAATAGAGCGTGGTTGAAGAATCGAGCCCGCCTGAGAGGAGAACAATGGCTTTCATTATAGCTTGATGATCTGGGTGCGTTCAGGGCCTACCGAAACCATTGAGATCTTGGCTTCGGCCACCTCAGAAAGCTTGGCCAGGTAATTCCTGGCGTTTTGCGGCAGTTCATCGAATTTCTTGGCTTTGCAAGTTGTCTGTTCCCAGCCCGGCATCTCGATATAAACGGGTTCGCACTGGTTTAATCTCTCAAGGTCGGTCGGGAAAGCCTGTATCTCCCTGCCCTTATGCTTATAAGCCACGCATATCTTGATCTTTTTGAACCCATCAAGCACGTCAAGCTTGGTGACAGCCAACCCTGTCAACCCGTTTATCTTTGAGGCATGTTTCATGACCACCCCATCAAACCACCCGCACCTCCTGGGCCTGCCGGTAGTCGCGCCGTATTCGTGCCCCTTTTCACGCAGTTCTTCGCCAATAGCGCCTGTCTCTTCGGTAGGAAAAGGGCCTCCCCCCACCCTGGTAACATAGGCCTTTACCACGCCAAGGACCTCATCGACCGCCTTTGGCGGAATGCCCGCGCCAACGCAGGCGCCGCCGGACACAGGGTTCGACGAAGTCACAAAGGGATATGTGCCATGGTCAATGTCCAGCATGGTCCCCTGCGCGCCTTCCATCAGGATCCTCTTGCCCTGTTTGATGGAATCATTGACAAGCGCCGAGGATTCCTCAACGACATATTGCTTAATAGCTTTTCCGTAGCCGGTATAATCACCCAGCATCTTATCCAGATCATAACTGACCAGGGACTTGTAATAATTATTGATGATAAATGTCTTCTCCTCGATATTCCATTCAAGCTTGGCCCTTAGGATATCCGTATGATAAAGATCGCATATCCTGATGCCGTAGCGGCTGTACTTATCGACATAACAAGGCCCGATCCCCCTGCAGGTGGTGCCGATGCGGCCGGCCTCCGCCTTTTTTTCCTGCGCGGCGTCAAGGTCCTTATGGTAAGGCATGATCACATGCGCCTGTGAAGAGATCCGCAAATTGTCAAGAGAGCATTTCTTGCCCTCTAAAGAGGCCTTTTCTTCGAGGAGCACCGCGGGATCGATCACCACGCCGTTACCGATCACGCAGGTCACTTTTGGAAAGAATATCCCCGAAGGGATAAGATGCAGTTTAAAAACCTCTTCGCCGATAACCACCGTGTGTCCGGCATTGTTGCCCCCCTGGTAGCGGACCACCATATCCATGTCCTGCGCCAAAAGGTCGGTTATCTTTCCCTTGCCCTCATCGCCCCATTGAGTGCCTACAATTACTGTCACGCTCATGTTTTCAGAATATAAGTTTTACTGTTAAAAGTCAATATGATAAGATATATTGTCATGGCAAGATCCGAGATATTCCAAAAGATAGACGCGATCGAGACCGAGGCCGAAAAGGTGGTAGAGGACGCCCAAAAACAGGCGCACCTCATCCTGATCCAGGAACGCGGCGCCGGGCAAAAACTTATCGAAGAAGCCGCGCAAAAAGCCAGCCAGGAAGCCGCTTTAATGGCCGCAAAAGCCCAGGATTCCGCACAGAAAAAGGCCAAAGAGCTCGAAGAAACCACAAAAAAAGAGATAGCCGAACTCAAAATAAGGCTGCAGGACAAGATAGCAAGAGCAAAAGAACTGGTAAAATAAGCGATCCTAGTCGCCATTGGGAATGGAGGCCTAAAGGCCTCCGCTACTAATTATTAGCGGCCCCGAATTGTTAATTGAACAACATGGTAGTTATCCCTGTCGAAAAAATCAATATCATAACAACGCTAGACAGGAGAGAAACTATCCTCAAGTACCTGCACAACAGCGAGATCATGGAGATCCATGAGATCTGCCCGCCCTGCGAAACTCCGATACGGGAAGACGAGATCCAAACAGAACTCTGCATGGCCGAGATAAAAAACGCCCTGCAATTTTTGGAAAGCGTCATAAAAAGACCAAAGGGCTTCATCGAATCCTTCCTCGAAGCCAAAGAAGAGGTGGACGAGAAAACCTACCAGGAAACCTTTAAGGATTTTGACCACCAGGCCTCTCTTAAGGAGATCAAAGACCTGGAAACGCACCTTTCAAACCTCAACAACCTTGAAAGCCGGCTCCATGAGGACATTAAGGAGCTTGGCGCCTGGAAAGGGGTTGATATCAAGCTGAACGAGCTTAAGCGCCCGTTCTTCTGCCTGGCCCTGGCCTCGATCCACCCGAAAAAATATGAAAAACTATCCCAAGAGCTCAAACAACAGCCGCTCATACACCTTGAAACAATAAGCAAAAG
>JAHIYH010000030.1 GCA_018814875.1 Patescibacteria group bacterium
CACCAAATCAGGCTGCAAGAGAGTTTCAAGAAGCGAGATTGAATGTTCTCAAGATTGCTCTGGATTCTTCTGCTACACTCTCCTCGTCCTGTGATTCTTAAAGACTCTTCTACAGGCTCATTATTGGATTAGAAAATGCTTAAGGGATTTTCCGGGTTGTGTATACGCTTACCAGTAAATTAAAAAATGGCTTACATAAGCCATATTATATTGGCTCGGCGTACTGGACCCACCTTCGCCCGCCTAGGTGGGCTACGGCAGGGCAGGCGCGATTCGAACGTATATGTCGTATATGTAGAAAGAGGTATATACTTTTATTTTCTTACGCAACTCTCATATGAATCAAAAAATATTTACAAAAGAAGAAGTACTATCTGTTGTAAGCCAATTAGGAATTTTGTGGGAAGAAGTTCAATTTGATCTTGAGCAGTTTACAAATGGCATGGCTGTGGAACTCGAACATGGCAGTCGAGATCCGGAGACAAATGTAACAAATGATGATCCACTGCTTACGGGCAAAATTGCATTGGCACACTTGAAGGAGTTTCCTGATTACTACACGCGTTTGGATGCACTAGAAAAGGAGGCAGATATCTTTTGGGCGAAGGATAATAATTAGAGCAACAGTTTAATTTATTTGAAGATTGGCTCGGCGTACTGAACCCGCCTTCGCCCGCCTAGGTGGGCTACGGCAGGGCAGGCGCGATTCGAACAAGAATGTTTTACTCTGAAAAAGCAGACTTATATTTCACACCACGCTGTTGACAGCTCTTCTGTGCTTCCTTTGTAAACGAAATCATATTTGTTAACGCATTGAACTTGCTCTCCACAGAAGCGTATTTCATGCGTCGTAATTGTTCTGTATCAAAGCCGGCAGTTCGCGTTTTCTTCTGCTTCATAACCCTTTTAATTCTAGGAGAGCTACAACATCCTGTACATCTTTTTCCCTATCAGATTGCTTTTTCATAGCAATCAAATCATCAAGGGATACCACTGAAACATCAATACCCCAAACCTCTGCATGCATTCTCTGTTCGGAAAATCTCTCAAAATCCATCGATTCCGCTACCAAGATATCTACATTGAATTGTGGTTCTGTTTTGTGAATGAAGGAATATGCAGTCAGCCCTTTTTCTTCGATGAAACTCCGTGCCTTTTGCTCATCTTCAAGCTCTTGAATAGAAATTGGTAATCGCTTTTGATAGCCCAATGTCTCCATGACATCTGAGAGGCGTGTTACATTCTCGTGATCCAATGCGATGACAACATCAATATCATTTGTGAAACGCGGGTAGCCGTGAAGATTGACAGCAAGACCTCCGACGATCAGATATCGAATATCATTCTCTGCAAACGCACGAAAGACGGATTCGTAGCCTTCCATTAATTGTATGGTACGCCAATTGCGAATATCAAAGAAGTTGAATTTTGTCTAATTTGGCTCGGCGTACTGAACCCGCCTTCGCCCGCCTGTGGGCTACGGCAGGGCAGGCACGATTCGAACTCAATTATCTATGAAAGATAGATAATTTTCTCCAGTTATTAATCAAAATTAAGCGATCACATATATACCTCGCATTCGTATTTTTGTTTTTTTTAAAAATAGTAGTATAATTAAATTATGGGTATAAAAATGAAAATATTAATAACAATAGGTATATTGATTTTGATATTCTTATTGTTACTGTCAATGGGGTTACTTTCTGGATATGATCTTGGTCCAGAAGAAATACTTTCAAAAGTATTTGGCAATTAAATTAAATAGTTAAATATTATCCTCTAAATTTACTAAAGGCCTGTTAACTTATGTAAGGGTGAATTACAGAGAAAATGCTCGAGTATGTCCTTAGCTTTTCTGAACTCATGAAAAACGCAGCAGCAATTTACAAAACCTGTACTGACATGGAAAAGAGGAAGCTCGCGCACCTTATCTTTTCCGAACTCATCCTAGTTGATGGGGAATTGGCTTCCTATAAAGCAAAGCCAGCGTTTGAAATCCTGCTAAATCGTCCTAGTGTTCAAATTGGCTCCCAAGTTCAAACGGTATTATAACTTTGCTGGCGGACAGAGATTATTGGAGGAGGATCGCCGTAAAGGTTCAAATAATTGAGGAAGTAATTAGACCGAAAAAATTACTCGCAAAGCAACTGGTTCTGAATTAAAAAACATAGCAAAGTCCCCCGCGTCGTTTTACCAACACTGGGGAAGCACTTTCTTCTGACTGGTCTGGCTAACTAAAACGCAGGATAGAACTCAAGCATTTTCCAGCTGGCATCGTCGATTTATTCCTGAGTCGGCGGTTCACTGATCCAACTTGTCGCTATCACGCCGACAACTACGAGCATGAATGCAATTACGAATACATTGACAATCAATGACCCTAAACGAGTTTTAATCATCTGGATTCTCCTTCACTTTGAGATGCAAAAAGACCAATCAGATATTAGTGCCAAAAATACTTTAAGATTTATGAATTCATTGTTAGTATTCTTTGTCACCAAGCGTTAAGATCGTGTCTACCGCTATGCTGGTATTTGCTTCCAGACGTACTTCATTCTAAACAGTAAGAATACAGCTACTACACCGCCAAAAATACCTGAAAAAAGTATAGCCTGGTTCAAAGTGTAGATGTCGGCAATATAACCAAGGAACGGTGATGCAACGGCAAAGAGGAGCTTTTCGCCTAATGAACGTATGGAGAGAACAGTGGCACGCACATCTGAAGTTGTCATACGATTTATGAGATCGCTGGTAACTGGCATGAGTGCGCCGTAGGCAGTACGTCCAATAATAATAACTGCGAGGCCGATAATGGAAACAAGGTAGCCTAGCAAGAAATAACTCGTAACCACAGTGGCAACTATGCCAATAAGCAGGAGTCTGTCGTCGACTTTCCTTTCAAGCCTCGGAATAATTTGGGAAAGCGCTGCTCCAAGTAAAAGGGCAATAGCATGAGGTACGCCGAAGATAGATAGCGGAAACTCAATCAGTGTTTGATATGGTTGTGTGAACCACACAAGCGCGAATGTCATTGCTGAGATAGTTGTACTAAGTAGGATAATGCTTTTTAGTGGAGTATTATGATTAAGTGTTTGCACAACAATGTACAGCATTGCTTTTACATGTCTGCTTTCTTGTAGTTTGTGGCGAGATGGTTCTATGAGCATGAGGGACACAATTAGTGCTCCAATCATGAATGGAGCGGTACACCACATAGTTGCACGAAGGCTCCATGTCGTCGCAATAATTCCACTAGCAATAGCGCCGAGAGCATTTGCTACGAATCTGAAGCTGAGGAAGTTCCCTGCAATCTTACGATAATACTTTTCTTTGCCAAGAACGAGAAGAGTATCGAAGAACATCGCCTCTGTTGTTCCTGAGTAACAACTGAACGCTAATGCCATAAATGATTCTCCAACGAGAAAATGCAAAAAGTGTGTGCTGAACGCATAAGTGAATACGCCAACACAACCGCAGATTGAGCCTAGTATTAGCGTGTTTTTCCTGCCCCAACGATCAGATAAATATCCTGATGGAATCTCCAAAAGAACAATAAAAAGTGCAAAGAAGCCCTGAAGAACAAAGTATTGAGCAATCGTAATCCCATTTGATTGTAAAAATGGATACAAAACACCAATGAACAGAAGAGTTTCCTGCATCGATATTATTGTGTAAAGCTTCCAGATGTTTGCTTTTATCATCTGCATATCAATAGTGTATCTTAAATTGAGTCAGATTACCCCTTCTCAGAATTTCCTCACTGATTTTCATAAGATTGGGATGTGGCTCACTTGCGGTGAAATACTTTTGCATTTCATTACCTACTAAATTTGAGACTTGTGATCTATGTTGATCCGACAACTTCTTTGGTGTCAAAATATTGATTGCTCTCGGACAAGACAATGGTGCTCCAATCTGACTTACCATTATAGTGTCTACTCTGCTATGAACCTGCTCGGCAATTTCTTGTGCCAGCAAAAAGGAAAGTACATTATAAATTTTACCTGCATGAAAAGCTGGATTTTTCCCAAAAACAGATTCAAAAGAATGATACCTAAATGGCGTCATAACACCCGAAAGATGATTCCCCTTTCCCGAGGTACCCTTATCATGTTCAGCAGCACTTCCACTAAATAGATAGTAACCTTTCTGTTGCTCTGCATCATCCGCCGCATTGACCGTTACCGAGAGTGTTGAGTCATCGGGGATTCTTTCTCTGGCAAAGCCCTCTATTTGATCTCGTACATTTTCTTTCGCCACAGAATAGTCTTCATAATCTTGAATTTCCAGCGCCTTAAATCCTATGGAAATTATCAATCCAATTTCGTTTCGTATCCCATGTCTTATAGACATTATTTTTGTATCACTTCCTATTGGGTATTCCCTGCTCAAGTCATTCATATATTGACTTGTATCTAAAGTTAATTGTTCCAAATCCGAATAGGGACAAAAACCATATGCAACAACTGTATCTTCTGCTAATGCAACTGAATGACCTTGGTGATCATTACCCTGGAAAAAGACTGCATTTTGTGCTGAGTAACAATTAACTCTCCAGTTAATCTGGAATAAATCCTCTGCATTAAAGGGAAGAATGCCCGTTAAATATGCGTATATCTGTTGCTCAGCAATAGAACGTATTTCAGCAATCTCTCTTTCATCCAGATATGGCATATTACCTCCTAAATCTATGGTTGCTTTTTTGTTTACTCTCCCTCTACCAAAGTCAAATTCAACATCCCCGCCAAATATCGAAACCAGATCGGCATTATACCTCGGAATAACTCCGTATTTGCTGAGAAAGTAATCATTGATCACGCTAGCCAACTCTTCTGCTACAGCATCTGCCATAGAATCCGGATGACCTGCACCTTTTTTTTCGACCGTCTCAATGTCCAATTCAGTCGGATTTGCCGAAAAAATTATATTGTTAAGCATATTGTTGCGTATGTTGTTCGATTAGAGATTTGGAATTAATAATTTGTTGTACTCCATGCGCGTCACTTCCAATTGATATTTTACGCCCTCCCAATCTTCTATATTCATCAATAACATCATATGAGGGGAATGGCTCATTGAATCTCTCAAATCCTTTTACGTTTATCTCCAATCCGACGTTTCTTTCAACCATTAATCCCAAAATCGGAGCAATGTGTCCAAAGGCTCTCCTATGGCTGTAATCTGGGATTGCTTTTTTTATAAAATCTAAATGTGCCATGTAGTCAAATAAACCAGATTTCACCGCATTTGCAACATTTTCAAAGTATGCACGATATACATGTTCTGTGCCGTATTGTTCTAAATAAACCCTCATTCCAGCGTTTAATCCAACATGCAAATACTGTTCATCTTCTGGGCGCCTTTCATCGCGGACATAATGGCAACTTCCCAATACAAGATCGAAATGGAAACGCTCTAATAAATTATGTATCTCATCTTCGTACTGGTTGAAGTAATCCACCTCCACCCCTTTCAAAATCCTCATTCGGAATTGTTGAGATATTCTTTCAATTTCAGCCGCATACGTCTGTAAGTCCGTTGTTTGCCTCCCATCATTTGGTATTTGCGATTGCTCAACAAACAAAGTGTCTTCCCCTTTTTTCGGATGGACAATTGCAGTCCAAATTAAATGCTCAGTAATTGCAATTTCTTCAAATCCTAATCGATCTGCTGTTTCAACGATTGCACCAAGATCATCTTTCGTGTGGTCGAGAAAGCCTGAATGTATATGATAATCTTTCATACTGAATCAAGGAGGGAATTAGATCAGTATTTGACATATATGTCCAATATAATTGACAGACAAATATCTCTAGATCATTATCACAACCTTTACAAAAAAATATGCTGGATAGAAAAGACATATATCAGCGGCCCAACCACTACAAGCAAGAACTTTCGAAGAAAGTAACCGACAAGGGGCAATTGGAAGCCAATATTGAAAGTATTGTTATGTTCTGTAATGAAATAGCCGGATTTGAACAGCAAATTCAAGAATACAACAGAAAGAAAAATGAGATATCGACGTTAGTGAAACAAAAGAAAATCACCCCGGATGAAGCGAGAGAACAAGCCGCTGCAATTGGAGATATTGCTCCGATAGAGGCAGGGGTAAGAGATCTGCGAGCTAGATTAACTCAAGTATTGCTGGGAATTCCCAATCTCCCTCTTCCAGATACTCCCGTAGGAGGAAAAGAGGTCAACGTGGTTCTCCGACAGCATGGAAGCAAGCCTGAGTTTGATTTTGAGACGCAAGACCACGTTCAGCTTGCAGAAAGCCTTGGACTCATTGATTACGAACGTGGAAGAAAACTGTCTGGCAAAGGATTCCCTGTATACACTGAAAGAGGAGCGTACCTGCAAAGGGCGATAATTCAGCACTGCATAGACTATCATCATGCCAATGGCTATAAACTTTTAGCTATACCTCATATTCTCAACCAGGAGTGCGGAACGGGGGCGGGACAGTTTCCGAAATTCGCCGATGGCGTTTTTCATGTAGCAAGGGGGAGCCACGAAGAAATGGAAAAATTCCTTATACCGACAGCAGAAACTGCCATTGCAAATCTGTACTCCGGCGAAATGCTTTCTCGAGACCAATTACCAATTAAGCATTTTGCAGAAAGCTCTTGTTTCCGCAATGAGCGAGCAAGCCATGCCGATGAAAGAGGCATTGCCAGAACCTCAGAATTTAAGAAGGTGGAAATGTTCCAAATCGTGCACCCCGATACGTCACTGCAAACCTTGGACGAAATGATTGGTGACGTTGAACAGTTGGTACAAGGGTTGGGTCTCCATTATCAGGTTTCAAGGCTTGGCACATTAGATTGCAGTGCATCCATGCAAGCAACGTATGATGTAGAGGTTTGGGTTCCGAGCATGGGAATATACAAGGAGGTCAGTTCTGCCTCTCTGGCAGGTGATTATCAAGCTAGGCGTACTAATACTAAGTTCAAAGATGTCGATGGAAAGAAAAAATATCCTCATTTCTTAAATGCTTCAGGCCTAGCTGTGCCCAGAGTATTCATGGCCATTCTTGAACAAGGCCAGCAAAAAGATGGTAGCGTGGTTTTACCTTCTGCACTTAGGCAATATATGTATGACAATGAAATAATCGAGCCAATTACATGAGAGCAATCGATGAGCCAGCTACAGTCAATCACACACCTGAACACTACGTCGTGCGTGTGTCGGCAACTTCCAAGTGTAATTTGGACTGCAGGTATTGCAAGCCAGACAAATCACGAAGAACAGTGATGAGCGACGACGATATGTTGGGAATAATTGAGGCAGGAGTCAAAGCAGGTGTAAAAAGGGCTTCTTGGACAGGAGGAGAACCAACGATACGACCCAAAATCGTCGAATCCATTGCAGCTGCAAGAGAACTTGGAGTGCAATATCAATCTATTACCACCAATGGAGTTGTCTTTGGAAACAGGGCACACGAATTTGGCGAAGCAGGAATCGATCGCGTCAATATCAGTCTTGAGACTCTAGATAGAGATGAATATGCGCAAATAACGGGAGCGGATGCTTTGGATAAAGTATTACACTCAATACGCGAATCGATGCGTACTATCGGCACTGTGAAGGTGAATTGTGTTATCACTAGGGATAACATCAGAAATATATTGAAGTTCGTTGATTTTGCGCAGGATTTTAAAGATGGCCTTACAGTGAGATTCTTGGAGGTGGTGCCTTGTGAAAACGAATACGCGGACAACGGTGACTTCTTTGCTAAAACGTTTGTTTCAGCACAAGAAATGATTAGTGAATTACAGGGGGCGGGAGAATTAACGCCAAAGCAAATTACCGGAAATGTACCGAAGTCCAAGTATTTTAAAATTTCTGGAAAAAAGGGGATATTCGGGGTTAATCCCAATCACTCAGTCCAATTTCATTGTGATCGGGAAGAGTGTACAAAAATACGGGTGAACCCTCAGGGAATTGTATCAAACTGTACAATAGACCTCTCTTTCTGCCGAGATTTTTCAGGTCTTAGCCAAGCTGAGAAAGACGCCTTAATGCTTGAAATTGTACGAGAAAAAATAGAAAGAAATTACACGGGTTTTTTACACAGACAACGTTACTATGATTTTTGGCGCTTCGGTACGCCACACCCAGATTACAAGGGTAGACTCGACAGTTGTACAGAAAGCCGTGACGATAGACTCTCGCCTAAAGGATGTTCGTGGGATTGATTTTCCGTTTTCTGAAAAAGTTCCAATGTTAAATACTTGTCTCGTAAACCTAAGTGTTATCATAACTCAAGATTGGCTCCTCGGTTCAAACGGTATTATAACTCTGTTGGCGGACAGAGATTATTGGAGAGGAATTGCAATGAAGCTGGCATTGATAAACAATATTAATGGACTTTAATGTCCACAAATTCTTGACATATATCCATATAAGTATATAAACTTCATATATTATGAAGAGTATAAAAAACGAGTCATATAGTGTAGATTCGATAATTATAGGTGCTGGAATTTTTGGATTGTATGCTGC
Source organism: Patescibacteria group bacterium (assembly GCA_018814875.1). Taxonomy (GTDB): domain Bacteria; phylum Patescibacteriota; class Gracilibacteria; order Peribacterales; family Peribacteraceae; genus UBA2144. The sequence continues at coordinate 8,509 of JAHIYH010000030.1, forward strand.
AAAGATTCTTTCAGAAAAAGGTAAGAAGGTTGTCATTTTGGAAAAGTGCAATAAGCCCTTTAAAAGGGCCAGTGCTATAAATCAGGCAAGAGTACATAACGGATATCATTACCCCAGAAGTTACGAGACTGCAAAAAAGGTTGCTGAATATTTTGAGAAATTTAATAAGGAATTCGGCTTTGCTATTCACAACTCATTCGAACATGTATATGCAATCTCAAATCACAATTCAAAAACATCTGCAGAAGAATTTAAACATTTTTGTAATGCCGTTAATATCCCTTTAGCCAGTATTGATAACAATAATTATTTCAATGAAGGCTCTGTTGAGACGTCTTTCCTGGTCGAAGAACCGGTATTTGATTTTGGCAAAATAAGGGATTATTTGCTGGATCGAATTGGAAACAAAGCAAAATATGTATATGGTGCAATAATTGAAGGCGTTGAAGAAGATGATTCGAATCATATTGTATTTCTTCAGGATGGATCGTCTTATGCTTCTCCGTTGGTAATTAACGCAACATATGTTGGCGTTAATGAAGTTTTACATATGTTTAAAAAGGAACTGTTTGATATTAAATATGAATTATGTGAGGTTGCTTATTGCAAAGTGCCACATGAGTATAAGAATGTCGGCTTTACTGTGATGGACGGTGATTATTTTTCAACACTTCCCTTCGGATTCAAGGATATGCACACATTCACATCAGTAGGACATACGCCGCACGAAGTCTGCTACGAAAATATGCCCATATTCTCAAAAAAGATTTTGCAAAATGAAATATGTAAAATGCATGAAGAAAAAGGTTGCATAGCATGTTCACAGAAACCTCAAACTGCATGGTGCAAGATGCACAATCTATGCAATGAATATCTGAAACCAAAATTTGCCCCAGAGTATCAATATTCAGAATTCGAGATTAAGCCCATACTAAAAGAATCTGAAAATGATGACTCCAGACCTACAATAATCAATAACTACCGGTAGAACCGGTAGTTTGGGGAAGCCCCCTATAAGGGGGCAGCTAAAGTGACTCAGGGATTAATTCCAGTTGAAATCCATTTGGGGATTGTCGTCCTGGTGTTTATCTTCTTCATATTGTCTGC
>JAHIYH010000031.1 GCA_018814875.1 Patescibacteria group bacterium
CTTGCACCTTCCGTCTTACCGCGGCTGCTGGCACGGAATTAGCCGGTGCTTTCTCCTGAGGTACCGTCAAAAATTTCGTCCCTCAGAACAGAAGTTTACGCCCCAAGGGGTGTCATCCTTCACGCGGTGTCGCTCCGTCAGGCTTTCGCCCATTGCGGAATATTCCTCACTGCTGCCTCCCGTAGGAGTATGGGCCGTGTCTCAGTCCCATTCTGGCTGGTCGTCCTCTCAGACCAGCTACCCGTCATAGTCTTGGTAGGCTATTACCCCACCAACAAACTGATAGGCCGCAGGCCCCTCCCGAACCGATAAATCTTTCCTCTTGCGAGGGCATCCGGTATTAGCCCATCTTTCGATGAGTTATCCCTGAGTTCGGGGCAGGTTCCAACGTGTTTCTCAGCCGTTCGCCACTCGCGTCTCACTCTTGGTTCTTGTTGAGGCAGTGCCGTTATTCTTATTCATTCGCGCCCTGCGAACGAGAAAGGCAATCTAATGCTTCGTAAAAACCAACAGTGAGACGCGCGTGCGACTTGCATGTGTTAGGCGCACCGCTAGCGTTCACTCTGAGCCAGGATCAAACTCTTTAAAAAGAGTTGACCTAACTTAAGTAAAAGTTAGTCAGTCCTTTTTTACTAAAAAGAACTAAAAAAAAGAAATCGAGGTCGATGAGTATTTCGTATTTAGTATTCCGTATCTCGTATGGAAATCATACGAGATACTAGATACGTGATACGAAATACAAATCTCACACTTCTCTACTCTGCGATGGTGTGAAAGAGCTTGTGACTTCACCCTGAGCTAAGTCGTATGGGTGAAAGAACTTTAGTTAGGGCACCTAAATGCCCACTTGCCCTACAACCGAGGCAAATGCCGAAAAGTTGAGGGACTTGGAGTATTCACTTCCCGTGCCCCGAGGGCATTGGGAAGTAGCTAGGAGATTGTAAGGTATGGAAAGGCAAGGTCAAGCGGTTTCTTGAGGATCTATTCCAAGGTCTCTTGTTGTCTATAGAACATGATGTATTTTGTGCTCATGGAAGTTCTATTGTATTTAGGTAATGACTTGCGTCCAGAGGATCATGAGGTGCGTTTAACACGTCTGAACAGGGCCGAGGAGTTAGCAAGACATATTGATGATATTTCGACAGGCAGTCGCTTTGAAGCTGTGTGTGCACTTCAGGTCAGTGGTACTAGCGATGCGATTGACCAACTAAAATCTCTTCTTGGAACAGAAGGCATTGAATGTGGATCTAATACTGATGGACCCCATCCGTTCAGGGCATCACTTGATGCGGTGGTTACTGTGCCCTCTGATACCGAACGATAACTTCAGCCAATATCCCAAAAAGCCCTATCTGTAGCCCCGTAAGCAAAAGCAGCATTCCTGCATCAGAGATGTTTTCATTTAGTATGATTGTATCAATCATCATTCCAAAGCCTGACAACATCAGGATTGCACTAGGCCACGCAAAGAATCTCAGTGGTCGGAAGTAAGTAGTGATGCGAATAATTAAACCTAGAAATCCAAGGAAGTTTCGGATGCCGTTGAAGCCAGAAGAGAGTGAACTCTTTCCGACGCGCTTGAAGTAATCGATTGGTACAAACTCTACTGAGTAGTCATTCGTCAGTGCCGCCACAGTAAGAGTCATGGTAAAAGAAAATCGTTGTGGATAGAGGTGCATAAACTTCTCTCCTAATTCTCGTGTGAAGATACGCATTCCAGAATTATTATCAGGGATCTTAATGCCAGTTAGTGTGTTGGCAAGAAGGGCAACAATGGCTTTTGCCGGTCTGCGGACAAGAGGAATCTTTACACCCTTTTTTATGCGTGCGCCTATCACCATGTCGGCTCCTGTTTGTTTTAGATTATTAATAAGGATGGGGAAGTCGTCGATGGGATAGGTACCATCAGCATCAGTAGTTGCTAGCAAGTTCCCTTTGGATTTGCGAATGCCTGTCTTGATGCTCGCGCCGTATCCTTTGTTGTAAGGATGATTGATAACTGTGACTTGCGGGACTTCAAGCGATTGAAGAATGCGAGTCGTACCATCTGTACTTCCATCATTAATGACGACAATTTCAAAATCTTCGCTGGTTTTAGATAGTGCGTCATGAGATCGCTTCAAAGTGTCTGCAATTGCAGCTTCTTCGTTGAAGACAGGAACGAGCAGAGAGATCATGTGACTAGCTTATAGCTTCTGGCAGCTATCTTCTAGAAGGTTTTTTGTTTGTTTTGATCAATTTCACGCTATTCTTGGCCCATGTCTCTTCGTGATGTTTACGCCCAAAAGGCACTCTCTCAGATACCAAGGCTCCTAAGCCTTCAGGATCGCAATGCCTATTCTCCTACTTACGGTTGCTTCAAGCGCACATATTGGTTAGATAAGACCGTAGATTTTCCGGATGCGCTTCCACAGTTTGGGGTGCTTTCCTTGGCACTCGCGTATCACCACGACATGCCCAGCAATCAATTCAAAGATCAGGAGAAGATACGCGAGTGGATTATTGCCGGCATGAAATATTGGACTAAGATTCAACATCGCGACGGATCTTTTGATGAGTTTTATCCTAATGAGCATGGGTGGACAGGGCCAACTGGCTTTCTCCTTTATGCAATGCTCAAGAGTTACATGATACTTAACGAGAGAGGAGAGTTCCCATCAGATTTTTGTGATGAATTTTTTGAGTCGTGCAGAAAGGCTGCCCGTTACATTATTAAGTGGGACGAACATGGGGTGCTTGCAAACCATCACGCAATGGGAGTGCTTCCCGTCTTTTATACGTTCCATGTATTAGGTGATGAAGAATTTTGTGAAGGATATGAGAAGAAGCTAGAGGAATTTCTGAAGTATCACACATCAGAAGGATGGAGCTTGGAGTACGACGGTGCAGACATAGGTTATTTATCAGCAACAGTCAGCTTCCTTGGAAAAGTCTACAAGCTCAATCGTGACACGCGACTAAGAAAAGTGATGGAGGAATCTTTGCAGTTCTTGAGTTACTTCGTCTACCCCAATGGATTCTACGCAGGAAGTATGGGAAGCAGAAACACGCTCCACTTCTATTCACATGGATGCGAGATACTAGCACCAGAAGTTCCTTTGGCTGGATGTGTGGCAGATGCGATGCTCGAAAGTTTACGGGACGGAAAAATAGTTCCTGCAGAAATACAGTCCGATCGCTACTTCCTCTATCGCATTCCAGAGCATCTTGAGTCCTTTGTAGATTTTGGAGAAAGGTCGGGCGAAGCGAAACTCCCTTATAAGCAGGAAGACTTTCAAAAAGAGTTTGATAAAGGTAGATACTTTGTTCAGAAAAAGGGGAATTTATATGTTGTCGCTAATGCAGCGAAGGGCGGAGTTACAAAAGCCTTTGATATTGATCAAAAAAAACAACTCACAAGCGATTGTGGAATTATTGGTCAAACAAAGAGTGGGGAAGTACTCACATCTCAGTGGATTGATCCTTCTTATGACTTTGTAACGAGAGATGATGGTTTTACAGTTTCGGGGAATCTACATCGCGTTCCTGCTAACAAACTTTTTACGCCGGTGAAGCTAATTATTTTCAGATTATTTCTATTACTTTTTGGGTGGCACACTGGGATGGCATATCGCATCAAGGGTCTTATCAGAAAGATTCTGATGTTAAAGAGTGGAATAAGCGATGTGCAGTTTCATCGTGATGTCGTAGTTACAAATGCTTCAGTTAAAATCACGGATACGATCACGAGTAAAAAAAATACACAGTTCGAATCTTTGCAAATAGGTGATGAGTTTTTTGTGCGTTACGTTCCGCAGTCACGCTATTTCCAGAGTCAGGAGTTTGATACTAAAGCTCGTGTGCTTACAGCACAGGAACTTGGAGTATTGAATGAGAAGGGAGAGATTGTGATTGAGCAAACTCACTCTATTTCTCTGCAATAACCACATTCGTTACTCCAAATGGCATTGTTCGTTCGAATAGTTTGAATAATGGCAGTAGCAAGCCACTCAAGGGCATGCGATTAGGGGTCAGTGCTCCCCATGTATGTACATCAACAATCTTTAAGCCGGCATCTTTCATCAATTTTTTGCAATAAGATTTAGAGAAGTTTAGTCCGCCGTGCTCCTCCTTCTTAAGGATGCTAAATGCAGCAACCAGAGGATTGTTTCGGTTCGGCTCTATAAATGCGACGTACTTTTTAGAAACCCTTTTCATCTCTTCAATCACTTTGCTTCGATCATCACGATCGATGTGGTGTAGAACTGCATGGCAGAAGACAAGGTCAAAAGAGTTATCAGGAAACTTCAATTTCCGTGCATCCATCACTTCTTTTTTTTCGATCGGATTTCCTTCCAAGATCACATCCGAGTAATCTACAGCAGTCGCATTTCCTTTTTGGTCAAACCAATAACTGAAGTATCCATTGCCCGCACCTACATCCAAAATTGCGGCATCATCTTGTAAGTTTGTATGCTGCAAAATGTGTGCCACCTTTGGTTCTACGTATGTTCGAATAACAGGATGCATCGGCGTGCGTCGCTTTTTGTGTTGGTCATCATGCCAGTACTCCTTTTGCTTCTGTGTGAAATCGTCTTGAGTCATGCCAGTACTATACATTCTTTCCTCTCATCCAGTGCCACCCCCCAATTCCATTCATTACAACAGTCATCGTAAGCATAAGTAGTGCAAGTGCTACGGCCTTATCGGAACCGATTCCAAATGGTGCTAATAAAGTTATAAGTGTAGCTTCGCGCGTGCCAAGTCCGGATGGTGCTATAGGGAGAAGTGAGACGATGCCGCCGATTGTAAAAACAGCGAGTAGTGTTACAACAGGAAGTGAGATACCGACACTTTCGGTTAGCGTTATTGCCCATGCAAAATAAAAACACCAAGCTATTAGAGTAATTACGAAGATATTTCGCGCTGTTCTTTTGGGCACTGCGCTAACAAGTTGATTGATCTGATTATGAAATATTCGGTTTATGATAAATAGGGAAACTAATGCAACTGTTAGTATGGCTGCAGTCCACATCCATCCAAAGAGAATACCCGCTCCCACTGATGCAAGAAGCACAATAACGATTGCATCTATGATGCGTTCAAATACAACTAGCATTACAGCAACAAGTTTACTGACACCCATTTTGCGGAGATATACCGCTCGTCCCAATTCGCCTAATTTGCCAGGAGTTATAGTCCCAAGGAAGAGGCCTGTGGTATATAGCCTCCAAGACTCTATAAAGGATGGTTGCAGTCCTGTTGTTTGCACAAGCATGTGCCAGCGCATCGATTTTAGTAGATAACTTATTGCCAGTGGGATGAACGATGCGACAATTAGCAAAGCTTCTGTCTCCTGAAGTTGCGAAATCAGTGCAGCACGATCTATCCGGATTATAATCCAAATAAATAGTGCTATGCCGATAAGTTTTAAAAGCGCCAACGGTTTAAATTGTTTTATAAATTGCACACATGTCATGTTACATTCTTCTTTTGACACTGTCATGAACTGATCAAAATATTATTATTGTATCGGTTCCATTTGGTATTATCCGCACAGATATATTCCTAATCGGGTGTGTCGACAGAGGCAAGTATGCCATGTGTTACATGCTAATAAGTTGCATCAAAATCTAATATTATTGTAACGTAGAGGTGTATGCGTATATTTAAACATGAATATGCACAGTGGGTTCTTCTCGCACTATTTGTATTGGCAGTGTTCTGCCTCATTATGTTTCCGGTACTTTTGATGGGGTATCCATACTCTATCGCCGATACTATCCAGATGGGCCGTGTTCTTGCCGAGACGGGGCAAATCATTGATACGAGTTCACGTTTGGTGCTTGTAGCTGTTGCAGTTCTCTATCCGGTAATCGGTTTGCAGAATGTGATAGCTTGGACTGCAGTGAGTGTTGCAACCTTCTGTTTGGCACTCTTCCCGTGGTGGTGGTGTGTTAGTAAGCTTTTCGATGAACGCGTAGCGTGGTTTTCCACGGTTGTTTTTGCTCTTACACCTATATATTGGGTGGAGGCTTATGCATTGGGTGGGTACAGCTTTGCGATCTTTTTCCTTTTCATCACTTTTGCCGTTTTTATTCGCTATCACTCCACGAAGCCTTTTCTTGCAGTGATTTTGTGTGGCCTATTCTTTGGGGCTACGATGGCTTCTCGCGATTCATTTCAAGCATTTCTTCCGTGGCTTATGCTTGGGTATTTGTGGCACGGACGACGGCAGGTAATACCTGCCATTGTACGCATTGGGCTCTTTTGTATCGCGGCATATTTCATGTTCATGTTGCCGATGCTGCCGCATGCGTTGCAGCCAGATATGTCATCTATTGAACGAGTGATGGTGTTTGCTCCGACGGTCGAAAATGCTACCAAGCCTGGCGTAGGGCACCTCTATCCGGACAAGTTTATCTACGAGTTTTACAAAGAAGAGTACGACGCGGAGATGTTGGAACGTGTTGAAAATGATTCATTTCTACATAATCAGCTAGACAGACAGTATCGGATCTTGTTCAAGGTTGGGGAGTTCGATATTTTAGATACTATCGGTACTGGTCTATGGCTTTTCGTTAATACAATACCTGCTTTTATTATGCAGGACTGGGTGGGAGGTGCGTTTCTGTGGCTCTTTGTTTTTCCAGGAATTTTGGTTATGTGGCGTACGCGAAGATCACTGCTGATGTACATTTTCGGTATCTGGTTTACGGTGGAGTTTCTCCTTCGTTTTATTTTGCATTTTGCTCGTCTGCATCTAAATGATTATGGATGGGCTTTGGCGCTCTTCGCAGGCTTGGGAGTTTCTGCAATCGTTGGTGGGCTCTCGCAGTCATGGAGACTCACTTCACGCATGCGTACCATGCTATCGATATTCGTTATCTGTGTTATCGGCATGCAGATGATTCAGGCCAATCGCAAAGTGCTTGCATTCCACTATTCCCGTTCAAGTACACAGGAAACCTATGCAGCAACTGAAGCACTAAAGAAGATCCCCGATGATGCTGTAGTGGCGAATCCAGGACGAAACTATCTGTTTTTTCTATCGCCACAGACACGAGTCTCTGTGCATCCAATTTCTATCCAATTCCTCTCGGAGAGAGGAAAACTCCACGAGCCTTTTGAGTATTTCAGAGTCACGCACATTATAGGATTTACAAAAGAACAAGAAGTACTTATTAAGAAGGTTGCTCCCAATGTAGAAGTGGTCCCGATGCCAGAAGATCTACCAGGTCCGCCACTCACACCACTTGTACGATACATATTGCATCTGGTGCGTTAATCATTATCTATAATTCATAGATTGTGAATCTCTCATTCTTCATTACGATAGTTTTTTCTGCGGGCAAGCGCGGATTATCATCCCTTTCATTATCAATTATTGCATAGCTCACATTGAATCTTTTCAGTGTCTCATCGTATGACTGATTGATCTGCTTGTGCTCTGCGAGTGCAGCTTGGATAAACTTTTCTCCTCCTAGAACATCAATAGCTTCCATTTTGTATTTATATGCATTTGCGTACCAAGCTGTGTGTTCTGGGTTCATTCCGGAGTAGTCCTGAATGTTTTCTATCAAGAAGTCTTCGTCAATCTTATCAACGTAGAATGCAATGAAACGTGTTAGAAGTTCCGGTGTTGGGATGATGTGTATCCATGCTCGTGAAATAGAGAACACGTAGTTTTTGGTATAGAGTGTAATGTACTGTCCCAGATGTGAGTGGCTAAGGATGACTTGATTTGTGATGCCTTCATCATTGAAATAATCAATCACTTGTTTATACTCCTGTATCGAACGTGCGAGAACATGCTCCTTTTCAGGAAATCGCAGATACCGATATGCATTTGCTCGCACAAAGGTACGGTTTACGGTTGTGAAGAGTAGTGCAAAAGTGCAGAAGCCAAGAATGATTTTTGCAATAACATCTTTGCGCTTTGCAATTATAGGAATGAAAGCGGCAATAGCTACAACATAGATCATGAGACTGAGCTGCCAGTAGTGTGAGTAGAAGTCCATCTCATATCCGGTAATCACATTGCTCACCGATGCGATCACAAGGCCCAAGCTCACGAGTAGAATCATTTTTTCTGTTGCGGAGAACTTTTGTCTGAACGAAAGTATCACCAATGAGCCTGCAATAAGAATTGTGTATTTCATGTTCATTAATGTGAGTGGCAACACAGTGTGTGTTTGCACTAATCCAACACGCATATTAAGTTGATGTGCGGAATCAACAAAGAAGAGCGAGAAGATGTTCCAAATCTGTGGGAGACCAGCTATTGCGATACCGAGACACATAAGAAGAAGCAGCTTGAGCGAAGATTTGTCTTTCTTAAATAGACTCCACAGGACCAGTAAACCGATAGAGGTGAAGGTGGAGATCCACAGGTGGGTGTATAGGTAGAATGCAAAGACTGTGATAGCGCCAAGTGATACATATGTACTTTTCTTCCTTGGGAATGTGAGTACCCCAAGAAGCGCAATCATGAATAGACCCATAACGGGATACACCGTTTGCATAATTGCAGGGCGAATCATCATATTATGCAGTGATGCCATACCTACTATTGCTGTAATAACGGAGAGAATGCGGTTTCTGTTCGTCGTGCACATACAGAGTATGTACATAATCGCCCCGGTCAGCATGGCGTATAGCAATGCATTTATCGCAAAAACTGAGTTTATATCTGCACCAAGCAGTCCTGGTAAAGCTGCCATCCAGATGGGTAGCAGTAGTCCGTTATAGAACACGTTGGAATATTCCAGAATATATGGATTACCAAGAAACGGCTTTCCATCCAAAACCTCCTTCACCTGCACAAGATAGTGAATGGAATCCTCTTGCACTTGCGGCAATATTTGTGGAAGCCACTCGCCTGTTACCAGAAAATAAAAGAGAAAGAGAACTGATACAGAGAGTGCGCTTCCAATGAGCACGATTAACCATGCTGCTATGTCTTTCTTTTGCATGGGGACAGTATTGCTTGAGGGATTGTTGGTTGCAAGCGAAGGTAGTCTCACAACTCTAAAGTATTGGGTCCAAAGTTATCTTAAAGAAAGTGAAAATCATAGTTGCGATTGATAGATATTAAGTTCAATATTGGGCTATGAGACTAAGAATATATATTACTGGAGCAGTTTGTATATTGTTGTTTGGATGCGCTCAGCCACCAGATTCATTGGAGGGGGAACCTTCTGGAGCGTGGAGAAATGAAGTGGAAAAAATAGACTACCGCTTTGGTCCAAATGATAATTTAGAGGTTGTTGGTGAAGATAGCTTACTAAATAATCTCGAATGCACATACTTGGTTGAGAGCAGAGAACTGGAAACTCGCATTGTGAATATGCAGTTTAAATGTTCAAAGCCAGACTTAGCTGGATACGCAGAGTCACATGAGTTCATATATTCAGAAGACTATAATAGTTTTGTAGATACAATGCATATTAAGGGTGTTTCATCTCGTCGTTACGATGGGTCATTTATAAAACTCGTTCCATAAACTAAATGAGTAACATGTTTCCACAGAGTTTTACTTTTAGCGTTTTTAAGAAGCAACAAATAGAGTTGAGTGAGTGAGCAAGAAGATACTTCGGCAGTACAGCACACAACAAGTTCTTGCGATGGAGAATAGAAATAAATTTTTTAACTACTTAGCATTTGCCATTGTTGGTAATGAGTACTATTAACCACGATGCTATGTCTTTCTTGTGAATGGGGGCAGTATTAATTGATGGGTTGTTGGTTGCAAATGTTCAGCAATTGAATGTATTTATTGGACTGTTTTTCCAGTGAGAAGTTTTGTTCAACACGCTCGCGTCCTTTCCTTCCCATTTCCTCTGCCTTTTCTGGATTACTAAGAAGTGATGTCAGTGCTTTGGCAAACTGCTCAGTATCACGTGGATTAACAATCGTCCCCGTCACTCCATCATCAATAATTTCCGGTGCACCACCAAGTACAGATGCCACAACAGGTTTGCCATTTGCCATTGCTTCTATGTTCATAATATTAAATGGGTCAAAACAGAGTGATGGAGTGGTTACTACTGCAGAGGCTGCGTATGCTTGTCGCATTTCTTTTTGCGATAGCCAGCCAGCATGGACAATTGAATCTTTTAGCTCAGGGAAATCAGTAAATACATCTGCAACTCGATCAGATTCACCTGTAATCAGAATTTGCGCAGATGGGCAGTTTTTTAGCAAGATCTTGAAAGCCTCCAGAAGAACACGGATTCCTTTATCTTCACTTAGGCGTCCTCCAAACAGAATTGTGGGTCCGGTTAACTTAAGATGATTTCGGAATGCGTTCACATCTTCTTGCGAAACTGGAGACGAGACCTGAGTTGAATTATGAATCACCGCTGCAACCTTTATGTTATTAGCTTCTAAAAACTTTTTCTGTGCTTCACTTATAGCTACCACTTTCGTTCCGGACTCTTTTAATATTCTTCTTATAGTTGCATTCCTCAGTGGCCAATATTTACGTCCAACTGATAGGAGATGTTCCCACCAATGCATGCGTACGGGTTTACCTTTAAGTGCAAGGCTTTCGAATCGTCTTCCGCGCACTCGGCTAAAAGCAACAAGGAAAACATCGTGTGCAGTAAGAATTATCCTAGACGTGTACTTTTTTGCGATTAGCAGGCCCTCATAAGTTAGATGTGCATGAATATTATGTGCATGAACTGCATCAGGTTTAATTTCTTCAAAAACCTGCGATAGCATCGAGCTCATCTTTGGGTTTCCAAGGCAGTGGTGATGACGATACTTAGATGGATAGTTACTTAAGATGCTTATTACGTTTCCATTGCTCATAATCTCCCCTTTGGTTTCATCTTGGTGCGTTGTAATAAGAGTCACATCGTGCCCATTATCTTTGTAGCCTTGCATGAGGCTATCCATTACAACCGCAGCACCACCCTTAGAAAGGGGGAGGGAATCGTCATTGAGCAATACTATTTTCATGATGCCAGTGTACCTTAAACTGCCTCAGGGGATAATTTGCTGCACAGGGTAAAATGCACCAGAAGAATACTTGCTGAGACAAATTTGTTTCAATTTTTGACCTATAAGACCTCACCCCCGATCCCTCTCCTTTACTAAGTTTAAATTGGAGCATGTATTCTTTGTTCTAAAAGAACATCATGCTATAAGGAGAGGGGAGCTTAAGGCATTGACATAAATAGGCTTCCATATACCAATATCGAAGCTCCACTCTCCTGATTATCAAAAGAATTGAATTAAAAATACTAGCCTGTTTAAAATCAAGAACAACGCAGGAGAGGGGCTGGGGGTGAGGTCTTATAGGTCAAAAAAGGATTTATGTTCGTTCAATCTACCCCCTAGCCGCCTAGTGCCTAGCCCCTGTTTTACCTTTAAACAGCCTCATTATCTTGATTTATTGCAGTATTTTGCTATTTTCTATGAACTATGCATAGGGAACAGCATTCTGTTATCCACAAGCTAATTTCTCTTTTGAGGGGGATTCATATCCATCCGGCATACTTGTTGATCCCCATTGCATTTTCGCTACTATCTGCTGTTTTTGAAGGTGCTGGCTTGGGACTTCTTGTCCCGATTCTAAATGGATTCTTGCAGAAGAGCTTTGCGTTTATAACGGATGTACCTGTATTAGGGAACATAGTCGGATATCTGCCGGAGTCTATTCTTCAAAATGATCGGTTTCTCTTTGGAATTATTCTTTCAGGTTTTTTAGTTGTATACATCCTAAAGAACATACTCAGATATCTTTCGATTATAAGTATGGGGTACTTCGGCGAACGTGCTTTGCATCATCTTCGCAAGGTGTTATTTGGACGGTATCTGAGTTTTGGGAAACTATACTTTGACACAAGCAATGTAGGACATCACAACACACTTCTTTTGGAATTTTCGCGTCAATCAATTAGTCCTGTATTGCTGATAGACAAGTTAATAAATGCGATTTTCTCTCTGACTGTATATTTTGTTGTGTTGATCACGATTTCTTGGAAGCTGACTCTGGTAGCGCTTCCACTATTCGTGATTCTTCACTTTTCAATAAAGTTCATGATTACGCGAATTAAAGGATTATCCAGAGCGATTGCCAAACGCGGTAGTGAACTTGGGAAGAAGTCAGTAGAAATACTTTCTACTATTCCTTTGGTCAAATCTTATCGTACAGAGAAGAAGGAGCGCGACATCTACTCTGATATCAGCAACGAAAAAGCGAAGCTAGATTTTCAGGTGAAGGCGTTACAAAATCTCATTTTGCCTATTCAAGAAATTATCACAATCATTGTTGCAGCGCTTGTATTAATGGGATCGCTTTACTTGTTTGGGAGAGATCAAATAGCTTCTGCTCCGGCATTGCTGGTTTACTTCTATATAATTCTTAATGCTTCTAGTAAGTTTGGTACCATTTCTGGTTTTCGCGGAATTATTGCGAGTTCAAGTGGTCCTCTGGACGAAGTGCTAAAAATATTCAGCGAAGAAGATAAGTATTACGTGAAGGGTGGGAACAAAGAGTTCGTCGGATTACAGGATGCCATTAAGTTCAACAATTTAACCTTTGGATATGCGAGTGATCGTAACGTTCTGGAGAATGTTGATTTTACAGTGAAGAAAGGACAAATGACTGCGATCGTTGGGCCGACCGGCTCAGGAAAGAGCACTCTCATCAATCTTCTCATGCGATATTATGAATGCCCAGAGAATTCGATTTACTTAGATGGTACAGACATACGAGATTTTTCACTCGATTCGTATCTACAACACGTTGCACTCGTTAGTCAGGAGACTTTGCTTCTTCATGATAGCTTGCGCAATAACATCACATATGGATTGGAAAATGTCTCCGAAGATGCATTGCATAGTGCTGTGGACAGCTCACGGTTGGGCGATTTTGTAGAACTTTTACCTGAGGGGCTTGATACTCTTATAGGTGATCGTGGTGTTAAGCTTAGTGGCGGCGAGAAGCAACGTGTTTCCATTGCGCGCGCCCTCCTTAAAGGTTCATCTATTCTCATACTAGATGAAGCGACGAGCTCATTGGATAGCAAGACAGAGAAGTTGATTCAGGAGGCGATAGATGAAGCGGTTCAGGGCAGGACATCAATTGTCATCGCGCATCGTCTGAGTACTATCAAGCATGCTAATAAGATTGTTGTGATCGAGGGAGGGGAGGTGGTTGAGGAAGGCGCACTTGATGATCTGCTTGTGCGTAAGGGTGAATTCTTTTCTCTGTGGGAAGAGCAGAAGTTTTAAGGCCCAGGAGATAATTCGGTGCCCCGTCATTCTCGATAGAAATCGATGTGGATTAGCGGCATCTATCGCTGCAACTGCTCTTTTATTTCAAGACAGATTTTCAGTACATCAATTCCTTGCTCGAGAGTGATTGCTGGCGTGGAATGGTTTTTCACCGCATCAATGAAGTTTTTTGCTTCTTCAATAAACATATCGTTGCGATCGAAGTTTTTCGGAAGATTCCACACCTCAGGCTTTTTCTGTTTATCGTGAGGAAAGAGCGCCAGACTTTCCGCATAGTAGTTCCAGATGAGCGTACCCTCCGTGCCAATGAGCTGAAACTGACGCCTATGCGGGCGTTGCCAATAGTCGAGATGGACGGAGGCAATCGCTCCGTTTGGAAATTCCCAAAGTGATTTCGTCATATCTTCTGCATCTCCTTCCAGAGGAGTCATTTTCCCTCCCACTGCAAGAATCTTCTGCGGGCTTCCTAGAAACCAATACAGGTAATCGATATCGTGACTGAAGCAGAGAACAGTACCGCCACCCTTTTCCTGCCACGGCCCGTAGGAGGAAGTGTAGTTTTCCCATGGGTGCCAGTCTTCAATGTTCTCGCCCATCTCCACATGCGCCGAAAGCGTTCGCCCTATGGCTCCGCCTTCGAAAAGTTCCTTCATCTTCTGCAAGAGAGGATGGAAGCGAAAGTTGTACCCAACCATAACAGTAAGGCTCTTCTTTTCGACAAGCTCTTCGAGTTCAGCAAGCCCTTCAAAAGTCGCAGTGACTGGCTTCTCGATGAAAACATGTTTCCCGGCTTTCGCTGCCCATAGAGCAGTATCGAGATGCTGGGATGTGGGGTTCGTCACGAAGACCGCATCGGATTCAAATTGTGAGAGAGCTTCATCCAGATCCCAAAACACCTGAACGTCTTTCCCCTCTTGTGCCTGTTCTGCAAAAAACGCATCCATAAAGGGGCGGTTGTATCCCGTATTCTGTCCGGAACGAAAAATCGCGCATTCATGTCCGAGTGCCAGGAGGTTTTTATAATGCCTCTGACCAATCGAGCCAATGCCACAAATCAGAAAACGCATATGCTTACCAGGCGGTCCGGCCGCCATCGATAACAAACGATGACCCGGTCATATAAGAAGACGCATCAGACAGAAGAAAATTTATGGCTCCATTGTACTCCCCTTCCTGCGCCATGCGGCCAAGCATGTTGAGTTCGCTATACTTCTTGGCGAATTCCAGCGGATGATCTCGATGCATTCCTCCAGGTACAAGTGCATTCGCACGCACACCGTATGGACCAAGATACGATGCCCATGATCGCATCAGGCCCAGGACACCTGCTTTCGACGCAACGTAGGCGATATCTTTAAATTTACCGGAATCATAGATGTTATTCTGAGGAGCAATCAACGCCAGCTCGGAAGCGACAAAAACGATGGAGCCTCGCTGCGATCGCATCATCTCTGGCACCACATATTGGGTCACAACATGGGAAGCAGTGAGGTTTAATTTCAATTCTTTCTCCCAAAGATCAAGGGGGAACTGTTCGTAGGGAGAAAATTGTTGTGCAGACTCAGGACTTCCTGGAACCGCATCTGCAGCCGCCGAGTGGATCAGCCCGTCGATCCTGCCATGTTCCTGCACCACGCTCTTCACTGCCTCGCGTAGTGCGGCGGGATCGGTGATATCTACTGGCGTCTCGTGGTGTGTATCAAACACAATGACAACTGCTCCGCACGAGCACAGATGCTCCACCCATTGTTTGCCCAAAAAACCATTCCCTCCGGTGACGATGATTACTTTGCCACGTATTGAAAAAATGTCGTTCATGCTATTTCCTGCGCAATTTTTTCAAAACGGGCACTTCAGACTCAAGCACTTTCTTGATGCCATCCCCTCTTGCTCGCTCATAATTCCTGATCTCTGTGACTAAGTTGTGCAGCCCCTTGGGCTCGAGACTAGCGGCTTGGTCCGATCCCCACATCGAACGATCAAGTGTAATGTGCCGTTCCACGGCGACGGCGCCCAAGACCGCAGCACAAAGGGACGTGTACACCCCACTTTCGTGTCCACTGTATCCGATGGGTACTCCATAACGTTCTTGTAACGTGTGAATGACTTTCAAGTTGAGTTCATCGAGTTCCGCAGGATAGGTGGAAACACAGTGCATGATCACGAGATTGTCTTTCCCAAGCACCTCCACCGCATGGTCGACTTCTTCCAGTGTACTCATGCCGACGGAGAGGAACAGGGGCCTGTTTTTCGAGTGGATATATTGCAGCAGAACGTCGTCTGTGAGACTGGCAGACGCGACCTTGTACGCGAGCGGGTCGAACTGCTCCAGGAAATCAACACTGGCCTCATCCCATGGCGAGGCGAACCAAAGGATATTTTTCTCTTTGCAGTAACGATCGATTTCCGCGTATTCCTTCTCTGTAAATTCCAGAACCCGTTTGAGATCTCCATTTGTCGTTTCTTGAAGATTTGATTCAACCAACCGCTTTACATTCTCCGGAGGAAGTGCATCGCGCTCCAGGGCTGTGGCAATGATCTCAGCTGGAACTTCTCTCGGTTTTTGTAACTCTTCTTCGCTGTAGACGACAGATACAGTCCTCTTCTGGAATTTTACAGCATCAGCGCCTGCATCCACAGCTGCGTCAATGAGCTTTTTCGCCAAGGCCAAGCTGCCATTATGGTTAATGCCAATTTCCGCTACTACGAAACATGCTTCATCATTTCCTACTGGTCGGTTTCCGACTAAAATTTGTCCTTTTTTCATAGTAAACGGAATTTACAATGGTATGCTGCTTAAAGCAAGTATGTTCCCATCGATAACATCATTAGTTTCTAAGGATATTTCCGAAGCGGAACACCTTCACGGGCAACTTACAGAGTTCATTCCAAACCTCGAAGAGGCATCTATTCTATGCGTGACTGCCCTGCAGCAGGGAGGAAAAATTGTGCTCTTCGGCAACGGGGGTTCAGCAGCGGATGCCCAACATATCGCAGCGGAGTTTGTCGGAAGGTTTGAAGCAGAGAGAGCACCACTTCCGGCCATAGCGCTCACGACGAACACTTCCGTACTGACAGCCATTGGAAATGATTACGATTTTTCGACCGTATTTGAACGGCAAGTGAAAGCGCTCGTGACAAACAATGACGTGGCCATAGGAATCTCCACCAGCGGCAATTCCGAGAATGTCATCAAGGGAATTCTCATGGCTAACATACTCGGGGCAAAGACCATAGGTTTGAGTGGGCAAGAAGGGATTCTCAAAACATCCGTGAACCTGTCCCTCGCTGTCCCATCCTCACACACCCCACGGATTCAGGAAGTTCATATCCTACTCGGTCACATTCTTACGCACGCAGTTGAAACAATACTAATGGAGCGAAACATGATGACAGCGGACCAAGTGCTGACGGCGGCGATCGATTCCTAATAAGTCTTTTTTCACTAGTCTGTGGTCATGAATATAAAAGTCCTCGGCATTATCCCCGCACGTGGCGGATCCAAACGGATTCCCAGAAAAAACATTGTGCCCGTTGCCGGAAAGCCACTCATCTCATACACAATCCAAGCTGCCGAAGAATCAAAAAAACTCGACGCATTCATAGTTTCAACGGACGACCGCGAAATCGCGTCGCTTGCACAGTCGCTCGGGGCTGACACCCCATTTCTCAGACCAAAAAAATATGCAAGAGATGATTCACAAGATATCGAATATGTTACACACGCTCTTGGATGGCTTGAAAAATATCGCGGCTGGCAACCGGAAGTTATTGTACTTCTGCCTCCAGACGCACCCTTGAAGACAGGAAAAGATATAGATCGAGCCGTGGAATTCCTGGTTGAGCAGGACTTTGATTCGGTGCGTACACTTGTCGGCCCCATCCTCCATCCTCCTTATAAAGCGATGTGGGTTATGAAGGACGCAAAGAAAAAATTAATCACCCCCCTTTTTCCACAGTTTGTGGGGATGCCCTGCCAACAGTTGCCAGAGTATTATCTCTCGGTAGGTATGGTGTACGTCACGCGTTCGAAATTTATCAAACAAGGTACGCTTTGGGGAACTCGGATAGGCGGATATATAATGGATGCACAAAAGTGCATCGAAATTGACGAAGAAGATCAGCTCAGGCAAACTGAAGTCATATTACAGAACCAAGAGCACGTATGAAACTCCTACATCTCGCCAATTTTAACAGCACCAATATTGGCAACGGCGCGCTCATTTTTGGAACGGAGCGGGTGTTGCGGGAAGATCTAAAAACGGAACTCCAATTTACAGCAGAGCCGTGGGATGAGTATGTGATCGAGAATGCGTTCGGTCCCAGAAAGTTCGATGAGGGGTTTGTGGATCTCGTGAACAAACACGACGGGCTCCTAGTTGGAGGGGCAGTCACCTTCAACGGCCGAGCGCATCTGACCGAAACGGGGATGCGTTTCAATCTTCCGCTCAAGCTGTGGCCGCGCATACGGAAGCCAATTATTTTTTACGGCAACTCCTATCGCTTCTGGCCATCTCAGACGTACCACAATGTCGATAAGCTGCGGGAGACATTGGAATATATCATCCATGCACCTCACGTGTTCTTCGGTGTCCGCAACGATGGAACCAAGGAGTTCATCGAGTCACTTCTCGGCTTCCACTCGAAGAAGATTCTCTCGATTCCCGACCCCGGAATGTACGTCCCGGCGGAAGAGAATGACTATCCGGAAATTGCAGAGAAAAAAATGAATGTATTAATCTCATTGAACGATGAAGATAAGCAGGATCGCTTCCCCAGTCGTGAGAAGAAACTCCGTTTTTTGAGAGCCCTAGCAAGAGTCATGGAACGTCTTGTGCAAGAATTCGACGTGAATTTCATCCTCTGTCCGCATTATTTCGATGATTACAAGATTATGTCGGAATTCATCGAATTCTTGCCTCCAAAAATCGTGCACCAGCGCACTGTTTCCACCGGGCTCTTAACAGTGCCGAAAACACCATATTTCTACGGACGCTATGCCAAAATCGATCTTGCATTCAGCATGAGAATCCACTCTCTCTCTCCTGCGATCGGTCTCGGCATACCGATCGTCCCCCTAATTTCGCAAACACGAGTCGCCGATTTCTTGGAGGAAATTGGTCTCATGAATCTGGGAGTAGATATTTTTGCGGAAGATATTGAAGAAGAAGTGTACATGAAAGCAAGCCATGCGCTCTCCCATGGAACAGAGGTCCGGCAGAAAGTACGACGCGCGGCGGCAACGTC
The DNA here is from genome assembly GCA_018814875.1 of Patescibacteria group bacterium. Lineage (GTDB taxonomy): Bacteria > Patescibacteriota > Gracilibacteria > Peribacterales > Peribacteraceae > UBA2144. The sequence continues at coordinate 18,478 of JAHIYH010000031.1, forward strand.
TAGGGAACGTACTTTGCGTGTTAATGAGCACATTCAGCAAATTTTGAGGGATTGCGGCGCAAGCAACGCCGGAGACGTGGGCGAAAGATATCACCACACCTACGACGAATCGATATGACGGATGCCTCGCCACTCGAATTCCTCGGCGTTTCGGAAGCTGCAGCCGACGCGGCAGCGGCACTGCTGTGCGCGAAACATGAGAACATACGCACGTCGGGTAATACGCGAGACCTGAACGTGCACATGAAGACGTCGATAATGGACCCCGTAACTACTGTCGATATCGAAGCACAGGAGCGCATCATTGCGGTCATCCGCAAACGCTTCCCTACGCACCGCTTCCTTGCGGAGGAGGATGGAGCAGACAGTCTCGGTGACCCGCAGTCTCCGTACGTATGGATCATCGATCCAATCGATGGAACAACGAATTTTATCCACGGCAAGGAGAATTTCGGTACGATCGTCGCGGTAGCGAAGGACAACGAACTCCTCGCCGGATGCATGCTGTTGCCGATCATGGGGCATCGCTTCACCGCTTCGAAGGGTCACGGTGCGTACGTCGATGGACGTCCGGTGCAGTTACGTAGAACGGCTAGCATGACGGATGCCATCCTTTGCTCGAACATAACACGGCGAGCCAAACCCGATGCGAACGGCGTTCTGCAGGTATCGGTCCCTTCATGTGCCTCTCTAGAGAACTACGGCTGCGCCGTTCAGGGGATCGGAGACATGCTCCTCGGCTGGAATGACGGCGTGTTTTTCCGCGGTCTCAAGATCTGGGATATCGCAGCTGGTTTCCTCATGATCGCGGAGGCGGGCGGGAAATACCGCTACGAATGGATGGAGCCGGGGAATCCCCGAAACGGATTGCTCTGTGTCGGGACAACGATGCCGATCTTCGATGAGGTCTGCGCATTCGTGTTTGAGAAGGGTCTGGCCTAGGACGGGATATCGGACAAGATGAGTGAATCCATCGTCCCACTGAGAGGTGCAACGGCAGCGTAGGCATACGTATATTCTCGAATGGCCTGCTTCGGCACCAATACAAGTTCAAATTATTATTTTTATACGATGTTTTGAAATGTAATTAGCATAAGAATGCTATATGCTGCCCTCACTTAAATGAAGCCTCTTCGTGCAATTATCCTTCGATGTACCAGCTCCGTGGCTCACGGCGCCATTGTTCGTGTGATGCAGGAAATCCCATTCGAATTCTGCGGCAGCCTGAGTTGCCGCCATTGCCGATATCCGGGTTTAAGTGACGGGAATCAGCCATGGTTCTATTCGAGCAAAATTCGCAATGGTGTTTATGAAGGTGTAAACCATGCAGATCTTATGCCTCTTGATGAGGAGATCGTCGTAAAGATGCGTGATAGCGAAGCGCTCTTCATGTACATGGTGACACGCATGGAGTATGCGCGAAAAATATCCTACGAAGAGCGCAAGCGACGCTATCTCCTTCACTTGCGATTTTGGAATGATTTTATTGAACGGTACAGTATTAATATCTTTATCTCGGAGACCCTACCACACGAGATACCTGATTACATCATCTATGAGCTATGCAAACTGAAGGGTATTCTCACATTATTCTCCCATACAACTCCAATCCGTGATACTTCGTTTGTTACTGAAGATGTGGAAGAGTCAGCTATACAGATAAAAGAACGTCTGGAGGAACTAGATGCACAGGCGTCTGGTGATGTGGCTTTGTCAGAGCAACTCGAGGCGTACTACAAAGAGCAAACGCAGCCCGAAGGTAAGTTCAAATTTATTTACCAGGAAAAACCGCAGAATTTTCTTTCGTTGTTTGTGCGCAGAATTCTTTCGAAACCGAGTGTATTTTTACACTGGACTACATTTCTCTTTTCAGTTCCCGCATGGATACGCCGCATACGCAAACTAGGCAGCGCGTGGACGCAATACAAATTGAGGAAATTTTATGACTCTCATGCGGTGGAGCCGGACTACAGCAAGAAATATATATACTTCCCGCTCCAGTTTCAGCCAGAATGCTCCACATGTCCCATGGCGGGAGCGTTTGTTGACCAGAATGTTTCTGTACATCTTCTCTCAAGTACTGCACCAGAAGGGGTGCTTATATACATTAAGGAACACCCAAGACAGCGCAAACAGGGAATTGTCGGCCGCAGCAGGGAGTTTTATCAGGAGCTTCTTAATATGCCGAATGTACGCTTAGTCAAACACAGTGCCAGCACCTTTGACCTGCGGGAACATTGCCAAGCCGTTGCAACCGGGACAGGAACAGCGGGCTTTGAAGCACTCTTCCGTGAAAAGCCCGTGATAATTTTTGGTCATAATTTTTACCAGTACGCTCACAGCGTATTCCAGATCAGAACAAAAGAGGACTGCCTTAATGCCATGGAAGACATTTTTGAGAGAGGGGAGAAGCCCGATCTGATATCAGTGCGGAGGTTCCTGAAAGCAATGGAGGACACCCGCCTGCATGCTTCCATCTCGGAGTGGCATATATCAAATAATACTGATTTAACAGTTGAAAAGAGCACACATTCTTTTGCTGACTCTCTCTTCGAGAGAATTCAAAAACACTTTTCCTAGCCTTGATGCTGCTGCTGGATAATTTTCCCAATGTACTCTCCCATTTTCCATGCTCTTTCCTCTTTGGGGATCGGCTTACATACAGTAGATGTTCTAAAGAAGCTTTCCCCAGTTGTCTCCTCCATCGCCTTTAGAAAGATGCGCATATCACGCAGTGTGTGGCTTTCTTTGTCATGGAAGATCTTCTGCACTGCGCGTTTACAGTCCTCCTCTGAGCGGATGCGATAAACACCTGGTGCATATTGAAAGTATTTATGTCCAAAAAGCATCGCAGGTTTCTGTTTAAATAACGCTTGGAAGCATGCGGTACCGGTGGCAGATGCCACTACTACTGATGCTTTGATTAATTCGAAGGAATCCATGTCTCTTGGCATTAGTGTTACAGAAGGTATTGCATGAAGAGCATGATAGAACTCACAATCACGCATCATCTCTCCTTGGTTAGGATGCTCTTTAACATAAATCCTAACTCCATCAGGAAGGCACGCCGCGAGCAGCTGGACTATCAGTTCCTGATCCGTATACACGCCACCCATCGGGCAGGTAGTCGCTTCTGGCTGCATGTGAAGGGGAACGTATACGAAAGGAACTTCTAGATCTGGCATTTCCACCAGTTTATCGTAGAGACTTCTCGTTATGTGGTGGTTCCACTTTCGCTTCCAGAAGTCGACTGAGATGACGGACTTTAAGAAGTAGAGAGGTTTGCGGAGAAGTATGGAAAATGCTATCTGGATCCATTTTGCGATGAAGCCACGGTGTGCTAAATGCGGGTGATTTTCTATCATGTACCATGGCTTTATTTGGCCGTTTGTATAGATATCGAATGATTCTTCAAACACTGGCGAGAGAGGCACCTCCATTTCTAGATCTGCATATTCCTTCATGAGTTCCTCTGTTCGGTCACCGATTTCTTTCCCCGCCTCCTTCCAGTTTTCTTCCATACTGAACGAATCTGCCATGAAGTGCATGGCTAAATAGATCGTGCGGATACCCTTCAGCTTACATAAATCATAGATTACTAAATCGTAACACTGGTGTGGAATATTATGAGCTAGGTACAAGTCAATCTCCTTTTTATCGAGTACATGATTCCAATAACGTAGGTGCCGGTAGTACTGTCGTTTGCGCTCATCATATGACATGTCTTTGTAGAGTGCGTATCGACCAACCATTTTTAGAAAGACAGATTCGCAGTGTTGCATGGATTCAATAAGTTCTTCATCCAATGGTGGAATCTCTTGCCAGTTAACATTCGGATACCGTCCGGCACGCAGATCTACGGCAGACATTGATATGTATTCAACATCTTCTCCAAGATTTGGTATATAAGATGTATCATCACCAATTGCGATACATGTGTCGATTGTCATATCCTTCAGAGCACCTTCTATCATTGGATTTCCGAAACAATCTCGATTGAATCCCTTAATAATTACATTCATAGCGTAATTATGGCAGAAGGATACATCCTGCGCATAACTATTTGTCGATCAATTCCCATGATAATGGAGTGCCACGTTTTATGGCTATAGCTGCGTTTCTCTTCAAAATATTATGCAGCTCCTTTGGTGGCAGGCCATTGCCTGGGCGAATAGATCGTACATTCTTTTCGGTAATCTCTTCACCTTTGGCAATGTTCTCTACGGCATAGAGCGAGCGGCGTAGTGGGGCACAGTCCTTTTCTTGGTCGGAAGGACCATAGCGCACTTCTCCTAATACTTTTTCGTCTACTTCTTGTCGTGATGTACCCGATTCAACTGCGCGGACTGAATCGACCATATCTTTAAATTCATTTGGTTCTAGAGAGAATGCAGTGTCCAGACCAGGTTCGTTCCTAGAAAGGCAGAAATGTTTTTCTATAACGCATGCTCCAAGTGTTACTGCAGCGATAGGCGCATCGAATCCCATTGTGTGATCCGAAAGACCAACAGGCACACTGAATTGTTTTGCAATGTCGGGGATCGTTCGCAAATTCATTTCCTCCGGTAGTGCAGGATAAGCACTTGTGCACTTAAGAATGACCAGTTCATCGTTACCTTCTTCTTGTACAGCAGAAACGGCCTCGCGAATTTCTTCCAGTGTCCCCATTCCTGTAGACATGATGATTGGCTTTCCCTTTTTTGCGACATGTTTGATGAGCGGGATGTCTACCAATTCAAAAGAAGCGATTTTGTAGGCTGGCACATCCATCTCTTCCAAAAAGTCAGCTGCGGTTGGATCAAATGGTGTCGAGAATAGATCTATATCAAGATTTTGTGCTACCTCTTTCAATTTTGGGTACCATTCCCACGGAGTTGATGCTTCCTCATAGAGTTCATAAAGTGTTTTCCCGTCCCAGAGTGTTCCGTTGATCTTAAATTCTTCTCGGTCAGATTTGATTGTAATTGTGTCTGCCGTGAACGTTTGAAGTTTTGCAGCATCTGCTCCTGCCTCCTTCATAGCGTGAATAATCTCTACGGCTTTATCGAAACTTTTCCCATGGTTGCCAGACATCTCTGCAATGATATAGGTCGGGTGCCCTGGTCCGATAAGTCGGCCGTTGATTGTGATCTCCTTTTTCATGATTTGAGCATATTGCTTTTAAGAACTAGATGTAGGGAAGGCTCTCCATTAATTTTCGTGATGGCTGTTTCTGTAAATCCAGATTTAGCGAATACCGCTTTAGAAACTTCATTTTCTGGTTTGATATATGCGTCAATACTTTCAGTGTCTGTTGTTGCAAACATTCGTCTGCATCCATTTGCGATCAATTCTGTTGCATACTTCTTCCCGCGCATATCTGGAGCGACGCTTACAGAAATTACTGCTCTGTCTCCTTCGATATCGAACCGGACTTGTCCAACTAGCTCATCATCCTCATTGTATGCAATAAAGAAACGATGGTTTAGGTCACTAAGTTTCTCCTGATACCACTTAGCGTGAGTATCCCATGGAATTGGATCTGACGAAAATGATGCATCTCGTGTCTGTGGATCGTTCGCCCACTCAAATGTTATTTTACAGTCTTCCGAGGTTGCGGGGCGTAGCCAGATTTTATTACTGAACATTTCCATGCACACGCGTGCAGCACCATGCCCATCTACAAGGCGTATCCCAGCAGAAGACATATCCTCCCGTTCTGAACGGTTATTAAGTAACTGCCGTAGCGTTTTTGCCAAGACGTGATGTGAAATTTTTGTATGATGTCCGAGATTTATTCCAGCGCCTGCCGCCTCAATTCCTTCTGCGACGGCTTTCTGATTGTCTGAGATGATCATTATCATCATAGGGAGGCCCATGTATGCAAGTTCATAGCAGGTTGTTCCTCCACTGGTTATGGCGAGATCGGCCCATGTCATTAGTTCGTGCATGTTAGATGCGTCGATAACCACTTCCATAGATGCTTTGTTGCACGCATCTTGCAGCACTTTTAGATGTGGATTTGTTCCTCCTACCACAACCCTAACTTCTACGTTCTCAAGGTTACGTAGTGCTTCTATGACCATACCTGTTATATTTTCAGAATCTGCTCCGCCAAACGTTACAAGAATCTTGGAAGCAGTGTCCTGTATTTTGCGTTTCTTGTGCGCGGATACAAATTCTTGTCGAAGGAGTGCGTAGCGTGTTCCTAGGAGAAGTTTGGTTGATACTTCTCTACTTTTGTAAAAAATATCAGATGCATAAATATTTTGATTCAGAATGATGTCTGAGCTGTAGTATTTTGCATGACCGTAATCATCGATGAATAAAATCTTCAAGTTTTGCTCCTTAAGATGTTGTTGGTAATCCGCATCGAAGGAATATCCATCTACAATAATCCATTGGGCTCCAATATCTTTTGCCTTCTTTGCCACTTCTTCTGCGTCTTCTTGCCCGTAGGGGGTGGCGGAAAGTGCAACAACCTCACAGTTATTTTTCTTTAGCCTATCTGCGAGTGATGGCGTAATTTTGGAAGTGATAAATACAGATTGCCCATCAGTTTTCTGGAGAGCTTGTGCGAGTGCAAGGCATCGCATTACATGACCGGTTCCAATTTTAGGGCTGGCATCGGAGCGGAAAAGAATGTTCATTTGCGAGGCGGAAAATATTTACATGTATTGACCTGCATCAACTACAACAACCTGGCCAGTGATGTGTCGTGCATCTTCACTGCACAGAAAGGAAACAACGGGAGCAATGTCCTCGGGCTGCCCAAGGCGTTTTATTGCACACTCTCTTAGAACAAGTTCACGAACGGAATCGGGAGTGTTTTTTTGAGAAGGTGTTTCTATGAAGCCGGGAGCAACAAGATTAACATTGATGTTGTATTCTCCCATCTCAATTGCTGCTGCCTTAACTAGTCCTGTTAGCCCGGCCTTTGCGGCGTTGTAGCTTGCAGTACCTTTACGTCCTCGTAATCCGTTAATCGATCCGATGGAGACAATCTTCCCTTCTTTCTGTTTGATAAATGCGGGAGCTACTGCGTGGATGTAGTTGAACGTTCCTTTTAAGCACACATCAATCACGTTATCCCAATCTGACTCCGAAAGTTCCCACAGAGGAGCTATGCGTGCAAAGCCTGCGTTGCAGACAAGAACATGAAGGCCACCAAGTTTTTCTTGTACTTCGGAAACTATGTCCTTGGCTCGCGCAAAGTCAGAGGCATCCGCCTGGAGTGCCAGTGCCTTCTGTCCCATTGATTCCACTTCCTTCACAAGTTCTGCTGCAGCTTTTGCATCTTTAACATAAGTCAGCGCAACATCATTTCCTGCCTGTGCAAGAGAGCGAACGATCTGGGCTCCCAAGCCCCTAGATCCTCCCGTAACAAGTGCAACACGGTTACTCATAAGGCAATGCTAGCACACCACTCCGCGTTTAAAACGTTATTAGTGTTCAAATATTTCATTTTTCCTTGCTCATTTTTGACTGAATTCTGGCCTTCAATGCGATATCAAGTGCCTGTGTTGCTTCCATTAGATTGCATTGTGGAGAGCGCCTATCCGCTATGCAGCTTAGGAAATGATTTACTTCATCAATGTACATCTGATTGATGTCGTACCCTTCTGGTTCGGGGTATGAATCTACCAAGGTTCCTTTTACATCCTGCACATCTACCTTCTTTTTATTGATATCCCATGTAATGGATCCATCGGTTCCATTAAAAATGCAGTATCGTTTGTATTCGTGTTCCGTAAAGCTGAGATGTACGTTGCTTTCCGATCCACTTCCATGCCAGAGAACTAGATCTGCAGTTCCCTCTACTGATGGCAGATCAATGTCAGTTGCTGGCTTACTTGTTGTACTAACAAGAGTTGCAGGTCCCAGATACCAAAGTGCTAGGTCAATTTCATGGATGCAGTCCAAAATGGCACCGCCCTGCTCAGGATCTGCACTGTAGCTTTGGCGATAATCTTGCTGAGGTTTCCAATCTGGAAGGTAAGAGCCTGTATAAATATAAGCCTGTTTTACAGATCCGATTCTGCCTTCATTTAGTAATCTCTTGACGGTTGCCGGACCATGGTGGAAGCGCATGTTGCAGCCGACCATGCAGGTGAGGCCTCTTTCTTCTACTTCCTGCGTTAATTCTTTGATATGTTCTTTATTAATAGAGAGTGGCTTTTCGATAAAGAGGTTCATATTTGCTTTTGCTGCATTGAGTGCCTGAGTGATGTGAAACTTTGTTGGAGAACATATGAAAACAATGTCCGGCTTCTGCTCCTTAAGAGCAGCTTCTAAGTCAGCATATGATTTGCAGTCCAATTTCTCTACAGCTGATTTCAGATTTGCTTCATTTGGATCACATACAGAAAGCTGCTTAATTCCTAGATTGTTCAGATTTTTGAGATGTCTCTTCCCGATAGATCCAGCACCACTAACAAGTACTACGAGATCTGAGAAGTAGTTATTCATATTATTTTCGGTAGTAATTATACACTTTCTTTACCGCTTCTATCACGTCCGATACATCGTCGTCGCTCATTCCCGAAAAAATTGGTAGAGAGATGATCTGTTCATATGCCGTTTCGGCTACGGGGAACATGCCCTGTTTTGTGTCGAAGTGTTCGCGGTAGAACGGGTGTAAATGCACTGGAATGTAGTGCACATTCACACCAATGTTTTCCGCGTTCAATGCTTTAAAGATATCATCGCGCGTAGCAGTGAGCACATTGGTATTCAATTTAACAACGTATAAATGATATGCGTGAGACACGCCTTTGCGCACGGCAAGTGGTGTAATTGCGTCGATATTTTCAAATGCCGTATTGTAGATATTTGCAATCTCCTGACGGCGTACAGTCCACGTGGGAACTTTACTAAGCTGACTTATGCCAAGTGCGCATTGGAAATCTGTTAGGCGGTAGTTGTATCCTAGGTTAGACATCTCATAAAACCATGAACCAGCGTTATGTCGCTCACGGTGATCGCTAGTTATACAGTGGTTCCTAAATTTCCGCATGACCTGCGCAAAATGAACGTTGTTTGTTGTGATCATTCCTCCTTCTCCAGTTGTTATAGGCTTAACTGCGTGGAAGCTGAAAACATTGAGATCGGCAAGCGATCCGACAGGTTGTCCTTTATACGTTCCTCCCAATGAATGGCATGCATCAGAAACAAGAGGGATGCTGTGGCGGTCTGCAATGGAACGAAGTGCGTCGTAATTACATGGTTGTCCGGCATAGTCTACAGAAATTATAGCTTTCGTTTTTTTTGTTATTAAATCTTCTACTTTTTCAGGATCAATAAGCAGTGTGTCAGGTTCACAGTCTACAAACACTGGTGTTCCATTCTGAAAGACTACAGCATTTGCTGTTGCTGCAAATGTCATTGTTGGCACGATAACTTCATCGCCATCTGTTATTTGCAGTGCAAACATTGCAGCGTGGAGCGCTGCTGTTCCACTGTTTACAGCAACAGCTTCCTTTTCAGATACGAAGAATGCAAACGCCTCCTCAAATTCATTAATCTTTGGTCCTGTGGTTAGCCAATCAGATTTAAGAACCTCCGTGACAGCCTGAATATCCCCATCATTCACTGACTGACGACTGTATGGTAGACGCGTTTTTCGAATGGGTGATCCGCCGTGTAAGGCAATTGATGATTTATCAGACATAGGGGTTAGTATAGTACCATTACGCTTTCCATCATGCCTTTTCTCGTCCCATGGTTCCAGCTGCTTTCCTAGCTACTATTCAAACCCTTTGATCTCATCTGTTGTTAGCCATTCTTTATTGGTATCGCTGGCATACCGGAATCCTTCAGGCACATTTGGTTCCGGCCATTTTTTGTCTGACCACGATGAAGCCTCTGGTTGAATTATATATAAATCATCGTATTCAACTGTGTGACGCGCCTCGTCTTCCGAAAGAAGCACTTCATGCAATTTTTCTCCTGGGCGAATGCCAACAATTTTCCTCTTACACTCTGGAGCGATGGCTTCGGCGAGATCCAACATTTTCATGCTGGGGATTTTTGGGACGAATACTTCTCCGCCTTGCATTTCTTCTAAGCAGCGCACTACAAAATGTACCCCTTGATCTAGTGTGATCCAAAAACGTGTCATGCGGTCATCGGTCAAAGTGATTTCCCCTGTTTCACGTTGCTTCTGAAAAAGAGGAATGACACTACCGCGGCTACCAATAACGTTACCGTACCGCACACAGCTAAATGTTGTTCTTCCTTGCCCGGAGTAGGCATTGCTACGGGTGAAAAGTTTTTCTGCACACAACTTTGTTGCTCCGTAGAGGTTAATTGGATTCACAGCTTTGTCGGTACTCAATGCAATTACACGCTTTACCCCTGTATTAAGTGAGGCATTGATGACATTTTGTGCGCCAATGATATTTGTTTGCACTGCTTCTATAGGGTTGTATTCACATGCAGGAACATGTTTCAAGGCTGCAGCATGAATTACAAAGTCTATATCGTGCATTGCTCTATGAAGCCTATCGCAGTCTCGCACATCACCGATAAAGTAGCGCATGCACGGAGCATCAAATCCATCTTGGTACATGTCGTGCTGCTTTTTCTCATCACGGCTGAAGATCACGAGTTTCTTAGGCTTATATTCGCGAAGCATCACTTCCGCAAACTTCTTTCCAAATGAGCCAGTCCCACCAGTAATAAGGATGGAAGATTTACTATAATCGATCATACCCGCGTACCCTACCATAGGATTAATGTGTTTAGCTGCTATTTTCTTTGTGTATTTTTCATTACAAGTTCTTTATAAATCTCAATATCCTCTTAATCGTAGGTCAGCGCAGTAGTTCATGATTAGTACTATGCTCAACATTTTCATTTTCACTAACAAACTTCAAAAACTTTTCCAGATTGTCCCACATTCCATACTTTTCAATTTCCCAACTATGTCCCCACAAATGGAAAAATGGTTGATCAGTTTTCTGCGCATATGTGAACAGTGCTTTGGCAAGACTAAGCCAGCTTAAACAGGAACTTGGTGATAGTCTTAGTTCTATCATTCTTGGTGCGAAGATGCGCAGGCGGGCGCAAATATCAATCGGGTGCCACCAGCGTGTGAATTTTTTTCTAAGCGGGAACGGGTATACCTGCAATGTTGTTGGAGATCCAAAAGGATCGTTTGCGGAAAATAGAAGTTGCTCAACGGTTCTTGCTCCGCTGAAACCGGCATTCGCCACAAGTGATCTGATTTGAGGATTTTCATCTCCGTATGGATAACAGAATGAATGACACGGTTTTTTTGTGATACTTTCTATCCATCGTTTCGATTCTTCTATTTCCCTTTGTGCTTCTTGCGGCTCAAGTCTCGTCAACTTAGGATGCGTCATGGTGTGAGCACCAATTTCATGTCGATCAGAAATGGATTTAATTTCTTCATTCGTTAGTGCATGCTTTTCGTGTGTAGAAGGAGGGGAAACATAGAACGTTCCTTTTACCGAATATTTATCTAAGAGCTCAGCAAGTCGCATGTCATCTTTTCGGCCGTCGTCCCAAGAGGTGGTGAAAATCATGGGGATACTGTAGCGGAAACAATCTATCGTTACTTCGTTATTTCGTTATTTCGAGACAACGAAGTAACGAGATAATGAAATAACGTCGCTGTGGTCACGGATAAATCGCCAGTGGCAACCACTCATTCTTGCCAATAAGTCTTCTCGCTCTGAAAATAATAAACCTAAGCAGCCTATTTCCATGAGCCGAATAACGTACGAAAGGTTTAAGTTCTCCTCCAAAACTTAATTTGAATTTTGTAATTCCAAAACGCTCATCATTAGGATCGTCAGTACCTCCGGACATGTTGTACAAACTGTATCCTCCTTTAATAGCATCAGAGATGACAGCCCATTGTAGTGCGTTACCAGCATAAAGGTTGCGACCCTCTTCGGTCAGAACGCCACTCCTATATAGGAGTCCTTTTCCAGAATACAAAATCAGTACACCTCCGACTGTGTGTCCTTCGTGTTTTGCAAGGAAGAGTTTGATCATGTTCTTCTTTGTAAGTGTGTCCCAGACGGTTTGTAGCGATCTTACCGAATTGAGATGTTGTTTACTCAGGCTCTTCCTTTTGACCAAGTCACTTTGGATTGATTGATACACCTCAAGGTCGTTGCGCGAACCTTCAATCACACTCACGCCATTCTTATTGCTTTTATTAATTTGGTTTCGCGCTTTCTGTTCCACTACTTCGTTAAGCATTTTGTGCTCGTCAGATATGAGTGGGATGATAGGTGTCCACTTGGTTGTGTGCTTAGTTGGTGGCAGGGGAGGAAGAGCTGATCCAAAATCAGGCGAGGCGTAGATTGTTAGCTTCAGTGAGCGTCTTTTCTTGAATTCGGCAATGAGCTCATCCAAAAGTTTTTTGGCTACAATAAGCCGAAAATCGGCAGGCAGTGTATCAAGAACTACAGGGCCTCCGCCTCCTCCACTCTCTCCGCTTAAGATAGTCATGGAAACTGGTCCTATTTTCCATTCAAAGGCCTGAAGGGCTCCAACAGGTTTATCACCTTGTTTTACCAGAAGGCGGATTGGTTTTATTCCCTTTATTGATCTCATAACTTCTCCCCACTCCCAGGTCTGGTTTACCTCTGGCTTGGATGAAGCTGAAATAATCTGGTCCCATTCCTGAGGTTCTGGCCTGCTGGTAATGCTTAAATCTTCCATAGCTGAGAACATAGACTTTACCCGCCTACACAGAAAGCTGCCAGAGTAAGCTGTAGGATGAATTCGTTCAGTACAGATGCGATCCCGTTCTTGCCTTCGCGTAGTCGTATCGCCTGTCTGGTTGAAAGAAGAAGTAATATGCGTACGTGCGATATCGCTTCGGCGGAGCGAGGTCGGAGGATTCCGCGAGTGATGCCGCAGGTGTTTCAGAAAATACTACCAACGTTAGTTGGCAGAGCTTCACTTTGTGTGCATGTGGGTGCCAATTGATTTGCAGAATTTTTTTAAAAAAGAACTAAGATTTGTGCCAAAGGTTCTTTTCTGACTATACTGCTCCAACTATGGAGTACTGCAAACGTTGTTGTTATCCGGCAAATTCACGCCCTACCATTATTTTTGATGATCAGGGAGTGTGCAGCGGGTGTCGTTTACACGAAAGCCGCCCTCTCATTGATTGGGATGAGAGGAAAAAGCGCTTTGAAGATATCCTTAAGGAATATAGTCAAAAGTCGCGTGCGAATGGTAATCACTATGATCTGATCATTCCTGTTAGTGGTGGAAAAGACAGCCACTTCCAGGTCTATACCATAAAACAAATGGGATATAACCCGCTGCTTGTAACGTATAACCATGGATTCAATACCAAGCGCGGGATTCGTAACCTAACCAATATGCTTCATCAATTTGGTTTTGACATGCTCCGGTTTACATCGAGCCCAGAAGCAGCAAAAACGATTTCAAAATTTATGCTACAGACCGTTGGCGATATCACGTGGCATTACCATGCGGGGATTATGACATTCCCTATCAAGGCAGCTGTCATGAACAAAATTCCGCTGATTCTATGGGGCGAGCACGGATTTTCCGAATTGCTGGGCATGTACAACCAGGACGATATGATGGAATTTTCCAAGAAGGACAGGCAGGAGCACAGCATGCGTGGATTCGAGCCAGATGATATTCTTAATCATCCCAATAATACGGAAGTGCTTCAGGAACATCTTGCTCCGTTCTACTATCCTTCAGATGAGGAGATAGAGGATATAGGTGTGCGGGGGATCTACCTTGCGAATTATGTTGAGTGGGATGCCCGTGCACATACACGACTCATGATAGAGAAGTATAACTTCGAGACAGCTTTGAAGCGGGAGCGCACACATCATCTTTATGAAAAGCTCGATGATATTCATGCTGACGGTGCACATGACTATCTTAAGTATCTAAAATTCGGTTACGGACGTGCTACAGATGATGCAAGTAATGATATTCGTCACGGACGAATGACACGGGAGGAGGGAATTAAAATCGTAAGTCAATATGATCATGTACGTCCAAGCGATCTAGATATCTGGCTTAAGTTTGTTGGTATGACAGAAGAAGAATTCTTGGGAGAGATTGAACATTTACGGGATCCTAAAATATGGGAGAAAGACGATAGTGGCGAATGGCAAGTGAAGGATTCCATAGCTAATCATGTTGGTGATGAAGATGTGGATGCCGTTCGCCTGCCACTCGTAGATGATCGTGAGATGCTCAGGTCGCACAATCAGCCTTCATATTCACGTGATGATCATATAGTTGAAGACAGTGAATATATTTGGTTCTAATATGCGTCCATGATTGCAATTGTTGATTACGGAATGGGCAACCTTCAGTCAGTTGCAAACGCTGTTGAGGCGCTTGGTGTGGATTTTGAAATAACCAATGAAGCAAAGAAGCTTCAGGATGCTGATGGCATCATTCTTCCTGGTGTAGGAGCATTTGGTGATGGAATGAAGAATCTTTGTAAGCTCAAATTAGTCGATTTACTCAGAGAAGAGATTATTGAAAAGAAAAAGCCGTACCTTGGCATTTGTCTGGGGTTGCAGTTTTTGGTGGATAAGGGATATGAGAAAGGTGAACACGAAGGGTTTGGCTGGATAAAAGGGGAGGTTAAGCTTATGGAACCTGATGATCCAAAAATCAAAGTTCCGCACATGGGATGGAATAACATTGAAATAAAGAAGGATTCAGAGATTTTTAAAGGACTTAAAGAAGATCCTGTTTTTTACTTTATACACAGTTTTAGTTTTGTTTTAGATCCAGAAGAAGTAGACATTATTACATCTACTGCGTCTCATGGATTGGAGATTGTGGCGAGTCTTCAGAAAGGAAATATCTTTGCAACGCAATTTCATCCAGAAAAAAGTCAGACAGCAGGGCTTTTAGTCCTCAAGAATTTTATTGATTACTGTGATACTAATTCCAAATGTTAAAAACTCGACTCATCGCATGTCTTCTTTGGAGAAACGGAATGCTTGTGCAGAGTATGGGCTTCAGTCACACAAACTCGGTTGGAAGTGCATGCACAGCAATCGACTTCTTTAACACATGGGCAATAGATGAAATTGTTCTTCTGGACGTCACACGCAATCCAGATGATCGTGAAAAATTTCATCACGATCTTAAAGAACTTTCAAAAAGGTGCTTTGTACCATTGGCAGTTGGAGGATGGATCACATCTTTGGAAGAAATTCGTGTGTTGCTAACAGAAGGCGCGGATAAAGTTGTTATGAATACGGAAGCAATTCGCAATGAATCGTTTTTGCAGGATGCCTCACGTAAGTTTGGCGCGCAGTGCATTGTTGTGTCCATTGACGTTAGGTGTGATGAAAAAGGAGAGCATATTGTTTACATAGATAGGGGGAAGGAGCGTACCAAATGGTCAGCTGTTGAATGGGCAAGGCGGGCGCAGGAGCTTGGCGCTGGCGAGATTTTCCTCACATCAATCGATGCAGACGGGAATAGGAAAGGGTACGACTTGGAATTGATTAACTTGGTAAGCCACACAGTTAGTATCCCAGTAATCGCCTCCGGTGGAGTAGGCGATTGGAAACATTTCAGAGAAGGTATCGAATCTGGTGCAAGTGCAATTTCTGCTGCGAATATTTTTCATTACTCCGAGCAGAGCACCAAGAAGGCCAAAGATTTTCTTTTCGATAATGGTTTTAATGTCAGAAAGCCGGAGTTTTACAATATCCTCCTTCCAAGGAGGCCGGTTTATAGGGTGTAAAGTGCAGATATATTCAAAATTTCATCCATCCACTCAAATCAATTCCAATCAATTTTTGCGCTAGCTCAATATCATCATGATACAAATCAATTAACTTCTTTCTCATCTTCGGCGAGATCGGTTCTTCCGCGGGCGGGTTTACATTAAAGCGATTACTCGTATCGGGAGTAAAAGTTGTATCAACTTCGAGGAATTCACACAGTCCTTTTATTACTTTCTGAGGACTGCTTGTAAAATCTTCATATAAGAAGATCTTAAGTTGTTCATGTGTAAAGTATTTAAAGTACCTCTCCAATTGTTCCCCGTAAAAGCCACGGCTTTTGTAACTTCTCATTGGATCTATGTCGATATCTTCAATAACTTCTTCAAACGACTCACGAGCTTCTTTGTTTTGTCTTCTGCGCATAAGGTAGTGCGAGTAGGCACGCTCAGTTGGATTCCTGAGGATTGCAGTCAGCTTTACATCAGGAATCATTTCAAATATTCGTTTGGGTGCATCAATTACACAGAGGTATGCCGGCGATGTTTCGCCGATAATTTTTTCATTATTGGCATCTTTAAAAAGCTCCAAATATTCCTGTTTATTCGTAACCGTTCTATCAAGCATACAAAGAGACGATTCCTGTGCAAAGAAATTAGTCTCTTTCTGTGGGAGCATATAGATTTCCGGATGCTGGCCCAAATAATGGTGCAAAGAGGTAGTTCCTGCCTTTGTCGCACCTATTATAAGGAAGTTGGGAAGCTTCATTGTGTCATACATTTGTCTCTAGTACTCTAGCATATGATGCGTAGCGAAATACAGATTGGCGACCATAAAATAGGAGAGAATCATCCTATCTTCATTTGTGCGGAATGTGGCATAACCTGCAATTATGATTTGGAGACTGCCAAACAACTCATAGATGTTGTTCATGATGCAGGTGCAGATGCAATCAAGTTCATCTTTTGGTTTCCGGAGGAAATATTTTGTGACAAGAAATTGGAACTCACATTCGACACTGTTGAAGGAACTAAGACTCAGAATATGTACGAAACAATCGATACATATCGGTTCTCTTTGGATGAGTGGCGCGAAGTAAAAAAGTATGCGGATCAGAAAGGGGTTATAGTTTTTTCCACCGTCAATTCTCCTAGTGGCATTGAGTATGCAGAGGAGATTGGATTGGAGGCTTACAAGTTAAGTTCTTGGGATCATAACTACTTTCCACTTTGGAAGAAGATTGCTGCCATCGGTAAGCCAATGCTCATCGATACCGGTCCAGTTAATACCGTTGAAATGGCGAAAGTAATGCAACTTATGAAAGATGCTGGTAATGACCAAAGCATCCTTGTTCACTGTTTTCATACCAAAACACGATCCGAGAAGAACATGCGGAGCATACCGTACATGCGACATGCATTCGATTCGTTGGTGGGATACTCCTCACCTGATTCGGACGATGATATGGATATCATGGCGATTACACTTGGGGCTGTTTTTTTGGAGAAGAAAATATCTCTTAGTAATGATTTTATCGGGCTTGATCATATCTATGCAAAGGAACCGGATGCATTTAAAAAGTATGTGAAGATGGTTCGTGAGTGCGAGGAGTCACTCGGAGTGTTTGATCTAGTTCCAAGCGAAGGTGATCTTCGAATTCGAAAAACAACATTCCGGCATATTGTAGCGAATCAGGATATTTCTAAGGGGACTGTATTAGAGGAGTCTATGCTCGAAGGAAAACGCGAGGAGTACGCTGTTTCACCTGAATACACCGACTTATTTGTTGGGCGTGAACTAAAGCGTGACCTGAAAGAAAATGAATCTGTTACGTGGGATGATGTGTAACAGTAAATAAATGTTGAAACAATACGTTCCCGATTAACTTCGTATAAGCCTATTTAATTGCAAGTATTGGTTGAGTTGATATGGTATAACATCTCTGTATGTCTCTTAAACCTCTATGCATTATTCCGGCGCGAGGAGGCTCCAAACGCTTCCCTAGAAAGAATATTGCTCTTCTAAATGGCAAACCTCTCATCTCGTATGCAATCGAAGTGGCACAAAAAAGTGGCATTTTTGACACTGTATGCGTTTCATCCGAAGATGAAGAAATCCTCGGGATTGCAAAGGAGGGTGGAGCGGATGTTGTTCTACGAAGGCCCGATGAATTTGCAACCGACACGTCGCAAATTAAACATGTATGCAAGCATCTGTTGGAGCATTTTTCTTCCGAAGGTCGCGAATACGATGCCTTTGCAGTTTTAATTCCTGTAAGTCCGTTGCGTACGACAGAAGATATAATCAAAACATACGAAATGCTTCAAGCCAGAGATGTAAATTGTGTAATGAGTGTCGTTCCCTTCGTACAACCTCCTCAACATGCTCTATGTGTGCAAGGTGACACCATCGAATCATATTTCGATATGAAAACATATAAGCGTTCTCAGGAACTTCAACAGCTTTACCACCATGACGGAACGATTATTTTTATGAAGACGAAGCCTTTTCTTAAAAGAGAGGAATTTTATGGAGAGAAAGTTGTACCATACTTTGTACATCATGAACGGTCGGTAGACATAGATAGCCCTATAGATCTTGCTTGGGCAGAGTTTTTGTTAAGTAGAATGGCAAATCAATCGGATTCATACTGATACGGTATTGATGTTGAGCCTATCCAATCTTTATTGAATGCCAATTCTTTTTTATTGGCATTTCTTTTGGTTTTCCAGAGCCAATTTCAAGGCTATTTAGATATCCAATTAACTGGCTCAGTCCTTTTTCAGGTGATAGTACATCGTTATCTAAAGTTAGGTCCGGTGAAGCTGGTGGTTCATATGGTTTGTCGTCTCCTTCCAATCCTTTACGTTTAAGGTAGATCCATTTTGGATCACAAATGAGCTGCAGCTCGTTTCGAACTTTTTCGAATGGAGCTATTACAGACACAAGTACTAGGAAACCATGTTCAGACATGAGATTCGCGAGACGTGCAACACGCAGGTTATGCTTTTTGCGATCTTCAGTAGAAAGTCCCTCATCAACCGAAACAGAATTACGCATCTCATCACCGTCAAGAATTACTATGCGTCGAGCAAGTGGTGAATCGATTTCAGGGTTTTCGTTAAAATGGTCACGCACTCCATATGCGATGGTAGTTTTACCTGATCCAGAATTGCCGGTTAACCAAATTACAGGGAAGCGTTTCATATATTCATTGTGTTATAGATCTCTATAAACTCTTTGCCTACGAGGCTCAATTTATGAGCATATAGCCAATTTTGCAAGGAAATCGCAGAATTTTTAACAGAGGAAGAACTGGCTGAATGACCCGACGACGACTAAGCTTGTCTGTGTAATGCGAATTGCAATCTTTTCTCCAACCATCGATCCAAAGGACGGATATGGAAACATAACCTTCGAACTTTGTACTCATTTAAAATCACTTGGCATAGATTTAACTCTATTTCTACCTGTGTCACAGAAGAAGATTGCAAACGATATGGATCTGCCATTTCCAATTAGATTCAAACTTCCTGAATATATTTTCAGATTACATCAGCCCAAGGCGCTCAAGTATTGGAAAAAGATAGATGTATCTGAATTTGATTTAGTTCACAGTTTATTTGCATTTCCTTATTGTCTAATTGCGGCCAGATCAGCCAAGAAATATAAGAAGCCATTCATCATGGGGGCTCAGGGGACACATGGTGTACGTCCTCTTGTATATTTTCCCGAAAAGATCTTTCTTAAGAAGTGTTACAAGCAAGCAAAGGCAATTACAGTGCCGAGTAAATTCACAAAAGATATGATAGAAAAATATTCTGGCAAAACTTATCCAATAGAAGTAATTCATAATGGAGTTCACTTTGATCGTTTTCAAAAACAAGTAGATGTGCAGTCACTTCGCAATAAATACCAAGGGAAAACTGTATTACTTACAGTTGGGGGGCTTTGGGGTCGTAAAGGACATGACATTGTTCTTAAAGCAATAAGCCAAATAGTAAGCGGTCGTCCCGACATTCATTACATAATGGTTGGGGATGGAAACGGACGAGCTCAATTAGAAGAGTTGGTTGATCGATTAAATATAAAAGATCACGTGGAGTTTGCAGGTAGGCAAATGGGAGATGATCTGGTCAGATACTTCCAGGCTTGTGATATTTATGTGCATACTCCAAAGATAGTTGATCTGAAGTTCGAAGGCTTTGGGATTGTATATCTTGAAGCGAGCGCATGTGGAAAGCCAATTGTTGCGACGGATGCAGGTGGAATAAGGGATGCAGTATTGGACGGAGAAACAGGTTTAATAGCCTCCGATGGTGACATTGATCAGGTTTCAAAATATATCATTACTCTTTGTTCAGATATCGAATTACGTCATAAATTAGGTGAATCAGGACGTGTATATGCACAGAAAAACAGTTGGTCTTCTATTGCCGAAAAGTTTAAGGATCTCTATCGTGCGATTCATGTCTAGGATGCTTATTACAGGAGGTGCAGGCTTCATCGGGGTTAACGCTTCTGAGTATTTTTTGAAGAAAGGTTGGGAAGTAGTAATTTTCGATAACTTTTCGCGTGATGGAACGGATATAAATCGCAAGTTTCTGGAAGATAATTTCTCAGATGATCTTAAAATAGTAATTGGAGATGTTCGAACAGATCAGGACAAGCTAAACGAGCTTTGTGAGGAGTGTGATGTCGTATTACATTTGGCAGCGCAGGTCGCAGTTACAACTTCTGTTATAGATCCACGTGAAGACTTCGAGATTAATGCAGGCGGAACATTTAATGTTCTAGAGGCGGTAAGACAATCATCCAAAAAACCAATATTGCTCTATGCATCAACGAATAAAGTCTATGGAGGATTAGATAATGTTGAGGTTAAAGAAGAAGAGAATCGTTATGCATTTGCAGGATTGCTGGACGGCGTGAGCGAGACACAACTGCTAGACTTCCACTCTCCTTATGGATGTTCTAAAGGTGCAGCTGATCAATACGTTCGTGATTATTCACGTCTTTATAATCTAAAGACTGTAGTTCTTAGGCAGTCGTGCATTTATGGGCCACATCAAATGGGAGTTGAGGATCAAGGATGGGTTGCATGGTTCATGATTGCGGCGCTCTACGGAAGGCCGGTTACAATTTACGGGAATGGAAAGCAGGTTCGCGACCTTTTGTTCGTAGATGATCTTATTAGGTGCTACGACCTGTGTATTGGGAATATAGATAAGATATCCGGACAGGTTTATAACATTGGAGGAGGTTCGCAAAACACACTTTCTTTGCTCGAGTTCCTAAAGCTACTTAAATATGAAATGGATATGGATATTAATTATTCATTCGGTGGTGTAAGGCCAGGAGATCAGCCAATATTTGTAAGTGATAACTCTAAATTTGGATCTGCAACCGCTTGGAGTGCGAACACGGATGTAAGCACAGGTATTAGTAAGCTTCTTGATTGGCTCAAAGAGAATAAGGAAGTCCTTAATTCGATTTATGGAGAAAAATAAGAAAGTCGAAAAGTCGAAAAGTCGTAATGTCCTAAAGTGAAGTGGACTTTTCGACATTTTGACATTTCGACCTTATTTGGATTAGGCTACCTCGTGCTTATGCCTATAAAAGACGCCAGCGTTTCTGTTGTCATGCCTTCTTATAACGAGAAGGAGAACATTGTAGAGGCAATTAATCGCATCGAATCTACTTTGGGTAGCAGTCTTTTGGAAATCATCATTGTAGATGACAATAGTCCGGATAGAACATGGGAGATTGTAAATAATCTTGGCAATCCGCGTTGCAGAGCAATTCGTAGAATAGATAAGCGAGGTCTTGCATCAGCTTTAGCAGACGGAACACAAGCAGCAAAGGGCGATATAATCGTTTGGCTCGATTGTGATCTGGGAATTCCTCCGGAAGACATTCAAAAACTGGTAGAACAATTGGATGAATATGAAGTAGCAGTTGGGTCCCGATATGTTCTGGGAGGTATGGATACCCGTCATAAATTCAGAGCATTCCTAAGTTTAGTTTTCAACTTTTACACAAGGATGATTTTGGGGAGAAATTTTTGGGATTGGACATCTGGATTTGCTGCCGCTCGTAAAGAGGTAATGCAAAAGGTGCCTTTGTCCTCGGATGGATTTGGAGAATACTTTGTAGAGTGGGTGTATGGATGCACAAAAAAGAAATTCAAAATGATAGAAGTGCCATACAGATATGGTCTAAGGAAAGGTGGAGAATCCAAGACAGATGGCAGTATTCTGGTATTTATTAGATTGGCATTTTCCTATGCAACCAGAGTTTTAGCTATTAGGATGAGGCGCAGTCCCAAATCCCAATGAGCACAATAGCTATGCCAGCAAAGGGAGAAACTTATACAACTATTGAGCGGTGCAGAGTTTGTGGTTCATCAGATATTAGTGATTTATATAGCATTGGGGATCTATACATTTCAAATTTCCCAGAAAAATCAGATGATGGAATAAAGGCACCACTAGAAATGGTGATGTGTGAGAATTGCTCGTTGGTACAACTAAGAGATACAGCTCCACAGGAATTAATGTATGCAAGATTCTATTGGTATCGTTCTGGCGTAACGCAAACAATGCGCTATGCACTAAGAGACATCACTAAAAGTATCGAGGATAGAATCGAACTAAATCCCGGTGACGTAGTTTTAGATATCGGCTCCAATGATGGAACGATGCTTAGAACTTTCGAAAAGGAGGGAATAATTAAAGTTGGAGTAGAGCCAGCATCAAATCTTGCAGAGGAGGGAGCAAAAGGAATCGATTACTTCATCAACGATTTTTGGAAGTACGAAAGCTACATGGATATAGTCGGAAAAAAAGCAAAAGTAATTACCGCTATCGGAATGTTCTACGACATGGAGGATCCAAATGAATTTATTCGTGATGCAGCGTTGGCATTAGAAGATGATGGAATATTTGTTGCGCAGCTTATGTGCCTAAAGAACATGTTGGATACAAATGATGTAGGGAACATCTGTCATGAACATCTAGAGTTCTATTCACTAGTTTCTTTGGAATACTTGTTTGATAAAAACGGATTCGAGATTATTGATATAGATCACAACGAAGTTAATGGAGGAAGCTACAGGGTCTTTGCGGGGCTTAAGGGCGGTAATCCTCCTAAAGTAGAAGGTGCGTCAGCAAGGATCCAAAAATATCGCGAGACGGAAGCGACTCTGGAATCAAAAGAAGCGCACATGGAGTTCTTTGCACGAATCGAGGAGAACAAAAAGAAGTGCGTTGATTTCATTAAGCAAGAAGTTACAAATGGAAAGAGCGTTTGGATTTACGGAGCCTCTACAAAAGGAAATACAATACTTCAGTACTATGGATTGGATCACACATTGATCGAAGGAGCTTCCGAACGAAGCCCGGAAAAATGGGGTAAGTGCACTGTTGGCACAGGTATTCCGATTGTGTCAGAGGAGGAAGCGCGCAAGGCCCAGCCAGATTATTTTCTGGTCTTGCCGTATGCATTTTTCGATGAGTTTTATAAGAGGGAAGAAGAGTGGAGAAATAAAGGTGGAAAGTTTATAGTGCCATTACCCCAATTTCGCATCGTCTCATGAAGAATAAAACATATTTTTTTGTTAAGCTCCGTAGAGCACTGGCTCCGATTATCCGTGAAATGCTTGAACACTGCGGGCCTTTGCGTTTTTTTAGTGTAAAAATGATGTCTTGGTACTTAAAGCCGGTTGTCCAATGGGATGGACACACCGTATTTGTGGACACTTCGGATTTTGGTCTGTCATTCGAGTTGGAAAGCACAGGAGAGTATGAGGTTGCATCTATGGAGTACTGCAAAAATTTTCTAAAACCAGGTATGGTGTTTGTTGATGTTGGTGCGAATATTGGACTTTTTACTCTCATGGCAGCCAGGCAGGTCGGTCCAACTGGGCATGTCTATTCCTTTGAGCCTGGAGCAACCAATTGTGTCCTAATGCGTAAGAATGTTGAGCATAATGGGTACAATAACGTAACCATAATTCAGAAGGCTGTTCTAGATCACAGTGGCAGTTGTACCTTGTTTAAGTCGGGGTTTAACACAGCGGATCACCGAACATATTGCGTTTCTAAGGGAAGGAAGCAGACAACAATAGATTGTGTTTCGCTGGACGATTACTTTTCGCCGGATATACACATCGACATGATCAAGATGGACATTGAGGGAGTTGAAGAAGTTGCGATTCGCGGAATGGATCGTATTCTTGCTACAAAGAAGCCCTTGCAGTTCATTGTGGAATGCTGGCCTTCTGTTCTTAAGAAGGTAGGTACAGATCCATTCAAACTCTTTGCATCTCTGGAGCAGAGAGGGTTTAAGCTCTCAGTAATTGATGACGCATCGCGCGATATTACTCCTATGGATTCTGTATCTGCAGTTGAGGAGTGTAGGCAAAAAGAAGTTGCAAACATTCTCTGCATCCTAAGATAACTGTGCCTTATAAACTTGATCTTATTTTACCCGCTTTTTTGGAATATTTTTGGCATCAGTATAGGAATTTATGCATCTAGTGGAATAGAGGTATCGCCATGGCGGGTCTGGTTGGTGTGTTGCAGTGGCGAATTGGCAAGTTTTTTTTGGTGTTAGCTGGCAGAGCTTCGCAGTATTCCTGTATTCTCTCGCATATGGAACCTAAGCGTGCACTTATTCTTGGAATTACAGGACAAGATGGAAGTTACCTTGCTGAGGTGCTTCTAGAAAAAGATTACGAAGTTCACGGACTGATCAGAAGGTCTGCCACAGGCAACACCTGCAATATCGACCACTTTATAGATGACATAGAACTGCACAGAGGAGATCTATCGGATGCACCATCACTTTACAGCGCAATCAACACAGTTCGTCCTGATGAGATCTATAACGAAGCAGATCAAGATCATGCTGGTTGGAGTTATAGCGTCGTTGATTATGCTTCGGATATCACAGGCGCAGCTCCTGGTAGAATCTTGGAGATCATCAGACAGATTGATACCAAGATAAAATTCTTCCAGCCACTTACATCCAATATGTTTGGTCAGGCAGAGGAGTGCCCACAGAATGAAGAAACCAAACTTATGCCGCAGAGTCCTTACGCGTGTGCAAAGGCTTATGCTTTTATGCTCACACGTTATTACAGGCAGGTGCATAACATCTTTGCTTCTACTGCTATCTTCTTTAATCACGAATCTCCACGTCGCACTCCCTCGTATGTTTCGCGAAAGATTACACAGGCTGCAGTTAGAATTTCACTTGGATTACAAGATAAACTTTATTTGGGTGATATAGAACCAGAGATAGATTTTGGATACGCAAAGGAATACATGGAGACGGCATGGAAAATAATGCAACAAGACAAGCCCGATGACTTTGTAATTGGAACAGGCGAAGCACATTCAGTTAGAGAGCTTATGGAAGCAGCGTTTAAAGCAGTTGGTCTGAATGCAGATGATTATGTAGAGATTGATCCAAAACTCATCCGTCCAGGCAAAACAAGTACTCTAATTGCAGATTATTCCAAGGCAAATAAAGTATTTGGATACGAACCAAAAGTTAAATATGAGGATTTGGTGAAGATCATGATTGAGCATGATAAACGAATTGAGACGAGGACGGTCTAAACAATCAACAATCAACAGTCAACACGCGCCTGCGGCGCTCTCAACAATCAACAATCAACAATCAACACGGGTGCTAAGCATCCTCTTAACAATCAACTTGTTTTGTATGAATGTATTTGGTAGATTCGCGTGCTATGTCGGCTTTTAGATTCAAACAGTTCAAAGTTTATAAAGACGCGAAAGAATTTCGAAGGCAAGTTTCGCGTCTTGTAATCAAGCTAACGGATAAGCGAGCGTATGATCTTTCCGCTCAAATAAGAAGAGCAAGTCTTTCGATTGTTCTCAATATTGCGGAAGGATCAGCAAAGAAATCAGATATTGATTTTGCGAGGTTTTTAGAAATATCATCAGGATCTGTTAATGAAGTTGTTGCAGGATTTGATGTTGCACACGACGAAAATCTGATTTCCAGTGAAGATTTAAATCTAATTGAAGATAAAGCAAGAGAAATTATAAATCAATTAGGAGGCTTTATAAAAAGCTTAAGAGTTAAAAGTTGATAGTTGATAGTTGATAGTTGATAGCGCAGCGTGTTGATTGTTATACCGCTACCGATTCAATAACATCACACACCCTCTCCATCTGCTCATCTGTAATAGCTAGCCCTGATGGAAGATATAGACCTCTTTCAGCAACGTATTCGGTCACAGGGAACGTTTCTTCTGTGGGATAAAGCTCACTGACCGCAGGTTGCTCGTGGCAGGGAACAAAGAATGTTCTGGTATCAACTCCTTGCTCTTTAAGTTTGGCCGCAAACTCATCACGGCTCATGCCGAACTCATCTTCAATCAAGATTGCATACATCCAGTACACGTTTTTCGCGTAATCTTTTGTAATGGGAGTGCGAATACCTTTGATACCTTGCAGTCTCTCTGTATAAAAATTCGCCATGTGCTCTTTTGTCTTCAAAAACTCTTCCAAGTGTTCCAGTTGCCCAAGGCCCAAGGCTGCTTGCAGATTGGTGACTCGATAGTTGTATCCGAGTTTTTCGTGGACGAATCGTTTTTGCTTTGAGTGCGACAAATCTTTCAATGACCTGACACGTTCTGCGAGCTCATCATCATCTGTACACACCATTCCGCCTTCACCGGTTGAAATTATTTTGTTCCCGTAGAAACTAAAGGCACTGATGTTCCCGAGTGATCCACACATTTTTCCTTTATAAGTTCCTCCATGAATTTCTGCAGCATCTTCTACTACAGAAATACCATGCTTTGCAGCAATTTCTAAAATTGGATCCATGTCGCAGCTATGTCCGTAAATGTGCACAGGCATTATTGCTTTTGTTTTTGGAGTTATTTTTTCTTCTAATTTGTTCGGATCCATATTGTAAGTATCAGGTTCGACGTCGCAAAATACTGGTTTTGCTCCTGTGTACATAACAGCGAATACCGAGGCGATCATTGTAAAATCTGGCAGTATCACTTCATCATCTGGGCCAACTTCAAGTGCCTCTAATGCCAAGTGGAGCGCGGTTGTTCCACTAGTAGTAAGTATCGCGTGTTTAACTCCAATTGTATTTGCAAAGGCTTCTTCAAACTTTCCTATGTAAGCACCTGCGGAAGAAATCCACCCCGTATCCAATGCATCATTTACGTACTTCTTTGCAGAAGCGGGGACAACGGGCTCGTTGACTGGTACAAAATCACTCATTACTTATGATTCAAGAAAGATTTTATCATTCTCTTGGTAGGGCCCTTGTTTTACTTCCATTATGCGTGATGGCTCAAGCATTTTTATAGAATGTCCTCCTTTTAAAAAGATTAAACATTGTCCTTCCTCAACAGTTTGTTCAGCCACTTTTTCCCATTCATCATTAAAAATTGTTACGAGCAGTTTTCCATTTTCAAGGATAATTAATTCTCCGATATTCTTAAGATCCAAATTGCGCGATTTATGCCTGTGAGGTTTTACTTCGTATTCCGCATCCCGCTCAAAAAATCCAACCTGCAAACTGTCGCAGTCTTCTGTTACGAATTTAACACCATTTTCTGTGTCCACATCTTGCTTAAAGATTAGGGCATATATTTCTCCATTATGTTCTATGCGTTGGACAGCACTCATGCTCCGAAGTATATGCAATTAGATATGCATTGCCATCTAATTTGAGACTATCTTCTAGATAGGATTGTTATCACCGCGTATGCTCACTGGGATGTCCCGCAAATTCACGCCACATTTGTCGAAATTCATTATGTATTTTTTGAGTGGATCAACAGCTGCATTTGCCGATATCGGTTCATATCTACTCATGTTACATATCGGAGTTTGGTATATTCTGGCCTCCGTAATTAGCGGAATAATCGGATTCTTCACTGCATTTTTACTGCATAAATACATCGTATTCCAAAAGAAATCTAAGTTCCTAAAGCACTTAAGGCGTTATTTTATGGTAGATATGGTCAATTTGGTTATTATTACAGTATTTTTGTATGCTCTGGTGGATTTCTGGGGAATTGATCCGGCAATCGCTAAATTTGTTGCCTTGACCCCTGTTGTTCTATGGAATTTTTTCATATATCGGTTTGTAGTATACGTATAGTTGCTTTAGCCTGACTTACACACGATGAATAAAAAAGCTTTGGTCACCGGCATAACAGGTCAGGATGGCTCATATCTGGCTGAGCTTTTGATGGAGAAGGGATACGAGGTGCACGGTATTGTAAGGCGGGTCTCCGAGCTACAAAGAGATCGAATCGACCACTTGTTTCCAGACAACTGGAACTTTAAAGGAAACATTCAACTTCATTACGGAGATCTAGCCGACAGCAGTTCTCTTTTAAGAATTCTTATGAAGGTACAGCCGGATGAAATTTATAATCTTGCTGCACAATCGCATGTAGGAATCAGTTTCGATATTCCGGAATATACGGGAGACGTAACTGGAGTAGGTGTTACCAGACTTCTTGAACTTGTAAGAAGCATAGATCTGCCAGCACGTTTTTATCAGGCAAGTAGCAGTGAGCTTTACGGAAAAGTCTCGGAGTCTCCTCAAACAGAAAAGACAGCATTCTATCCTCGTAGTCCTTACGCGAGTGCAAAGGCATATGCGTTTTATCTAACTCGCAACTACCGTGAAAGTTATAATATGTATGCAGTAAATGGAATCTTGTTTAATCACGAATCTCCCAGAAGAGGAAGAAACTTTGTTACGCGTAAGATTACATGGAGCTTGGCATCAATTGCCGCAGGTAAGCGGAGGGCAATTCCTTTGGGTAATATGGATGCAGAGCGAGACTGGGGATATGCAAAGGAATATGTAGAGGGCATGTGGCGTATGTTGCAGCAGGATGAACCGGATGACTATATTCTTGCAACAGGCCGAACAGAATCCGTCAGGTCTTTTCTTGAGCTATGTTTGAATATTGGAGGATTCACCTTCGAAAGGCAGGGAGAAGGATTAGACGAAAAATACATTGATACAAATTCTGGAAGAATATTGGTAGAAGTTGATCCGTATTACTACAGACCTGCAGAAGTAGATACCCTTATGGGCGATGCATCTAAAGCGAAAAATGAATTAGGTTGGGAGTCAAAAACAACACTAGAAGATTTGGCAACAATTATGATGGAGTCGGATTTCCGACAATTTGGATTGGAGCTTCCTACAAAAAAGAGTCAGGTTCTCACGTCTGCTTCTTTCTAATTAAAGCGCCAGATACTTGTAGCCCTCTTTCTCGATGTCTTCTTTACGTGCTATCGACTTAAGATCATAAAGTAAGCCTCCTTCCTTCAGGCTTGATAGAATTTTCTGAGGGAAGCTATCTAAGTATGTACTGTGTGGGACTAGCAATAGGACGGCATCATAAAGACCATTATCCAGTTTCCCAGCTGTATGGCCCATATTTTCAATTTCCTTCTCGTTCAAATATGGATCGTGAACATCCACTGAACATCCTGCCTCTTCTAGTTTTTGAATCACATTTCCAGACTTGCTGTTGCGCATGTCAGGTACGTTCTCTTTGAATGTTAGCCCTAACACAAGAACGCGTTTTCCATTTGGATTTCCAAGTGCATTTGAGACACTCTTAGCAACAAATTCTCCCATGCCATCATTCACACTGCGGCCGGCCGCAATAACCTGTGTATCCATGCCGAGTTGCTTGGCTTTTTCTACCAAATAATAAGGATCCACTCCGATGCAGTGCCCACCGACGAGTCCGGGTTGGAATGCGATAAAGTTCCATTTGGTTTTTGCTGCAGAAAAGACATCTTTGGAAGCGATATCCATCTCGTTACACATCATGGCGATTTCGTTTACAAAGGCTATGTTCAGATCACGTTGGGCATTCTCAATAGCTTTAGCCATCTCTGCGACCTTGATAGAAGGTGCGCGATGAATGCCTGCTTCTACAATAGAGTCATAAAGTTTACAGAGTGTGTCTGTAGTTTTCTCGTCTTGTCCTGAAACAATTTTAACAATTTTAGTAACTGTATGTTCTTTGTCACCTGGATTGATACGCTCAGGTGAGTAACCAAGAGTAAAACCTTTTCCACACTTCAATCCAGATTCTTTTTCCAAGATGGGTCCACATACTTCCTCCGTTGTCCCTGGATAAACTGTCGATTCATATACAACGATTGCACCTTCCTTCAAATTTTCTCCAACTGCTTTTGTCCCAGCTTTCAAAATTGTGATGTCTGGTTTTTTGTCTTTATCAATCGGTGTGGGTAGAGCGACGATCACTATGTCAGCTTCTTTGAGAGACTTCGGATCCGTACTAAATTCGATTGAGGATTCTTTGAGCTGCTCTTCAGTTAGTTCGTCTGTACTGTCCTTGCAATCTTCTAATTCGGCAATTCGTGTTCCATTCACATCATATCCGATAGTTCTATATCCTTTCTTTGCAAAGGCGTGAGCGAGCGGGAGACCAACATAGCCTAGGCCGACGATTGCTATTACCTGATTCATTGTGTTGATAGTGTAACCTCCTATGAAGTGTGGTGGTAGAAAAAGTCGCTGATTAGCTTATTAGTTGATTAGAGTAAGCCAATTAGCCAATAAGCCGCAAGCTGCTAGTATCTGGTATAGTCTTTTCAATCTATGAAACATTTCTTTGTTGGCCGCACAAAATCGGTCCATCCGCCTTCACTTCATCCGCCGACAAATCTATGTACGACAAGAAAGCTACGGCGGATTCCGCGTGCAATATTCAAGTCTATTGCATTGATATTTCACAGACGTAAGTCTCTTGAGCTCCACATTCAATTCCTTAGATACTTCTTTGTAGGTGGAACTTCTTCTGTCTTAGATCTTCTGGTATTTGCAGTATTAGTTTCTCAGTACGATGTTCACTATCTTCTTGCAGCCTTTTTCTCGTACATGGCTGGCCTACTTTGGAATTACATTCTTTGTGTAGCTTGGGTATTTGAGAGTAAGCATAAGCGCATACTGGAATTTGTAATGATCTTCCTTATCGCTATGGGGGGGCTAATGTGGACAGAACTTCTGATGTGGATTTTTGTGGAGTTTGTGGACGTGATGCCGATAATTGCGAAGATAATTGTGCTTTGGATTGTGTTGTTTTGGAACTTCGGAATGCGCAAGGTTTATGTATTTCATTGAAATAATTATCCGTTATTTCGTTAATTCGTTATTTCGTTAACCCGTATGAGAAATTACGAAATAACTAAGTAACGAATTAACGTTTATGATAGAGTTCTTTAGACTTATGGATAACTCTAAAACATCAGATGTACTCGTATTGGGGGCCGGTCCTGCTGGCATGGCGGCTGCGCTGGAGCTTTCTAGGAGAGGGAAGCGTGTTACAGTAATCGAGAAAGATTCTCAGGTAGGAGGATTGGCAAAGACATATATATTCTCCGAGCCAGAAGGAGTGTTTAGAACAGATAACGGGCCACATCGTTTCTTCAGCAAAAATAAGTATCTCTACGACATGATCGGAGATTTGCTTGGTGAAAAATGGACTCAGGTCCCACGTCTTACGCGCTTCTTTGTTGGTGGAAAATTTTATTTCTATCCAGTTCGATTTAAAAATGTTCTAGGACAGATGGGTTTTATCAAAGCGTTTAGAGTTTTGTTTGATTATGTGATTGAACATATACGTGCACGTATTAAGCCTCGCAAAATGAATTCATTTGAAGATTTTGCTGTATCACGCTTTGGTCGCACGCTTGCAGAGTTTAATATGATCAATTACACCGAGAAGATCTGGGGAATTCCGGCGAGCGAGATCAATAAAGATTGGGCATCGCAACGTATTGCTGGATTAAGTTTGTTTTCTGCGATCAAGAAAATGATTTTTAAAAAAGGAGGACCTAAGTCGCTTGTTGATACGTTCTATTACCCAAGTCTTGGAGCCGGACTCGTCTATGAGGGAATGAAGAAGAAAATTGAAGAGAATGGCGGTCAGGTTTTGCTCAATGCAGAGCCAATTTCTGTGAAGCACGAGAATGGTCGTGCAACTCAGGTAGAAGTTAAAACTCAGCAAGGAACTAAGTTATTCTCTCCACAAGCAGTCATAAGTTCGATTCCTATCTCGCGCGAGATAGAGCTATTTGATCCTGTTGTTCCAAACGAAGTCCGTGATGCTGCGGGTAAACTGAGATTTCGTGCGCAGGTCTACCTCTTCCTCACGATTGATAAAGAAAAAGTAACAGATGATAACTGGGTGTACTTTCCGGATAAGGAAGTTCCATTCGGACGAATTTCAGAAATGAAAAACTTTAGTAAAGAGATGAGTCCGTCGGATAAGACATCGCTCTTCGTTGAGTTTTTCTGTTTCGAAGGCGACGAGATCTGGAATGCGAACAAAGATCAGCTTTTTGATATGACAATGGAGTGGTTGGAGAAACTTAAGTTCCTAAAAAAAGAGGAAGTTTTGAATATTCATTACATCAAGAAGCCGAACGCTTATCCTCTCTACGATTTAGAATACAAAGAGCGCGTATCAACTGTTCTTAATTGGATGGACTCGTTTGAAAACTTCTTTGCGATTGGTAGGCCAGGAAGATTCCGTTACACGAATCAGGATCACTCGCTCGAGATGGGAATACTAGCAGCGCGAAGTGTGTTGGAAGGGAAGCGGTACGAAGTTGATTCTGTAGGATCTGGCAAAGAGTACTTTGAGCAGGGGTATATACCAAATGAAAAATGAATAATGAAAAATGAATAATTACTGATGGCTGTGCTATTTATAGTAATCGCAATACCTGTTTTACTAATGGATCTTGTGATAGAGAAAGTCTATAGCTCACAAAAAGCCCTCTCTTTTTCATTTTAACAATGCCTGCGAGTGCGAGTAGCCGAAGATGTTTTGATGTTGCTTGCAGTTTTAGACCTATTTCTTCCGCAATTTCGTTCACTGTTGCATGTTGGTTCTCTTACAAGAAGAGGAGTATGTGTAGTCGCTTCTGACTTGCAAGAATCTTAAGGAGACGCTCTTGAGATTGTAAATCTTTCATAAGTACTCTCTCTTGAGCATAATATTAGTAAACTAGTTGCGCAACTAGTTTATTACTTTGCTCAAGAAATACTTAACCGCATACCATTTCTAAGTTCCTACTGCCGATAGTTCTACTGCCGATTAATACTTAAAGAGCATATGCAGTAATGTATTTCTCTACTCTTTATGGGTTCCTCAAAAGCTCAGGATTCACTATGATTCAACTATATGCGTACTTCTTGGCGTTGGCCGATCATCCTTGGCGTGAGTTCGATTGTTATTGCTGTGTTTATGCAAGTGCCGCAATTCTTGCATCAAATACATCCTGATTCTAAAGGCGTATTAGTTACATTGAATTCTGATGAGCATTACTACTTGGCGCGTGTGCAGGAAGCACTTTCAGGTCGTGGGGAACAGGCATCTGAGGCATTTGTGGGAGATCCAGATATTGTGGGTACACAGCTTGCACTAATCGAGCGCTTGTATGGTGTACTTTTCTATTGGACAGGATTAAGAGCTTCTGGCGTGTTTCAAGTAATGGACAGCGTTCTGCCCGTTCTTATTTTCCTTGGGCTCTTTTTCTTCTTTCAACTCTGTGGATTTACACGCAAGCAGGCGTTATTTGGAGCGATACTTTTTGTTGTTATAGAAGCATATAACTTAAACAGACCGATTCACATGCGTGCGAGTTTCTTTGCAATGCTCATGACACTTATTTGTATTGCAGCTGGGATTACTCGTCGTCGATCGTTTGGTATTCTTGGCGGAGTTCTTTTGGGTGTACTCATTGGAGTTTATTTCTGGAGTTGGAGTTTTGCGTGGTTGTGGTGGGGGATTTATTTTGTGTGGGAATTGGGGGAGTTTGTTTGGCAACGTAGGGTGTTGGGCGTGGGGCGTGGGGCATTGGGAATATGGAAAAAGCTTCTGATTATTGGAGTGGTCGGGCTTGTTGCAGCACTTCCGTTCATATGGAATCTCTACTCGGTGATGCAGCATCCGCTCTCTGAGTACGGGGTTTTCCGCAGTGGAATGCATCCTTCGCGTATGCCTGAATCATGGATATACAGCGCATTGTTTGCAGTAATGACCGTAGGTGTACTCATGACGGTTAGAAAAAGATATGAACAGTTACGTCCGTACCGCGCTGGAATTGTGACAGTTTTGACGGCATTTGGGTTCATGAATCAGCAGGTTATTCATGGGACAATATTTATGTTTGTGTCTCATTCCATATTCTCTCTCCTTCTTGCTCCGATAGTGGTGTTACTACTTGCATGGACACTCAG
This sequence comes from Patescibacteria group bacterium, assembly GCA_018814875.1. Classification (GTDB taxonomy): domain Bacteria; phylum Patescibacteriota; class Gracilibacteria; order Peribacterales; family Peribacteraceae; genus UBA2144. The sequence continues at coordinate 52,506 of JAHIYH010000031.1, forward strand.
AACTAAGTGGATGATCATTGCAGCCTTAGCAGCTTGTATATATCTCGCAGGAATAGGATATGACGGAAGGTACGTGCTAGGTCAGTGGACTGTGATACCTGGGCGATTCGCAGATCAGCACTTTGCCACATTGTTGCCAGTTTTGGATGAGCTCCCGCGCGTACGTATTTTGTCTGACCCCGATAGTACAGCGTTCATTGCGAGTTATACTCATCATGATGTTGTGTATTCCATTTATCTAAAGAACGTTCTAATGACTCATAAGGAGATTGCAGAGCGCTTCTGTACTTTGCAGATTCCCACAAATCCCGATGATTGTGACTTTGAAAACATAGATCACCTAATTCATCCGGAAGCAAATGCAGTGTTTGGTGATCCAAGTATTAGGGAGAATGAACTTAAATTAATTAATGAAGCGTGTGCAGAAGCCGATCGTGATCCGGCAGCATTTCTCAAAAAATTCGATGTGCAGTATGTATTGTGGGATGAAAAGAGGCAGCCAGATTGGGATTTGAGGCGATTTCGTGTTCCTTTAGAAAAAGTGGTACAAGGAGAAGGGTGGTCGTTGTGGGGGATCGACAGTTAACAGTTAACAATTAACAAAATTACTAACAAGCTAATTGCTATTGTACCATTCAACAGTCTTCTTAATTCCCTCATCAAATGGCGTCAGTGGCTCGTAACCAAGCAGCTTCTTCGCCTTAGAGATATCTGCGATGTACTGAATTACTTCACCAGGACGATTGTCTTGGATGTCTATTTCGGAATCGCTTCCATGAAGCTCTTTCAGGACTTCTGCGAGACGAACAATAGTAGTTGCATCCCCAAATGCCAGATTGATTGTCTCGTTCTTTGCATCATCAAATTTTTCTACTGCAAGTATCAGGCCATTTACTGTGTCGTCGATATATGTAAAGTCGAGACACTTATCTTTGCCAAATATAGTCATTGTCTCATTCGCTTTTGCTTGTCTGATAAAGAGGGGGATTACGCGATCAGAATCGTCATACATTCCGTAGACATTAGAGAGCCGGAACACGATTCCATCAATTCCATAACAACGCCAGTAGGCTTTCATTAGTGCCTCGCCTCCAATCTTGCTAGCTGTATATGCACTCTCGCAGTTATCTACACGCATCATGTCTTCGGTATGTGGGTCATTTGTATCATTACCATATGTTTCTCTTGATGATGTGAAGATGAAACGTTTGATATTATTCTTCCGTGCAAATTCAAGAGTGTTGTAGGTAGAAATGAAATTATCTCGAGCCATATCCGGTTCTTTTACAAGTTCATAAACACGCGCGTTGGCAGCCAAATGTATGATTATATCTATGTCTTTGGGCAGTTTGTCGAGTTGAGATTCGTCTCTCAGGTCAACAATTGTCGTTATTTGGTCGATATTACTCTGCCACTTATTTGGCTTCCAATCTGCACCAATAACCTCGTAGCCCTTTTCTATGAGCTTTTCGCATAAGCGTGTGCCAATCGTTCCAGAGGAACCAGTAACGAGGATTTTCATCCCAGCTATCCTAGAGGAAAATCACAAATACCAAATCACAAAACTCAATAAAATATCAAAGCTCAGCGTTTTAGGATTTGGATCTTATACCAATTCCATTTCGAAACCGCACAAATATCCATTCAGCCCATATCTGCGATTAATGCGCCGCCTGCCCCTCGTAGCCAAGCCTGCCGGCCATAGCCCAGAAGCGACGGCTGGAGGCGAAGTGGGGAAGCTTTCTTTCAAGTCAAAAACTGTGAATTAATATTATGTGGAGTTAATAATATTTTGAAAGCGAAGGCGTATTACTCATAATCATTTCCCATGCTACTCTCAACACATGTCTGACGTATTAATTGTCATTCCTACGTATAACGAGCGTGAAAATATAGGTACGCTCATTGATGGCATCTTTGCTCTGAGTGCAGTTGTCGATGTTCTTGTAGTTGATGATGGCTCTCCTGATGGAACGGCGAACATTGTTCGGGAAAAGCAGCAGAAGATAGGTGATGATCGTTTGAAGTTAGTAGTTCGTACACAAGGAAAAGCGGGAAGAGGATCGGCATGCATGGAAGGATTTAAATACGCACTTGAGAATGGGTATAAAGCAGCAATAGAGATGGATGCAGACCTATCACATGATCCCAAAGACATTCCACGTATCATAGAAAAGTTAGACGAAGCAGATGTGGTTGTTACTTCAAAATATGTTCGTGGAGGAAAGGTTGTTGGATGGGAATGGTACAGAAAGCTCTTAAGTAGAGGGGCAAATATGTATGCGCGCCTTATTCTGCAACTTCCTATCCATGATTACACCAATGGATACCGATGTTATGGACAGCGCGCACTAAAGCTTATTCCAGATTTGAAGATTGAGGGGACTGGTTTTACAGTTATCCCACAAATGTCTTTTTTGTTACATCGGGCAGGGATGACGTTTGCGGAAATCCCCATCACGTTTACTAATCGCAGGAAGGGAAAGTCGAATATGAGTTTTAAAGAAATGAGCGAGAGCTTTTTGGCTATCTTAAAAATACGATTCAAAAAAACATCACGTTCTTGAGATTGCCGGAATGGGCTTGAGCTTCTCAATACGCTTGAGATCCGCTTCTACCATCATTTTCACGAGTTCCTCGAAACTTACTTTTGGCTTCCATCCAAGCTTTTCTTGAGCTTTGGAGCTCTTTCCAAATAGCTCATTTAATTCCGATGGACGCATAAACTTTGAATCCTGCCGCACATATGGTTCCCAGTTAGAGATGCCAACTGCAGCGAAGGCTGTATCGAGGAAGTCACGGACCGAATGATTTACTCCTGTAGAGATTACATAATCATCTGCATTATCTTGCTGCAGCATCAACCACATAGCTTTCACATAGTCTCCGGCGAAGCCCCAGTCTCGTTTTGCGTCCAAGTTACCAAGAGCAATATGATCATTGAGTCCAAACTTAATGCGTGCAACACCATCCGTGATCTTACGAGTTACAAACTCAATTCCGCGTAGAGGAGATTCGTGATTGAAGAGGATTCCAGAACATGCAAAAAGTCCAAAGCTCTCGCGGTAATTGACTGTAAACCAGTGTGCTGCAAGTTTGCTGATGGCGTAAGGGCTTTTGGGATGTAGAGGAGTGAGCTCATCCTGTGGACTGTCAAAATGACTGTTGCCGTACATCTCGCTGGTGGATGCTTGGTAAAAGCGTGTCTCAGGACAGTAAAGCTTTACCGCGTTTAGGAGATGTAGTGTCCCAAGAGTATTCACTTCTGTTGTGAGCATTGGTTGCTGCCAACTGGCTCCCACAAAAGATTGTGCAGCAAGGTTGTAGACTTCGAGCGGTTTTACGCTCTTTATCAGTGCACCTAGTGAGTGTGCATCGTTCATGTCTCCTTCCATAATGTGTACTTGGTCCAGAATGCCGAGTTCTTCCAATCGCCAGTAATTTGGGGTGCTCGACCGGCGTGCAAGGCCGTATACTTCGTATCCCTTTTCGAGCAGTAATTGGCTTAAATAAGCCCCATCCTGCCCTGTTACACCAGTGATGAATGCCTTTTTCGTCATGCAAAAAGAATACGGTTTCTTGGATGCAAAAGGAAGAAATCTATCGATATAAAGTCGTAAGGTCGAAAAGTCGTAGAGTCGAAAAGCCCCATGGATAGTCGTTTTTTCTGAAAACACATGACCTTACGACTTTTCGACATTTAGACTTTTCGACTTTTCGACATTCCGACCTTACGACCTTTCAGCAATCACGATCCGAGCATCTTCATACAAAACTTTCATTTTAGGTGGGTCAGGCAGTTTATCTTTCTTGAGAATTATAAATGTTCCATTTACTCCTTCTAAGTTCATAAATCGTCCGACATGTAACCGTGGTTCTAAGTACCAACGTAAATGATGGCCGGGGTAACCAAGTACATATACTTCTTCTGTGTTTTTGAGTATCTCATTAATTTTATTAGTGTGAGTATTCCAATAGGGATCGTTTGTATAGAGATGATGTGCAAATGGGGCGAGTGTGTGTGGTCCAAGAAAAAGGAAGGTTGTGATAGTAAGAGAGATGATACTGAGTGTGCGAAGCGTTGGAGTCAGACGCATTAGTAATACAGCAATCGGAAGCGCAAGAAGAATCAGATGCGTTGAATAGTATTCGTGCGCAGGTCCCAGTAGGAAGCCAGTGAGAATTATAGTCGCGAGTAGTGTCCATACAGGCCACGGCAATGCGCGAAACCATCGCAAACTTATAAGTGAGAAGATGGCAAATAGTGTTAGTAGATGCCACCACGTAAAAACAAGTTCGGAAATTCTTTGAACAAATCCCGAAAGTCCGTACATATTACCTCCGTACAGAAGAACAGTCGCAAGTACGCCAGGATGTGTAAGGAAAAATAGTCCAACAGGAATAAGACTCAAGAGAAGTATCCATGCAACTTCATCACGCACAATCGCTTTACGTTTTTCGATGAGCAATCCAAAGAGAAGTAAAACCGGAAAAACAAGCCCTTGAGATTTCATGAACGATGCGGCGACACTTGCGATGAATAGCCCGATGAGCCACATAAATGCGCCTGTTTCCACCTTCGCTGCAGCTTCGGCGGGCCCGCGCCTGTTCACTGACTCGTTGGCCTTGATGTAACAGAGGAGTGTGAGTAGCCATGCAAAGCATAGGTAAATGCTTGGATAGGCGAGACGAGAGAAGAGGATATGACTTGGGAATAGTGCTGCGATAGCAGTCGCCAGAAGTGCCGATCGTTTTTCGAAGAAATTACGGGCCAATACATAGAACAATGGAATGGTTGCTATCCCCATTGCTACAGAAACACCGCGTGCGACGATTGTTTCAAATCCAAATATGCTCTGCACTGCAACAATCATCTGCATTGCAAGTGGAGTCCATGCGGCAGACTTGCCCAGAGCGAGTTGCACTTCATCAGTGAGCATATCAGGCAGGCCAACGTCGGTCATTCTTAGAATGATTCCAAGTAAGATCAAAAGCCAAAGGAAGATGTCACTTCGGATACGCATCATAGACATGTGGTAATAAATTCTTTTTCTCCAAATTCAAAACGTGATCGATATTGGTGAGTCCAGTGGTAGCACACCTTTCCTTCTTCTTTTGAAATTGAATCAAGTTCTGTATTCACCATCCAAAATCCTTGTTTTCGCATCTCTTCAATTGCAAGTGGAGCCTTTTCTCTCACTTCACTATCTAGAAATGGGAGCATGCCTGGCATTAGTATAAGCGAGGGGATGCTAATGAACAGAGTCAATATTGAGCAGATGATGATGGCGCGATTATTCATCGCAATTATTGTATTCTTTATATATTGAATCCGGAATTTGATTATTCGAATAATGGAATAATCGAATATTCTATTATTCGAATTCCGCATTTCTGATATTAGGTTTATGATTTTCACAATGATTTCTCTTATATTACCAACGTACAACGAAGCAGAGAACATTCCTGAGCTTCTTCCTAAGATTGAGGAGATCTTATCGGGCATTCCGCACGAAATTATCATTGTGGATGATGATTCTCCTGATAAAACGTGGCAGGTGGCGTTGGATCTTTCTCAGAATAAAGAAGATGTGCACGTTATTCGTAGAGTTGATAAACGAGGGCTTTCCTCTGCAGTCATTGATGGGTTCCTTGCAGCTAAGGGAGATGTATTTGCAGTAATGGATGCGGATGGGCAGCACGATATGGAATTACTTCCAAAGTTGTACGTAGCAGTTAAGGAAAACAATGGCCTCGCAATTGGATCAAGATATATTGAAGGCGGAAGCGTAGGCGGTTGGGATGAACGAAGACACTTTTTGAGCAAGATTGCGACAAAGATGGCATTGCATATTTGCAGTGTAAAAGTAAAAGATCCGATGAGTGGATTTTTTGCACTTGATCGCAAAGTATTTGAAGAAGTTTTACCAAGATTAAATCCAAAGGGATTCAAAATCCTTCTCGACTTACTCGTGCATGTCCCCAAAGAAACCAAAGCTACGGAAACACCTTACACATTCGGTGTTCGTCAATTAGGAAAGAGCAAACTCTCTTGGAAAGTGCAGATAGAATTTTTGGAATATCTTTACGATGTGACTGTAGGAAGATTCATTCCGCTGACATTCGTAAAGTTCTGCATTGTTGGAACATTTGGAGTTTTTGTTCACTTGATAGCGTACGGTGTTATCTCTCGTTCCATCATGGATGGGGATCCACTGACGATCGGAGGGTTCTCATTTGCAGTAATTGGAGCCACAGAAATTGCAATTATCTTCAATTATCTGCTGAATAACTCCTGGACATTTGCACATCAAAAGTTACGAGGAACATCAGCAATAGTTGGTTTCTTCAAATACAACGTTGCATGCTCGTTTGGGGCACTGGCAAATTGGGCGGTTAGTGCTTATCTCTTCTCGATTGGGTGGATTGATTTTCTGGCGGTCTTCACAGGAGCAATTGTTGGAGTTATGTGGAACTACACGATGAATAGGATGTTTACTTGGCGAAAGTAGTATTTCGTATTTCGTATCTCGTATTTCGTATCTAGCATGGCCTTTAGACCGAAATACTAAATACTAGATACTAAATACGATAGTACTCGCGGTACCATTCCACAAACTTAGGCACTCCATCCTTAATTTGTGTCTTAGGTTCGTATCCAAGATCTCTCTTTGCCTTGGAGACATCCGCAAGACTTGCTCGCACATCTCCTTTCTGCATTGGCATAAAGTTCTTCTGAGCCTCTTTTCCACATGCTTCTTCGATTGTTGTGATGAAGTCCATGAGCTCTTCTTGTCTTCCAGAGCCTAAGTTGTATGCCTCCTCCTCAGCATTGTTATCGATTGCTCCGATTGTGCCTGCAACAATATCTTCAACAAAAGTGAAGTCGCGTTGCATTTTTCCTTCGCCGAATACGTTAATGGGTTTGTCGTTCAGAATTGCATCTGTAAATAGGAAGAGTGCCATGTCTGGGCGCCCCCATGGTCCGTAAACCGTGAAGAATCGAAGTCCTGTAACAGGAATTCCATACAGGTGATGGTATGTATGGGCCATTAGTTCATTGTTTTTCTTGGTCATGCCGTAGAGTGCCAGCTGACTATCTGTTCGATCATCTTCGCTTGATGGTAGCTTCTTGTTATCACCATAAATAGAACTTGAAGAAGCGTAGATAAAACCGGGGATTTCTTGCATGCGTGCCTCATCTATCATCTCGAATGTTCCTTGGATATTATTCAGAATAAATTCATCTGGATGCTCAAACGAGTAGCGCACTCCGGCGAGTGCAGCTAAGTGGCACACACGATCTACTCCTTTCATAGCTCCACGTACTGTCTTGCGGTCTGTAATATCTCCACGTACGAGTGTGAATCCTTTTACTCCTTCCAACTGTTTGATTCTGTCCTCTTTAAGCTGAGGATCGTAGTAGGGATTGAAGTTATCTATTCCGATTACTTCATCACCACGTGCGAGTAGAACTTTCGCCGTATGGAAGCCAATGAACCCTGCCGCTCCTGTTAGTAGAATCTTCATTAGTTTCTAGTTTATTAGTTTTTAGTTTTTAGTTACACCGTTTTTGCTCCTTTTTAGTAAACTAGGAACCAGAAACTAGCTAACCAGAAACTGTCAAAGTCCTATCCCATGGTACTGCAGTCCAGCTTCGCGGACTTCGTCTGGTTCATAAATATTTCTTCCATCAAAGATGTCGTTTCCCTTCATTGTTTCTTTAAGTTTGTTTAGATCTATTCCGCGGAACTCATCCCATTCTGTAAGAACTATAACGGCATCAGCTTCATCAGCCGCCGCAAATGGATTTTTAGTGAATTCAATTTCTTTAGGAAGCAGAGGCTTGGCTGTCTCGATTGCAGCTGGATCAAACGCACGTACAGTATGTCCGGCACTAACAAGATCTGGAATTAGATCCAAGCTCGGAGCTTCGCGCATATCATCTGTCTTAGGTTTAAAACTAAGTCCCAACACTCCAATAGTAGCATTGGGTGGCAGAGCATCTAGAATCTTCTTAAAGAACCGTTTTCGTTGTCGTGTATTAATCTTGTCTGTTGCTTCTACAATTTCCATTGGAATATCCAGTTCCTTTGCCGTAGCCAGAAGAGCCTTAACATCTTTTGGGAAACAACTTCCTCCATATCCAATGCCTGCGTGTAAAAATCTTGGACCAATGCGATCATCCAGACCTACGCCTTTTGCGACATCACGAATATTAGCGCCGGTCTTCTCGGTCAATTCAGTAAGCATGTTGATGAAGCTGATCTTGGTTGCCAGAAGCGCGTTACTTGCATACTTCACAATTTCAGAGCTCTCTCGACTCATGAAGACCAATGGTTTGCCGACTCTTGTTATTGGGCGATAGAGCTCTTCCATCAGTTCGCGTGCCCATTCATTGTGATTCACACCAACTATTACACGGTCTGGCATTAGCGTGTCATTTACTGCCATGCCCTCACGAAGAAATTCAGGATTAGATACAACAGGGATTGATAGATTTTCTTCGCGTTCATGAAGGATTGTTGCAATACGTTCCTCGCACTGCTTTCCGGTTCCAACTGGTACAGTAGATTTGTTTACAAACACCAAGTCGTGATCTGCATGCTTCGCAACCGTTTCTGCAACTGTGAAAACTGCTCGTAAGTCAGCTTTGTGCCCCTCGCCGGGGGGAGTGGCAACTGCTGAGAAAACGATCTGACATTCAGGTAGTACTTCATTCAAGTCAGTTGTAAAAGAAAGTCGGCCATTCTTGAGTCCTTCTCTTAGTAGCTCTTCTAATCCAGGTTCATAGATCGGGCTTTCCCCCTTCTTTATCTTCGCGATTTTCTTCTCATCAATATCTATGCCGTATACCTCGTGCCCCAGCTCTGCGAAGCAGGCAGCGGAGACTAATCCTACGTAACCGGTACCTATTACTGCGATTTTCATAAAAAATTGATAATGGAAAATTGATAATTGACAATTATGTTATGGAACATAAGCGTCTTACCAATTGTCCATTGTCCATTGTTAATTATCAATTAATTCGAGCTAGTTTTTACGCTGAAATTATGCGATTCTCTCCATATGAAAAAAAAGATCTTAATAACCGGTTCTGTCGCATACGACGTCATGCTCGGATATGATGGGTCCTTTGCGAAAGCTATAAACCCAGAGACAATCGACAGCTTGTCCCTTTCCTTCTTCTCGCCGCACTACGCACGGCATCATGGAGGAACTGGAGCGAATATTGCATGGAGTTTGAAGTTACTTGGTGAAGATCCACTACTCGTCAGTTCGGTTGGAAGTGATGGCCGAGAGTACACAGCAGTTTTGGAGAAGCAGGGAATTGATACAGGTCACATAGAAATTTTGGAAGATCACGTTACCGCAACCGCGATTGTTGGAACGGATAGTGATGAACGACAGATCGCATTTTTTCATCCGGGTGCAGATTCACATGGAACTTGGCCGGATCTATCCCAAGATCGTGATGACTTGGCGTATGCCATAGTCAGCCCACGTGATACAACTGCAATGGTGAGTGGGATGGAATGGTGCAAGAAGTTTGGAGTTCCAGTTATATTCGATCCTGGTCAGCAGATCATTTCTTTTGGAGAAGATGCGTTAGAGCGGATGGTTCGTATGGGATCTGCACTTATTGCAAACGAATACGAATGGGATTTGGTGCAGAAGAAATTATCGTGTGATGGTAAAAGTATTCTGGAACTTGTTCCTCTAGTGATTGTTACACTGGGCGATCAAGGCTTTATAGTGATTGACGAGAATGGAGCTAAGAAAATGAATGCATGTACTCCTCTTCAGGTGGTCAATCCAACAGGGGCAGGGGATGCATTCCGTGCAGGACTTCTAAAAGGATTCGCCGCAGGATGGAATGTAATGGATTCGTGCAAATTGGGTGCGGCTTTGGGGTCACTTGCTGTGGAGAATGAAGGGACACTCCTTTCTTCTATTGATAGTGATGAAGTAAAACTGAGAATTAAACAGGCGTATGGGGTAGATATACCTTTGGTGTAAGTTCCAAGGTCCAAGTTCCAAGTGCCAATTAGTTTTCAATGCTTTTTTCACTTTTCTTAATTTTCTCTATGCGATTGCCTCCGCCCCCGATTTCTTCCTCCAAGGTTTTCCTCCATCCCCCGACCCCTTCCTCCACGGGAGGAAGGGGAGCTTCGTTTAACGTGTTAAATAACTTTGTTTTCTTTAATAACGAAGCTCCCCCTCTCCTGTGGAGAGGGGGCTGGGGGGAGAGGCAGTAATCCGTGATTCAGACTTTTTTAGTGGAACTTTCTCCAAGAAGTAGCTTCTGCAATAGAACCTACTCTGATACTATTTTCTCCAATGTCCTTCGTAAAAGATCCATCATTGGCCGGGCAAGGTAGGCTCAATCTAGAGATCGCAGAAAAGCGTATGGAAGCTCTTATGAAAGTTAAGGAGCGTTTCGAAAAGGAAAAGCCTTTTAAGGGGCTCACGATTGGGATGGCATTGCACGTTACAAAGGAAACAGGTGTTCTTATTCGCACTCTTCAGGCTGGTGGAGCAAAGGTTGCAATCACAGGATGCAATCCTTTAAGTACTCAAGATGACATCGCTGCAGCACTCGTTGAGGAGGATGTATTGGTGTGGGCATATAAAGGAGAAAGTGACGAGGATTATTACAAGTTCCTCACTGCGGTCATCGAGACTGAGCCTAATATTACTATTGATGATGGATGTGATCTGGTTACAGAGATTCACACCAAACATCCTGGGTTGATCGAAAATATTATTGGAGGATGCGAAGAAACAACCACTGGCATCATTCGCTTGCATGCAATGATCAAAGATGGAGCGCTCCGCTATCCAATGATTGCTGTGAATGATAATAAGACGAAGCATCTGATGGATAATTATTACGGAACAGGACAATCCACATTCGATGGTATCCTTCGTTCTACCAATATTCTTGTTGCAGGCAAAACAGTTGTGGTTGCAGGATATGGAAGTTGCGGAAAGGGCTGCGCGATGCGTGCGAAGGGATTGGGTGCACAAGTAATAGTTACAGAAGTAGATAACTTTGCAGCTTTACAGGCGGCGATGGATGGTCACAGAGTGTTACCTATGACCGAAGCGGCATCATTGGGCGATATTTTTATTACAGTCACCGGTGATTTGCATGTTATTCGCATGGAGCACATAGATAAGATGAAAGATGGTGTGGTGCTGTGTAATTCCGGACACTTTGATAATGAGATTGATATGACGTCACTTGAGTCGGAGGCAAAACGTAAGCGTCGTGTGCGTCATTACTTAGATGAGTACATGCTCAAGTCTGGCAAAGTAATTTACGTTGCAGGAGAGGGGAGGTTGGTGAATCTGTCTTCTGCTGAAGGGCATCCAAGTGAAGTTATGAGCCTAAGCTTCTGTGGACAAGCACTTGCATGTGAGTTTTTGGCAAAGAACAGAGGCAATCTTCTGGTTGATGTGATTACACTTCCTCCAGAAATAGATGATCATATTGCCGAGTTACAATTGAAGGCAATGGGGTTATCTATTGATACGCTTACGCCAGAACAAGTGGAATATTTGGGGCAGTGGAAGGAGGGGACGTGATCAACAGTTGACCAGCCTTCGCTAAAGCTACGGCCGGCAGGCAGTTAACATTTAACAATTAACAGTTAAAAATTAATAACCGCAACCGTAACCGCAACAGCGACGCCGCGTCGCTGCTTCGTATCTTGGTGATAATTAAACATTCGTTTTGACGGAGTTAAAATGTGAGGCTGTAGCGGTACAGAATACCTTGACGATAAGCCAATAACAGCGTAAATTAACGTGCGTTATGATGCGCACGTGGTTCATTTATTCGGTCGTTCTATCCTTTCGTAAGACTACGAAAATGGGTCTGGGAATAGTGTGCTAACGTCTAATAATTTCCCAAGTTGACCCCACTCTGTAGGGGTTCTTGTCTTTGATCTTTAAAAGCATTGTTAAGCAGTAAGCAATCTGTCCTCAAGTTCTTTTTGTGTCAATGGAATCAAGCGGCCGAGCGGTCGCAACACAAATAGAATTTTCCCCCTGGATGAGGGCAGTATCTATGAAGGAGTGTTCTCGCTATGACTAAGTTGGCGCATGCGGTTTGTTTTGGGAGAGGCAAAAGAAGCACGGTGTTGGTGAAACCGATTGGAGGTACGTTAATAACTGTCGATGAGGCAGATGACTTCCTCGAAAGTCGGTCAGAGCCTGTACCTGTGCAACTGTCAGATGAACAGCAGCGTTTCCCAGCGGTTCGACAGCCTTTAAAGGGGCACCCGCGCCGCCTTGCTGGAGTTTTCTAGAGTAACTCCTTTCTCGCTGGTCCTCATCGCCTTAAGTGCGGTGAGGACTGGCAACCTTTTCGAGTACAGATTGGTTACTGTTTGATCATTTACATCTTTGTTTTAACAATTGGAAATCTGTTCTGTCTCTATGGAAGAGGCAAGAGAACAGGTTCAATCACGCTTAAACAGGAGTTTTTCATGTCACGAAAGCGCGACAAGCAAGCGATTGCAGCCGTTTCCAGCTAAGGAAAGTGCAAGATAGCAAAACAAGCTCTCAAAGATAAGCGCGCTTCCTCTGGTGAAAGAAGGCAAAAGAAGAAGTAGTCCACGTTTACGTTCTCCAGCTCTCGATGCTCTTGTGTGTCGAGAGCTGGAACTCTTCATTTTAGAGAGTAGATTTTTGGTTGTTCTTTTACATTATTAATTAAATACATAAACTGCTCTGTCCTTAGCCCCTAATGGATACGGGACCATGGTTTAGCCATGATTTTTGGAGGCAGAGTATTTTACCCTCGGGAGGCACTACTTATGTGCAAAGGATTTGTCCCCAGGGCTCGCAAGAGTCCAAGCCGACTCTGTCACAGGTTGACGCGGAAGGCAGCTACACCGATTATTGAAGATGAGGCGAATGGTAAATTGCCAATTGCAGCTTCAACGGTGTATCCGCCGGAAGTTGAAAACGCGCCACGAAGTCTTCGGGCTGAGGCGCGTGGTAAATTCCGGAAGCAGCAGAAGAAGAAAGGCAATTCTGCGTTGACCAAGAAGCGGCGTCGAAAACAAGCGGCTTCAACCGCTTAAGGGGAAACTCCCAGGATCTAGGTCCCCTGTGGTGCATTAGCACTGCGGGGGGCCGCTACTTAAAATCGGGAAGAGCAGTTTGTGTATTACGAGAATTGTCTGAAACTAAGATTTACAGAATTAATCCTGTCCATCTTTTTTAATCTTTTTAATCCTAGTTCAGACAATTGACAGCAAAGGGTACAATATGATCAATGGAGAACAATAAAGCTATTGCAGGTCTACTCTGTCAAATCGCCGCCCTACTCCAAGAGCAGGAGGTGCCCTTTAAGCCTGCGGCATACAGGCGGGCTGCTCAGGTAATAGAAGAACTACCTCGAGATATTTCAACTTATGGAGATGAGAAGGAACTCAAGAAACTCTCAGGTATTGGTGATGCAATTGCACGTAAAATTATTGAGTACTTAGAAACAGGAAAAATAACTGCACTGGAAAATTTACGCATCACTCAAGGTGGAATTCCCGCAGATCTTATGGACGTAGAAGGACTCGGGCCTAAGCGTGTACGTCAGATTCAAGCTGCATTTGGAGTGAAGACTGTTGCAGATCTTATAAAAGCTGCAGAGGATGGGAAGCTGAGAACTCTCCCTCGTTTTTCTGAATTGATGGAGAAGAAAGTTTTGGAGAATGCGAAGCGGGTTAAGGAACGTACAAGGCGATTTCCGCGTGAGGAGGTTAAAGAAGATGTTATCAAGCTTCTGAAGAAGATTGAGGGCGTGGAAGGTGTTGATCAGTGCAGTGTTGCAGGTTCATATCGTCGCGAAAAAGAAACAGTTGGGGATATAGATATTCTCGTTGTAACTAAGTCACCAAAAGAAGTTTCCGATGCTATCGCTAGCTTATCTATAGTTCGTGATGTGGTGGCACATGGAGAGCGCAAACTTTCGTTTGATCTAAAGTCAGGATTACGCGTTGATGTTCGGTTTGTCAAAAAAGATCAGTGGGGATCGGCACTCCTATATTTCACTGGATCAAAAGAGCACAATATTGCAATGCGTAGAGTAGCAATCAAGAACAGCTGGAAGCTTAATGAATACGGACTTTTTGATGGAGATGCTTTGCTTGCGAGTAAGACCGAAGAGGAGATATATAAAAAGCTAAAACTGAGGTTTTTTGCTCCAAAAGAAAGGGGAGGAAGGTTATAAGAAAGTTAAAAGTGAAAAGTTAAAAGTGAATAGTGAATAGTGATTAGAATAATGTGCTAGCTTATAGTCTGACTATGCTCACTCAACTCGCTGATTTTCTAACGTTCACAATACTTAAGATTGAGCCAGAAACGACTCAGGCTGCGGTGGTGCATTTCTTTTTGTATGACTCCATCAAGATTCTTCTTCTGTTGATAGTCATCACGCATTTTATGAGTTTGCTGCGGTACTACTTGCCCATAGAAAAGATGCGGGCATTCCTAACTTCGCATAAGTTCTATGGAGCGGATTATTTTCTGGCAACGATATTTGGGGCTGTTACTCCTTTCTGTTCTTGTTCATCTATTCCACTTTTTATTGGCTTTGTAGAGGCGGGGATTCCGCTTGGAGTCACATTGTCTTTCCTTATCACTTCTCCATTGATCAACGAAGTGGCTGTTGCTCTATTTATAAGCATGTTTGGATGGAAAGTCACACTTCTTTACGTTGGTGCGGGGATTGCTGTAGGAATGATTGGCGGAATGATATTGAGTAGAATGCGATTGGAACAATATATAGAAGAGTTTGTGCAAAAGTCTCCTTGTAAGTGCAAACAAAAATCAGAAAAGTCTTCGGTAGTAAGTATTTGTTTGATGCTATCTAAAGATGCAATGGGGATTGTTAAACAGGTGGCTCCGTTTGTTCTTATAGGCGTAATGGTTGGAGCTCTTATTCACGGATACGTTCCGGAAGGATTCTTTGAGCAATATATTCAAAAAGATAATCTATTTGCAGTTCCTGCAGCTGTTATTTTGGCTGTACCACTTTATGCCAATGCGAGTGGTGTGATTCCTATTATCGAATCTCTTGTAGATAAGGGGATTCCACTGGGAACTGCGCTAGCTTTTATGATGGCAGTTGTTGGTCTTTCGCTCCCGGAAGCATTGATCTTAAAGAAAGTGATGAAGCTAAAACTGCTCCTAGCATTCTTTGGAGTAGTGACTTTGGGGATTATGCTGATTGGGTATGGCTTCAACATAATGCTTTAAACTGGTTTGCCATGAGCGAGTCGGATGGCGGAGAGAGGGGGATTCGAACCCCCGAGACCCTTTCAGGTCTACTCGCTTTCCAAGCGAGCGCACTAGGCCACTATGCGATCCCTCCACAGACAAATGTACAAGGCAGATCACTTTTCAGCAAAGAGGATTGTCGATGATTTTTCGAAGAAGCAGTGCGGCGTCCGTCTCGGCGCGGCCGAGCCGCGACGGAAATCGGGATCGCCATCTCAGTGTGTTGATCTGCATCAATAAGGCTTGTACCATCTTTCCGCGAAGCCGTCTACTTCTGACACACCCCCAAGCAGCACGCCAACGACCTGATCCACAAGTGCGCGGTTATTGCGAAAGCGAGAATCGATAGAGAAGCTCCGGTTGTTCCAAAAGTGGCACCAGCACCGATGAAGTGCGTTTCGTAAATGCCTGCGACAGCTGCGAGCATCGCAAGAAACATAAGAACAGAGACAACCCACTGTAGGGCTTGGAGCATTCCTGTGTTGCTAGATTTGGCCATAATAGAGAAGGGGAAAGGCATAGGTTGTCTTAAAGCGTACTCGTTCCTTTATATTTGCACAATATGCCATAAAATGAATAGTGAATAATGAAAAATGGAAAATTAAAGGGTGATTCTGTGATTATTCTTCATTATTCATTTTTCATTCTTCATTTCTCTTCGTGTATGCTTATCCCATATGAAAATATCTCTAGATTGGCTCAGCGATTTTCTTGAATGGGAAGAGCCCTTCGGCTCTGCTCAGGGCAGGTATAATCCTGCGAAGATTGCAGAGCGCATAACGTCTTGCACGGCAGAAGTGGAAGGAATGAGTTCTAAGGGCACGCAGTTGGATGGGTGTTGTGTGGGGAAAATTATCAAAGTCGAGAAACATCCAAATGCTGACAAGCTCAGCTTGTGTGGTGTGGAGACAGATCAGGGGAAGAAGCAGGTGGTATGTGGAGGTACTAATCTGCGAAAGGGGATGAAAATCGTTTTTGCACATGTAGGCACAACAGTGAAATCTTCTGATGGAGGAATGCTTAAATTGAATAAAATAAAGATTCGCGGAGAAGAAAGCGAAGGGATGATCTGCGCGGCCGAAGAGCTTGAGCTTGAAGCACACTATCCTCCTCTGCCTGAGAATGGTGATCGTCCAGTCATGGATCTTGGAGATGGCGATGAGCATGTTGGGCTATCATTGAGTGAGTATTTAGGAAGTGGCGGAACAGTCTTGGATATTGATAATCATGCGATCACGCACCGCGCGGACCTCTTTTCGCATATCGGCTTTGCTCGTGAATGTATAGCAATGGGGTTGGCTAAATGGCGCAAAGATCGGCCAATGTTTGCTGATCAATCGTTCCCCAAAGATCCGCTTCCATTCGAAAACATAGTTGATTGCAAGAATGAGATTCCACGATACTGTTCGTGTCTACTCTCTATTGATTCTGTCGGCGAGACACCAGATTGGATGAAGAAGCGCTTGGAATCAGTCGGACTTCGTTCGCTAAATCTTCCCATAGATATAACAAACTATGTGATGCTGGAAGTTGGGATGCCATTGCACAGCTTTGATGCGGATGATCTAAAGGGTGATATACATATGCGACTTTCTAAAAAAGGAGAAAAGATTGTGACGTTGGATAAAGTTGAACGAAAATTACCAGAAGGCGCAATTGTATTGAGTGACGACGAAGGCATTTTCGATTTGCTTGGTGTGATGGGAGGGCTGCGCAGTTCTACAAAGGAAGGAACAAAGCGAATCTATTTGCATAGTGCAGGAGTAGATCCGGTTTCTATTCGTAAGACGATTATTGCCACAGGTCATAGAACAGATGCTGCAACAATTTACGAGAAGGGAGTTCCAAATATAATTGTACAAATGGGATTCAATCGTGCATTGGAGTTCTTCTTGGAACTTGTTCCCGGTGCAAAGATTATTTCTAGGATGGACAGTTGGGGAGATAACGGATCACCAAAGCCGATTGATCTTCCGTTTGAAAAGGTAACGCAGATGTTGGGAGTAGAAATCCCTACGCAAACTGTAGAAAAGATTCTCAGCGATCTTGAGTTTGATGTGAAGAAAAAAGGAAAAATCTTCAAAGTTACTCCGCCTCTATTCCGTTTAGGGGATATATCGGGTCCGCATGATTTGATTGAAGAGATCGGACGAATTTATGGATATGATGCAATCGATTCAGTGCTTCCTGTATCTCAAGTTGATCCTCCTGAGCGAGATCAAAGAATTCACATACTTCGTGATGCACTCAAAGAAGAAGGATTCATGGAAATTCTCCCACTCTCTCTTGTTGGTCCTTCCCTCCTTCAAAAATGCAATATTGATACAGATACTGCTGCCGTTATCGAAAATCCACTTGGAGAGGAGCTATCCATTATGCAACCAAGTACGTTGCCGGGACTTCTGGACCATGCTCAACAGAATATTCTTAATGTAGATAAGACACTCGCAACATTCCAGTGGGGACAAGTATTTGCAAAAAGAGAAGATGATGAGTTGGAGATGGGATTACTCCTTAGTAGTTGGATAGAAACAGGATTGAATGATGATCCATTTCTTGTTCTTAAATCAAAACTTGTAAGGGCTTTGAAGCAAGTGGGATATGAATCATCAATCGAGCCAATGAAGAATGCACCTCCATACGCTCATCCGGGAAGAGTAGCCGCTCTTGTTGTAGATAAAGATCCTGTTGGGATTATTTTCGAAGTACATCCGGGAGTACGTGAACAGTTCGGCCTACCAAATCGTGCAGCTGCCGTACGTATTTCTCTTACTAGACTTCTTGCGCTAGAACCTAAAACAACAGTTGCTATGTCGGTTTCACAATTTCCATCGATTACATATGATGTGACACTACCATTTGATCAGAGCAAGAGTGCGGGAGAGTTTGTAGATAAGGTGAAGAAGACGTCTGATCTTCTAGAAAGCGTGGAGGTCGCCAATCTTTACGCCGAGTCGGGCCAAGTATATAAGTACAATCTGACCATTCGTTGTGTTTATCGCGCGAAGAATAGGACGCTCACAGAAGAGGAGGCTAAAGATGCCCACAAAGCGGTGATTGCATTAACATCTGGCAACTGATGACACGTTCGCCTACGGCGAACTTTCAACACGCTTCGCTTTCAACAATCAACTTCAAAGTTGATGGTTGAAAGCGACCCCACTTTACCGGGGAGCGTGTTGATTGTTATCACGTTCATGATAAAATACAAAATCTTCATGTCTATAACTACCAAGATTGGCGATGGTGGTAAATCAGGGCTCCTAAGTGGGGAGCGTGTTTCTAAGGGTTCTCTTCGCTTGGAAGCATTTGGGACTGTGGATGAACTTAATGCAGTTTTGGGAGTTGTTCTTGTCGAGGAAGAGATTCCCGTAGAAGTCAAAGAGTACTTAGTGCAAGTGCAGAAGCTTCTTTTTAGAGTTGGGACGGATTTGGCGACTCCATTAAAAGGGACAAGTGGAATCGTCAGAATTTCTCAGGAAGATATCTATCAAATTGAAAAGTGGATTGATGAACTTGAGCAGACGCTTCCTGTTCTCAAACACTTCATTCTTCCAAGTGGATCGCGACTGAGTTCGTTGATACATCAGGCTCGCACAGTATGTCGTCGTGCGGAGCGATGCACTGTTCGATTATCTGAAAAAGAAAAGATAAATGATCACGTTCAAATTTATCTGAATCGTTTAAGCGACTACCTCTTTCTAGCCGCACGAGAGGCAAATCTTGGAGAGGGAGTTGATGAGTCGGAGGTGTGACGTTATTTCGTTATTTCGTTAATTCGTTTATTTGTTAAATAAATGGCCAATAACTAGGGTAAAAGGCCATTGCTCAATTAACAATATTCAGTATTGTTAGTACGTTCCTGCAAAGGATAAAAAGAGTAGGAACAGGTCCTGCTCATTCACAATTCTCAATGATGGGAGAGTAGATCATGTTCAAGGCATTGAAAAATTTCTGGACACCGGTAGGCAATTTTTTTGTTTGGGGGTTGGAGATACATCGAAGAAGGACTGCGAAAATTTTCCTCAAGAGGTACAAGCCGATGTATTATAAGGATCTGCACGCACCTTATTTGCAATTTTATGAATTTCCGCCACGAGTGCAAAAGCTGATTCTCAGATACCTTTATTGTTTCATTGGCAGTGAGCGTAAGGATAGATACAACTACTGCTGGTGTAGTATGATTAAAATCGTGGAAACAGACGAGCGCCTGAAGCGAAAATGGTGCACTTTTAACGGAGGTGTCGAAGAATTGAGGAGAGAAGGTTACAGTGTCCACGCAGATATACTTGATCCTCTTGTGCAAAAAGCTGCTGCGAACGGGAGGCTTGAACATCTCAGTCTCCTGTACGGTCCCAAGCTTTCGCATCATCTTCTGCGCACATGCATGGAAGCAGCACGTACGAAACGAGACATGGAAGTAGCACTCGAATGTGCACAGATGCTCAGAGATTATCAAGTGATTGCGGAAATACTTTCAATTTCGGGTACACCGCATCAGATGATCACGGCGCAGCTCTTCTTGGAAGGACGAGTATCGGAGGAAGAACTTCTGTGATTCTCTCAAGGGTAGGACCACCCTTAAAGCCCTGTACCATTGTATGGGGCTTTAAACTGCATAAGAAATGAATCGAAAAGAGGGGGCAAAGGAGTCGGAGATATGACGTTATCTCATTATTTCGTTAATTCGTTAATTCGTTTATTTGTTGAACTGAGCTGCGGTTGTGATTCGTTAATTCGTTAAACTGAGATTCGAAATAACAAAATAACGAAGTAGCAAATCATAGAGCCAACAACATCTCTCCCTGTGGTAATCCCAGCGCTTCCCAGAAATTCAAAACAAAGAGGAATATGAAAAATGCAGCAAGAGGAATACCGATTCCCAGTGCAAGAGCGCGCGAAGGTGTATCTTTTGGATGAACACTTAAATAAAGTCCGGTTCCTCCATATAGAATTGTTGTGAGTGCGAAAGAGAGATCAGCACGCTGTATCCACCAAGCGGATCCAGCAGCATAGATTCCATTATGCATTAATAGGTATGCCATAAAGAGGCTTATACCAAGGAGGAAGAATAGGAAGCCTGTGAGGCGGTGTAGATAGGATGTCACGTCAAATAGCTTATAGCTTTTAGCTTCTAGCTTCTAGGGATATTAGTCTTGTATCTCTGATTCATTTCTTCTTCTGCACAGTAAGCCTCTTCCTGCCTTTTCTCCTGCGGCGACTCAGCAGAGCCTTTCCATCCTTGGATGAGCTACGCTGTAAGAAACCGTGCTTACGGAGACGCCGACGCCATTTCAATTTACCTAACATTGCTGGTGGACGTTATCTATAAGTTTATGTCTGGTCAACAAGTTAGTTAGTTTTTTAGTTTCTGGTTTTTAGTTATCTAGCAACTATGAACTAAAAAACCAGTTAACTAATCGATGATCCTGCCCTACACTCTTTCTAATGCACTCAGTCAATAAGCTCAAATCTGGCCTCCGTGTCCTAACTGCCCCTTGTGATGGGACAGCCTCTATCACGGTTTTAGTATTTGCAGGTGCAGGATCTCGTTATGAGGAGGAAAAGGAGCGTGGTATCAGCCATTTTCTGGAGCATATGTTCTTTAAAGGCGGGAATAGGTACAAGAATACAAAAGAAGTCAGTGTGGCGATCGATGGAGTGGGTGGAGACTTTAATGCATTCACAGGAAAGGAATATGCAGGTTACTACGTTAAAGTTGCTGCCGAACATATTGATCTGGGATGCGATGTTCTAAGTGATATGCTTTTGAATGCTAGCTTTCCTCAGGATGATATTGAGCGCGAGCGAGGTGTGATTATGGAAGAAGAGCGCATGTATCAAGACACACCGATGTATCGTGCAGGATGGGACTTTGAGGAACTTCTCTTCGGCGATAATCCGTTGGGATGGGATACGATTGGAAAAGAAAAGGTAATCATGTCTGTGCAGCAGGCGGATTTTCAATCGCACAAAGATTCACTCTACACACCAGATAATCTGGTTGTAGCTTTTGCCGGGAAGATTTCTGAAGATGGAGCTATGGATCTTTCCGAGAAATATTTCTCTGGCATTAATGGTTCCAAAAATCGTGAATACAAACCATTTGAATCTTATGGGCCCGAGCGCGTGTTCCTTAGAACAAAGAAAACTGAACAAGCGCATTTAGTTCTTGGAGTTCCTGGCATCAGCTCTCTTGAAGATGATTACTTTGCACAAAAACTTCTCGCAATTATCTTGGGTGGCAATATGAGTTCTAGGATGTTCCTAAATATCCGCGAAGCTAAGGGTTTGTGCTATTACATTTCTACTGAAGATGACAGTTATATGGATGCTGGTTCACTTTCCACTCGCGCAGGAGTGGATCAGTCTCGCTTGCATGATGCGATCAAACTTATCAAGCATGAATATATGGAATGTGTGGATAAAGGAATTACTGATGAGGAGCTCAAACGTTCTAAGGACTTCCTTAAGGGTAAAATTACATTGAGTTTAGAAGACTCCGAAGAGCAGGCACATTTCTATGGCAAACAAGAGCTGATGTATCCCAAGGTTCGAACAGTAGATGATTACTTTGCAGAGTTAGATAAAGTTAGCAAAGAACAGGTAAATACTTTGGCTACACGGTTGCTCACTCCGGAAGAGATGCGATTGGTGGTGATTGGGAAAGAGGAGAATAAGGGAGGGCTTGAGGATATGGTGAGCTCGTAATATATAGAACAATTGTTCCATTGCTTCATTGTCTCATTGTTAAAAGTTGGATACTTGCTTGCGAACAATGGAACAATGGAACAATATAGCAATGTATTAATTTTCCCTTACTTATGCAAAGAACTCTGATTCTACTCAAGCCCGACTGCATGCAGAAAAAGATCTGTGGCAAGGTTCTCGCGCGATTCGAAGACGCCGGATTCAAGATTATCGGATGCAAAATGATCAAGTTAGATCTTGATACATTGCGTGAACACTATGCTCACATTGCAGAGTTTCCGTTTTATCCAGATGTAGAAAAGTTCATGAGTTCTACACCAGTAATTGGAATGGTTTTGGAAGGCGATGGGATTATCGAAAAGATGCGTGAGAATTTGGGAGTAACAGATTGTTTAGAAGCAGCTTCTGGAACAATTCGTGCTGAGTTTGGAAGCAAAGAAGAAGGGGATAGCAAAATGCGCAATGTAGTCCATGCTTCGGATAGCGAAGAGGCTGCCGCGAATGAGATTGCAAGGTTCTTTAAAAAAGACGAACTTTTTGAGTATTAATAATTTTTCCCCATTTATGTATGCAAAATCTATTAACTAAAAAACTAGATGTAATGAATGGTTTAGGAATACAGGCAAGCAATAGAAGAGTTCTTGTTGCCGAGGCAGAGCTTTTAGTTAAGGAGCTTAGAAAATGTGGGAAACATGAATTGGCTGACAAATTAGAAGCATCTGCAAGAGAAGTGCAAAGCACACAGGAGGCTGCTCGCAAAAGTACAGTAGAGTGTCTTCAGTCGCTATAACTATAATTGCGTTGGCTCCTCTCCATCCAAAAGTAACTCCAGTGCCGCATCCAGCTGCGGATCTTTCTCATCTATAATATCCTCACGTGTGCGTTCAACTTCGATATCAGGATGCACTCCATCCTTGCCCAAATCTCTTCCTGAAGGCGTTAGCCACCTTGCAACCGTGATACGGACTGATGCATTACCTGGGAGGTCAAAGACCTCCTGAACGGTTCCCTTCCCAAAGCTCTTCTTACCAATGATTGTTGCGCGTCCAGCATCTTGCAAGGCGCCTGCCAAAATTTCTGATGCGCTTGCGGAACCTTCATTGATCAAAACAACAAGTGGGATATCCGGATCAGATGGTCGACCGGAAACATAGTGGTTTGATGGTTCCCCATTTCTACGTTCAACAGTTACTACCTTTCCTTCTTTTAAGAACATAGATGCCATATCAACAGCGCCTTCCAGATATCCACCACCATTAAAGCGCACATCCATAATGAGGCCTTGTAGATCTTCATCGCGCATGTCTTTGAGTGCGCTCTTCACTTCTTTCACGCTGTCTTCTCCAAATTGATTGAGTTGAATGTATCCGATGGAACCCGTTGCAGTTTCTTTAACTTCATATTCAACACTCGGAATGGTGATACTTGCACGTGTGATGGTGATGTCTAGGAGATCGGATTCTTCTTCGCGTTTAATGCTCAGAGTCACTTTAGACCCCTTTTCTCCTCGGATTCTCTGTACAACTTGGTGAAGTGTTTCCCCTGTGATATCGACATCATCTACTTTTAGGACAATATCTTCTGGTTCCAGCCCTGCTTTGGAGGCAGGAGATCCTTTAAGAGGAGCGACCACAACCACCATTCCATCACGCATTGTGAGTTCTGCGCCAATACCTTCCATCTTTCCTTGTAGTGATTGTGTGAATTGGGCGTTCTCCGTTGGAGTCATAAAGGTGGTGTATGGATCACCAATGGCACGTACCAATCCACCTACTGCACCGTAAACCATTTCGGGGGGATTAAGTTGATCTTCAATAATGTAATGCTTGAGGAGCAACCTCCATACGCCCCAAAGAAGTGAAAGATCCACTTCCTGTTCTGGATTACCCAACAGAGTTCCACTTGCAGTTTTGCCTGTATACAGAAGCTCCAATTGCTGCGAAAGCTCAACCAGATTTTTTTGTTCGTAGCGTGCACCGATCTGCCACCCCAAAAACAAAGTAATGAGTGGTAGGATCAGGAGAGTGCTTGTTCTGAGGAGCTTTGGCATACCCGACGAGTATAGCGGATCTTTATTGTGTTGTTCTAATTTGAATGGGAAATAAGGGAAATAGAAGAAATAAAGGATCGTCTATTTCTTTTATTGCCCTTATTTCTTTTATTTCTCCCTCTGGAGGATGTTTCATCAGTGCCATGGTATGATAAAGTCATGGTGAAATTGCCTGCTTCCATCGATCGTAAACTAAAAGAACTTTTTCCTCGCGTAAGAGAGCGTGACAAGTTTGTGGCAGATATACTTACGGAGGCTTTGGAGAAAGCCGCCCCCGAGGAGGTTTCGGAATCTGTTGGAGGGACACTGCATCTTTTTACGGATGGGGGATCGCGTGGTAATCCTGGGCAATCGGCGATTGGTATCATTATCGAGGATCCTACAGAAGGTAAGGTGGTTAGAGAGCATGCAGAGCGAATTGGAATCGAGACAAATAATATTGCGGAGTATCGGGCTCTCATCGAGGGGCTTAAGATTGCCAAACGCTATCACCCAAATCGTCTTGTATGTTTTTTGGATTCTGAGTTGATCGTTAAACAATTGAAGGGTGAATATCGTGTGAAGATGCCAGCTCTTAAAGAGTTCTTTGCAGAGATTCAAGAACTAGTTACAGAGTTTACATCTGTAGAATTTCACCATATTCCACGTGCTGATAATTACAGAGCAGACGCATTGGTTAATAAGGCTTTAGATGAGCATCCTTCTCCATCTTATGAGAAACTTTAATAAAAAGGTCCAATGTCCAAGGTCCAAGGTCCAATTTGGAACTTGGTACTTAATACTTGGAACTTTTCTAATGCCACTTATAGCATCAGCAACCTCGCCAACACTTACTTATAGATATAACCACCATTTAATCTTTCTAAAGCCATATGAATACGCAGATTGGTATTCCAATAGAGAGGAATGGACATTTAGAGGCGAGTCTATTAAGCCGTTAGCCGAATTTCGTGTAGATGGTGACAAAATTCCATCACTTCCACCAGATATTGTGCGTCACACTGTTGTAGGATGGGATAAAGATGCAATACGAAGAACAATTCAGGAAAAAGTAGTATCAATAATTGATCGCGAGCCTGGCTCGGTGGTTATAAGCAAGAGTTCCACAGGTGGAATTGTGTTTGAAGGAGTTGGATTACCGGGTCGTCATGTTCGCTTGGATGATGCAGTAGAGTTAACTATTGCTGCGCTGGATCAAGGCGTGTCGGATATCATTTTGCCAGTAGATGAAATACAACCATCTATTACTGTGGATTCCAAACTTCGGAAAATTGGTATCAAGGAAGTAGTAACGGTGGGTGAGTCAGATTACAGTGGTTCGCCATTAGCCAGAAAATATAATATTGATGTTGGATTAAATAAGTTCAATGGGCATTTGATAGAGCAAGGTGCGGAGTTCTCCTTCAATGAAGTGCTGGGGCCAGTAAATCGTTCAACTGGGTACAAACAAGAGCTTGTGATTCTGGGTGAGAAGACATTGCCGGATTATGGGGGAGGGTTATGCCAAGTGAGTACTACAGCATACAGAGGAGTGTGGGAATATGGCTTCCCTATAAGCAAAAGGCGCAATCATAGTTTTGCTGTTAGTTACTATAGCCCTCAGGGAACCGATGCAACTATCTATCCTCCACATACTGATATGCGGTTCATAAATGACAGCCCCAGTGCACTTCTGATTCAAACATATCACAAAGATGACAAAGCGTATTACATTTACTATGGGACAAAGGATGATCGCAGATCAGAAATTGCCGGTCCCTTCACATGGGATTATCAGAGTCCGCCGCCTGATCGCACTGAGTACACCACGGATATTCCTCCTGGGACAACTCGAAAAGCAGGGGGACGTGTATCAGGTTTGAAAGCTGTGTGGTATCGCATAGTACAAAGTGCTGATGAAGAAGTCATAGAACCTGTCTTCTCTGTTTACGAAGCGCGACCGAATTATATGCAAATAGGCGTGGTGGATGGTCCGAATGAAATGCCTAGTTGGTTGGGGGACGGTAGTTAACAGTTAACAATTAACAGTTAACATTTGACAGTTAAGATTTGACCAGCCTTCGCTAAAGCTATGGCTGGCAGGAGTTGATGTGCTGTGATGTTGGAACTATTCGCACGAATAGGCGACTAATTATTTCAAGAAATACTGATTTACTGATGGACTATTCGCACGAATAGGCGAATACTTCACCACTTTTCACTTTTCACACTTTGTTTATGAACAATCTTCAAAAACTCGAGATCTTCAACAAATCTCTCGCTAACTCAAAAAGGCTTCAGATTCTGATTTTTTTAAAAAAGAATGGGTCTGCGGTGGTGAATGAGATAGCAGATGGTATCCATTTAAAACTTAAATCGACGTCGAAGCATCTGCAAATTCTTGAAAGGGCGAATGTTATACAGAGAAAGAAAAAGGGTCTTTTTGTTTATTACACTTTATCAGCCAAGAAAGGACCCATATTGGAGAATATTCTAAAGTTGTTGTAAGAATAAACTTTGATTCACGATAGCGAGTTAGTGGACTAACACTAATGGACTATTCGCACGAATAGGCGAATACTTACCACCTTCCTATTTTTCACTCTAATCCACAGCATGATAAAAGTCGTAATCTTCGATCTTGATGGGCTTCTGATTGATTCACAACCACTGCAATATAAAGCATACAATCGGGTGTTTTCAGAATACGGTTTTCCAATTTCAAAAGAAGAGTGGATAGATGAATGGATTAATAATTCAATAAGTTGCAGAGAATGGATTCATAAAATGAATCTGCCACTCGATTTTGCTAAAGTTCGTGCAGAAAAGCAGAAAGTTTACGAAGAATTTATACCAACTGATCTTGAACTGAAACCAGGGGCGATGAATGCGATTAATTTACTTTTTGTTGAATATAAACTATGCATAGCATCGGCTTCTATGAAGCCTTCAATAGAAGTCATATCTAAAAAATTCGGATTTGAAGCATTTTTTGATCAAATCATCTCAGACCAAGAATCTCATGTGGTACGACAAAAGCCTTTTCCGGATGTTTTTCAGTGTGTCGCAAAAGAAATGGAAGTTGCTCCAGAGGAATGTCTGGTCATTGAAGATTCTGTTGCAGGTTTGGAGGCAGCCAAGTCAGCAAATATGAAATGTATTATCTGCCCCGATTCTTTTTGTGAATTTGAATCATCAGAATTTGAAGATGCTGATAAAATTATAAAAAGTCTTAATGAAATTGATCTCGATATGATTCATGAATTGGACAAGGATTAATTATCTCATTTGTGAAGCAATCTTTGCTACCTTAAATTCTTTGCTTGTTTGGTCAGTAATAATTGTTGAGCAAAGCCTTTTAAGCTTCAAATTTGCTGACTGAGTTGAAATAGACCATGATCCTTCCAGGCACTTTTGGATGCATAATTTCTCTTCTTCACTATCTCCGGCTGGAGATAGACCCATAAGTGCTAGTAGTTTGATGATAAAAGGAAGAACCGGATCAGATTCTTGTGTCTGACATTTATTTAGAAATGCGAGTGTCAGATCAAAAATTTCCGGAAGAGGTTCTTCTTCATGCAAAAGAGAAAGCAATATTTCTATTCCTTGTTCGGTGAATAGGAACGCATTTGTAGAAGACATCTGAGTTTCGGATTTACACTGTGCAGATGTAACGATCATGCCGGCACTTCCTTCGACGAGTCCTACCGTGATGTATTGATATGGAAGGAGAGAACCACCGAGCCTGCTCTTCATCTTACGCACCGCACGTGCGCGTGCAGAAATCCTTCCGCGTTCACGTGTTAATAGAACAAGGAAGCGGTCAGCTTCACCAACGTCATATGCCTTTAGAACTAATGCATCGTATGTGTAACTATGTGGCATGGGGGGCTATAGAGTAACGGTAAAAAAAGAGTAAAAGGATGAAAAAGAGACAAAAAGAGATAAAAGAATTGTATCAAATAATCTCCTTTTACTCTTTTTCATCTTTTATCTCCTTTTTCTCTTCTTAAGAAGAGGCAGAGAGAGCTTTCGATCTCACAGTCGGCCATACGCCCAACCAAGCACCTAAGCTTGCCAAAATTGGGGCAGCAACAAATTCAATTAAAAGTAAAAGTGGAATAGATCCACGGAAGTTATTAGCGAGCTCTTCTCCAAGTGCCCGCATCACTGCTCCTTGGAATGCAGGGAATACGGATGGGGTCACTGCCAAAATCAAGACAAGAGCAACAGAGCTCGTGATAATTGCGGCCCAGAGTAAGAGTGTGGCTTCGGTTGCAAATGGCAGGAAGATTGTCAGTGGATGTGCGCCACCAAGTTGCTCTACAAAAACTTCATCTCTGCGATCAAGCGCACGTCGGCGAACAAGCTCTGTCACTATAAAAATGAGTACGCTCACGGCGAGGATCAAAACAAGGAATGCCAAAGATTTTCCTGCTGAAACAAAGCGCAATAGTTCTTTAGATTCTGCCTCTTGCTGTGTGATTTGAGAAAGGTGCGTGGGGTTAATAATGCTTTGGAATGATTCCTGTTCGATGAATGATGCAAATGGTGTGTAGTCATCCAATGATCGTAGAGTAATACCGATAGTATCTTGGAACGGATTACCCATGTTGTACTTTTCTAGGAACGTGATCAATTCAGCGTCCTGCAGTCGGGCGTGTTCATAAGCTTGCTCGCGTGTGATGTATACAGCCTCACTAACATAAGGAAGCTCGTTGAGTTGTGCGAAAAATGTTTGGCGATCCTGATCGTTTGCCTCCGCTCGTAACTCAATTTTAAGGTCTGTACGTGACAATAGAACCGATTCAATCGTTTGCATGCCCAAAAGTCCAAAGAGAAGAATCTGAAGCATCAGAAGCACACCAAAGAGTGCGCCAAACACAGCGAACCAACGTCTTTCTCGAAAGGTACTTTGGATTCCCATTATTATCCCTCGCTTATAGAGGAGGGTGATGTTCGGATCCATGCTGGGCATGGCACTTATTATAGGTCATGGCTTAGTCAAAGGCTATGTACAACAGAGAAAAGTTTCTAGTTTTTAGTTTCTGGTTTGCTAGTTTTGCTTCCGCTTAACTAAAAACCAATAAACTAGTAACCAGAAACTAATAAAACAATTATTTCTTCACAGCAGATTTCTCCAATCTTTCTACAGCTTCCACACATTCCTTCGCTCGTTCATTTGTTGGATCAAGGTCTAGTGCACGCAAGAAGAGCGCTTTTGCTTTCATGAAGTTGTGTACTTGCAAATGTGTTACTCCCAGATCACAGAGCGTGAGAGGGTTTTCGCTATCCAAGTTTAGCGCACGTTCAAGTGTCACGATTCCCTGAGTTCGTTGGTCACCACTAAAGAGCGCCCATCCTAAGCAGCGCAAGATTTCTGGATTATTGGGCTTAAGCATGTTGGCCCTCTGAAGTTCTTTGAGTGCTTCTGGCCATTCTTCTCCTCGTGAGTGTAGGAATCCCAATATGTAATGACCGGTATAACTATCTTTATCCAAGGCTATAGCTTGCAGAGCTGCTTTTCTTGCACGATTAAAATGTTCCAAACTCAATTCATTATCTGCTACCTCTTCCAGTGCCGAAATATTCTGTGGGTCTTCGATTAAAAGTTCTTCTAAAATAATTAAAGCCTCTTTATGTTCACACATTATTTTGAGCTGTTCTGCTTTTTCCAAACGCTCAAGGACACTACCTGTGGGATCTTGCTTATTTGTCATAGGTCACAAAAGTATATCGCACGCAGAGCGATGTACATGAGAAAGTCCCTATTTTTTATAGAGTACCGTAGACGAAGAACAGTGTCGTATTCATGATGATTTTGGCACTAGCGATGATAATCGCACCGATGATTGCGCCAATCATCATTCCTTTGCCTAATCCCTTTCGTTGATCGTCTCCCAAGGAGATGATGTAGAAGAATGTGCCTATAACAAAGATAGCTGTGCAGACGGTCAATCCAGTTGTGATGAGTACATTACCGACATTCTGGATAACTTGGGAAATAGAGGGACCGTCTCCGACATGCATCGATCTTGTAGGATCCGCTGCTGCCCAAGCAATTTGTGGGACAGATGCAAGGAATAGTGCCTTGAGGTATCTAAAACGGGTCAACACCAGTTAAGTATAGCATGTTTTTGGCATGTGATAACAAAGCTCAGAGGGCTTGCGGCTATTGGCAATTGGCTTCGTTCAGCACAAGTTAGCCAATAGCCAACAGTCCAAAAGCCCTTTTACAAAGCTAATAAAATAACACTCTCACGTTCTTGAATATGCTACACTTTCGGTCTCATAAGATTATGAACGGTTTTAAAATACGCTCACTTGATAATGAGTCTGATTCTAACAGGCGCATTACACGGCCTACATATAAATCAAAGAAACCATCTTGTTCTATAAAGAGGGCAGTTGTGTATCTTTACAAGAAGCGTCCGCGCAATCGACGAGAATTGAAGCGATTTTTTATAAAAAGTGCATTGGGATTTTTTGTGTTCTTGATTCTATATATTCTGTTAATTTGGATCACACTTCCAGACATTAAAGATCCCAAGAGCTTCTTGGCATCTCAGAGTACGGTTATTACCGATAGAGAGGGTGTAGAGCTATACCGTCTCTTCTCCGAAGAAGATCGTACATATGTAGAGAGCGAGCAAATTCCGCTCGTTATGAAACAGGCATCAATTTCTATAGAAGATGAACGCTTCTACGAGCGTGGATGTTTGGATATGCGTGCCATCACTCGTGCAATATTATTACTTGGTCGTGCAGGAGGTGGTTCTACTATCACAAGACAGTTAGCACGTAACGCTCTTAATCTTTTTGAAGATAATCGTTATCAACGGAAAATAAAGGAGCTCATTCTTGGATGTCAACTAGAACATCAGTTAGATAAAGATGAGTTGCTTGTGTTGTATCTCAACTGGATTCCATTTGGACAGAATGCATACGGAGTAGAACAAGCAAGTCAGGTGTACTTTGGTATTCCGGCACAGGATCTATCGCTTGCACAGGCTGCAGTTTTGGCGTCACTTCCACAGCGCCCTTCGTACTTCAGCCCATATGGACGTCATCTGCATACGGAAGTCATTGATGATATTCATCAAAAAGTGATTGATGGTCGCATAACACGTTCTACTCAGGTTCCAGATAGTGATATAACGATTGGTTTGCTTGGTTCATATGTTGGGACGGGTAGTATCACTCTTTATATAGGAGGGCGTACAGATCAGGTTTTACAGAACATGAAAGAGCAAGGATTCATTACAGAACAGGAGAAGCTAAAAGCACTTGGGGATATAGAAATGATGGAGTTCCAACCATCACGCGAGGATATTCGTGCACCACACTTTGTTCTTTGGGTGCGTGAGGAAATTGAGCGAATGTTTGCAGGCAGTGCAGAAGAAGGGCTGTTTGAACAAGGAGGTCTCACTATCGAGACGACCTTGGATTGGGATTTACAGCAAGCTGCAGAAGAAGTGATTGAATTCCATCGAGAGGATGTCCTAGCGCGTTACGGTGCGTACAACATGGCATTGGTAACTATTGATCCTGACACACGTGAAGTGTTGGCGTATGTGGGGAATATGGATTATTCGGATACAGAGCACGGTGGAAAAATTGATATGGCTCTCGCCCCACGTCAGCCTGGGTCCAGCTTCAAACCTTTTGTGTATGCAGCAGCTTTTGATCAGGGTTACAGTCCCGCCACAGTCATCTTTGATGTTCCTACAAAGATTGGTGATAACGAACCACAGAACTTCGATGGCATGTTCAAAGGACTTATGACTATGCGACAAGCATTGGGTGCTTCACGTAATATCCCAGCTGCAAAGACATTCTTTCTTGCAGGAGGAGAAGATCATATCTTGAATTTGGTGGAAGACATGGGTGCGCCCAGTCCAAAGCAGCGTCGTAAGGAATTAAACGAAGAACGTCCAGATGGCTTTGACTACGGATGGCCGCTTGCATTAGGGGCTGCAGAGACTCCACTCTTCGAGATGACGCAGGCTTATACCACGTTTGCTGCAAGTGGAGAGTATTCTCCTGTGGTCCGCATCAGACGTATCACTGATAAGAAAGGGAACATCCTTTTTGAGGCTGATTTTGAAGCAAAAAGCATTCCAGTTCTCGATCCTCGAATTGCATACCAAATTACTTCGGTTCTAAGTGACGAATGGGCACGCCCAGAAGAATACTGGAAGACACAACTGACCATTCCTAATTATCAGACAGCAGCGAAGACTGGAACAAGTAATAAGTGTTTGGAGTGGAAGGATGAGGAGACGTGCTTATTGCGCAAGCCAGACAATGCGTGGGTTCTTGGTTATACACCACATCTTGTTACAGGAGTCTGGGTTGGCAATGCCGATAGCTCTTCCATGTTCGAAAAAGGAGGGGGCCTAAATACTGCAAGTCCTATATGGCGCGATTACATGATGAGTGCACACCGTCTCATTGAAAAGTATGATAAAACTTTTGAAGTTCCAGAAGGAATAGTTCAGCCGCAGGTCTCAATGCTTTCCGGAGAATTCCCAACCGAATGTACTCCGGTTCATTTGCGTCGGGCGGATGTTTTCTTGGAGGATAATGCTCCTACAAAAATGGATCCTGGTTGCAAAGTTCTAAAAGTTGATAAGCTTACACATTTACTTGCCTCAGAAAAATGCCCAACAGAAGCGCAAGAAGAGGGTAGCTTCTTAGTGGCACATAGCATTCTCCCAGATCGTTGGCCATTGTGGGAGAAGGGAGTGCAAACATGGATCGCAGAACAAATGGAGAAGTGGTACGCAAATGAAACGCATTCCGGTGCAATTATTCCGCTTCCAATTGCGCCTACAGAAGAGTGTGATCCCGCGCTAACTCCTGGTCGACTCGAACGTCCAGAGCTTTCCATCGATTATCCAAAAGCTGGTGGTATCGCTTCTTATCCTGCCTTTAGACCTAAGATTAGTGTTGATGTTGGATCTACTGTGCGTGAAGTGATTTACAAAGTGGACGGGCAGGAAGTTGCGTCTTACACACAAGCACCTTTCGACAATGCTATGCGTGTACCACGATCGATTGCCAAGAATGGTATGCACACACTCTCGGTCACTTTGACTGATGAGTACTTTAATGAAATTACTAAGACTGTCTCCTTCCGATTCGATGAAGATAAGAGAGATCCGATAGTACGACTTCTTAAACCAAGTAACGATATTTCTATTAAATCAGAAGAAGAGGTAATTATGCTTGCCGAAGCGAACGATCCAGATGGGGCGATCAAGTATGTTCAGTTTTATTTGAATGATACGTTGCTTTCAACGAAGCCAAATGAACCTTATGAACTTACTTATACAATTGGTCTTCCTGATGGTGTTTACACGCTTCGTGCAGTTGCAGAAGATCTCGCCAAGAACAAAGCAGAAGACAGTGTTCAAATCACGATTGGTGCAGGGGGTCATTCCCTTCCTCCTGCTAGTACAAAACCAGTTCTTATGGAGCCACCTGTTTCTTTCTCAAACTTTAAAGTAGATGAGGTTGTTGATATACGAGTGGATGTTCCATTTTTGGGAAATGAGTATTATGAACTAAGTATTATTATAGAAAGTGAAAGTATCACGAGAGATGAGATATTGTTGCATTTAACTGATGGGCAGGGTGAATATGTGCGGCCGTGGAAAGCAGATCGGCCGGGCACTTACTCGATTCGTTTGGTTACTGAAAATAGGAATGGGGAAGAGAGGGAGTGGGATATTAGGACGATTGAAGTCCGTTAGAAGGTTTGTTAGGTTGGTTAAGTCTATTACGTTTATTAGGTTCCTTGTTGATATCGAAACAACCGTATTTTAAAAGAACATAATAAACCTAATGAACCCAATCAACTTAATAAAATTTTTAAAGTTGTGCAGCAACCTCATCACTAATATTTGCATTCGTATGTACTTCTGCAACATCTTCGTCTTCTTCAATCGCATCTATAAAGTCCATCAATTTACGGGCAGACTCCGCATTTGAAATGTCAGCTTCCTGTTTTGCGATATATTTCATTCCCGCTTCTTTTACTTCGTAGCCAGCTTCCTTAAGTGCGTCGCGCACTTTTGACCAATTTGTAGCTTCTGTCTTTATTTCAATTAAACCATCTGAACTATTGATGTCCTCTGCGCCTGCATCAATCAGAGCAAGTTCGGTATCATCAGAGATGGGATTTCCTTTTCCGATTACTACCCCTTTTTTCTCGAACATCCACATCACTGATCCGCTCTCTGCCCACTTGCCACCGCGTTTTTCTATTGTCGATTTCACACTGGATAAAGTTCTATTTTTATTGTCTGTGAGGCATTCAATAATGATGGCTGCTCCACTTGGAGCATAGGCTTCGTATGTTACAGCCACAGTTTGATCTCCTTTGAGTTCTCCCGTTCCTTTCTTAACTGCACGATCAATGTTTATGTTGGGAACATTTTCTGATTTTGCATTATCAATGGCAGTTTTGAGGCTCGGGTTCATTCCAGGATCGCCACTACCACCCTCGCGTGCACAGATCTCGATCAATTTGGCATGGCGAGTAAAAATCTTGCCACGCTTTGCATCTGTGGCACCTTTCTTATGCTTGATACTGGCCCATTTACTATGGCCTGACATGATAGAAGTAGTGGATAAAGTGGAAGCTATTTCTTAATCAGAGCTTACCGTAGATTAGTTTTTTGGTTAACTAGTTTTTAGTTGAAATAAGTCTGATATTAATAAAATAGCTGAACTAAAAACTAGAAACTAATAACTAGTCAACTATTTCCGGTATGCCAGCATCCCCATAAATCGTGCTCGTTGAACCGCTGTTCGTAGCATTTTCTGATGCTTGAGGCAGATGCCTGTGTAATAACGTTGGCGAATTGAACCAAAGTAGTCCGTGAAGGGTTTAATAGTAGGATAATCTTTGTAATCAATGTACTTAGCGTTCCCCTCGCAGAAGGGACACTTCTTGAGGCGTGGATCACTGCGCCGTTGTTGAGGATTATTGGCCATGGTGAAAATTAGAGATTTAATTCATCGTCGGAAATAAGCTTTTCCAGCTCTTCTGCGAGCTTGTCTTTTTCAATGGGAACTTCTTTTTCTGTAGAAGGATTTTCTTTCTTTTTATCTTCTACGCGCTTGGCATGTCGTTTGGCTTTATCCATAACATGGCGTTCGAGTTTTGCCTCCTTTTCTGATTCGCGGCGTTCTTCTACTGTCTCGCGTTCATCGAGCCATTTCTTGTACCCATCGGATAACTTTGTGATTTGATATCCTGCAGGTGGTTTGAGCAGGAGATGCCTGAGTACACCATGCATGATATTTAGAGCCTCATTGATTCCCTTTATCTTGGAAGGATCAATTTCTAGGTGATAGATTACAAACGATCCTTCGTTGTGTCCTTTAATGGGATAGGCGAGACCTCTGCGTCCCCATAGATCTTTTTCTACTTCTCTCGCACCTGCTTCTTTGAAGATTTCCTCTACACCATCAATTATCTCCTTTTCTTCTTTTTGGTTGAGGGGAAAAGGGTACAGGATTGAACACTCATAAAGACGTATATCAGATTCCTGATCGTCTAGATCTGTGTCTGCTGCCGGTTTTGACCGTAAAAGTGTCATACGATTCTTGGGTGAAACCTCATATTTGAATATGAGGAAATCGTGCTGACGCAGATTATGTGTACAGGATGGTAACGTCAAGATTTATGTGTATTTTTTGGGGTTTGGTTATTCCAGTGCGGTGTTAGTTTAATTGACTCTAAGTCTATATTACATTATAATAGTACCGTACATATTTTCAATTTTCAATCATGATCAACTCAGAAGCATCTAGTGAAGGGCATCACATAACACCACCCTTGTCAGAACTTCGTCGGGATTCGTTAGTACGAGATAAGCCTGAGCAGGCAGTTAAATATTTAGGCGTTGCCTTAAATTCAATAGTTGGATCTCAAGAAAAAGGAAAAGAGGAAGTTATTAACTGCACACGTGATTTGGGTGGCGGTATTAGTGTTGTACTTGAAAATGTTATACTGCGTTTTGGCGGATGGGGTTTGGCTGGTGGTGGCGATGAGAATGGTAAGATAGAAGTGCATACATCAGATGGCGAAGATACTCATGTACTGAGTATAACAAGTAACAAAACTAGCACTCCTGATTTTGCTTATGACGGTAGAGAAATACCATTACGGCGAAGCGAGTTGTTTGCACAGAGAATTTTTGATGCCGCAGTGGCCGTCGAAGAATATTCAAAGCAGCCAAAAGATACTAAGGATACGGATATTGATAAAATTGCGAAAGAGGTATCGGATGGTGCAAGTGATCTTGGGGTTGTGTAATTTTATTACTTAAATGGAGCCGCCCACGAGATTTGAACTCGTTATTCTCTCCACTCTTCGTTTTAACCCGTTCCGAGCTTGTTATGTGTTCCTGCATACCGAACCAAAAATATATCATTCTCTTTGCGAAAGATGATTCGGTAATCCTTATCTATGATAGTCTCCCAGAATTTTGATTTTTTAAATTTCCCTTTGAGTGGCTTAAGGGGGTAAGGCGGGTTTTGGATGCCGTTTTTCATGAGATGCTCAAAAAATCTAAGAGCCTTCTTTTTGATGTGCTGAGGTGATTTTGCTAGCTCCTTCTCTGCATCACGGTGAATTTTTAATGTGTACATCTACTTCAAATTTAGCATGGATTTGAGATGATCAATATCTCGTACTTCTGTATAAAACTCATCTGTATCATTGTCTTCCAGCATGATTTCGAAAGGGATTCCCTTATGCAGAACTATTTGGCTGTAGAAAATATTAATGGCATCAGAGGGGGAGATGCCAAGCTTGCGCAAAATTAGTTCAGCCTTCTTTTTAAGACCTGGTTCAGTTCTGGCACGAATCATAGAGGTCCGTTTTTTCATTGTATCCCTATTGTAT
Source organism: Patescibacteria group bacterium (assembly GCA_018814875.1). GTDB lineage: Bacteria > Patescibacteriota > Gracilibacteria > Peribacterales > Peribacteraceae > UBA2144. Next base: position 89,459 of record JAHIYH010000031.1, read on the forward strand.
CCCTTTTGGGGTACATATGCAATTGGTTTTAACGAGGATTAACTAAGATCACCTCTGCGCTTCATGTTACGGATTAACAGGCGAGATTTGAACTCGTTATTATCTATTCTTCGTAGTGAAGTACCGAATTATTCTGTCTGAAAAGCAAAAAGAAACCCGGTATTTCCGGTATTGATTTAGCACAAGATGGTGGATCTTTAGAGAAAGCCGAAAGAATGTATTTAAATAATGATTCTCCAAGATCATTGGTTGCCGTGAATCCTTCATTTGGCATTACTATTATCTTACTTTGAGATATACGATCCACTTCGGTTTTCTGGAATCCGGGTCCATTTTGACTTGCCTGATCGATAGGATAAAAAAGCGAATGGTTCATTGGAGAGTGTGTCGTGAATCCATCCAATCGCATTTCGTTCGTTCTATGAATATAGTAATAACGATCAATATCACATCTATCCAGAACGGTATCTACTCCTGCTGCTGCAATGCGAAGTGATTGCTCTTTTTCGATCAGGCTTTTGGTATTGTAAGAAGAAGTTTGAATTAAAGATGCGCCACTTAGGATCAATAATCCTATGGCAAGCAGGCGAATATTAAATCTATCCCATTGCTGAGCAATTGTGCTAAGTGTTAGGAAGATTATTGTAGCAACGAGCGGAGCAGGAACAGCGTAGTGGTGGTTTTGAAAATCACCGCCAATACCTATAGAAAATGTTCCAAGTAATATAATGAATACTGCAAAAACAATTGGTCGGGTGTAGTTGGTCGGTCTTTGTTTTGGTTTCCAAGTTGCGATTACATATACAGCTGGTAAAAAAATTGCAACAACTGGTAACAGTGATGATATTTGTGCGAATTGTGCAAGTGGACGGTGAACGGACACTATTCGTATGAAGAATGGTGCTTCGAAACCTGTAACACGATGTCCAAGAACAGTCGGCAAATCTATGGTCAGATAAGGCAATAGTGTTCCGGTGACGCCAAGTATGATACTTCCCAGAACAATTGCGATAGCGAGCGGGATAAAGAATATTGATGTAATAGTCTTCAATCGAAAGTCATATAGTATTGCTGCTGCAAGACAGGAAATAAGAAATGGTTCTTTAAAACCGATACTTATCATCAAGAACAAGGCGAGAAGAATTGTTCTAAGCTTCGTTTTGTTCATTGTTACCATACAAAAGGCATAACATGTTGCAAAGAGAGCAGCGAATTGTTCCGTCTGCCAAGGTCGACCAAATTCTGCTTGGAAAGAAATCCAACTTACAGCTAATGCCAAAGCAAGTGCTGTGAGCAGTAGTGTGGCATCTCTAGAAAGACTCTCCCTTTTCTTTGTTTTCCACACAAATGCAATGCTTAGCATAGGCAAGGTTAACAAGGATATTGCACCAAGATAATGTCCTAACTTTCCATCTTCAAAGATCCAAAGAGAGATTGCACTCAAAAAATATATACCTGGAGGTTTGTTATCAAAAATATCTATGTATGGTGCAAGACCGTTTAGAATGCTTCTTCCCATGGCCCAATATAACGTACTGTCGAATTCGTATGCCCCTGGTTCCAAGAATCCCAATACGCAATGTGCAAGTAGCCACAGTGATCGTCCACCAATTATGAGAATGGCTATCACAAAAAGCGGACGTATTAGGCCGGCTCTCTTTTTGTTGGCGAAGGACAATTGATGCTGGAGAATTTAGTGAGATTGTACAGCAGGAAATGCAATATATAGTATCACAAGGAACCATTGCATCTTAGCACTAACACTGTGAAGACGAATGGAGCCGCCCACGAGATTTGAACTCGTGACCCCCTCCTTACCATGGAGGTGCTCTACCACTGAGCTAGGGCGGCTGGAAAATTAAGAATTAAGAATGAAAAATGCTTTTATATATACCAATTTTTCATTATTCACTTTTCATTTTTCATTATGCTCGTCATTTTGTCCAATAGTCTCTGACCAACTTTGAGGTGCTTCATTCTTAATTGCATGCAGCGTATTCTTAATCGTATGCAAACAAAGCATCGCACACTTCAGTCTCCGTTGACTAATAGGTACTCCAAGCAACTTCTTAACATCATCCATAGATAGTTCTGAGATCTCTTCCACAGATTTTCCTTCAAGCTCTTCAGATAAGATCGACGTCGCTCCAATGCTGATCGCGCAACCTGTGCCATTCCATTGGATTTCTTTAATTACATCATTCTCGATAGACAATTGAATTGTGAGTTTATCTCCACAGCTAAGATTCACTTCTTCATGTTCTACAGTTGGGTTTACTATCTCTCCTTTATTACGAGGGTTTTTGAAGTGGTCGAGGATGTTTTCGGCGTAGAGGTCCATGGGGCTAGGGCTGGGGCTAGGGCTAGGGCTGGGGCTAGGGCTAGGGCTAGGGCTGGGGCTAGGGTTAGGGCTGGGGCTGGGGGCTAGGAATTAGGAAAAGATTTTCTTGGCTTCTTCGATTGCCGGTGCAACTTTTGCAATATCATCTTCATTATTGTAAATGCCAACTGAGAGGCGAGTGGATGCTGGGATTCCGTAATGTTCGTGAAGAGGCTGTGCGCAGTGATGACCGGCGCGCATGAAGACACCTTTCTGCCCGACAATATCAGTCAGGTCATGTGGGTGAATGCCATCAACACTGAAGCTGATGCATCCTGAAATATTTTTTGGGTCACTGGGTCCCAGAATCGTAAGTCCTTCGATTTTATTAAGTTCTTGAAATGCCTTTTCGATAAGTGATTGTTCATGTGCTTCGATGTCACTCCAATTAAATTGCGAAAGCCAGTCGATAGCAATTCTCAGTCCCACTGCTTGTGCAATTGGGGGAGTGCCTGCTTCAAATTTTGTCGGAAGACCTGCACATGTAAAGTGATCGCGCTTAACTTCGGCAATCATCCCTCCTCCAGTTAGAAATGGAGGCATACTTTCGAGAAGTTCACGTTTGCCATACAAAACTCCTACTCCTGTGGGGCCATAAAGTTTATGCCCAGACAAAGCCAAAAAGTCGCAGTCTAAATCTTGCACATCTATTGGGTGATGGGCTATGAGCTGTGCGGCATCTACGAGTACCAATGCGCCTGCTTCGTGTGCTTTCTTTATTATCCCTTTTAATGGAGTTCGCACACCAGTTACGTTGCTCTGCCCAGTAACCGCAACAAGTTTCACATTTCCTTTAATCAGATGCTCAGAGAGTTGAGTCAGATTAATATTTTCATCTTTATCAAGTTCAACCCATTCAATGGCACAGTCATTTTCATCCTTTAATTGAATCCAAGGAGTGATGTTGCTGTGATGTTCGAGCAGTGTCAGCACAATCGCATCATCTTCTCCTACATTTTCTTTCCCCCACGTCTTAGCAACTAGGTTGATACTCTCGGTAGTACCAGACGTGAAGACAATTTCTTCCGATGATTTTGCGTTTATAAATTTCTGTACAGAAGTTCGTGCTCCTTCGAAAGCAGCCGTCGCTTTTTCCGAAAGTGTATGCATTCCACGGTGAACGTTGGCATTCTCTGTTTCATAAAAATTCTTCAATGCATCGATAACTATTTTTGGCTTTTGTGCGGTTGCAGCGCTATCAAGATAGGTACCCTCTTTGAGTATAGGGAATTCCCGTCGTATTTGTTTGAGGTCGAACATAACCATTGTTACAATGTTCCATTGCTCAATTGTTCGCAAGCGATTCTCAGGTTTGTTGCCACTTTAGAACAATGGAGCCATTGGACAATGGAGACATAATTTTAGTTAAAAGGACAGTGTCCCCCGAAGAACTCTCTGCTACCATACATTCACATATGCAGAAGCAGACTATCAAGTACTTATCCATTACATTCTTTGTGGTGCTCCTTATCTGGGGGACATACACGTTCCTTTATTATTTGGGAGTGCCATATCACGGTATTGTATTTTTGGAACGACCTGTTTTTGATGCCCTGACTAATTCTTGTGCCAACTCTCAGAATGGAGTGATTCCTTATATCTGTCGTGGACTCAATAGTTTTTGGCCATTTCTGGAAAACAGCATAAGGAGAATGTCACCGTTCTTATGGTATGCAATCGTAAGTACCATTCTCTATGGGCTGACAGTTGGCTTTTTGGCATTTAAAACCGGAAGAGTAGAGCTTAAGTGGCGCGTAAAACCATGGCACATGCTTTTTCTGTTTGTTGGATCGTTGTGGCTCATTTTCACAGTCTTTTCCGCTATCAAGGAAGGTGATGTTTCCATTCGCAGACTCGTGGAACCATTGCCAAATGTTTATACCAATGTTGGAGAGGAAGGACTTCAAACACTTCAAGATAATCTTGATCGTTTGCTGAGTCAGAATTGTCTTACGTATGAAGGGAACTTTAATAATGGTGCAAAGGTTTATCAGTTAAAGAACTTCTGTATTCAAAAATCTTTCGTTATGCGGGTGGTTCCACTTTTATTATTTATTCTGTTGCTTCTATTCGAGATGCTTGTGATGGGACGTGCGATTATTATGTGGATTAAGCTTAAGCCAGACCGTCTCCTTCTTGAATCAATGCTTAGTGTAGGTTTTGGAGCATGCTCATTTATTGCACTTCTGTGGACGATGGCGGTTATCAGTTTGTACGCGTCTTTCCTTCCTCTCTTTTCTGCACCGGCAGGTTGGGGAATGCTTGCATTAATACCTTTGGTTGGATACAAACATACTAGATATTGGTTCACAAAATTCATTTCTGCTTCATGGAACTTTGAACGCTCATGGAGAGATCCGTATATTCTTCTATCATGGCTTCTTATCACTTACCTCGCGTTTAACTTCCTGTCGGTTGTGCGCCCATTCCCAATTGGATGGGATGATCTTGGAAGTTATTTGAATCGACCTAGGCTTATGGTGAGCTACGGACATTTCATTTTTCCCATGGCACCGTTCTTCTGGGAATATATGACATCGCTTGGATTCCTTCTCTTTGGATACGAGAGTCACTTTGGAGCTGCCGCATCTATGATGATTAACTGGAGTGCGGGATTACTAGCTACACTTTCTGTTTTCACATTTACGAGTGTGTTCCTTGGGAAAGGAAGAGGTGTACTTGCAGCACTGCTGTATTACACGCTTCCAATGGTCGGGCACTTCTCTTTTGCAGATATGAAGATCGATAATGCGGTTTTCACGATGGGAGTCTTGAGTACATTATGCGTATTCTTCTATCTATTCCGTCCAGATGAGGAAGAAGATAAAGCCTCTAAAAGATCTGTTAGATGGCTCATTGCTGCTGGCATCTTTGGTGGATTTGCATTTGCAATGAAACCAACGGCCATCATGGTACTTGTGACACTTGGAGCAATTTTGGTCGGTGCATCGCTTCACTGGTCCGCATTTATAGGAATGATATTTATAGCGATAGCGATCTTTTCTTGGCAGGGTCTGAATATCACACGTACCTTCGAGCGTATTTTTGGAGAAGGAGTGAGCGTTTCTCCAAAAGTATTCCTCTATGTTTCAGCAATCATCGGCCTTGTGTCTCTCACTGCAGTGTCTATTAAATATAAGAAACACCTGAAACAAACGGTACAAGCGATTTTGATTTTTGGTATCTCATTCTTTGTGGCTGTCTTGCCATGGATAGCACATAACAATTTTCTCTATGGTAATATTATTCCTAGGCTTGAATTAAAAGCGCCGAATAACATCTCGCCGTCTTTACATATTTATGAAACAGTAGAAGCAGAAGAAGATTCTAAGGTGGATGTAAAGTCACTTCCTCCTGAACTTTTAGTTGATAGAAACAATCCACTTTGTACTCCCACGGGTGGTGTAGAGGAGCTCGATCGTTACTGGGGTTTTGAGAATGGGTGGGGGCACTATCTTACATTGCCATGGAGAACGACGATGAACATGGATAGTACTGGGTACTATGTCACTACAACGCCGATCCTTCTACTTATACCACTTCTACTTCTTCTACCGTTCTTCTGGATGCGGCGTGCACGGTGGGTAAGGTGGTTATTTGTGGGAACACTCTTTTTGGTGGTGCAGTGGATGTTCATGGCTAATGGAATCATTTGGTATGGTCTAGGAATGTTCTTGGGTCTTGTTGTACTTCTGGAAGTATTGGTTGCAAAAGCACCAGATACAATAGGACGTTCTATAGCAAGCATTCTGATTGGGCTATCACTTATTGGAACACTCGCGATGCGTATGTGGCAATATGAAACACAGAAGAATCTTCTGGAGTATCCACTAGGAAAGGCTTCAGCAGAGGTTATGGTAGAACGCACTGTTCCGTACTACGATGATGTGGCGGATATTGTTGTTCAGCGTCATCACGATTTTCCTAACAGTCCGTATCTTTATCGTGTTGGTACATTCATTCCATACTTTATTCCACGGAATCTGGAGATCATTGGAGTCTCGGATCACCAATTGGATTACTTTAATTGTATTCATCATGAACGTGATCCCAAATTGACGTTAGAACGCATAAAGGCTCTGGGCTTTAATAGTTTTATATTTGATACGAATACAGCGACGATTGAAAAAGATCCCAATGGTTCACTTCATAAAAAGGTGAATGCTTTCATCGATTTCATCAATAATCCTGAGCTGGGTCTGCAAATTGTAATAAGTGATACGAATGCTGGGATTGCGTTTATACTCATTCCCTGAAAAAACGATGACCCTATTTTGTGATGAATATATGATAACCGGATGTTTGTGTTTCTGATATTCGTTGAATTGCAGGAATGAAAATATCGAGTGATCGCATAATGACACGTAAAGGTGCGAAGTTTGTGAACGGAAAGAATCTCAAGAGCGACTCAAATATTCCTCTTACAGGACAAATTTCTACGGAGCTACATTCACGAAAAAGATAAGAGATGCCATCTTTTGTATAACGATAATAATCTTTGTAATCTTTTGAGTGTGCGTGATATCTATAAATAAATGGCACATACAGGAGGGCACTTCCACCCTTCTTTAGAACTCGCACCAGTTCACTTGTTGCCTTTTGCGGATCGTATACGTGCTCCAAAATTGCGATGCAGAATATTGCATCAATCGAATCGCTTTCAAAAGAAAGAGCATGTATATCTTCTACTGAGTCTGGTGAATACTTATCGGTGTAATCGGTGACTATATAATCTACATTTGGATTTGACAGAAAGTGTCCAAACTTTTTAACATGATCTTGATTGATTCGATTCCCGCGTGCACTGTCGATTCTAAAGCCTCCGCCAATATCTACTATTTTGCCTCCCTTTTTGAAAATAGTTTGTGTATGCGCTTCGTAAAATTGTGTCCAGAATGGGAGTCGCAAGCGCTTAAAAAACCCAGACCGCTGATCATGGTACATTTTTGCCTGTGGATATTCATAATCGATTCTATCAACGACCATATTTTTACTATAGCACAGCAAAAGTTCTCATTCCTTGATAATGGAGAGTGGGTTAACGTCCAAGCTTGTGCGAAGTTTGAGGTGGTATAATGTGACCGTTATGGCGTACCGCCGAAAAATTTGGTAGAGGAGGTGGTGCATCCATCACAATTCTAAAAGCGCCACCGACGAACCGCACAAGCTTTGTTAGGTGAAGTATTTGAGAACCATCTTAATTTATTTCTTTTTCGGCTGGGGTGGAATTACACAGTGCAAAAGAGATAATCGGTCACTGAACGCCAGTACATTTGCAGAGTCTCATTGTTTGTTGATCGAAACAGATTATTGATGACGTCACGCAATGCATCCCTGATGAGTATTTCATCGGAGTGTCCCTGTAAGTTCGAATCGGGATCATTGAGTATTATGCGACCTAATCTTGTTCTTGCTTCTCTAGTGATTTCAATCCATCTCTGTTTTGCTTCTGCAATTTCACGCTGTGAAACAAGATCATAAACTGGGCATACTCTATCTCTGGCAAATGCCCTCCTATCGTCGTTGCAATTAATGCGTTCCCATCCGGGACTCAGGACTTCATCAAGTATTTCTTTAATTTCCATAGCGTGAAAGTATTCTCATTAAGTGGGATGATGTCATCCAAAATCTAAAGTGTTTGGTGTGGGAAGCCGAAAAAGAAAAAATCAAAAAAGTGCTCAAATATTGAACCTAACTGGTCATTGGTTACTGATTACTAGTTACTGGTTATTGGTTGCTAGTTCTATGGCAATAACCAACTAAAAACTAAAAAACTAGTTAACCAATTAACTAATCTGCGATAGAATTTGTGTATTCATTGCTTTTATTTAATTATGAGAACTGTAGCTGTTATTCCGGCGTATAACGAAGAGAAGCGTGTGCCTCAGGTAGTGCGCGATGCGCTTAAATTTGTTGATAGTGTGATTGTGGTCGACGATGGATCCACAGATCGCACAGCAGAAGTATCTGAGCAGGCAGGCGCTAAGGTGATTCGTCATGTGGAGAATTGTGGCGCAGGAGCAGCAACTATGACAGGGATAGAAGCGGCACGTCGTACATGCGCAGATGTTTTAGTTACTTTGGATGCAGATGAGCAGCACAGTTCGGAAGATATCCCTGCACTTCTTGCGCCGATAGAAAAAGGCGAAGCAGACATTGTTTTCGCCAATCGCTTCGGGCAGCGTAATCGAATTCCATTAATTCGCAGACTTTTCAATGGTATCGGAAATATCATTACATTTGGTGCCACAGGCAAGTGGGTTTCGGATAGTCAGTGTGGCTTCAAAGTATTCGGGCCCAGAGCACTTAAGCAGGTTGATTTAAAAATGAGTGGATTTGAATTTTGTACAGAAATTGTTCGTGAAGCTGCTCAACATAAGTGGCGTATTGCTCAAGTACCTACAAAAGTTCTCTATTCGGAGTACACGCTGGCAAAGGGGCAATCCTTCGCTAATGGCGTAAAAACCGCTTTGAAGATTTTACTCCGTTCTTTTTTGCGCTGATTAGCTGATTAGCTTTTTATACACCTTAAGTGAATCAGCGAATCAGCTAATAAGCTGTCTGGTTCTCCAATAAACATCGGAGTACTCTATAATCGTAAAAATATGGATCTAACCCTCTACCAACTCCTAGCCCCACTAGTCGCACTCATTGCGATCTTATATGCATGGAGTCTTGTATTTCGTAAGAAAAAGAAGATTTGGGAGGGAATTTTATGGTCACTTTTTTGGGGACTTGTAGCCGCAATTGCGCTGTTTCCAGATGTTGCGACATATATATCCTCTGTAATGGGAATCAAGAATCGGGAGAATGCCGTCTTCATCACGTTTTTTGGAGTAATTTTCTTTATTGTCTTCTATTTGGTTATGAGACTTGAAGAAATGGATCAGCGCCTGACTCGAATTGTTCGGAAATCGGCACTAAAAAATGCTGATTTGGGGGGAGAAGATCCAGAGAATAATTGATAATTGACAATTGATAATGGACAATTAGTCGTCAGTTATCCATTTTGCATGAAATCTATTCTCCTCATTAGTCCTTACTGGAAAGAAGACCACCGTTGGATGGTTAGCTCTGTAAAGCTTGCCGATCTTTGGCAACAGATAGGGTATCGTGTGGTTGTGGTGTGCATGGGGAATCAACCATCAACCATCAACCATCAACCATCAACAAAAAACAGCCGTTTGCACATTGAGCAAGTTTCTGACACGTTAGAAATACATCGTATGAAAGACATCTTTATTCCAGATCCGTGGAACTACGGGATTGCTTTTGGTTTTACAGGTTACGTGCGTAAGCTAATCAAGAAGGAGAAGCCAGATATCATAATTGCAAATAAGCTTTTGTTCTGGACGACACTCTCCGTTATTTCTTTGAGATTGACCGGTCATAAAGTTCTTGTGCTGACTGATGCTTTAGTAGGAATTACATGGTGGCCGCGGAATCTGGTTCCTAAGATTTGTGCGGCGATTTATGCGTGGACATTCGGGTGGTTGATTCTGTTGTGTGCGAAGAGAGTGGGTACGTTCCATCCTCAAAATCCCTCTATACTAAAGAAGTTGGGTATTGCGAAGAAGGTGGAGGTTATTCCTACTGGAATAGATTCCAGTAAGTTCCAAGTTCCAAGTTCCAAGTTCCAAAATGAAGATATCACTGTGACGTATGTGGGTCGTCTTGAATCTGTAAAAGGTGTTGATGATTTTGTAGCTGCAGCTGCTTCTGTAAAAAAAGATTTTCCTAGTTTGAATGTACAAGTAGTTGGTTGGTATAAAGAAGGACATCCGATAGTTGAAAAGTATCAACAAGTTGTTAGCTTCACAGGTTTGCGCGATGACGTTGCGAATATTTTGAGTAAAACTGACATCTTTGTACTCCCAAGTTATTCCGAAGGATTAAGCAATGCGCTGATGGAGGCAATGGCTTCGGGATGTGCATGCATTGCGACCGAAGTGGGAGGGAATCGGTTCCTAATTCAAAACGGAGTCTCTGGATTCCTTTTTACGCCGGGAGATCGCGATGCACTTAAGGCACATTTGCGTCGTCTTATAGAAGATGAAGGTAAGCGAAAGGCTCTGGGTGAGGCGGCACGTAAGCGGATAGAAGAAGAATTTGATTGGAAGGTAGTGGGAGAGAAGTATAAAAAACTCTTTAACAACTTTTTAGCTTTATGAAGCCTAAGATTGTCATTCTCTCGGCGTTTCTTACTCCCTTTCGTAGCGGTGCCGAAGCTTGTGCAGAGGAAGTTCCTTTGGCGCTCAAAGATCAATATGACTTTACGATTGTAACTGCTCGGTTAAAGAAGAGCTTACCTAAGAAAGATATGTTGCAAGGAGCGATTCCGATTGTGCGTGTGGGCTTTGGGTTCCCACCTACGCGCCTGCTTCGTGGTTTAGGATTCAATGAGCAGGCAGCGCTTCGGTGGGCAGGCGGGTTCGATAAATGGTTATTCCCATTCTTGGCTCCACTTGCAGTTAGAAAACTCAAGCCGGATGTTATTCATGCAGTTCTTGAATCGTTTGCTGGAATGGCGATGGTGTTTTGTTCATTCGTTCTTCCAAGAACTAAGCGAATGCTGACATGTCAGAGTACCAATACAAAAATTTATCTCAGAGAGATGCACAAGGCAGCACACAAAATCACCTGTATCAGTTCTGAGCTTGTTAAGCGTGCGAAAAAATTCAAGCGTGATGATGCCGTTCTTATTCCCAATGGAATCAACCTTAAAGAAATTACTGATATGAATAATTGGTATGAAAAAGTTCCTGGAAGGATCCTATTTGTAGGAAGACTAAGAAAGATGAAAGGAATTGATACGCTATTGGAAGCTATCAAGATTATTAAGAAAGAAGATTTTCAGTTACACATAGTTGGTGATGGGCCTCTTCGTAAATCTTTAGAGGAGTTAGCCGAAGATCTGGATGTAAAAAACCGTGTGAAATTCCTCGGGTACATTCCTGCTCCAGATGTGTATAAAGAATTCGCTCAGGCAGAGATTTTCTGCGGACTTTCGCGTCATGAGGCTATGGGGAATGTGTTCCTAGAAGCACAGGCTGCAGGATGTGCAGTGGTGGGAACAAATATAGAAGGTATTCCGGATATTGTAAAAGATGGGAAGACGGGGATTCTGGTTGCTCCTGACGATGCAAATGCAGCGTCGATGGCAATAACAAAATTACTTGTTGATTCGAATTTGAGGTCTAGGCTTACTGAAGCTGGGCAGTCGTATGTTCGCAACTTCGATTGGTATCGTATTGCTGAGGAATATGCGAAGGTTTACAATGAATTGTATGGAAGGTGAATCAAAAGCTGCTATTGATGCTTGGCGACAGCGTGATGCACAGATTCAAGGAAGGTTTGATGAATCTGGATTCCTAATAAGGGCACCAAAGCTCAATCGGTACAGAGATCATCTTCTTGCAGGGATTGCTGTTGGTGCATTGCCGATGGAAGGTAGAAATGTTTACCATGAAGACTTAGAAGAGTTAGCTACATTAGATCATGATGCAATTGCTGCTCCGGGTTCTGTCATTGGTATTGGTTTGCAATCCGCTTTTGTCAGAAGAGGAATGACAAAACTTCTTATGGACGTTCAGGCAGGAAATTTGTAGAGGAAGATACAGAGTAGCTATTTTCTCTCGCGAACCAACTCAGCAGCCCTAAACAAACTCTCAAATGTCCCCGCATCGATCCATTCTTCGCTTAGTTTGGTGCATGTGAGTTCGCTTTGTTCCATATACCATCTTGCAACGTCAGTGATTTCCAATTCTCCTCTGCCGGAAGGTTTCATGTTTTTAATAACTTCAAAGCAACGATGATCAAAGAGGTAGCAACCAGTTTGGGCTAAGTTACTCTTGGGGCTTTCTGGCTTTTCTTCGATCGAGATAACTTTGTCGCCATCAACTTCTACTACACCAAAGCGTTCTGGATCAGAGACTTCTCTTAAGAACACATGTCCTCCATTCTCGAAGCTGGAAATCGCTGGAGTCATGTCATCAAAGAAAATATTGTCACCCAACAAAGCGCAGATGCTATCTCCCTCTGCAAACTCTTCCGCGAGTCCCAATGCTTGTGCTATCCCCTCTGGCTTATCTTGTACCTTGAAGGTGAACTCACAATCGAACCGCGAGCCGGAGCCGAGGAACTCAGCGATCTGATCCATATGCTCTGTGCCTGTAATCACTGCAATCTCCTTAATTCCAGCATCAAGTAGAACCTGAAGAGGGAATAGCAAAAGTGGTTTATCGTAGACAGGAAGCAAACTTTTGTTCGTCACGTCCGTAAGAGGACGTAGCCTAGATCCTGTGCCGCCGCATATTAAAACTCCTTTCATGGCTTGATAGCTTATTAGTTTACTTGCACTGAGTAAATCGAAGTGTTGGCTTATTCGTGTAGATAGGAACAAAACCAACAACCTCAATTCTTTCTGGGTAGTGCAATCTCTTCGCATTTCAGAGCCCTGCATACACGTCGAGCGATTATGGGCCCCTGCTGCATGATGATCTGTGTCAATATTGGATCAGGTGTCTGTCTAGAATCTATATGAACCATAGGAACTCTACTTGAAAGTATTTTTTCTTCATTTAGAGTTTCTAATACTGCTGATAAGACTGCATAATAAAGATTACCTCTTACAACACCAGTTCGGTCTTCTACATCAGAAGAAAGCATGGCTGCGGCATTATGCATGTCTACCGCGGTTTTAGAAAAATCTGTTAGTGTTAAGATAATAGTATTTGTTTTTGTCATGCTCATTAGCCTCAAGAGTACATCTCTGTAAAGTCTTTCCGAATCGAGTAAACTTGTACCGCCTGGTGGGGGCTTAGGTAAAAGTTCTGTCCATGGAGCTCTGATATGATCATCGTTTGTTGTGTGATTTTCGATGTATCCAATTTGTTCACGCAAATCAAGAGGCACAGCAGAAAGGGTACCATCATGGCCAAACAAATTTAAACAAGAAATACGAAGGGTTAGTTGCCTGTAGCTTATTTGCTTTAGTATTTCACCAATATGAACTTCGCGCGGGGTCGTTATTTGCCCTTTACGTTTTGCCAGTGTTGCTTCTGTAAAGTATGAGTGGTCCAGTTTCATAGTAGCATGAAAACATTAAATATACTGATTAGTCAAATACATTCTTCTTCTATTAATTTGCTAATTTTTTCTAAATTCTTGTTACTATAGGTGTATGAATCTCCTCGTAACAGGAGCCGCCGGCTTCATTGGATCGCACTTCGTGCTGCGGCATATACAGGAACATCGTGATGATCAGGTGATTGTGTTGGATCTACTCACGTATGTGGCGGATAAGTCGTACCTTGATCCCGTGGAGGGACAAATGCAATTCATACATGGTGATATCGCTGATCAGACACTTGTCACTAAAATTATAAAAGATCACGCAATTGATGTGATTGTTGATTTCGCAGCAGAGACACATGTTGATAATTCCATCTCGGATGCTGCGCCATTTTTGCATACCAATGTTATTGGAGTTCAGAGTTTGATCGAAGCATGTAAAGCAAACCCCAAGATTCTTCTACTCCATGTTTCTACAGATGAGGTGTACGGAGGACTTAAAGATGGGGAGCCAGCTTGTACTCCTCAAACTGCGCTTAACCCAGGTAATCCTTATTCTGCATCCAAGGCTGCGGGTGATCTTCTTATTCAAGCGGCAGTGAACACATATGGAATTCGAGCACGTATTACAAGATGTACCAACAACTACGGTCCACATCAGGCAGAGGAGAAGTTCCTACCAACCATTATCCGAAGTGCACTTAAAGATGAGAAGATTCCTGTGTACGGAGAAGGGAAGCAAAAGCGCGATTGGTTATATGTAACTGATCACACGGATGCAGTGGAGGCAGTGCTCGAGAAAGGGGAGGATGGAAAGATATATCTGATTAGTGCAGACGGAGAACGTGAGAATATCGAAACTGCTAAAACGATGTTGGATGTGCTCGGCAAGCCTCACGATCTTATTTCCTTTGTAAAAGATCGCCTCGGACATGATTGGCGTTATGCATTAGATTCAAGTTCTATAAAAGAACTCGGGTGGGAACCCAAGGTAAGTTTTGAAGATGGAATTAAGAAGACGGTGGAGTGGTATCGGGGGAGATACACATCATAGCCCTATGAAAATTGTTCTAGCCACCGGCATCTATCCTCCTGATATTGGGGGACCAGCTACCTATGTTTCATTCTTGGCTGAGGAATTCTTGAGAGATGGGATTGAGGTTGTTGTAGTCACTTACGGTGTAAGTTCCAAGTTCCAACAGCCTTCGCCCAGCCGTCGCAAGGGCTATGGCTGGCGAGCAAGGCTACGGCCGTCAAGAGTTCCAAGTTCCAAGTGGGAGGTTGTGAGAGTAAAGAAAGGATTTTGTCCTGTAATGCGATGGTTTAGGTATGCGAAGGCTCTTAAGAAGGTAGGGCAGGATGCAGATATTGTTTATGCATTTTCGTCTGTGAGTTGTGGAGTTCCTCTTAAACTTGCTCGGTTGAAAAAGCCGAAGAAGATCTTAAGGCTAGGTGGAGACTTTGGATGGGAGCGCTATACGGATTGGGGAGGGAAGAAAAGCTTGAGAGAATGGCACGAGAAAAGTTTTTTAGTTTCTAGTTTTTGGTTTCTGGTTTATCGTTTCGTATTAAATACTTTTAATCATATTATTTTCTCTACTAGGTTTCAGGAGGAAATATATGAGAATCATTTCACGAAGCTCCCTTATCATTCAATCATCGAGAACGCATTGCCGGAGGGTCGGTCTGAGATGCATGGGATGAATGCGCCCATTCGGCTTTTGTTCATGGGACGATTCGTGGCATTTAAAAACTTACAGACTCTTATAAAAGCTTTGGATAAGGTTGATGCACGTATGACTATGGTTGGGGATGGTCCGATTAAGAAAAAGTTACAAAGTATCGCAAGTTCTAAGATTATTTTTGTCTCTCCTGTGAGTGGTGAAGAAAAGCAAAAGATTTTCCAAAGTCATGACCTGATGGTGATTCCATCTATTACAGAAATCAGTCCGAATGTTGCATTGGAAGCGAGGAGTGCAGGGCTTCCTGTGTTGCTAACGAGTGAAACAGGGCTCAGTTCAACTCTATCGGAAGGAATGATCCTAAAAGATATGAGAGGAGTAGATCAGATTGTCGCAGCGATCAAAGATGTCCGTTCGAACTACACTCAGTACGCACAAAATGCTGCTCATCCATTGCAAAAGCGTGGATGGGACGTGGTGGCTCAGGAGCATTTGCTGCTTATTAATCATATGGAATAGAGATAGCCCCAGCCCCAGCCCCAGCCCTAGCCCTAACCCCAGCCCTAGCCCTAACCCCAGCCCTAGCCCTAACCCCAGCCCTAGCCCTAACCCCAGCCCTTTGTTATTGTTCTATTAACTTATGAAGCTCCTCATGATCTCCGGCGACAGATCCATTCTCCAGCGCAAGCAAGGGGCGTTTTGGTATACGTTGCAGGAGCTGCGAAAGCATTTCGATCGTATAGATATTATATGCCCGCGCATTTCCAAATCTCATTCGAATGGAGATCAGGTAAAGCAAGGAGGTGAATCTGGGCTTGTAGGTGGATCTGTATATTTTCATCCATGTCCGTGGCGGTTACTATTGCAACCGTTTTGGATTATTCGTCGTGGACGTGAGCTTGTTCGTAATCATAATCACGACGTGATGACTGTCCATGAATATCCGCCGTTCTACAACGGCATTGGTGCAGGGATGCTGGCAAAACATATTCACGTTCCTTATGCGCTCGAAGTACATCACCTTATTGGGTTTCCAAGATCAGCTTCTTTTAAAGAGTTTGTTGGGAAAATTCTCTCGTGGTTTTATCTACGAATAGATTCCATTGATGCCAAGGCAGTACGTGCAGTAAATCAGACAGTGAAAGAACGACTCGTTAGATGGAAGATTCCCAAAAACAAAGTGCACGTAGTTCCTTCGTTCTATCTCGATCGTGAGATGCTTACATCTATTGAGCATCCCCCCATCATTTATGATGTTGCTTTCTGTGGACGTATTGTTGCAAATAAAGGGTTGCCCGAATTGATTAAGGCAATACACAAGCTTAATGGGGCTCGCTTGGTTGTAATCGGAGATGGTCCTATGCGAACAAGGTACGAAGATCTAGCGCGCTCGCTTGATTTGCAGAACCATGTGACGTTCCTTGGATGGCTTCCGAATTTAGAGGCTGTTATGGGGGCTATTGCGAGTGCCACAATTTTTGTGATGTGTTCGAAGAGCGAAGGGGGTCCTCGGAGTGTGCTGGAAGCAATGGCAATTGGGATGCCGGTGATTGCAACTCCTGTCGGTGTTGTGCCCGAGGTGATTAAAGACGGAGTAAATGGGATGATTACAAGTGGAGACACGAAAGATTTGGTGGAGAAGATTCGTTTGCTCTTAAGTGATAGTGAAATGTGCGAGCGAATGGCCAAAGAGTCTCCAAAAATTCTCGACACTTTTGAGAGGAGGAAGCTGATTAAAGAATATGCGGACTTCCTTAAATCTCTCGCGAGATAAGTTCCAAGAGACAAGTTCCAAGTTCCAATAAAGCTGGTTTGGCACTTGGCACTTGGCACTTGGCACTTCTATCATATGCTTACAATGAAGCTACTTATCATAACTCAAAAGGTTGATAGAACAGATCCCATTCTCGGATTCTTTCACCGCTGGCTAATTGAATTTTCTAAACATTGCGAAAAGGTAACAGTTATTGGACAGCTTGTAGGAGAGCATGATCTACCTGAGAACGTAGATGTGTATTCAATGGGCAAAGAGAAAGGTTACTCACGCCTGATGCAAATGCTAACGTTTTGGATTCTTCAATTGAAGTTGAGGAAAGAGTATGACGTTGTCTTTGTGCACATGACACCGATCTGGGTAGTACTAGGGTGGAAGACGTGGTTCCTGCTGCGTAAAAAGGTTTATCTCTGGTACGAGGCACGTGGTGGAGGATGGACACTTTCACTTGCAATCATGTGTGTTCGCAAGGCTTTCTCTGCTACTGAATATGGATTACCTCGAAAGTCGCGCAAGAGTGTAATCACTGGTCACGGGATTGATACGGAGTTCTTTGCACCAACTCAAGATTATCAAAAAGGTTTGATTGTTACAGTTGGAAGAACAACAAGAACAAAGCATTTGGATATAATTATTAGAGCATTTTCTCGTCTTCCTGAACATTGCCGACTCTTAATTGCTGGTGGACCTATTACAGAACATGATCAGGTAATTTTAAAAGAGCTAAAGGAACTGATGAACGAGCTTGGCGTTACAGATCGTGTTGTCATTAAAATCATGAAGCACGAAGAGATATGTTCCTTGTTGCAAAGATCAGAGTTTACGATGCACGCATGTGGTGGGGGCTTAGATAAAGCAGTGTTAGAAGCAATGGCATGTGGTTGTCCTGTGGTTTCATGCTCAAAAGCAACAGCATATGTGTTGCCAGAGAGGTTGATGTGTACGGAGGAGACGATGTGGGAGAAAGCCAATGAGATTCTTGGTCTGAGTTCAGAGGAGCGAGCAAGGCTTGGTGAGGATTTGCGAAGGCGAGTAGTTGAGGGACATAGTTTGGAGAAGTTGGTAGGAAGGTTGGTTAAAGAAATGGAGTAAATTGGAGTTTTTAGTAATGTACTATTCGTGCGAATAGTCCTCTTACAAATATTTTTTTGTATGAAGATTGAACCATTGGTACCTTTCGTGCGAAAGGTATAAGAGGTTTCTCTTTCGGAAAAGATTGTGGAGAGGTTGGTGGGGGAGATGAGGAAAACTTCAGTTAGCGTTTAAATATAAGAAGTAAATGCGCACATACTTCTAACTCATAAAATCATTTGATTATGGTTAACTAGTTGTGCAACTAGTTGATTACTATTTGAAGGGAAATTTCTCTACAAAGCATTCAGTAGTCTCTCACTAGTGGTTTCCACCTGCTCCAAACTCTGATTCCCCCTCAAATACTGCTTATGATCCTCATAAATCTTCATGATCTCATCACGGCTTGGAAGTGCAGGCAGTGGATAAGGTTCTCCTTTTAGCTTTGTATATAGTTCCTGAATTGTACAAATTGAAAGCATTCCACTAAGAATTCCAAAGAGCATAGAGCCGCTCCACTGCTTCTTGGGAGGAGATAGGAAGTAATCCAAAGTTTGTTCCTTATTTTTGAAGTACCAAAGCAGCATCACGGGTCCCGATAGCCCAGAGAATCCTGCGTAATACTTTTCACGCTCTCCTTCCGGAACGATGTAACAGCGATATCCTTTCTTAAGTAGTTCTTCGTTGGCTTTATCAAACGTGTCGTATCGGGTTGGAGGTTTGATTTTACCTGGATGAGTGTTTCCATCGCATGGGCCAAGATGGAGATTCTCTTTTTCGAATACAAGTTCACGATTAAATGCGATGCAATAACTGGAACTTGGTTTAATGCGTTTCCCATCAATATCAAACTCCCACCACTCGCGTGGACGGAAGCTGACAGTTGCGGTATTGGGTACAGCTAGTTCGCGTTCCACAACATCTACAACTCCACTATCTATTAGAAACATATCATCATCGCAGATCCATCCGATTTTTCGGTTCTTTGCAATGTGACGTAAAAACTCTTCTGACTTTGTGGCGGCATAGAAATTTACAAACTTATGCATACGCGCTTTGGGGAACTCACTCTGCTTCAGCGCGCCGGAACTATCAAAAATTGTAATGTCTACACGGTCGCCTAAATACTTGGTCGCAAAGTGATACCAAACCGTCATCATCGGTGGAAGGATGTTCATAGTGAAGAGCGCTGGTTTGCCTGTCCTGAGCGGAGTCGAAGGGTCACTTGGTGGTAGTGGCTTTCTCTTCAGATAGTAGCCAAGTGTGGGCAGTCCTGTTTTGATGGCTTTTAGTACACCAAAGCGCTTAAAAGCGAAGGGCACGAGGCGGACGTAGCGGTGTTGCATGAAGTTATTGTAGCTTATTCGTTGATTAGCTGATTAGCTTTCACTCAATATTAATTAAGAAGACATAAGCTAATAAGCCATTTTGAGTGTAGGGGTTTGAATGAATGGACTATGAGCTGGATTTCACGAGGATGATCGCGCTCTGACCGTCAGTTTCTACTCCATGCTTAAACTTTTCAATCTTAAATCCAAATTCTCCTATCAGCCTTTCAAAATAAGTCTTGTTGTATCTTATACAATGTAAGGGGCCTTTCCATTTTTGATTGTAGTTGGATGGATTTTCTTCCATCTCGGGAACATTTTCTTCTATGAATGCAGTCAGGAAAATATTTCCTGTAGACTTTAATAGGCGCTTGAACTCGGTGAGATATGTTCTAATGTCCGGAGTCTTCATATGAGAAAAAACAGAGTAGAGATAAATTACATCAAATGCTTGATCTGGAAAAGGAAGCTTAATCGATTCAGTTCCGTTTGGATTGTAACGATCATTCTTAATGTTCAAGTGGAAAAACTGGAACGTGGGATACTTCTGTTCGATATTTTTTTTGCACCAATCAACAGCCACATTACTCATGTCCACTCCTCGATATGCTCTTAGTTCTCCTATGGTATTCAGAATGCCAATTGGTAGGCGTCCATGTCCGCAGCTAATTTCCAGAAGGGCACTTCCTCTCCTCAAACCAAATTCTCCTTGCAGTCGCATGGCTTCGCGCTCTCCAGAATGAAGAAATGATTCATCGTCCAAGAAGTGTGATCCTCCAAGGCGTAAGTGTTTTGCGGGAATTGTCACACCACGATGTTTGACAACGTCGGAGCGTATTAACTTCTTTAGCCTGCGGGCAGCGCTTTTGAGAGACATTTGCGTTGGGGGGTATTCTAACAGGGATGAGGAATCCAAAGAAGCCAAAGAATTCAAAGAATCCAAAGGCAGAGATTTCTTTGGTTTCCTAGGTTTCTTTGGGTTCCTAGGTTTCGTATAATGCAAGCATGCTAAAAGTCTACATCCAACAACTTCCCAGCCTTCCTCATATCCCACTTCTATACCCAAATCTTGGGCGCAGTGAAGCAGAAGGACGAATAGATTTTCTCAATGAAGCATTTGATGATCTAACAGAACCATTAGTGGAATTGGTTGAAGATCCAGATAAAGCCGATTACATCCTGATTCCGCATAATTTCCCACTCGTAAAAGAGAAAGGCGAATATCTGCAACACATGACAGATCTCAGTGAAGATCATGGGAAACGCGTGATCGTTTTTTGGCATGGTGATAGTAACAGTGAGGTTCCAATTCCGAACGCAATCGTTTTTCGTACTTCTCAGTATGGTTACCAGATGAGAAATAACGAAATCATGATGCCACCGTATACTCCTGATCTGCTCAAAGATCGTTCGTTACAGTTCAGGCACAAAGCAGAAGTACCTGTTGTAGGATTTTGTGGTTGGGCAAAGTACAAGAATACAAAAAATCGTTTTGCTACAATTGCGAGAAATCTATTGGTTGATTTTAAGAGGTTCATAACCTTCAAATTTCATCTTGCGGTGCACAAAAAAGGAATCTCATTGCGTATGAAGGCATTAAAGTTATGCGAAAGCAGTTCGCGCGTTGCGGCTAATTTTATTCTGCGTGAAAGTTATTCGGGAAGTTCACATACTATTAGGATTGATCCAAAAGAAGGGAGACAACAATACATCGAAAATATGGTGAATTCTGATTTCCCTCTGGCTATCAAAGGCGACGGGAATTATTCCTATCGTTTTTACGAAGCGCTGAGCTTGGGGCGTGTTCCAGTCTTACTCGATACAGACTGTATGTTGCCATTGGCAGATAAAATTAATTACAGCGAATTCGTGTGCATTGTTGATCACAAAGATATTCGTAAGCTCGATCAGAAAATTTGCGAATTCTATGACTCGTTGAACGAAGAAGCGTTTGTATCAATGCAAAAGAAGGCACGCGAAGCTTTTGAGACAAAGTTGAATGTGAGGAGCTTCTTAACCTATGCAGTGGAGAATATTCTCAGCTAGATCCTGAGCGTCTCCTGCTTCGCACAAGATCACATCGTGATCATTTGCGTATCTTTCTAAAATAGCAGGACTCCGTTCAGTTATAACCTTTTTCCCACATGTTCTGTAATCTATAACTTTGTGTGGTATTACGCGCTGTGCCTTAATAGACGTGCCAAAAATACCCAAACAAAGGTCAGCTTGGTTGATGTGCTTAGGAAGCTCCTCAATTGGTGCGAATTCTTTGAAGGTGACGTTCTTCAAGAAGAGCTTTTCTGCGAGCTTGAGCATTTCAGACTTGGTTTGTCCCCCGCCTAAGAGTGTGAAGTGGACGGGGGAACCTTTATCTTGGAGAATTTTCGCAGCTCGGAGAATTACGTCGATGCCTTGGAGGGGGATGTAGGAACCATAGAAAAATACATTTAGTTTCTGGTTACTAGTTTCTAGTTGCTGGTTCGGGCTAGGGCTAGGGTTCGGGCTTCCTTCATCTGCGCTCAGGACAGGCGGGTTGGGGCTAGGGCTAGGGCTTGGGCTTGGGAAGAAGAGATCTTCTCTTGCTTGTAGGTAGACAACTCTAATGTGTTTTGGATTGATTTTAAATTTCTTTATGAAGAATTCGCGGTGGGTTTGGGTATCGATCAAAACTTCGTCTGCGAGATGGCAACTGAAGAAATCGATAAGGTAATAAAACCATGCGAGTGGATTTATTGGGGAAACTTTTTTGCGGTCAGTTACAAGCGTGTCGTACACAGATATAAATACATCAAATGTCAGCTTCTTTCGTGGGAATCTTGTAAGTAACCATGCGAGTGGAATTAGATGATGGCCGGGGAAGAGGACTACTACTTCATCAACTTCTTTTTTGTGCTGCTTAAATTGTTTCCTTAAATCAAAACACTTTGGGAAGAAGCCATTCTTCTCTGTATGGCATTCCAAAATTTCTCGTCCTTCATTTTTGTATTCTTTACGAATCGTATATGTGCGGGGGGACTTAAGGTCATAATAGCCGAAGAGTAGGATCTTCTTGTTATTCACAAAGAGATGGTTCCTTGGTTGGAGTTCTCTGTCAACAGCGATGCACAAAAAAGCCCCCATTGGCCATGTCCGCACCTTTTCACGGGTCGACCAATGGGGATATCCAACACCAATTGTGCTACTTCGGCGGATTAACCAAGTGGCCCTCCATAGTTAGCGTTGTTCGGCTTATTGGACAGCACGTATTATCCGAAAAAATATCTGGTTGTCAATAAAGTGCGTTGAAAATCTGCGTAATCCTTTTTATCTGCGTAATCAGTGATTCAGACAAGTATGAAGTTATGACAGAGAAAAGTCTGAGCCTTGAATCTCTTGATTATACCCCTTCACCTTAGTAATTCCGATTCATGGAGATGATATCAATTAATCAGAGCTTTATCTAATGGCTACGGGGCACAAGATTGCATGATAAAGACTCGGTAAATTTTTCAAAATTATTAACTAAAAACAATATAAAGGATGGACAGGATTATGAAATCGAGTAATCATTTAATTGTAAATAATGGTACAGACTTTATGAGAATTACCTATATCGTCCACAGTAGATTCCCGACCGAGAAAGCACATGGCCTTCAGATCGCTGCGGTGTGCAGAGCGCTTTCGGATATCGGGCACGACATCACAATAGTTGCTCCTCAAACAAAGAACCGTATTCACGATAAAGTGCACGATTATTATGGACTGCCGGGTTCTGTAAAATTTGTGCGCACAAAGAATTTTGATGCTCTTGAGAAGTGGTGGATTCCCGGTCCTTTGTGGATGATTGTGACAATGTTTTTCTATAAGAGAGCATTGAAGAAGTTTCTTAATAATCATCAGTCAGATGCTCTCTATACTCGATCACCGCTTCTGCTCTCCGTTCTTATTAATTCAAATATTCCGGTTGTGCTCGAATTACATACGATTCCACGCAAGTTTAAAACACGCTTCGTAGAACTTTGTAATAGATGCAAGAGAATTGTGTGCCTTACTACTCCCATGCGTGATGAGCTTGTGAACTTAGGAGTAGATTCAACTAAGACAATTGTGGAAGGGGATGGGGTTGAGTTTGAACTTTATCAGGATCTTCCTACTTGTTCAGGTGTGCGTAATGAATGGAGGCTACCAAAGGATCGTCCGATTGTTGGATATGTTGGTTCGCTGGTTACACATGATTCGATCGAGAAGGGCGTGCCAGAACTTTTGCGTGCACTTAAAGAGCTAAAGGAAAAGAAAATCTTTGGATGGATTGTTGGTGGTCCAAATGATTGGAAAGAAGCATATAAAGAGCTTGTTTCTGAATTGGGACTGACGGATAACGACGTGCGTTTCGAAGGACGCGTAGAGCAATTCAACGTTTCTTCCTGTATTGCTGCGTGTGATATTTGTGTTTATCCCGCACCATCGTCAGATCACCCATATTTCCAGCGTGATACGTCTCCTCTTAAACTTCTTGAATATCTCGCAGCAGGTAAGCCTGTAGTTTGCGCAGACATTCCTCCGGTGCGTGACATTGTGGATGAATCTATTGTGGAATTTTGTGAACCGGGTAATGCACAGTCACTCGCGGAAGGCATATCAAAAGTCCTGAATAGAAATAATGATGAGCGTGTACAAAAAGGAAAAGAGAAAGCGCTCTACTTTGATTGGAAGGATAGGATGAAGAGGGTTCTTTATGGATTGTAAAGAGCTATCGTCCTTGTGAGTAATACAGTATTTGCGCAAATACTTACTTTACTAACAAAAAAACGACGCTACACTCAGCCATCCTATGGTCAATATACCTAAGCTGGAACAGCTTCTTAAAACTCTTGCCAACAAGAGGAGATTACAAATACTTCTCCATCTCAGAAAGCACGGATCAAGTACAGTTTATGATATTTCAAGGATTATTAATCTTAGGATACAGGCAACATCTCAACATCTTAAACTTATTAAGCTTACTGGAATTATTACGTCTAAAAAGAAAGGCCTGTTTGTTTACTATCAGTTATCTAGAAAACAGGAAAAAGTAGTAAAGTATGTTCTGTCTTTGTTATAAAGATTTTTTTACAGTTGCCTTTAGTATTAAAGTATTTGCGCAAATACTTTAATAGTTACAAGTCGTGATTATAAATTGCTACCGCTGTTGTTAACAGCTTCCACAATCACTTCTGCAGCAGCTTTTAGCGAATCACTACTTGGATGCACAGTATCCCAAGAAAGTGTTTCTACTTTGTTGGAGAATATTTCGTATAGGTCGACTACGCGAAAGCCCCGAGTTTCGGCAATCTGTTTGATGCGTGGTCTAGATAATTCGTGCAAATACTGATCCGGCCAAATAACAAAGAGGCGCAGGGTATTTGCTGGGACGTGTGCAATAAATCCATTTAATTGCTGAGCGTATCGTGCGAGTTGCTCTTCTGTCACCTTATCTTCTTGTGGTTTTTCTTCAGATTTTTCCTGTTGCTCAGCTTTTCGTTCTTTTCCTGCTCTCAGATCGATCACCTTCTTGAATGCTTTGTAGAATGCGCTGTGTTCATCCAACCAGCACTTACCCGGCAGATATCCCAGAATGCCATCCTCGATTGGGCTACAGTCTTTTGCCGAAGGATCCCATCCCTTCGCTCGTAATGTTCCATCTGGTGCTAGGATTCCAACTTCTCCTTCCAAATCATTAAAGTAGAAGACGAGTACCACGAGTTCCGGTTCAAGTTCGGCTACTTTTTCGCGTAATGTTCCAGTTTCTTGTTCTAAGTTGTAACCGGGGACGGCGGTATTAAGGATGTTTGTGTTTGGAATAAGCGATGACATATATGCAGTGAGCGTTTGATCATCATTCACACCGTATCCAAATGTGATCGAATCTCCAAAGACGGCAATGGTCGGTTGTCGGTTGTCGGGTTCGGGTTCGGGGCTGCGAAAGCCTAAACTATTTGTAGAAACTTTTCCTCTGTATGCCTTTTCGTTTTTCAGATTCGGAATCAACTCATAACTTATATCCGGATGTTCACTTTGCTGGAAGATGCGTGGGGGATTGGGTTTGGTGGTTTGTAGGCCAGTTATTCTCAGAAAGACTTCTGCTCCTCCAAAGAAAAAAATCAAGCTTCCTATTAGTAAGCCTATGTTGATGAAATAATTTCTCATACAAATTGCTCCATTGATTCAATGTTACATTGTTCTAAAGTGGCAGCAAATCTGATAATCGCTTGCGAACAATGAAGCAATGGAACAATAGAACAATAGAAGGAAAGGTTCAATCCAGCTCAAATTTCTCCAAATAATCTTTCTGCTTTAGAACTTTCTCTTCCGGTATATCCCGTTTTGTGAGCAAGTAGTTACCAAGAACCAAATAATCCATGTGCGTGTTTAAGAAACAATTAAGCGCATCCTCCGGAGATCTAACAATCGGCTCTCCTCGCACGTTAAATGATGTGTTGATTATCACTCCGCATCCGGTCTTCTGCTCGAATGCCTTGATGAGGTCGTAATACTTCTGGTTTTGCTCACGATTGATGGACTGAATACGTGCAGATCCATCCACGTGTGTGACTGCAGGAATTTCGTCACGTTTATCAGGATGAACATCTGCTACAAGAAGCATAAAAGGAGTTGGACGATCTAAATCAAAATAATCACCAATACGCTCTTCTAAAACAGTTGGTGCAAATGGGCGGAACGACTCGCGGAATTTGATTTTCAAGTTCACCTTCTGCCAGTTCTCCTTATTCCGTGCATCTGCGATGATCGATCTGTTTCCAAGTGCACGTGGTCCGTATTCCATTCTCCCTTGGAACCATCCGATCACGTTATCACCTTCCATCAAAGTAGAGATACGATCGATCAACCCTTCATACGATAGTTTGAGGAAGGGGACATCTTCTTTCTTAAGACATTTTTCTATTTCATCATCCGAGAACTCGTCACCAAAGTATGAGTGATTCATCTGATATAGTTTCTTCCCATTGAATTGCTTGTACCAAATGGCGAGTGCTACCCCAAGTGCTCCGCCTGCATCACCGGATGCTGGTTGAACATAGATATTTTCAAAAAGTCCGCTCCTTAATATTTTCCCATTAGCTACACAGTTTAAAGATACACCTCCTGCGAGGCAGAGATTTTTGGACGGTGCGATTTTCTTGGCATGTGTTACGATTTTTATCATCACTTCTTCTGTCATATCTTGCAGACTTCGTGCGATGTCCTTATGAAATTGTCCTAGATCACTCTCAGGCTTGCGTCGCGGCTGCCCAAGTAGTTTCTCTATCGATCTTCCTGTCATTCTAAGTCCGTGTTCAAAGGTGAAGTACTTCATGTCTAGCGCAAAGCTTCCGTCTTCTTTCACATCTATAAGCTCGCGCATCTTTTCTAGGTACTTTGGTTTACCATAAGGTGCTAGTCCCATAACTTTATACTCTGCACTATTAACCTTGAAGCCGAGATAGTAGGTGATTGCTGAATACAAAAGTCCGAGAGAATGGGGATAGTGGATCTCTTTAAGTATTTTTACAGTTTGTACTGGTTTTGAAGTTCCAAGTTCCCCTTCGGTCTCGAGTTCAGGGCCGAGAGGCAAGTTCCAAGTTCCAGAGTTTGGCACTTGGCACTTGGCACTTGGCACTTCGCTACAGCCGCGTCCAATTGTTGCTGTAGCCCATTCCCCAACTCCATCCACAGTAACAATTGTTGCATTATCAAAACCCGAAACTCCAAAGCTGGAATATGCATGTGATTCATGATGAGGGATGAAGAAGATATCGCCCTTATAATTCAATTCTTTGCGGATGCTCTGTGGGATCCAAAGTTTTTTGGTCATCCAATCCTGCATTGAATATTGATATTGCATGAGTCCGCGTGGCCAAACCTTGAATGTGGTCCTGAGTATTCGGTCAAAGAACTTGATGAATGGTTTTTCGTAAAAACCAATTGCAGAAATGTCTTCGATAGTAATTCCTGTGGAATCGAATGCAGCTTGAATTGCTTTATTTGGGAATGATTCATCTTGTTTCTTGCGGGTGTATCGTTCCTCTTGCGCAGCGAAGAGAATTTCTCCGTCTTTGATAAGTACACACGCAGAGTCGTGGTAATAACAAGAGAGGCCGAGGATATATACGGGTTTGTTCATTAGAATTGATGGCGCATGCCGTTTGGGACTTCGGATAGGGGATCTACCCAATAGGTATCTGGCGGTTTCTTCCAAAGCTTTGGAATACTAAGTATTTTTAAGATGACAGCGTACACACCAAAAACAAAGATCCAGAGGATCGTGAGAATAATAAAACTCATAACACGGCCTAGTATGTTGCTAAACGTGCACCATGCATGCCAAAGAGTTTTTAGGAGTTTTGGACAGTCCATCGCTGCTGATTCTATTGTAAGAAACCGAAGAATCCAAAGAAACCTAAGAATCCAAGGGGCTACCTTGAAATATCTATCAAGGTTTATGTCGATAAAAACATCACCCCCTTTGGATTCCTTGGATTCCTTGGTTTCTTTGGATTCTTTTTAAAATACAGTGTAAATGAACGGTGCCAACGGTGATCCTTGTGCAAAAACAAGTATTAGCCCCAGAAGGACGATCATCATGATAATTGGCATTAGCCACCACATCTTGCGTATACGCATGAATGTCCAGAGGTCAGAGAAGATGGAGAGCTTGGTCATTGCTACTATTATACATGAGAAGGTTTATTAAGTTTATTACGTTAATTAAGTTTATTATGTTCGATTTTCGTTAAACCTCTTAACCTTATAAACATAATCAACCTAATCAACCTAACAAACCTTTCAGAGTACTCCCGCAATCATTGCCATTACGACTAGAACCGGTTGAATAATCCCAAAGACCCACGCGGAAAGAATAGGAACATTCAAAAATATTCCAGAAAGAATCAAAATAAGCAGAATCATCGGGCCGTGTTGCATGAAGAGTGCGTACTCCCGTTCATATTTGTAAGGAATAAATGCTGCTAGAATCTTTGATCCATCAAGTGGAGCGATCGGCAAAAGATTGAATGCCATTAGTGTTAGATTTACAAAGATGCAGCTTCCTAAAATCTGTTCGAGCAATTTGATGATGATTGATCCGTTTGTCGGTTCACCCAGAAGGTCTATTGCTGATTTACCTACATTTCCTTTAAGGAGGAGAGTCAGGATGAAAAAACAGATGAACGCAGTAATCAAATTTGTTGCTGGTCCTGCCAGTGCAACCAAAGTAGTATCGCGTTTATGATTCTTAAAGTATCTAGGATCAATAGGAACAGGTTTAGCCCATCCAAATCCAACAATCAAAAACATCACGGTTCCAACAGGATCTAAGTGAGCGAGAGGATTTAAAGAGAGTCTTCCATCCATTTTGGCGGTTGGATCACCAAGCTTGTACGCAACAAAACCATGACCCCACTCGTGGACAGAAATCGCGATGAGGATGGCGATGATGAATGGAGGGGATATGAATGGCGACATGAGATGATTGTAATGGATGTGGAGAGGGTAAGGAAGGTAAGGAAGGTAAGGGGGGTAAAGAATGTGAGGAAGGTAAGGGGGGTCAGGAAGGTAAGGAAGGTAAAGAATGTAAAGAAGGTAAATGCGAATATCACTTTCCTTACGTTCCTTACATTCTTTACCTTCCTTACTTTTTCTCAACGAACCGTTTGACGACACGCACGCCTGTAAGTACTCTCATCCAGCAAATGGCACGCAGATGTTCCAAGACTGGCAAGAAGACTGAATTCGGGAATACCCGAAGTCATTCTATGCGTCACACACGTCGTACGTTTAAAGCAAATGTACAAAAGAAGCGCGTGTACGATCCTCTAACAAAAACATACAAAACCATGAAGGTATCTACAAGTTACCTGCGCACTCTTGCTAAGAGGATGCAGGAGGGGAAGAATGTTTGATTGATTTTAGGATCTGATGTTGATTGGACCGATGAATCAATTATGTAATCGTGGTTAATATTACCTATGCTTTAGGGGGAGGTGAACAGAACTTAATTTTTATGTCTGATTAGTTGTCTCGTATCTCTAGTTCTCCCACCATGTATTCTGGTACCCTTATAAGAAGTATCAATTGCAGGGGGAGTTGAAAACATATGCCGTAGACTTTCGCGACACTTCTCACAGGAAGCACCGACAATTGTGCCATTTTCTACTTCTTCAGCTAGCACTTCTACTTCAATTCCATTATTTGTACATTTAGGATTGTCGCATTTGCCATCAAAATATTTTTTCATTGTGAAACAAAGTAGTAATAGATAGAATGATTTTATGATTATTTAAATGAAAGTCAAGTGCAGTCTTCCTCCTTACCCATTTTACTTGTTGACTCTCAAAAGAAGCGCAATACACAAAAATGTAGACAAATATGTGTACAAATGATATCATACTCACATGTCTTCAATTTTGCCCATCATCACAGTTACACAACTCAGAAAAGAGACAAAGGAGGTTATGGACTCTCTTGAGGATTATCTGGTTGTACAGAATCATGGGAAGGATGTGGCAATGATTCTTCATCCAGATCTGGGTAGGGTTCTTATGGAGTCTGGAGTTTTAAGAGAACTTATTGCCAAGGGTTCTAAGTCGCGTAAGCAGACGAAAGCAGCTGGGAAAGTTGGTATTAATTTTGAAGAATTTGATCGACTCCTTGGTAACGTTATTAACGAGCTTAGCAAGCAATGAAATACATTGATCTATCCATTTGCGAAAAGTTCATATTCCAGTACATACAGGATAATATGGCGAGCAAAGAACCTGCACCGATGTATGGACGAGAGACAAGTGGAATAAAAAGATTGGAGGCAATATTTCATTTAATGCAACGATCTGATTATAAGGGTCTTCTCGGCAAGGCGGCATACATGTTCTGTTCGGTAATTGACAGCCACCACTTCAGCAATGGCAACAAACGCTTAGCTGTTTCGTTACTTATATTTTTTCTTCTTGTTAATAATCGCAGTATTCATGCACCGAATATGGAGGTAATGCGTGGAGAGCTTAATAAAGCTTTCCCCAAACTCAAGTGGCAAGATGTGCAATCGTTCTCTTATCCGCATGAGTATTTCTTCTATCACCTTGCTCTGATAATTGCGGATCGTTCTCAGAAAGGAAAGATGACGTTTACGCAGGAACAAGAAGCGGTTAAGAATTTGCTGGAGGTAGTTGTGAGTTAGGGCTGGGGCTGGGGCTGGGGCTGGGATTCGGGTTCGGGTTCGGGCCAGGGTTTTTGTTGTGTTTTATTAAATACCTAGCCCTAGCCCTAAACCCTAGCCCTAAGCAGCCCTAAATGATCTTCTTCCTTATCTTCTTAATCTCACTTTTCTGGTGCTTTTCTTCTAGCATCTTCTCCTTTGATTTACGTGAGCGGCGCTGCTTTTGCTTGTGTATCTTAAAATTTGCTTGTGCACGCAGGGAGTCTTCTCTCCTTATATGTTCGTCGATCTTTTCAATAAGTAGTTCATATGCTTCTTCTCGATTCTGATGCAGGCCACGATGATGTTGGTAGCGCACTATTACACCCGTAGGATTGTGGGTAAGTTCAACGCAATTCGATGACTTGTTTATTTTCTGTCCACCGTGCCCATGTCCACGCGTATGATGCTCCTCGATATCTTCTGGATTTATAGATAGTTCTGCTGCCAGTTTGAGATGTGCTTCGTGGAGATCGACAGGGAAGTTCATATGTTAATAGGCAATAGTTTATCATTATCAGCCAACCTCCGCTCCTAGTTGGCTTGCCATCCGAAGCCGCAGCGATTTTGTAGGCTATGCTACAACCTAAATCTAGGAGACTATGGTTGGCATCCTTCG
Organism: Patescibacteria group bacterium; assembly: GCA_018814875.1. Taxonomy (GTDB): domain Bacteria; phylum Patescibacteriota; class Gracilibacteria; order Peribacterales; family Peribacteraceae; genus UBA2144. The sequence continues at coordinate 120,595 of JAHIYH010000031.1, forward strand.
CTGCGCGAAGGATGGCGGAGCATATAGGTCTCCTACCCTTTGGGGTATGAGAATTGGACAGTACTTTGGAGAGGGTAAAATGAGACAAATGAGACACTATAAAAAAGGGATAAACGGAACAAATGGAACACTATAAAAAAGGTGTGCCATTTGCGCATAATTCATAATGTTGTGTTTTGACAAATATGCTGTTCAGGTTCATTCTGTACTTGTTATGAGTGATCTCCAGTTGCAAAAAGTTGTCGATGTCGAAATGCCTACATCATTGGGTGTATATCAACTGCATCTCTTTGAAGAGAGGTTGGAAAGCGGAGATGTAAAAGATCATCTAGCACTGGTCATGGGAGACACTCGGGACAAGGTTGGTGTGCTTACCAGAGTTCATTCTGAGTGTTGCACTGGCGATATATTCGGCTGCCAGCGCTGTGACTGCCAAGATCAATTACATGAGTCGATGCGTATGATTCGGAAGGAAAGCGAAGGTATTTTGCTCTATCTACGTCAAGAAGGCAGGGGGATCGGTCTAGCAAACAAGCTGCATGCATATCGTTTGCAGGACGAAGGACTGGATACAGCGGAGGCAAATGTGGAGCTTGGCTTCGAACCGGATTTACGGAGTTATGAGATTGCCGTGCAAATGCTGAAGGAATTGGAAGTAAGAAGCGTTCGTCTCCTCACGAACAACATGAACAAGGTCGAAGGACTTGCAAATGCGGGAGTAGCGGTTGATGAGAGGATTCCACTCATCATCCACTCTGCGATTCGAGACAGAACATCCCTCTTCCGAACCAAGCAACAAAAGCTCGGTCATGTTTTTGATGATCTAGACAATAAAGGGGTTCTCGATATCGGTCCCACCCATGAGAAATTGCCGTTGTCCTATCCCGATCTCTTTGCTGCCGATGTATCACTTCCTCAAGAAACACTGGATTTGTGCGAGAAAATAAAGCAATCCTGCACGGAGAAGTTTGGTAACAATATACAATCTGTCCTCTTCCAAGGCTCAAACATGAGAGGAGATGGTTCTCTCCATGAGAGCGATTTTGATTACATTCTCATCTTCGAAGAAGAAACGGACGAAATGCTGGAAGGCATTTCCGAATTGAAAGTTCAGTATCCTAAATGCAATTTTCTCTTTCTTACGGGAGACGAGTACCACGCATACCCCGAGCCGTCTCGATTGCAGTTCTTCATTTCACGGAAAGTAATGGGAGAGTTCGATCTCGGTCTTCCGCCCGGACGCTCGGCACTGCACCAGACAGCTCTTTCGTATGCCGTACAGATCAACAACACCATTCGCCCTCTTCTTTTTGAGTTTTTGGATCCCTCTGCAAATCAAGATCAGCTTCTTGCGAGAGCGCATGTCTGTCTGAAACGGGTCGACGATTGCTTTCTACGAGTGCTGTCCCTGCTTAATACAGGCAAGTATCCATTGAACAGATCGCAGCTTCTCATGCATACGACGGATGATGCGATCGCCGAAGTTCTGGATATACTCAATCGTTGGTATGGTGGAACTGTCACGGCAAGAGAGGTCTGTGAAGCATTGAAAACTTCTGAAAAGATCCTGCATAACTTCCTTACCCATTCTTCGTAAAACCGTGGAAAATACCTTTATCTGCCTTTTACCGTGCGACGACGATGCAGCCGCATTGCATGAAGCTTTCGATGCACTATTTGAACTTCATGCATTTCCGTACATCAAATTGCCTTTGCATGTCACTCTGTACTTTTTCCCTGCACTCACAGCGGAGAAGAATCCGGAGGCGTCAGCTTGGGTGAGGCAGGCTGGAGAAACGAGCAAGGGGCCTATCGTTGCTGATATCGAAAAAGTCTCTTCCTTCCAGAGAGATGGCCATGATTTCGTGTACTACATCCCCGTCTTCTCGAAACAAATCATCAATTTGCATGATGATCTCTTCGCGCGATTCAAGCGCATCCATACCGACCCCTTTGATTTCGTGCCACATCTTTCTCTCTTCTATCCAGCTAGAAATCTTCAGGATGAAGAAAAGAAGAAGGCGCAAAAGCTTTATGCGAAATTTCAAAGCATAACATTTGATCGCATAGCTTTCGCTGCCGAAAAAGGGAAGGGTACACACTTTATTGACGTTCAACCCCTATGAAAGCTAAGAATAAATCCGTCTTCTTCGACTTCGATGGAGTGATCTACGACAGCGAGCAGATCAACTACGAGGCAAACCAGATTGCCTTTAATGACACGGGCCTGACTTTCACGCCGGAGGAATACAAAGAACTCTGGATTGTTGAAGGACTCGATTTGCCTGAAATAGTTCGAAGGTACGGACTGGACGCTGATCCGGAAGAGATACGTAGAATCAAGAATCTCCGGTGCAAAGAATTGTTTTTGCAATCAGCTGCGGTGATCTCCGATGATGTGAGAGATACGGTGGCATCACTGATCGGAAGGAAATGGAAAACGGCAATCGGTTCCTCAAACACCGAGGATAACATAGCCACCCTTCTTGATCGATCCGATATGCGTCACATGTTCGATGCTATTGTAGGATTGGAATCCATTCCCAACGTAAAACCGGAACCGGATGTGTTTCTGGAATGCCTGAAACGAACGAGGACACGAGCAAAGAATGCAGTCGTCGTCGAAGATGCTCCGAAGGGAATCATGGCTGCGAGGAAAGCGAAGATCGGTACAGTAATAGCGATACCGAATGCATGGACGGAAGACTGTGATTTTTCTGAGGCAGACATTGTTTTGGAGTCTATTGAAGACTTACCGGATGCCATCAATTAAACCAGTCATTTTATGTACACAGAATCTGTTTCCGATATAATAAGTCCCGTGTCAGTAGCAATCCTCGAGCAAGATACAGGCAAAAGTGAAACAGAATCGCTCCGCATCGAGGAAGAGGCATGTCGTAAAAAAATCGTCGCACTGCGTAGGGGGATACGCACACTGTTTCAAGAAAAAGGAACGCTAATGAGTGAAGGGGTGTCTAATGCTGATTTGGTGAATGCAGTTGCACAGCTAAAAGGCAAACCACAGAGCCAACGGAATGAGCACCTAGACACAAGCTGGAGCAAGGAATACCAGTCTCTTGTGCAACAAGTGAATATGCTCTTAGGTAGCGCATTCACAGCAGATTCTGATCCTGAAGGGATTCTGCAAGAGATCCGTTCCACAAACACTGAAGCAAAATCAGATTCGTAAGCACATTTCATTTTTGAGCACTTCTAAGTAGGCCACCGAGTTCTTTCGAAGGTTTTTCATTGAATTTTCGTAAAATCCGCCTAGCCTTTGTGATCTTGTTGCGTCATCCATGAGGTATATGGAAAAGATTACCTACTGCCTCTATGCCCGTAAGTCATCGGAATCAGATGAACGCCAAGCCCTTTCCATTGGCTCGCAGATTGCAGAGATGCAGAAGATTGCAGATAAACAGAGTCTTAAAGTTGTAGAGACGATTCAGGAGAGTAAATCTGCGAAAGATTCTTCCTCTGGTCATCGATTTCGAGGATTGAGAAAATATTTGAGTAGGCGATCGCTTCTTGTTTCTCAGCAGCTCTCAGTTGTCCGCGTACTCTTGCAAAGAATGCGTGTCCAAATACTTCAGCAAGAACAGTACCTTGTTGTATTTCGTTCTCTATGCGATCCAGTTTCTCTGGTGGGAGTGGACCCATGAGCATCTTGTCTATTTCTGAAAGGTACGGCTTTGGCATGGAGCGTAATTATATACGTTTTCCTTCTCAAATTGCAGGCTTGAGCTGTTTAGGTCTACTTTTTTTGTTGTTTGTGACTGGCAACCACAATCCGTTGTGGTTTGGGAGTACGATTTCTTCAATGAGATCACTCGTTTTGTCCTTGGCAACGGTACTGCAAAAACTGTATGACTGCCTTCATCGTTCATCACATATGAAATTGCGTATTGTCATCATTGGTAGTACTGCCATCCTCGCATTAGCAGGATGCTCAACGCAGCCTTCGGCACAACAGGACAGTATCAGCGGTGACACGCCCATTGCAACTCTTGAAAGAGAAGCTGCAGAGGGGAATGTAAGGGCACAAGCTATTCTTGCCAGTAAGTATGTCAATGGCGAAGGAGTGTTGGAAAATTCTAGCAAGGCTGCCCAGCTGTACAGAACGGCGGCAGAACAAGGTGACGGAGGATCACAGTTCATGCTCGGTCTTATGTATTCAATTGGAGAAGGTGTACCACAGGATGATGCCGAAGCAATTCGCTGGTACGAGAAGGCGTCTGAACAGGGGGTTGCGGGTGCGACGTATCAGTTGGGACGCAGATACTTTCTAGGTGAATATGGTATTACAATTGATCGAGAAAAGGGTATGACCATGATCCGCAAAGCCGCAGAGAGTGACGAGCAAGAGGCTCAGATATTCATGGGTTATATGTATGACAAAGGCAACGGAGTGCCACAGGATGGTCTACAGGCAATTGACTGGTATACGAAAGCCGCAAATCAAGGGAATGCGGAAGCACAGTTTCGAATCGGTCACATGTACTTTACCGGTGAGTCTGTGACGCAGGATTATCCCAAAGCGCTAGAATGGTACGAAAAAGCCGCACATCATGGCGTTGTTGGGGCGCAACATGGATTAGCTTTGATGTACTACGGCGGGGATATGGGGGTTCCGAGCGATTACATTCAGTCGTACATGTGGGCTAATCTCGCAGCAGCCCAAGGGGAGGAAGACTCCAAAGCGCTCTTGAATCTCCTAGCGAGGAAAAATGACGCAAGATCAGATTGCCGAAGCGCAACACCTTTCCAGCGAATTCTTCTCCAAGCAGCAAGAATGAAAAGTCCGTACTTCCTGTAAAAGCAAGAAGTTTAGAATAGATAGTGGCATCGGTAATGAGTAGTGATACGCTTCTTTTTATTACTGTCCAGAAATATTTCGTTTCTTCAGGATTTTGGCTATGGCAACAGGTACAAACATCTTCAAACTGCCCTTAGTGCCCTGCAAACATAGGTAAGCAGGATTAGTACCCTTTGATGAAAATAAAAGGCTATTACAATGTTCTAGGGAGTTTTTATCCGAAGTCCACTCTCCATAGTGAAGCTTTTCAGGGTGCCATTAGTGCAATGTTTGGCGGAGGGAGAGGGATTCGAACCCTCGAGACCCGTAGGGGTCTACACGATTTCGAGTCGTGCGCTTTCGACCACTCAGCCATCCCTCCAGTCTATGCACAGCATAGGCTGCTGACCGTATCGCCGAAAGAGTGGAGGTTGGCTATTGCCCGAAGCTGCTGCGCTTCGGCCGGCAAGCCAATTCCTATGCTATATGCTTTTGAGTTGCTTTTCGACTGAAGTTTGTTGGAAGGGGGTCTTCATAGAGTCCTATAGCCCAAAATCAAAATTTGTTTGTAAATATGCTCAGAAATGCAGAATTTCGCTTTTGCCACACATTGCTCAGTGCCTGTCAATTGAAATTTAGGGCTTATTAGGGGCATAGAGTTAAAAATTTGCTTGCAGAGTGGGGTCACTAATGCTTAGAATCCGTTTAGCTTATTTATTTCCCCCCTTATCTTATGAGTTACGTAGTAGCTTCCAAAATTAAGGATCTTGTAAAAGCCAAGGGCATGATGTCCTCCGGTGACCTCGCAGACGCAGCAAGCAAGTTGCTCGAAGAGGCAGTTGCCAAAGCAAGCGCACGCGCAAAGGCAAATGGCCGCAAGACAGTTCGTCCAGAGGATCTTTAGTTTCTCGCGAGTTAGAATACTCGCGTTCATCTAATGAGAATTTCAGAAGGGGTGCCCAAGAGGCACCTTTTTTGATTGTCCAGACTGTGATCCTGTCTAACGGAACATTGAGTAAAATCCCAAAAATCAAAAATCAAAACTCAAGTTCCAATTGGGATTTGTTTTTTGGGATTTGTGATTTACGCTCCGCGCTTTAGTTTTGCATCAACAAACTCTTGCAACTCCCCATCAAGCACCGCGTCTGTATCACTCGTCTCAACATTTGTGCGTAGGTCTTTTACCATTTGATATGGCTGTAATACGTAGCTCCTGATTTGTTGCCCAAAGTCCGCGCTCTTGGTGGCGCCCTTTAATCCTTCTTTTGTCTTCGCTTCTTCTTCGCGTTGTTTCTCCAGTAACTTTGCGCGGAGCATGTTCATAGCTTGTATTCGATTCTGTTGCTGAGAGCGTTCATTCTGACAAGTCACTGCGATGCTAGAAGGCAAGTGTGTGATGCGCACAGCAGAATCAGTCTTATTAACATGTTGTCCTCCTGCACCGCTGGAACGGTAGGTGTCTATGCGTAGTTCCTTCTCATCAATCTCCACCTCCGTAGATTCAGTAAGTTCTGGTAGTACTTCAACCAATGCGAAACTTGTTTGCCTCAGGTTCTTTGCATTAAAAGGAGAGAGTCGCACCAGACGATGTGTGCCACGTTCACAGTTAAGATATCCATAAGCTGGGGAACCTATTACATGTACAGTTACAGATTTGATTCCTGCTTCATGCCCGTCAGTTTTTTCCAGAACGCTTGTTTGCCATCCTTGCCGTTCGCAGTAGCGAAGATACATTCTAAGAAGCATCTCTGCCCAATCTTGTGCTTCTGTACCTCCTGCACCGGAGCTGATTGTCATATAACAGTTGCCCATATCAAACTCACCACTTAGATAAAGTTTGACTTCAAGTCCTTTCCATTTCTTCAGCAGTTTTTCAGTTTCTTCTTCCATGCTTTCCCTGTCCGATTCTTCTGCTTCTTTAATCAGATCTATCAATCCACTGGTTTCTTCGAAAAGTTCACTTACCGGTTCCCATTGAGACTTAAGGCCTTTAAGTTCGGCAAAGAGCGCATTAGCTGCGTGTTGATCATCCCAAATATTCGGCGCTTGCGACTTGCTCTCTAACTCTAGAATTCTTTGTGGGATCTGCTTTGCATCAAAGAGAGTCCTTCCCCGTGTTTACGGCTAGCAATAGCTCCTGCAATTTGGTGATTAGGTCCTCCATGGGGAAGGGGGAATGTCTGAGTAGTAGGATACCATGAAATAGCTGTTGTTGGTAGAACCATGTTTGGATAGTTGGATAGATGGATGGTTGGATGGTTCGCAAGCGATTCTCGTAATATGTCGCCTCTTTAGAGCCATCCAGCCATCCATCTATCCAACATTATAAGAATTTGACAACATCACCATAGTTCTCTGAAATCGTCTTTTCCGCTATAATTAGAGGAAACACACATGACAAACACTATTTTCTCTCAATCTCCAGTAGGCCCGTCATTGAGGCACATACTCAAACGAGTTGCGTTACCGTTTTTGCTCTTCTCTGCAGTCCTCTTCGGATTTCTGACACTTTCGTGGTACTTGATACTTCCAAGCCTCACCACAATCGAAGTTTCAGGGCAGCAGCGCGACACTATGCAGCTTAAGAAGTATGTTTTGGATCTACAGGCAAATGTACTAGAGATGGAAGATGTACGTAGAGATCTTGTGACACCTTTACGTTCTGGACTCTATGGTGCCGCAAAGGAGTTTAAATCCTCTGTATCCAGTCCGCTCTTATTGCGTTCTCAGATATTTGAAATTGCCGCCGACCTCGTTCCAGATCAAAAGGATACTATTCATATCAGCGTGCTTCGCTATAGCCAGAGCAAGAGCACTCTTCATCTGGAGGGACGTGTGCAAAATGTGGGTCCGCGCAGTATGACGATCCTTGCACAATTTATCGAATCTCTAAAAGAACTCGAGTGGGTATCTGATATTAATCTGCCGCGGTTCACGCGCGAGTTAGATGTAGAAAAAGGATACTTCTCTCCTTTTGTTTTTCAGCTTCAGCTAAATGAATAAGTACAATGATGATTGTCGGCTTCTTAGTTCGGGATTTGCAGTCACGGTTGGTGCATTGTTCCTGACAATTTCTGGGTCGCTCATTGTAGAACATATTCAGGTACTTAAGGATGTACAGAATGTTTCAGTTCCTCTTGTGGCACAGCTAACGGAACTTGAGCGTCGTGAGTCTGCACTCGAGGAACAAGTAGAACTTTCTCAAATTCATGCAGCAGTGCAAGTGGGATCTATTGGAGAAAAACTTGATATGTATGTGCTGCCAAAAGAGACAGACCTCGATCGTCTAGTTGCAGTGTTTGATCTTCTTTTTGATAATCTCAGCCGATACGATCTGGTATCGGGTATGTCGGATATAGAAATTGGCGATGTGGTTTCCTTAAACGAAGGAGATGTGAGTGCGCGGTCACTTACCGTTCGATTTGCGGCACACGAAGAAGGAATAAATAAAATCCTATATCTTACGCAGCTTGCCGGACTACTCACAGTTGGTGATGCGCTTAGTGATGATGAAGTGGAACTCCTTTTCCGCAGTACCGAGGATGAGAATCCCGCAGGCATCGTTGCACTGGAGCAATTCCTTTCGCTGGATCTGATGCGCTATGCGCAAGATGTACGTGCACACGAAGATCAGCTCAAGCGTTCATTTGCAAGTGAGGCTTTCTCTCATACATTACAGAGTGTGACACAGGGGTCCAAGTTGCGTGATGCTCGGCGCCTTTTTGAGGGGGACTTTGGAAAGAAGCTTGATGATTCAAATCTGTGGCCACTGCAATTCCTGACGATTCGTGAAGTAGAGTTGAAGGAAGGAGGGGCTGAAGGATGGTATCGGTTGTCGCTGGAATTACTGGTATGGGAACGGTCATGATCAGCTTCGTTAGCTGCATTAGCTTCATTAGGAAAATCTTGGTACAACTCCTAACGAAGCTAAAGAAGCTAATGCAGCTACATTTTCCTTGTTCTTTTGGCTTATATTCGTTTTACTATCTGAGTTGATTTAGAATTCCCCCAAATAATTCTGCAGAAACGTCGCAAATATATCGGTTCCCAAAAGCGCGAAAGGCGCCCACGTATTAATGAACAAATTCGTGCACCTGAGGTGCTTCTGGTTGAAGAAGAGGATGCGGAGAAGTTGAGTTTGGCGGAGGCTCTTGAGCGTGCCAAGGGGTTAGAGCTCGATTTGATTGAAGTCTCACCAAAAGCGAAGCCACCTGTTGTGAAGATCGGAGACTTTGGGCAGTATTTGTATCATATTAAAAAGAAAGAGCGTAAGCAGCGGGCACACACCAAGCAGACGGAAGTCAAAACTCTGCGTTTTGGATTTCGCACTGAGCAACATGATCTAGATCGTTTGATAGAGCGTGCGAAAGAATTCTTTGCTGATCGTCACTTGGTCAAATTTGTAGTCCGGTTGCGCGGGCGTGAAAATACCAACAAGACCTATGCACGCGAGAAGCTTGCTACTTTGGTCAAAAATATGGTCGATGTCTGTGAGGTGGAGAGGGATATCATGCTACAGGGGAATCAGTTTATTGTTATTCTGCGGGCAAAGAGGAGCGGTGGGGAAAAGAAAGCTGAGTAAGGGCTAGGGCTAGGGCTTGGGTCGAGTATTTTGGTGTAGATCATAGCTGGTTTTTCCCTAGCTCAAGCCCAAGCCCTAGCCCCATTTAATACACTTTTTTCTTCCACAAACCTTTACTCATGGCTAAACTTCCCCAGCATGCCCAAGCAAAAGTCACACAGCGGCGCTAAAAAGCGAGTCCGAAGGACAGGAAGCGGTAAAATCGTTCTCAAACGAGCGGGCCGTAATCACTTGCTTCAGCAAAAGAGCACTAGGCAGAAGAACCTAAACAGAACTCTTATTCCAGAAAAATCTGAGCACAAGACTCTTAAATCATTACTTCCTTATCTTTAGACCCTCCACCACGAGCAAGATGCTCGTGGGACCCCTCCCACTAATATCATGAGAGTAAAAACAGGTGTTGCTAGGCACAGACGTCACAAGAAGATTCGCGCTCTCACGAAGGGGTATCGTGGTATGCGTCGTACATCATTTAAAAAAGCAAATGAAGCAGTAATGAAGGCAGGACAGCATGCTTACATCGATCGCAAAAAGAAGAAGCGCACTTTCCGCGCACTCTGGATCACACGTCTTAGTGCAGCTGTTCGTGAGCGTGGAATTAACTATTCACGTTTTGTAAAAGGACTTAAGGATAAGAACATCGAGATCAACCGCAAGGCGCTCTCTGAGCTCGCGATTCACGAGCCTAAAGTGTTTGATAAGATTGTTGATTCTGTTAAATAAAGTCGAAAGGTCGAAATGTCCAAAAGTCTAAAACCGTGAGCTATGTTTGTGACATTTCGACCTTTCGACTTTATTTATTCATACCTACAAGCAGCTTCTGTCCTTCTCCAAAGAGCTGGGTGGCCATCATATCTACTACGGCACCAAAGATTGCAGCAATGATCATGGTTTTCCAAAACAGCGGTGGATCTGGCCATGTGTAGATTGTGTAATCAAGGTGAACAAAGGCGGCCATAACAGCGCCGCGCATCAGAGGGTGGATGCGGAATTTCATCATGGGATTCCACGTTATAACACCTGCCAATGTAATAAAGGCTCCAATTAAGATCCCGTTTATAATCATTGCTGCTTGTACCATTTGTACGTTATCTACTAATTCCTGTGGCAATGTGAATGCAATCAGGATTGATGCAGCGAGACAAACTAAGATACAGAAAGTTTTGCGTTTGAAAAAAGGAGTCATAGTATTGAGGAGTTTGGCTGTTGTCGTTGATGGAATCAATTGTCCCATTGCTCCATTGTTCCATTGTTATATTGCATTGATTTGGTGGTCGCTTGCGAACAATGGAACCATGAATCAATGGAACAATAGCAAGTAGGTGCGTCTTTAATATGAACGATGATTATTCTTCCAACGAGGCTTTAATTCTCATTGTAGCAATGATGCCCGCGCGCTCAGTTTCATCTAGTTTCATTGTGATGTACTTAACGGTCTCCTGAAGATCTGGGATCATCTTGTGCTCCAAAGCGTTTACACGTCTGCGTGTTGTCTCTAATTCGATTGCCATGCTCTCTGCTTGTTTCTCGATCTGTGCCAGTTCAATCAGTGTCTCAAAAAGATCATCGAATGCGTCGATTGACTTGTCGAGCAGTGCGTTACTTCCAGAGAAGCCGTAGTTTTTGATAGAACCTTCCTTCTTAATCTTGAAGAAGGGGATACGCACACTCATCACGTTCTTGGTTTGTACATCAAGCGAGATCTTCGCCTCTGGGCTGGAGAGGGCGTTCTTCAGCTCTGCGTCGCTTAGCCACATAGAAGCCATCAAGAAGGCTCTAAAGGCCTCTCCAAGCTCTTGTTCTACCTTCTCGCGCAGACTCTTAGCTCTACGGATAATGCTCATAAACTGCTGCATGAGTCCGTCTTGTTTATCTTTGAGTAGTTTATGGCCTCGCTTCGCCGACTTAGCGCGACGCTTGAGGTCCATTAATGCCATACGGGTTGGGTTTACTCTTAGTAATGCCATGCTGACGGAATGAAAAATTAAAAATTAAAAATTAAAAATTGTGAAGTCATAGGTTAGGTATGTTTAGGTAGCTTCTTGATTTCTGCGTAAAGGAGAATCGTTGAGAGTGTGAATATCAATATTGTGAATGACATCAGTACACTAGTGAGGATGTAAACTATTGGGATAAGTCTTGGATCAAATTCGTAAACAACTTCACCTAGGATTCCTGAAATGATTATTACTGGAACGAACATTACAAAACAAATACCTACAAGATATAAGAGTGCAGTCCATGTGTGTCCGTATACTACTTCTTTGCTCTTCTGGAGAGCGAGCCTATAACCTGAATCTTCGCAGACAATCACTACATGATAGAATGCAGTGCGGATGCCATAGATAATTCCTGGGATGATTAGCAGGAGTGCCCAGAAGAATGTAAAAATGTCGCGCAGGATTCCTGTGATGAATAAATTTAGGACGTACTTTCCTCCTTCTTTGCGAACAACGGCGAAGGAAGTTCGTGCGCGGCCTGCCTTGCTCTTGATCATGCGTCTGCCTACTACCAATACGCACGCCACTCCCCAGATTAGTACAAGAGAGAGTGCGAGCTGAATTGCGAATAGCAGAATAAGAGGACGGATATCCGTCTGACCCCAAACAAATTCATTATTAAAGGCAGGATGATTCTCCAATATCTCACTGCTGATTGTAAGTGCAGAAAGTGGCAAGATCATCAGCCATAGTACTACAGAGTTCAACACAGGATGTTTACGGTAGAACTCCCAGGAGGTGCCGATGAGGGAGAAAATGTTTGGAATGGGAAGGTTGGTGGGTGCGGACTAGAATGGTGACAAATTGACAATTGACAATTTAAAATTGACAATTAATTGTCAATTGTCCATTATCCATTGTCAATTTTCTTCATGTACTTATCAACATATTCGTCTTTGACACGTTTCAATTCTTCTCGTGGTAATTCGGTGAGCAGATTCCATCCAATCTCCAACGACTTGAAGATCGAACGGTTTTCGGTTTCACCTTGTTGGATGAATTCTTTTTCGAAACGTTCTGAGAACTTAAGGAACGCTTTATCTGTATCATTAAGTGAGGATTCACCTAGGATTACAGCAAGTTCACGTACTTCTACTCCACGTGCGTATGCAGCGGTGAGTTGAGCGTCCATGTTCGAGTGATCTTCGCGTGTTTTTCCTTTGCCCTGAGCCTTTGGCTTAAGACGCGAGAGAGATCCCATAGGAATAATCGGCGGGAAGATTCCTTTCTGGTGCAATCCTCGGTCGAGGAGAATCTGTCCTTCCGTGATATATCCGGTAAGATCAGGAATTGGGTGAGTCACATCATCTTCCGGCATACTTAGGATAGGAATCTGTGTGATGGAACCATTCCGTCCGCGGATACGCCCTGCGCGCTCGTACAATGTTGCAAGGTCAGTGTATAGGTAACCTGGATATCCACGTCTTCCTGGAACTTCTTTACGAGCAGCGGATACTTCACGCAGGGCCTCACAATAGTTTGTCATATCTGTGAGGATAACTGTTACGTGATAGTCTTTTTCGTATGCCAAGTATTCCGCTACAGTTAGCGCCAAACGTGGGGTAGCAATTCTCTCAACTACCGGATTATCTGCAGTGTTGATAAACATTACTGCTCTGGAGAGCGCGCCTGTCTTTTCTAATTCTTGTTGGAAGTATTGAGCTTCTGCAAAGGTTACTCCCATAGCAGCGAACACAACCGCGAACTTCTCGTCTGCTTTTTCGGTCTTACCTTCCTTAGCTTCTACTCCGGTTGCAATCTCTTCGTCGGTTAAAACACGTGCCTGACGAGCGATCTGTGCTGCGATCTGATTGTGTGGAAGTCCTGCTCCGGAGAAGATAGGTAGCTTTTGTCCTCGCACCAAAGTATTCAAAGTATCGATAGTAGAGATACCAGTTTGAATAAAGTCATCCGGATACTCACGTGAGTACGGGTTGATTGGCGCACCGTTAATATCTAGTTTCTTCTCTGGAACGATATTCGGTCCTCCATCAATTGGTCGACCAGAGCCTGAGAACACTCGTCCTAGAATGTCTTCAGATACACCAATTTCGAAGGCGCGATTTAGGAAGCGAACCTTGGTTCCTTCGGTGGTAGCGCCTTGAGCGTCCTCGAACATCTGGACGACGGCCATACCTTCGCGTGCCTCTAGAACTTTTCCCAGGCGCTTCTTGCCATTTGTAAGTTCGATCTCGCAGAGTTCATCGTAGCTGACTCCTTCGACTCCCTCTACGATCATAAGGGGACCTGCGATATCGGTAACGGTTTTGTAAGCGGTTGACATATTAGAGAAGTGAAAAGTGAATAGTGAAAAGTGAAAAGTTACGCAGTTGCTGGTGCTTCAACCTTCTCGGCTGCTTTTGAAACACCTGATCCAGATTCCTTAAGACCATTCATCTGGGAGTGGATCTTGTCTTCAATTTCATCAAACTTTGCTTCCATTCCTTCTTCTGGCAGGAAGCTCATCTTAACTATGTCTTCTTTAACTGGAAGTTTCTGAACTTTGGAGAAGTCGAAGTCTTCTTGTTCAATTACATTTAGTGCACTGTCCATGAAGGTCAAAATTGCACGCATCATGCGATACTGTTTTTTCAAGGATGTGTAAGCATCTATACGGTCGAATGCATTTTGGAATAGGAAGTCCTCGCGGATCATCTTTGCAACTTCCATTGTAAGTTGCTCTTTTGGTGATAGGGAATCTGTTCCAACTAGTCGAACAATCTCTTCTAGCTTGCTCTCTTCCTGAAGTATTTCGGATGCACGTACGCGATTGCTGGAGAAGTCTTCTGCAACTTCCTTACTGTAGTATCCGCCAAGCATATTGGTATATAGCGAGTAGCTCTGCAACCAGTTGATAGAAGGGAAGTGACGCTTGTATGTTAGCTTTGCGTCCAATGCCCAGAAGACTTTGGTAACACGTAGAGTATTTTGAGTAACTGGTTCAGAGAAATCTCCACCTGGAGGTGATACTGCACCAATCACAGATAGAGATCCCTTGCGATCATCGGATCCCAAACATTCAGCGGCACCTGCTCGCTCGTAGAATCCTGCAGTACGTGATCCTAAGTAAGCTGGATATCCTTCTTCTCCTGGCATCTCCTCCAAACGTCCTGACATCTCGCGCATTGCCTCTGCCCAGCGAGAAGTAGAGTCGGCCATCAGGGCGACATCGTATCCCATATCTCGGTAGTACTCGGCAATTGTGATTCCCGTGTAAACAGAAGCTTCGCGAGCTGCTACCGGCATGTTAGAAGTATTTGCGATGAGCACTGTGCGTTTCATAAGTGGCTCGCCGGTGTTTGGATCTTCAAGTTCTGGGAATTCCTTAAGTACTTCTGTCATCTCGTTCCCGCGCTCTCCACATCCGATATAAACAATCACCTGAGCTGCACAGAACTTGGCCAAGCTTTGTTGCGTAACTGTCTTTCCTGCTCCAAAAGGTCCAGGAATTGCAGCAGCTCCTCCACGTGCGATAGGGAATAGCATATCCAGAACTCGCATTCCTGTTGCAAGTGGTTCGGATGGCATTAGCTTCTTTCCGGTTGGACGTGGAATACGGATGGGCCACTTTTGTAACATGGTGATTAGGACTTCGGGGTTAGGGCTTCGGACTTCGGGGTCTGATTTAATGACTGCAACGACCTCTTCAATATTAAAGTTTCCTGATTTGATTTCCTTCACAGTCCCCTTGAGTCCCGGAGGTACCATTACGCGGTGTTCGATCAGTGTTGTCTCTTGCACCGTTCCAAGCACATCTCCTTCCCCAACTGTGTCGCCAACTTTGGCAGTTGCCTTAAAGTCCCACTTTCTCTTACGGTCTAAACCAGGCACGTTGATTCCACGTGTGATGTATGGGCTTTTGGCTTCCTGCTCAATAAGTTTTAGTGGACGCTGGATTCCATCGTAAAAAGTCTCCAGAAGTCCGGGTCCAAGATCCACAGATAGTGTGGTTCCGGTAAGTTCCACGGGCTCTCCAGGTCCTACTCCAGAGGTTTCTTCGTATACCTGGATGGATGCAGTATCTCCGTGTAGCTCGATCACCTCACCAATGAGGTTATCTTTGGATACACGGCAGACTTCATACATCTTCGCTTGTCTCATTCCTTTTGCGACGACGAGCGGTCCTGCGACTTTTATGATTGTGGGATTAGACATTGGAGAGAATGGAAAATTGATAATTGATAATTGATAATTATGGTCGATCTAATAATGAGCAAATCAATTCATTGGCTTCATCAAGTCCACGTTGAAGGTTTTCATGATCGATGGGGGTGTCGGAAGGCATCTGCTCCAACTTTTTTACGAAAGATGGATCCTCAAGAAGATTGAATGGATTTGGTAACGCCGATAATGTCAAATTGGAAGACATATTATTTAAGAATATCCGATCCCACTGCACGCTCGACAATGCGACTTAGGCGTTGCAAACCGTAGCCAGTGGAACCTTTATGAGAAGGCAAAGGAATAATGGCGGGTAAGGCTCCGCGAGCGAGCTTCTTTTCATCTTCTGGGGAAATCCCACTCGCGAGGTCTTCTGTAATAAAGACAATGGCATAAACATTACGTTCTACTCCTTGCTCATCGGGCTGTGTTTCCTTTTTTAAGCGGAATAGTTCTTCTACCGCTTGCTGAGGTGAGTTAACAGGAACCACCTCAACACCAAGAAGAGCAAATCCGGAGACCGCTTCCCATGTGCCGACGATAGCTAATTTATGATTCATGATGCGAAGGAAGATGCGGTAAGGAATGGTGGGAGCACACGTTTGGTTTCTTGTGGCGAAAGCTCATTATTCTTTGCAATCAAGATTGTGCGAATCAGTTTGAGTTGCCCTAGTGTGATTGCAGCAAAAGCAAAGAGCGGGTCTATAGTAAGAGGCACGTTCCACATCTTTGCGATATCTGATGCAATGATGTGAGCAGCACTCTGTTCAAATTCAATTGGATCATTCAAAAGAGATTCCAAATCCTTAGGTAAGAAAATTGAGAGTGAAGAACGACTGATTGCAGAAGCAATTGCATCTGCTTCTCCTGCAAGCATTTTAGGATCAATAGTTCCACCTTCTATGAGGAAGGGGAGTACTTCTTTCGCCTCTTTCTTAGATAGCCTTAGTGCAGTTCTAACATTAAAGAGGTCGATGCGGTGCTCTAGGTATCGCTCGATTGATCTACTCCCACTCATCTTACTTAATTTCTTCTGAGACTGGACGATAAATTTGGTAACTGCACTATCAATTTCCTGAGCGGACAGATTCTCCTTTGCTTTGAGTGTCTTTACAAAAGCTACAAGAGCTTTTGGAAGTTGACCTTCTATCCCATCCTGTACCAAAGCGCGAAGTGCATCTGGCTCGAACATACTCATTCCATTAATCGGCTCTTGGCTTATTTCAGATGAGAGTCCGCGTGCCTTTTTAAGTAGATATGCGAGGAGCGGAGCGTCGTTTTCTAGCCAGAGGATGCCAAAAATCGCGTTAGCGCTTAATGGGGACATCTTCTCCACTTCGCTGCGCATCCATGCTCCAACTGCTTCCAGCATTGCGTGCCCTTCGGAGATACCTTGGTCGATAACATTTGTCAGCTTCAACTCAGTTAGTATCTTTTCGGTTTCTCTTAAATCTTTTGCGCCTAGCAACCGATCCACATCCGATTGTTCGAGCAGTAAGAGCTTAAGAACTCCCATACGCCCATGAGCGTATGCGAAGTGTTGGCCGAGAATAGTTGATGAACCTGACATTACTGATCAGAAAAGAGAAGTTGAGAAATTTCTAATTCGGACATAGGACGTAGGACTTCGGACACGAGGTGCTCGAAGGTGCAGTCGCGCTCCTTTGTCTTAGAGATAAATACGAATCCACCTTTAGCTTTTATAGGCTCGCCAAGTTGGAACCTGCTGGCATCCGCAAGTTTTTTGACGAGTCCTTCGTGCTCTTTGGCTGGGTGCACAGTACCTTCATCGCGAATGCTTTTCAGGCATGCACGAATGAGTGGCTCTACTTGATCATGTGGTAGCTTACTAAGTTCATCTACAACATTAGAATACGTCTTATTAAGAAGCTCCTGCTTCTTTTGTAGCTTTGCATTTCGCTTTAGCATAGAAGCCGCATTTTGGGTTTTAGCAGTGAGTTGAGATTTTCTTTGTTCCTTCTGAGCTGCAATTTCTTGCTTCTTGGTAGCCACAGTGCGTTCACCTTGCTCACGAATCTTTGTCAGATTCTTTTGATGCACTGCGCGCGCCTCCTTGATCTTTTGATCAGCTTGGGCGGTTATTGCGGCGAGGATGTCTTGTAAGGCCATAAAATAGTTGGGAATAATTCGTTATTTCGTTACTTTGTTATTTCGTGATTCGTTCTTCGAGTTAACGAAGTAACGAATAAACGAAATAACATTAACCTAAGATTCCTACTTTAAAGTTATTAAGCATAAAGAACGAGATCAGGAACCCTAGAAGTGCATAAGTTTCGACCAGAGCGGCCATCGTGATAACGCGACCGGCGAGTTTGTCGTCCTTTGCAAGCATGTGCATACCAGCGGAACAAACTTTTGCCTGGTAAGGACCTGATGTAACGCAGCTAAATGCTACAGGCAAGCATGCTGCAAGGATCGCGATACCCTGGCTTAAGCTGATTGCAACTTCGCCGGAGATAACTGCGGCGTAGTTGAAGATGAACAAAAGTGAGATAACCATTCCGTATAGTCCTTGTGAACCAGGGAGCACCATCAGTGTGATAACTTTTCCAGCTAGCTCGGGCTTTTCTGTAAGAAGACCTGCACCAGCCTGCCCAGTCATAGAGACTCCAAGGATGGAACCGATACCGGCGACAAAGGTTGCAATTGCGGCTCCAAGGAGCGCAAAAGCCAGACCCCACTGGACTTCACCAGCGTGGGTGGCAGCTTCCATTGCTTCTGGTTCCTGTGCGAGTGCAATTGCTGGGACCAGCAGAGCAGCGGCGTAAATCAGAGAACGTTTCATGTGGATAAAGGAGAAAGAAATGAAAAATTAAGAATTAAGAATGAAAAATTATGATTCAGAAGGATTAGAATCTGTTTCTGATAATTGCAGTATGTTTGTTGCTGCAAACGATGGGTGACCTGCCATCCTTTTTCTGTTAATGCCTGTCGATTCTGCTATTCCTGTAAGGACCTGTTCCAGTTCCTCTCTTGCTTCATTTAATTTTAAAGTGATTTCATCAAACGAAGTTTCAGCGCTTTCTAGCGCATCTCGTTGTTCTTGGCTTATAGTTTTTGGCACGATCATTCCTTTTGGCGGACAGTTATCTGTGATCATAATAGAAATTGTTAAAAGATATAATTAATTAGTTGAACGCTTAAAAGGTGAGAATGAACGTCCTCCTCCTTCGAAGAATTGTGAGAAGAACTCAATGAACTGAAGACGACCGGAGTGAATAAAACTTCCAAGCGTATTCAATGCAATGCTGATTAAGTGTCCCATCAAGAAGATGCCGATCATCACAGGAATGGCTACCCAAATAGGGAATAGCTTTCCCACTTCCACCGCAACTTGGTTTATGGCCATCGCGATAGCACCTGTTACAAGACCTAGTGCTAGGATACGCAAGTAGCTCAATGTGTTACTAAGTAATCCAATTCCAAAGTTCAAAAGTCCCATCGCTCCAACAATAGGACGCAAGAACCATTTGGCACCGTATCCTTTGCCCCAGATGAAGATCACGAGAACTGCGTAGAGTAGATAAAGGGTGTAGGGCGTGGGAAGTAGGGCATAGATAATAACTGAACCGAGTAGTAAATGTGATGTGAAGTTCATCCAGAGTGCTTCTACTTTCTTTCCGTGTATCCACTTATGATATCCGGCCAAGAACATTCCGTAGAAGAGGTGAGTGATACCAAGACACAACGACAAGTTCTGTAAGAAGTTGATTCCGGATTGTGTGGATAAGTTCCAGATTTGTCCGAGGAAGAGCACGTTTCCGTCTGCCGTTGTTCTGGTCAAAAATGCCGGTGCTTGCTCGGGTGCAAACCCAAACCATCCTCCAAATGGAATACTCACGAAGAATGTAACTATTCCTCCAAGGAAAAGAGTCCAAGCAAGTTTGCTCTCGCGGATCTTGAGCCTTTTTTTCCAGATCGCAATTCCAAAAATTAGCGCGAGTATTGCGCCGTATCCTGCATCAGTCAAACATAGTGCAAAGAAGAGTGCGAAGAATGGGGCGAGTGACATTGTAGGATCACCTTCTGAGTAGAGAGGGTTTCCATAAAGATTGGTGACACTCTCGAAAGGCGCTATGGCTAGCGGATTTCGCAGTAATACAGGTACCTCTTCATTCTCATCTGGCTTAACTTTAAGAACTGCAACCGCACTCAGATTATCTTGCAATTTTGCCTCCAAAGCTGGCAGATTTTTCTTAGGAGTCCATCCAAGAAGTGTAGTTGTAGACTGAGTTGCCGACATTGCTTCGCGTGCACACTGCTTATCGTCCAGCCAGTTGATATAGCGTAGAACTTTTACTAGGTTAGGAAGTTCAACGGATAGGCTCTTCCTCTTTTCCGTATTTTTACGTTGAATACTACTGGATTCCTTTACTTGCATATGTGCATTTTCAATCAGTTCTGGTGCGAGGCCTTCTAGTACGGGAAGCTCGACGTTTGTCCATCCAACTGTTACAGCTGCTTCTTCAAATTTTCTTATGTCCTCCTTATATACATGTACTGCAATTGCGGATGCACTCTTGAGTGTTCCAACTTCCGAAATATCACAGCGCACGTTCTTTTCTTTGAGTGCATTTTTGAGTTCTTCTAGTTTGAGTGTCGCAATAAATCCGAGAATGCGCGCAGTAGTTTGCGACTCCCGATTAGAGGCTAGTGAATATGGGAGTGATGTCCAAGGAGCGAGTGTTTCTAGTAGCTTTAGAGATTCTTTCTTGATGTGCTCGGCCTCTGTATCTGTTTCTTCTAACTTATGAAGCTCATCAATAATGCCACGAACATCCGTGTGCCTAGCGGCATAAACAATCTCTTGCTCATTTGTTGTTTTTTTTGCAACAGCGTGAGTCTCTTTGGATGCATTTCCCTTAAGAACTGTTATTGCAAACTTAAGTTCTGCTGAACGGAAATTCACGTCGGTATGATCTATCGCAACAGGAGCGTTCGCTTCACTTAGTTCCATTACTCCTTCCTTATGAAGGATATCAATTAGCTGCTCCTTCATAGAATCGTGAGCTATTATGGCCACTTTTTGCATTTCAATTACTGCCATACTCCTATTGGAAGAGAGGTGAATCGTCTTGGATCATTTTGCCAACAAGTTGCTGAGTCGCTTGGTTTTCTTTCGCGCTCCATTGATCTTCCAGTGCGACAGTTCCTTTTTTTGAATCTGCTTTAGCTTGAGAGAGAATGGCGGAAAGTTCGCCATCTTTATATTCCTTCAGCTCTGCGCCAGCTTTAAGCTTGAGTTCTTCCTCGGCTTGGAACGTTTTTTCTTGCACAGCCTTTTCCACTTCGCTCATTTCTTTCTCCATTGCAGAGATTTCTTTCTGTACGCGTTCCTTCTCTTGGGCCTCAAGTTGCGTAATTTGGTCAAAAGGGGTAGAACTACCAGTTTTGGATGTAGTTCCGGACGAAGCTTTCTGGCTTCCTGTAGATGAAAAAGTAGTATTCATAGTATTGTGCGTAAATCTCGCGGACTCTACCTGTCAGTATATGGAAAATCAAGGCTCTTGGGGTGTTCTTTCGGAGTTTCTGCATTGTTAACTATTCTTATTTTAGGGCTTGTAGCTTATTGGCAATTGACTATTGGCTAGGAAAGCCAATAAGCCAACAGCTGTAAGCCCTCAAGGACTACTTCCGCTTAACCCTATTAAATCCAGAAAACTCCAGAACTTTCAGTTGCTTCTCCTCCTTTGCGATCTTATCCAGAATCAGATTTAGCCCGATGTTATCCGAAGCGATATGAGAACACTGGATGAAGTTCACGTGATGCTCTTTGGCTTTTTCCAGTGACTTTTCGGTCACATGCATTGTAAGAATGGTTCCAATACCTGCTTTGGCTTGCTCCTCTATATATTCTTCGGGTCCGTTGGTTCCTCCTGTGAATTCTGTTGCTACTAGTTTTCCGGGGCGTGAGCTCTTAGATCCATTTACGATTATTGGAGGATTGCCCTTCTTGGCATACATCTTATATTCGGGAATCTCCATTAGTGCGTTTAGTATTTCTTCTAAATCATGGAACTTCTTGCTGCATATATTCTTCTCCATAAACCTCCACACCAAATTATCTGCCGGGGTGTGACAGTTGAAGAAAGGGATATTCAATAGTTCTGCTGCACGCTCTGCCCTATAAAGGTTATCTGCATGAATTGCGCGCCAAATACGTTCCATACGAGGGAGCATTAGTGACTCTCCACGATTTTCCGGTACGCCAACACCAGACAGAAGATCAATCTGTATTGGCATTACTTTCTCCAAATCTGCGAGAGCGCGTCCTTCGGGATGGTGTGCCATAACCGCATCAATCTTCTCACCCTTACTTATAAGACGATCAACCAGCATCAGATCAGCCGTCTCCACATCTATACCTACAATAATGGTTTTTATTTCTTCATTTCCAGTACCATTTGTGATGCGCGAATCTGAATAAGGATTCCAGAGGCGCTCTTCGTCAAATAGTTCAGCTTCCTTCTTAGATAGCTTTTTTTGCTTATCCTTAGCCTTCTTTAAGATTCTATCAATGTCCTTTTTTGGGCGAGGATCAGCGGCGATTCCGTGTTCTACCAGTCTGGTGAAGAGTTTTTGAAGTTTCATGTGCAATAGAGGGTACAGGGAGAGGTGTTTTTGGGCAAATAAAACTCTTATTATCGATTCCCAAGTAACTCTTTCATAATCTTCAGATATTCTCTGAGTAGGTGTTGTCCATACACTCCTATCCAGCCTTCGCTCAAAAAATTTCAAGTGCCATGTTGTATAGCAGC
The DNA here is from genome assembly GCA_018814875.1 of Patescibacteria group bacterium. Lineage (GTDB taxonomy): Bacteria > Patescibacteriota > Gracilibacteria > Peribacterales > Peribacteraceae > UBA2144. Next base: position 142,912 of record JAHIYH010000031.1, read on the forward strand.
TGTTTCTTGTGCCCCTCTCCAAAGATAGAGTTTTGATGTCGTGAGACTTACCCAGTTCACATAAGCCCAACTACAATCGATGTAATCTTTCGCACCATTTTGAATAGCGCGGGCTCCGATTTTGTTACCCATATCTCCTCTTGTTGTAAAACAAATGATGGCGCAATCGGGAAATTGTTTTTTTAGTTCTGCAATCACTTCAATTCCATCTTCTAAATGATTAATTCCAGGTGTTAGATGTGGGTCGACTAATGCAATGCCAGGAGGAAGGCGTTTTGGATCTTGTCCGAGACATTCTTGTATCAGATCACGAGCTTCTTGTGCACTGCGGGCAATAGTAATTTCTTCAGGTTTAAAGCCTGCTTCGGGTGCATATTCTTTCGCAATCTGATCTACGCCAGAATCATCTTTGATAAGCCAAAGTTCCATAGGATCGGGAATCTACTCTCGGTGGCTCATTTGTCAATGAAGGATGTATTTCGTGTTCTGTTCTATGAATATAGAACCCTTCTTTTTTAGTTGTTGCCGCTAAAAATTGTATTATAGTTTTCTCTATATGCTGCAGTAGATCCAGAGAAGTTACGATGCCGCAATGAGTGGTCAGATTCCAATCCTACTTTTACAAGAATGCCATTACATTTTTCGCCAGTTTCTAAATCAACACATGTAGCTGGTTGTGATTTAATTTTTAATTCTGGTGGGGATTCGAACATGGTGCGAGAGGAATTAAGTACACAATTAAATATTTAAAGGGGATTTGGGTCAATAATTTAATCTTTTTATATTGTTTAAGATTGAACATAAGAAGAAAGAGTGCGCTAGAATAATGTCCACATGCCTTCCATCCACGTCATCTTCACAACCTCCATCCACCTTCGCCCGCGTGCGCGGGGCTACGGCGGATTCGCACCTATCATTCTTTAAAATGACTATGATGATTAATGTCATCTTCACCACCTCCACTGGCAATACAGAACACGTTGTAGGAGTACTTAGAAAGTACTGTGACGAGAAAGGTATATCCATCACTACTCAACGTGCAGAAGAAGCGCAGCCAGAAGATTTACTAAAAGGTGATGTGCTGATACTTGCTTGTGGTACTTGGAATACCGGTGGGTCCGAAGGACAATTGCATATTAGGATGGATGCACTGCTCAATGGACGTGCGAAAGATATAGATTTAAATGGTAAGCAAGTTGGGCTAATTGCACTTGGTGATGAGCGGTACTATTTCACGGGGCGTGCAACCGAGCATCTGATTCAATTTGTAATGAATCACAACGGAAAAATGTGCGGCAGTCCTCTCCTTATAATGAATGATCCGAGTGGGCAGGAAGGGAAGGTTATTAAATGGAGTGAAAAGCTTTTTCATGTATTACAGCCGCAAATATGAGTTTTTTGGTTTTTGGTTTTTGGTTTTTTGTTTGGGAACATTTGTGCGTTCCTAACCAAAAACTAAAAACTAGTAAACTAGCAAACCAATCTGCGATAACATTTGTATCTTCTATCACATGAGCAGGGTCTCACTTAAAATCGTCGGAGCGCAAGGACAGGGTGTGAACTCTGTGGGGGAAATGTGCGCGAAGGGTCTTAAGAGAGCGGGGTACTGTGTGTTCGGTCTGCGCGAGTACATGTCGGTTATAAAAAACGGGCACAGCAGCTATCAGTTGGATATCAGTAATGAAAAAATCAGAAGTGCGCAGAAAAAAGTAGAATTGCTTGTGTGTTTTAATCATCATGGGATCAAAAAAAATCTGCATGACTTAAAAGCAGAAGGAATCTTGCTTCATCAAACTCTGCAATGGAAGTTTTCTGAGGAGGATCAAAAATTTATCGATGAAAACAATATTTCAGTCCTATATTTACCAACGGAAGATGTGCTCAAAAAGCTAAATGCGAAGCCGGTTTTAGGGAATGTCCTCATCGCTTCCGTTGTCTGGTCACTCTTTGGAAGAAGTGCTGATGAATTAAAAGAGTTAGTGCGCGAACAATTCGGCCATAAGCCTGAGTTACTAGAACTGAATTATGTTTGCATTGGAGAAGGTGCCTCTTTCTTAGAAAGTGACCAGCCTTCGCCAAGGCTACGGCCGGCAAGAAAGGGTAAGGGGAAAGGGGAAAAGATTTGTTTGCCTGAATCATCTGAAAAGTGGAAGGAGCAACTCCTTATCACAGGTAGTCAGGCGATGGGGCTTGGGACAATACATGCGGGATGTAGAGCATTCTTCGGATATCCGATGACACCGGCGTCTCCACTACTTACATTCATTGCAGATATGCAAAGTGAGTCGAAGATGCTGGTTAAGCAGGCGGAAGATGAGATTACTGCAGCACAAATGATGGTGGGAGCTATGCACATGGGAACCAGAGCAGCGACTGCAACTTCCGGAGGAGGGTATGACCTTATGACTGAAACAATTTCGATGTGTGGTGTAAGTGAAACACCTGCAGTCTTTATATTGGCACAACGGCCAGGACCGGGAACGGGTTTGCCCACTTGGTCAGCTCAGGGAGATTTGCTTATGGCAGTGAGTGCGGGGCATGGAGAGTTCCCACGACTAGTTATGAGTGTGAGTGATGCTGGAGATTCATTCAGTGTGATGATGGATGCGTTCAATTATGCTGAAGAATTTCAAATTCCGGTGACGGTTCTAACAGAAAAACATATAGCAGAATCTTTGTTCACTGTTGAACAATCAACTTTCAACAATCAACAATCAACAATCAACAGAGGCAAGCTTATTTTAGATAAAAAGGGCTTAAGCATGCTGAAATCTGGTGATCGCTATGCGTCCGAAGCACCTGATGGTATTTCTGCACGATGGTTACCGGGGAGTGAAGCGCCTACTTATTGTGCACAGAGTTATGAGCATAGTGCCGATGGATCTTTTGATGAGAGTGGAGAAAATGCAAAGGCACAGATGGAAAAAAGGATGATGAAGATGGCAGCTTTGAGGAAGGTTATTCCTGAACCAGAACTGCTCACTAATTCAGAATTAAGAATTAAGCCCACTTCGCCAAGGCTACGAGGGCCAGGGAATTCAGAATTAAAAGAGGAGTTAGATGTACTCATAGTAAGTTGGGGGAGTAATAAAAATGCGATTCTAGATTTTATTCAAAAAGAAATATTTATAACTCAGGAGCAGGCGCCTGTCCTGAGCGAAGTCGAAGGGTCCTCGCCTGCGTCCCACAAGAATACCAGAGTCGGCTATCTGCATTACACATATCTCTGGCCACTTCGCACCGAAAAGCTTTTAGAACTTTCTTCAAAGGCTAAGAAGACAATCCTCATCGAAGGAAATGAGCAAGGTCAGCTTGGAATGCTCATCAGGCAAGAGTGTGGATTGGAGTTTGATCAGAGGATTTTAAAATATGATGGTCGGGCGTTTAATGTTGATGAATTATTTAATTTATTAGCCCTCTCCCCCAGCCCCTCTCCTACCAGCCTTCGCAAGGCTACGGCGCGGCAAGCAGGGATAGGGGAGCTACGTTGAATTTATTATGAACTCTTCCTCTTTTAAAGACGGGCATGTAACAAGTGATTACTCTTCCGATAATCTGTGCACATGGTGTGACGGTTGCGGGAATTATGGTGCGCTTGGTGCGACCAAGCGTGCACTTGTTGAGTTAGGACTAGCACCACATCAAGTGTTGCTTTGTTTTGATGTCGGGTGTCATGGAAATATGTCTGACAAGATGCTGGGATATAGATTCCATGGTTTGCATGGGCGTGTAATTTCGCTTGCATCAGGCGCTGCGTTGGCAAATCCGGATATTCCGGTTTTGGCATTTGGAGGCGATGGTGCGTGCTTCTCCGAGGGTGTTGGACACTTAGTTCATGCAGTCAGGTCGAATTACAACATTACCTTTGTGCTCCATAACAACGCCAACTATGGTCTGACGACTGGGCAAGCGAGTGCACTTACTCCCAGAGGTGAAAAGATGAACACAGCACCTCAAGGTTCAGTTGAAGAAACTATCAACAGCATGGATTTTGTATTTTCTTTGAAACCTACGTTTGTAGCTCGCACATTTAGCGGCGACATTCGCCAGATGACAGATGTTCTCAAAGCCGCAGTAAATCATCGTGGTTTTTCTTACGTCGATGTCCTACAGGCATGTCCTACTTACAACAAGTTTGCGACACATGAGTATCTTCTAGAAAAATGTTACGACGCAAATGCCGAAGGTCATGATTCATCCAACTTTGAAGTTGCGAGGAAAATTGCAGTGGATACATCCGAAAGAATTGCGACAGGAGTTCTGTATCAAAACAAAGAGTCAGTTCCTTTCCTAGATCGCATAGAAGCAAGAAAGGGAATTAAGACGAGGCTGGTGGATGAAGTTGAGACTGTTGATGTTAGCGAGTTGATAAAGATATTTACTTAGAATTTCTTGTAAATGTTTTTATTGCTGTACGCAGTGTCACAATCGGATGCCGCATACAAAACCACTTAATACATCCAACTCCATTGTATTTAATTGTATCTCCACGATTGCGCTTTGTTCGATATTTTTCTGCCATCATCTCAAAGTGTTTCACTTGTGCTCTTAGTGCGGCTTTACGCTGAGGCCCTCGTGGCATTTTAGTGATTAGATCATCAAGAGTTATAAAACGGTCAAATAGTGCTTTGCCTCTCTTGCGATTTTGGGCACTCGCAGCTGTTGGATGAACACGAAACGATCCTGAATTTTTAGGGTAGTAGTACAGATCTGTCTCTAGAAGCATGCGTACCCAATACTCAGCATCAAGTAGCTGTGGCATTGTTTCTTTAAATAGACCAGCGCGATCCATATCTGTTCGTTTCATTACCACAAAATCAGGTTCGCCGATCAGATTTGGCCAGAGTCCATTAGCAATCCATTCATTAAGATATTTTTCCCCTTCGTGGAAGCCAGAAGTAAAACATTGCTTCTTAATCTCTTGTAGTACTGTGTAATCCTCGGGAGCCTTTATGCCTTTTTCTAATTTGTAAGTGTGATTCATGGAGACGAGACCAACACTTGGATTCTCATTGAGTATTTGGACTGCAGTTTCTAAGTAATTAGAATTCCACACGTCATCTTGGAAGAGGTACGCGACAATCGGTAGTGAGGTTTTTTTAAAACATGTATTCCAGTTGCCTCCGATACCTAGTCGTTCATCTGATTTTACAAAAGTTATGCGTGGATCTTTCAAGTAAGGTTCAATGACCGATTCGATGTCTGTATCAGAAGCATCATCATGAATCAGTGCTCTCCAGTTCTGGAAAGATTGAGCAAATAGCCCATCGAGAGCTTCCTTGATGTGTTGGGGGGTTGGCCGAAAAGTCGGAATCAACACGTCTACTCGGGGGATCGGGGGGCTTTCCATTGAACTAACTATACGATAATTAACAGTTAACAGTTAACAGTTAACTTTGGAAAAATTTGGTATATTGGCATTTTAAGTCGTTTTTCTTTCTTATTTTGAGGAGAACAAACCTATAATGATGCATATATGCGGATCGACGTTATCACCCTTTTTCCCGGCATGTTTACAGGTCCTCTTACCGAGAGCATCTTGCAACGTGCTCAAGATGATGGCCATTTAGAGCTAAATTTCCACGATCTGAGGGAATTTGGCATAGGGAGCTATAGGCAAGTAGATGACAGCCCGTATGGAGGAGGAGCGGGGATGGTCCTCAAGGCTGATGTGATTGTTGCGGCGTTGGAGAGAGTTGAACTTGAAGGTGAGAAAAGAAAAAAAGGAAAAAAAAGAGAAAAAGGATTGAAGCCACACAGGATTTATTTGTCGCCTAGAGGAGAGAGATTGGAACAGTCTAAGGTTGAGCAGATTGCTGATAAACATGAATGGCTTATTCTGCTTTGTGGTCATTACGAGGGGATTGATCAGCGTGTGATTGATGGCGGGTGGATCGATGAGGAAATTTCTATTGGAGATTATGTGCTAACTGGTGGCGAACTTCCGGCTATGGTTCTGATCGATGCAGTGGCACGTCACATTCCAGGAGTTCTTGGTAAAGAAGAGTCGGCGGTGGAAGAAAGTTTTAGCGAGGCACTCGATCGTAAAAAGGAATATCCGCACTACACGAGGCCGGAAGATTTCCAAGGTTTAAAAGTTCCCGAAGTACTCCTCAATGGGAATCATGCAGAGATTGATAAGTGGAGGAGTAGTCAGCTTAGTTAGTTTAATTTATTCTGTTAATATTTGCTTATGCGTGAGTGGCTTATGCCTTCTATCATGGCGTTTCTGCTTTTAGGCCTTTGGTTGTTTTTCTCTAAAGTAGCTACTCTTTATATGCCTGCAAAACTTGTGATAGTTCCTGATATTGTTGGAATGATAATAGTAGGTATTTTTGTCTTATGGTTATGGAAGTGGGATGTTCCTATGTCATCACCAGGAATTTTTTGGAGTGTTCTGGCTGGTATTGCTGGTGGGGCGGGAAGCGTGTTTCTATACATTGCGTTGGCCAGAGGAAAAGTATCAGTCGTTACTCCGATAATTGCTCTTTATCCTATTGTTGCGATAGTGCTTGCATTTCTTGTTTTTAAAGAAGCAATAACTTTAAAAGAAGGAACTGGAATGATATTTGCTCTTATTGCAATGGTGTTATTAGCTTCGTGAGTTCTATGTTTGATAATTTAAAATCACAATTGAAAGATAAGGGGTCAGTTCAGTTCTATGTTCGTGCAGTTCCAAATGCTCCGCAAACAAAAGTGCTGGAAGTAATGGCTGATGAGAGCGTGAAGATTGCTGTTGCAGCTCAGCCAGAGAAGGGGAAGGCGAATGTGGAACTATTGAAGTTTCTGAAAAAAGAATTTGGTGGGAATGTTGAAATTGTGTCTGGTAAAGTGGCGAGGATGAAGCTTATTCGTATTAGGGCTGGGGCTAGGGATGGGGCTAGGGCTGGGAATTAGAGTAGGTACCTAGCCCAAGCCCTAGCCCTAAATAAGTTCCTCAATCATCCCCCTAAGATCCGCATAATAAGGAAGCCCCACATTCTTCTCACCATTCAGAAAGAAAGTAGGTACCAGCGTTACGCCCAAGCTCTGCGCCCATGCACGTTGTTGTTTTAGAATTATCTGAATTTCTTCGCCTGTAATACACGAATCAAATTCTTCTAAATCAAGTTCAAGCTCCTCAGCGTAATGACGTGGCTCAAGACGTTCTTTATCCAAAAGTTCAGATAAAGTTGTATGCATCAGAATTCCTTTGCCCTGCATGGCAGCACATAGAAGGCCTGCAGCTGCAGGTTCAGATTGAGGATATTTTTTAAGAGGAAGAATGACTACTTGGAATCGTACAAGTCCAGGTTCTATGAAATCTTTCAGGAGACGTGGAAAGAGATCTTGCTGAAACTCACGTGCATATCTTGCGTGATGTTCTGTAAAGAGGATAAGAGTTACTGGCGCTTCGCGTTTACCAATATCAATAATGCCTGTGACTAGTAATCGTTCGGCGAGTGCACCTGTTCCAACGAGTAATTCTTTGATGTCTGTTTTGGCTGCTTCCTCAGAGCGCTCTTCTGGTGGAGTTGTGGGAATAGATTCTGACTGATTGCGCTGCGGTGACTCGAGAACGCATCCTGTGAGTAATAAGATGGCCAAAGCGATTAATGAAGGTTTTTGCACGTTGTTATAGTACCAGAGTAACGTTATTTCGTTATCTAGTTATTTTGAGAATCTCATAATCGAAGTAACGAATTAACGAGATAACGTCTATTATATGGGTGTGCAACGCAATGTAATCACTCTACTGGGAGTCCCTATAGACAGAGTCACATCTCGTGAGGCTGTGGATCTACTTCTTCAGTTTATGGAGCCGAGTCGTTTAAAACGATTCTTTCATTTAGGAGGACAACATCATGTGATGACACCGAATAGCGAGATGCTGGTGGAGGCAACGCGCAACAAGCACTTCAAAAAAATTCTTCAATCAACAAGTTTGAATATTCCCGATAGTGTTGGTCTTTTATACATGGCACGACTTACAGGTAATAAGTTTCCGGAGCGTGTTACCGGAATTGATACAGTGACGAAGCTATTTAAGAAATTGAATAAAAATCACTCTGTATTCCTTTTGGGTGGAGAAGAGGGAGTTGCAGTAAAAGCTGCCAAAAAAATGAAGAGTATCAATCCACAATTAAAGATCGTAGGTACTCATGCAGGCAGTCCGAGTGACAAAGATTCTGAGGAGATTGTTGCAAAGATTCAGAAAGCCAAACCTCATTTATTGTTGGTTGCGTTTGGAGCGCCTAAGCAGGATCTGTGGATTGCAAAGTACTTAAAAGATTTGCCAAGTGTGCGTGTTGCTATGGGAGTGGGAGGAACATTCGACTTCATCACAGGAAAGCAAAAACGAGCTCCGCGTTGGATGCGTAACTTAGGGCTAGAATGGCTTGGAAGATTAGTACGCGAACCAAAAAGAGTTGGGAGAATATTTAAAGCGGTGGTGGTTTTTCCGGTGTTGGTGCTTTTTTATAAGAAGTAATTTGATATCTGCATTGTCAAAAAGTCGAAAGGTCGAAAGGTCGTAAAGTCAAAAGGTTGACCTTTCGACTTTTTGACTTTACGACTTTTTGACTTACCAATGTTCAGGTATCGCACATCCAACATTTTATTCCCTCAGCTCCTCAACCTGCGATACGAACCATTCTTTGTTACCCATCTTGAGGATCACGAGCTTTGGTCCGTTTTTTGTTTCTGCGAGGTAGTGACGTTCGTCACCTTTATCCCTGAGTATTTCTACTGAGGTGATTTCTTCTTCTGGCAAAAGCACGTAGATCGCAATATCAGGCTTATCTGTTAGGGCAGCCGAGAAGTTATACGATGCACGTCCAAGTGTAGCCATAACTGAAACTACAAACATGCTGCAGAGCACAGCCCAGAACATGGTGTGAAGGTAACGCTTGCGAGAGATGCGATGTATTTCCATATCGAACTATTATAGCACTTTTGTGGGTGGTAAGGAAGGTCTGGGGAGTAAAGTATGTATGGTAAGTAAGGTATGTAAGGTAGGTGTCTCTATTTAATACTTCTCACTTACATTACCTACTGTACATACAATACCTACAATACCTAATACATACGTTATGGTATCGTATACCCATGCCTAAGTGCGCTTTAATCATCATCGATGGATTCGGTGTAGCTCCTGCGGGTCCCGGTAATGTGCGGAGCCAAGCAAAAATGCCCGCAATCGAACGTTTAGAAAAGGAAATTCCAAATGTGATTATGGAAGCTGCAGGTAATGCGGTTGGTTTGCCGGAAGGACAGCAGGGTGCGAGCGAGCCAGGGCATTACACAATCGGTGCTGGTCGAGTTGTCTGGCAACCTTTGGAAGAAATTAATCGTGCGATCAAATCGGGTGAGTTTTATAAAAACGAAGTGCTGGTTGGAGCATGTAAACGTGCCAAAGAAAAAGGAGTTACACTTCATCTACTGGGAATTTATTCCATTGGAGGAGTGCACGGATCCGTGGAGCACATGCATGCGATGATGAAACTTGCACACTATCAAGGAGTAGAAAAAGTCCTTCTGCATCTAATTGGTGATGGACGGGATGTTCCAAAGAATCAGTTCTGTACGGATATCGAATTGCTCAAACAGGAACTGGAGGATCATCCAAATACAAAAATTGCTTCACTCGTAGGTAGGTACTATGCAATGGATCGCGATCGTCAGTACAAAGATCGTACAAAAGTTGCCTACGACTTATACATAAAGGGTGAGTGTGAACAGTGCGAAAGTGTTCTTGATGCAGCACAACATTGGTGTGATTTAGCACCAGATGAACAGAAGAGTGATTACTACATTAAGCCGGTTAAGACCGTGGACTTCGAACCAATGCAGGAGGGAGACGTAGTAGTTGGTATGAACTTCCGTTCAGATCGAATGATTCAGATTATCAAAGCATTGGAGGATCCTGATTTCTCGGAATTCGATCGTCCAGTTCGTATCAAAGTTGTTGTGTGTATGGGGCCTTATTCAGATCATCTTCCAGTTGCATATCCGGCACCCGTTATAAAAAATACGCTTGGTGAAGTAGTTTCTGATGCAGGGAAAAAACAGCTAAGGATTGCGGAAACTGACAAGATGGCGCACGTCACATTTTTCTTTAATGCACAGCATCATGATCCGTTCCCTAACGAGGATCGCATTCTCATTGAATCTCCAAAGGTTCCAAACTATGCAGATACCCCAGAGATGAGTGCGGATGAATTAACTGATAAATTGATAGAGCAAGTGGAAGCAGAGAAGTACGATTTGATTGTGGCAAATTATGCCAATGCTGATCTGGTCGGGCATGGTGCAAATTTAGAAGCTGCCAAAATTGCGTGCGAAACGGTTGATCGAAATCTAGAACGTTTACTTCCTGTTCTCGAAGAACATGGCTACGAATGGATCGTCACATCTGATCATGGCAATGTGGAAGATATGCTTCTTACGGATGGAACGGTTTCTCCAAGTCATACTGGCAATCCTGTGCAAACATTTGTGAAGTCCACAAAATATTCAACTTCAGATTCACTCAAAGAATTAACAGGCATAAAAGATCTTGCTCCGATGTGTTTGAATATTATGGAGATTAAGGTTCCCAATGAGATGCAGTAGGAGCTTGAGTAGTTTCAGCAGAGATCAATTCTCCACCTGTGGAATTGCATATGGCATCGATCTGTTTGGATGTTGCTTGGTGCACATCTAAGAAGCAATCATCTTTGTCTATAATTGGTTTAGGATGTTCCTTGCGTATTTTCCATACATCGGTTTGATCTGTTGAAGCATCAGCTGGTAGTACGATCATTGCATCAAAGAGCATTTCAGGTTCAGCTGTTTTCATTTTGAATGGGGGGGGGAGTAATGGATACTTGACTAAATTGTATCTGTGTTTTGCAAAAGATCAATAGTTAGAGTCTTTTCTCTTCTATTAGCTATTTTCTTAAACTTCTCAAAGATCATAACGTAAGGTAAAAATGACACTTATAGTGATAATTTAATATTAGTCTTTCTATGTTTTCTCATGGCGGTAAGCCGCAGCTTTGAGCTATTCTCCGTTCATGCAAGAGATCACTTATCGCTCCCAAGGCTTCTATGACGAAATTGCAGGTCAGAAGGACAAGCACGTCCATTTGATCATGATTGCGACAAAGCCTGACATCATAAAACAAGTTCCTTTGTATAAAGAGCTTAAGAAGCGTGGACATCTGGTATTACTTGGTCATACCGGTCAGCACTATGACGAAAACCTGAGCGGAGGAATGCTCAAAGAGTTTGGTGTGGAACCCGATTTCAATTTGAACGTTCGTGGATCACTTCACGAAGTGGTAAGCCAGATAATCGGACGATTAGGGTATGTGATCGGGCAACTTAAAGATTGTGGAAAGATTGTGATCCCATATATACATGGAGATACAACAACGGCGATGGCTGCGGGCAATGCAGGGTATTGTCATGGGTTTGGTTCGGTGCATGTGGAAGCTGGGATTAGGACTTTGACTCCTGATTATGGGGCGTGGGCAGGGAAAGTTCCAAGTTCCAAGTTCCAAGTTCCAGATTCTGACGTTTCTGCTTGGAGAAAGTTTTTGATGGATCGCAAGAATTGGAAACGAGGATCGCAAGAGCCGTATCCGGAACAATTCAATACTCGTTGCGCTGAGGCAGGTACAGGAGTTCATTTGGCACCGGTTGATTTGGACAAAGAATTCATGATTAGTGAAGGGTTCGCGGGAGATCGTATATTCGTAGTTGGCAACTCGGTTGTAGATGCGACGTTGGAAGCGCTAGCGAATGAGAAGAATTCAACAGTCTTCAAGAAGTTCTCGGCTTTAAAGAAGGGTGACTTCGTGCGGTTCTGTATTCATCGCAGAGAGAACTGCATTTCAGAAAAACGATTCAAGGCGATCTATGATGCAATGAAGTCATTAATTCTTGATGATAAAACAGTACTTCTTATTTCGCTTTTTCAAACAGAAGCAGCTTTTGAACGTTTTGGTCTTAAGGATGAGGTGGATGAGCTAGCCAAGCGTGAGAACTTCATTTACTCACCGGTTTGGTCGCAATACACAGATGTAATTGTCGCGATGAACAAGGCTGCAGTGTGTGCAACCGATAGCGGATCGATGCAGGAAGAGATGAACGTACTTGGTGTTCCGTGTGTCACGCTCCGATTTGGATCCGATCGCTCCGAGTCCGCGATTAATGGCGGAAATCTGATTGCTCCTCCTTCGAATTCGAAAGTCATCAAGAAGATTGTTGAGTACGCATGGAATAATGATGAGATGCGCAAGGCTCCTAAGATTTACGGGGAAAATGTGAGTGCGAAGTGCATAGACGCTGTGGAGGCTGTTCTTGAGAAGGGTGAGGTGTTTCGGGACGAGGAAGCTAGACTTGGTATATAAGTTCCAAGTATAAAGTTCCAAGTGCCAATTCCTAGTTTAATGGTCTTTTGGAACTTGGAACTTGGAACTTGGAACTTCCTTTCGGGTACACTCTAATAGATGTTACAGCGCCTACGTGAATCACTGGCTCTTCTCTTAATCGGACTTTTACCACTGCATGCTTTGTTGGTAACAGTTGGGACAAAGATGTTAGAAGGTCCTAATCACGCACCAATCACGATTCTCGCACTTTGGAAGGAAGCACTGCTTGCGATTATTCTCGTAATTGCATTTTTAGAATGGTTGAAGAGGCCAAAGAGAGATATGAGTCGGTGGGCATTTGATGACACGGATATTCTGATTGTAGGACTTATTATTTTTTCTATCATTGTCACAGCCATCACGCATTCCGATTGGAAACTCTATCTATTTGGATTTAAGTATGACTTTGTTCCTCTTGTTGCTTTCTTTGTACTTAGAAGAGTGGAGTGGTCTGATTCGTTTGCGCGTTGCGCGTTGCGCGTTTTGGTTGGAGTTGGAGTTGCAGTTGCTGCTTATGGAATTGCGACGATGTTCCTCTCACAGAGGTTCTTCATGTGGCTTGGATATTCAGATCTTCACTCCCTTTATCTCCCAGATGCACCACTTGCAGCATTCCAGCAAATTGGAGATAGTGGAATTCGCAGGATTCAATCCACAATGAGTGGGCCTAATCAGTTGGGGTTGTGGCTTCTTGTGCCGTGGAGTATTTCGATAGTTGCACTACTGCGCGGAAAAAAGTTGTCTAGTTTCTGGTTTCTAGTTTCTGGTTTGTTAGGAATGGCCTTGGTGCTTACTTTCTCACGTAGTGCCTGGATTGCAGCAGCAATTATTGTTGTGTTTGCATACAGAACTCTTAAGTCTCCTGAAGAATATCGCAGGTTCATCATCCAACTAACAACATTTATTTTAGAAGTGCTCACTCTTATTATTCTTTTTGTTCCTTCGATTCTAGTTAGGGCAACTTCTTCTTTAGATCACATCACACGACCGATGGAGGCAATCGAAATAATGCGCGAGAATCCACTTGGTCTGGGTCTTGGAACTGCAGGGCCTGCAAGTAATCGGGTTAGTGATGCATGCGTGTATCTGGAAAATGGTTCAGATTATTCGTGGGCTAGCGATCGTCCTCAGCTTTGTGTGTTTGTAGGATCTCAGCAAGTTCAACCACTTGATCATCGTTGCAGATGTCCGCTTCTTCCGGAGAACTGGTATCTGCAAATTGGAGTAGAGATGGGTCTAATCGGATTTGTAATGTTTATAACTGTGATTATGTTTGTCTTGCGTGCTCTACGAATTAGAGATGATCAAAAAGAGCTCTTCCTAATATTCCTCGGCATATCTATTGCAGCACTCTTCCTTCATGCGTGGGAGGATAGTGCGGTGGCTTATACTGTTTGGATACTTGCTGCTTATTTACCAGTGTCGATCTTTGGAAGATCACCGAGTTCAAATTTAGGTATGGGATCAGGATCAAAGTCAAAATCTGCATCATCATCTGGCTCTACAGCTTTTGCCGCTTCCACAGGATCTTTTGTTGTTTGATCACCTGTCATTGGTTTAGCATCAGATGCTCTTTCAAGTTTTTTGTTGGCCACATCGATTTGTGCAAATATGTCCGAAACCGGATCAATAAATCTCTCAATATCTTCCTGATCAGCTGGTTTTGAGATTTTTGATTCAAGTACATGTTTTACAAGTCTTCTTATTGCGGCAAGTGTTTCTACACTTGCAGTATCTGTAATACCAAGAAATTCTAGTACTCGAGCAACTCTCTTTTGGAGGCCAGCAATTTTTTCGGCGATTTCTTCAGGTTTTTTTGCATATTTAATAGCTAGTATTTCCAGATCTTGACCTTGTTTTGCTGCTGATTTTTTTACCCATTCTTTTGGTGAGGTGTTTGGCATAGGAGGCCGAGTTTCTACCTCCTTAAATTCTTTGTCAAGAAAGCCCGAAGCACGTATCCTTCCTTTATAGTTCGATTACTCTCACTACAAGTGAAAAATAGGAAAAGCATTGTCATTCTAGATTTTGGCGGACAGTACGCACATCTGATTGCGAGAAGAGTAAGGCGACTTGGGGTTTATTCAGAAATCTATGAAGCAGAGACATCTGCAGAAGACCTTAAAGGCGCTGCGGGAATTATTCTCTCTGGTGGTCCGCAAAGTGTTTATGATACAAACAGCCCAAAAGGTGATCCAAAGATTTTTGATTTAGGAATTCCGGTTCTTGGTATTTGTTATGGATTGCATTGGATGACGTCTGTTCTTGGTGGAAAAGTGAAGCAGGGTGGGGTTAAGGAATACGGGAAAGCTAGGGTGTCGGGTGTAGGGGGTGGGGCGTCGGCATTATTCAAAGAGTGCCCCGAGGAGTTTTCTGTTTGGATGTCGCATGGGGATGAAGCGGCTGAATTGCCCGAAGGGTTTGAACAAGTTGCTACATCAGACTCGTGTAACAACGCGGCATTTGCAGATGAAACACGTAAGTTCTATGCAGTGCAGTTTCATCCTGAAGTTACACATACAGAAAACGGAGATACTATTCTAAAAAACTTCATTGGTATGACGGATGCAGATCCATGGTCAGTTGAAAGTTATTCAGAGAACATTAAAGAGGAGATCAAAGAGCAGGTTGGTGATAAGAAGGTTTTCATGCTCGTATCTGGTGGAGTAGATTCATCTGTCGCATTCACATTGCTTGATAAAGTGTTGGGTGCAGATCGTGTTCAGGGCTTGCTAGTTGATACTGGGCTTATGAGAAAGAACGAAGTGGAGGATATTCAGGAAGCGTTTAAAGATCTGGGGCTTCCTAATTTGAGAGTTGAGGATGCATCAGAAGAATTCTTTGCAAATCTCAAAGATGTATATGAACCAGAGGAGAAGAGAAAAATTATTGGTCAAACATTTCTTGATGTACAAAAACGAGTTAGTGAAGAGATGGGGCTGACTGTGGAGAATGGTTGGATGCTTGGTCAGGGCACTATTTATCCAGATACGATTGAAACAGGTGGCACCAAGCATGCTGATCAAATTAAAACGCATCACAACAGGGTCGAAGCAGTGCAGAAGATGATCGATCAGGGGCTCGTCATCGAACCTCTTAAAGATCTTTATAAAGATGAAGTGCGTGAGTTGGGAGAGGAACTTGGATTGCCACATGATTTGGTGTGGAGGCATCCATTTCCGGGGCCGGGGTTGGGAGTGAGGATTTTGTGTGCGGGAAAAGAAGTGCCAAGTGCCAAGTGCCAAGTGCCAAATTTGGAACTTGGAACTTGGAACTTGGAACTTAATTGTAGTGTTCTTCCTGTTAAATCAGTTGGAGTGCAAGGGGACGGACGGACTTATCGTCATGCAATTGCATTCTTTTCTGATGAACCTTGTGTAATTGATGAGGAGCTTTGGAAGAAGGCGACCGAAATTCCAAATAAAGATCCGGAGATTAATCGGGTTCTAAAATGTACATCTCATTCAAATCCAGTTGAGTTTGTATTCACTACCGGATACATCACACTAGAGCGTGCCGATCTTCTGCGCAAAGCGGATGCAATTGTTACAGAAGAAATGCACAACGCAGAACTTTACGAAAAAATCTGGCAGTTCCCAGTAGTACTTCTTCCATTTGGAACTGTTGAAGGAGGGCAATCAATCGTTCTTCGTCCAATCGAATCGACTGATGCGATGACTGCAAATGCGGTACATCTTCCGGAGAATGTTCTTAAAAAGATGACAGAGCGAATTATGTCACTCGATGGAATCGATCTTGTATTCCTTGATTTAACGTCTAAACCGCCGGGGACAATAGAGTGGGAATAATAATTGATAATTGATAATGGACAATTGATAATTAACTAGGCAACTCTGATATCATGAATCATTGTCAATTTTCAATTGTCAATTATCAATTTGCTCGTTGAAATCAATAGATTTCACCAGCTTTCGAACTTCTAATACGTTATACTCTCGGTCTCATGGTCACTAAGGATCTCCAGAATCCCGCTATCCTATCACTCGTTGCCAAGGCAAAGGAGGGGGACACGGAATCTTTTAGCAAGATTTACGAACATTTCTTTGAACCCGTGTATCGCTATGCAGCACTAAGAGTTCCGCAGGAAGCTGCCGAAGATTTAGTATCGGATATTTTTGTGAAGGCATGGGAGAAGCTTCACACATATAAAGAGCGGAAGAACGTTCCATTTGGAGCGTGGCTATTCCGTATCGCTCGTAACGAAGTCATAGACGCCTACAGAACGACCAAGACATGGGAGGAAGTGCCAGAAGACCTCTCAGATACGGATGAATTCAATCGTGCTGATACAAGTACAAAGAAGTTGTATATTCTTCAAATTGTGCGTAAGGCAATGGATAAATTACCGAAGCGCTATAGGGAGGTTCTTTCCCTATCTTTCATTGTTGGTCTCAGAAATTCAGAGGTTGCTCAAACTCTGAAAATTACAGAAGGCTCTGTAAGAATCCTTAAGTTTCGTGCATTACAAAAGCTCAAGGAAAATCTGCCACCAGAATTTGAAGAAAACTTGTAACGTTAGCCCTATTTCCTCGTTTTAACCTATGGAAATGCCCAATGAATCGATCGTCAAAAGGCTCGAAAGAGACCTCGCTCCCCCTAGCGGGGCAAAGGAGCGTATTTGGGCACGAATCGAGAAACGGTGCAATACAGAGAATGTCCTAGAAAAAATACCTGCAATGGTTCGTCCGAGTGCATCTGCAAAGAGCAGGATTTGGGCTCGTGTGCTCAGTCGTATTGATGTGCCAGAAAGCGTAGCAATACTTGATAAGCTCAAGGAACTTTTGGTTCCTCCTCCAGAATTGGGAGTACATTTAAAGAGGCGTTTTACATTCGCGCAAGCTTCGGTTGTGCCGATACAGCAACGTGCGATTAAGTGGGTTGCAGCCGCGGTTGTGTTTGCTTTGATCGTAAAGGCAGGTCCACAGCTTTTGATTGCTCCACATACCGTTGCCGAAAGTGCTGTAAGTTTGCTACCCACACGCGGAGAAGTTTCCATTTCTGTTGGAGGATTGTGGCAACCAGTGACAGATGAAATCGTGTTGGAACCAGGTGCACTTTTACGTACACATCAAGGGGAGGCGAGTATTCTTCTGAGGGATGATGGTGTCATTCGATTGGATGCCGGAACTACAGTTCAAATTCACGATACAAGAGATCCGTCGGATTCTAGTGGCTCAGCGGACACAATGCTTACGCTCGTTGCTGGTCGCATTTGGGTACAAGGACTTATTCCTGCTTCTTTGCGTGGCATTACTGTGCGTACAGATTATGGCATGGTGAATGTGAATGAGGGGAGCGTTTCTATTGAGGAAAATGAGAGTATTGATGTGAAAGTGTGGGATCGTCGTGCACAAATAATTCAAGGAGATAATGAAGTGTACTTGGTTATGGGAGAGAAAATCAGTCTTTCCGAAGAAGGTGGTTCGCTTATCGTGAAGAAACTTTCTGACTCACAATACGATGATGAATGGGTGCAACAGAATCTCAAGCGCGATGCTGTGCACCGTCGTTCTATTGCACAGCTCCAACAGGAGCGCAGAGCTGCACGTGCAGGAATCCTACCAACATCTATTTTCTATCCTGCCAAACGCATTGCAGAAACGGTTGATGTTCTTTTGACATTTGGTGAGGGTGCGCGAACACAAAAGCGCTTGGAGCATGCAAGTGCACGTTTGGATGAAGTTGCAGGACTACTTGCAGATGGAGAAGTAGAAGCCGTGCGTATTTCACTCGCAGAATATCACGATTCTCTTTTGGCAGTTGCAACTGGTTCCGGAGATGATTTGGTGCAGAGACTCATTCAGCAGTCACTTGCAGAAGAAAGTGGAGATATTGCAGCCGTCCTTCCGGGTGATGATGCGTACTTGATCAAGAAGGCTATTATGGAAGCAAGTGTTGCGGTTCCAAAAGGCAAGATTACTGCAGCGGACGTAGAAGGTGTGCTTTTGGTGGATACGATTGCAGCTCTTCTGCAGAAATTGGATGAAGATGGCACATATGGTTTGTCGGATGTTTGGACAGATCTTTCGGTGCACCTTGTAGTTCTAAATGACGATGGGTCAGATTTGCGCCCCGAAGTTCGCAAGGAGGCCAGAATGCTTCTATCAGAATTTGCCTTTGTTCTCTCGGAGCATGGAAAGACAGGAGGAGTAGATGGAGCTTTGCTTGCTCAGGTTGAGGAATATCTTCCACCACAAACTGAGGTGTCTCCTGTGCTTTCGGATGAGGAAATTGCCACTGTTGTAACAAATATCAAGGAGCGCATCTTTATCTACCATATGGCTCGATCAAGAATCAATCAGCTGATTGCTGAATTTAAAGCACTTGAGGGCCATCCTGATCAGGGCAGAATTCTCAGGCAGCTAAGATTTGTGATTCCTGACGGACCGGAGCAGTTCCCGTTGAGGGTCAGGAAGGAGATTATTAGATTACAGTGGGCTAAGGCAGCCTCGTAAAAGGTTTATTAAGTTCATTGGGTTTATGAAGTTTATTAGGTTTGGTTGATATTCTATTTAAGCAGGGAACCTAATAAACGTAATAAACATAATAGACCTAATCAACCTAGTAAACGTTACAAACCTTTTCCTTGACCTCTGCGTTCATCATCAGCAAACTTCGCAGCATGTATTCAATCGCAGAACTCAAAGCAGGCCGAACTATAGTTGTAGACGGAGATCCATATATTATTACTTGGAATCAGTTCTCTAAGCAGGGGCGACAGGGTGGCGTGATGGCAACAAAGCTTAAGAATTTAAAGACTGGTAACGTGATTCAAAAGACTTTCCAAGGTAACGATAAGCTGCCCCCAGCAGATACTGGATACAAGAAGGTGCAGTATCTTTATGATAATGGGAATGCTTTTACGTTTATGGATTTGCAAACATACGATCAGTTCGAGCTCAGCTCGGATATGATTGGTGACGGAGCTAAATATTTAATAGAAGGTGCTGAGGTGGATGTACTCATGTTCGAAGATAATCCGATTGGCATTCAACTTCCTTCTACTGTGAATATGAAAGTGATAGAAACTCCTCCAGGGGTGAAAGGTGATACTGCAACAGGTGGAACCAAATTCGCTCAGCTGGAAGGTGGATTGCAGGTTTCCGTTCCTCTGTTCATTAATGAAGGAGACATAGTTAAAGTGAATACGGATACGGGGGCGTATATGGAGAGGGCTTAGATTCGTATTTCGTATTTAGTATCTAGTATTTCGTATCATCATTCGCGGTCTTTCCGAAATACGAAATACGAGATACGGAATACGATTATATTTTCTTCCTGAGCATCTCATTAACCTTGGCAGGATCCGCCTGCCCCTTGCTCTCCTTCATCACCCATCCAACAATTGCACCAAGAGCTGCTTCTTTTCCTGCTTTATAGGATTCAATTGCCTGTGGATTTTCTGCAATAGCTTTTTCAACTAGTGCTTCTATCGCACTATCATCGGAAATCTGCTGCATGCCTTCTTCTCCAATAATAGATGAGGCATTCTTGCCAGTTTCTACCATCTTGGCGAGAACATCTTTTGCAGAGTTGCCTGAAATTGTTCCATCATCAATCTTAGAAAAGAGTTCCAGAATAGATTCGGCATTTGGTCCTTCGGATACTGGCTTGTCATTTGAATTCAAGAATCCAAGTAACTGTGTGAGGACGAGTGAACTCGCGCGCTTGGCATCACCAGTTTTATCATGCACTGCATCAAACATTTCCCTGAGCTTTGGCTGATCAATCAACTGACGAACACTTGCTTCATCCAATCCCAACGATCCGTATTGCGACTTAAGCTCACGCGGAAGTGAGGGGAGAGTTTTTCGCACTGCTTCGATCTCACTTTCTTCAAAATGCAACGGTGGAATGTCTGGTTCCGGGAAGTAGCGGTAGTCCATTGCAGTTTCCTTGTCGCGCAACATCTTGGTCTGTCCTTCTTCATCCTGCCATCCAACTGTAATATCATTCTTTATTGGACCACCTGTCTCTTCCCATAAATCATTTAAGCGATTGAATTCGTATGTGAGTGCTTTTTCTAGCGCCTTAAAGGAGTTGAGGTTCTTGATCTCACTTCGTGGGTTTAGCTTTTTAGACCCCTTTTCTCTGAGTGAAATCGATGCATCAAATCGCATCATTCCTTTGAACATATCAGCTTCGCTGGCTCCCACTGCAATTAGGATGCGCCTGAGCTCTTGTGCGAAGGCTACTGCCTCTTGTGGTGAATGTAGGTCGGGATCGGTAACAATCTCCATAAGCGGCGTTCCTGCGCGATTGTAGTCGCAAAGAGTCTTTGTTCCGCGATGGGTGAGTTTCCCCGCATCATTCTCCATATGTAATCTAGTCATATGGCACGTGTGTGTACCAGTTACTTTTCCACTTGCATCTACGATGTCGTATTCCACTTCACCACCTTTGGCGATTGGATAGTCGTATTGAGAGATTTGAAATCCGGGTGGAAGATCAGGATAAAAGTAATGTTTGCGATCGAAGTGATTGTCTTTTTGTATTTCACATCCAATTGCTAGTGATGCTTTAATAGATTTCTGGATTGCTTCAGCATTTGGAACGGGGAGTGTACCAGGATGTCCCATGCATATAGGACAGACGGTAGTGTTGGGTGGTTTGCCGAATGCATCATTATCACAAGAGCAGAACATCTTAGATTTGGTGCTCATTTGTGCGTGAACCTCTAGGCCTATGACTGCTTCAAGTTCTGGCATGTTTGGGAGAGTAGCTTGATCGTGATGAACATTCAACAATCAACTTGATTAACATTCAACAATCAACATTCAACAATCAACAGGTTCAGTAAGCGGAGTATTCTGAGTATTTTGTAGGATTTTGGCTGAAGCACGGTCATTTTTATTACTTCGGAGCATCTTTATGAATCCTCCAAGCTGGTTGAGTATCTTTTCTGCTTCTGCCTCAATAAGCTTGAGGTCGTCATCGGAAATAATCCCTTCATCGTGTGCTATATCGAAACTGGCAGTAACCTCATTAGTAGAGCCGGTCGATATTTCCAAGAAACGTGCAAAATCGATGTCAGATTTCTTTGAAGAGCCTTCTGCGATGTTGAGAACTACGGAGAGACTTGCCCTGCGAATTTGGTCAGCAAGATCATAAGCGCGATGCTTTAGTAGTTTTTGCGTCAAATTTATCACCTGTTTTCGAAAACGCTTTGCGTCGTGATAAACCTTGAATTGCCGATATCGAAATGCTGCCATAGCTTCTGAAAATAGCAAATCTTCTGGTATTTTCCTACTACTTTATTTGGTTAATGTCTGCTTGTTGAGGGTTGATAGTTGAAGGTTGATTGTTGATAGTTGAAAGCGAAGCGTGTTGGACATAATCCACAATCAAAACATTATCCAAATGATCTATTTCGTGTTGCACAATACGGGCTTCATATTTTGAAAGTTTGCGTTCCTGTTCTCTCCCCTTTATATCCAGATAAGTAATTGTGATTTCGGTTGGGCGTTCAATTTTGACGTCTACACCTGGCAAGCTCAAGCATCCCTCTTCCACAATATCAGTTTCTTTCCCCTTCCACGTGATTTGTGGATTGATCATCACATTGGATTTTTTATTAAATGTTGCTAAACACATTCGGAGCGAATATCCCACTTGTGGTGCTGCAATACCAACTCCTCCTTCATCTTTCACAGTATCTTTCATATCTTTTATGATCCTTAGAATTTCTTTTGTAACCTTAGGAATCAACTCCGTCTTCTTTCTTAGAATCGGATTATCGGCGCCGGTCTGGATGGACAAAACGGTCAAAGGGGAAAGGGGAAAGGGGAAACGGTCTTATTTTACCCTGTTTCATTTTTCATTTTTCATTTTTCATTGTTTTTTAGGCCATTATTTTCTTCTTCCCAGCCCTCCGCATCAGATCTTCTACCGATTCTATTTTTCCAGCTTCAATCATTTTAAGAAGAGCTTGAGCCGTGAGGAGAACGTCAGGGAGTGCGCGATGACGATTTGTAGGCATCTCCAATCCGAGTCTCATTGATACTATGTCAAGGTTGTGTCTGAATTCATTAGGGAAAATGCTCTGGCTTAGACGCATTGTGCAGATGGCTTCTGGGATCTCTATGTATCCCCAACAGTTTTCCTTCTCTATATTAAGAAACCCCATATCAAAAGCTGCATTATGAGCTACTAGAATCGATTCTTTTGCGAAGTCCAGAAACATTGGTAGAACCTGATCAATTGTTGGGGCTCCAATAACATCATCGTTACTAATGTGATTAATTTGAGCGGTTTCTGCTGGGATCGTTCGCTCGGGATTCACAAACGAATTAAATGGTGCGTCAGTGAGTATCTGTCCGCCTTCAATACGCAGAGCTGCTAACTCAATAATCTTATGCCCACGACGTGGGTCTAATCCTGTTGTCTCGACGTCAAAAATCGTGAAGTTTGGAAGCATGGGGTACGACTATAGCGTAACTTCAAAACGGATCGAGTTAGTTTGCTTGACTCAGAGGAACGTTAATTCGTTATTTAGTTATTTCGTTACCTCGAAACTCATTTTCGAAATAACGAGATAACGAAATAACGTGCTATTCTAATAACCTCACTTATTATGAGTCATTCAAGAATTTCCATTGGTCACATTCTTAAAGAGCTTGAGCGTATTTACGATCCACCTAAATCATTTATTGATTGGAAGACACCGCTTGATTTATTGGTTGCAACTATCTTGAGTGCTCAATGTACTGACGTAAGAGTGAATATAGTCACCAAGAAGCTCTTTAAGCTGTGTCGCACCGCTGAAGATTATCGAGATATTCCGCGCGTAGAGTTAGAGAAGCTGATTCATTCGTGTGGAACGTTCCGCAGAAAAGCGAAACATATACAAGGTTTGAGTCATATATTAATTAATGAGTATAAAGGGGAGGTTCCGCAGACAATGGAGGGTCTAGTTGAACTTCTGGGAGTTGGGCGCAAGACGGCGGCAATCATTCTGTATGCGGCATTTGAGAAACTGGAAGGAATCGCGGTCGATACGCATGTCATGCGCCTGGCTCAGCGATTAGGTCTATCTCAACACAAGACACCCGAGAAAATTGAAAAGGATTTGATGAAGATTGTTCCAAAGGAGCAGTGGGGGAGGCTTAATACATTACTTATTAGTCATGGAAGAGCAGTTTGTACTGCACGGAATCGCAAGTGTGGGCAGTGTGTTTTTATGGATACCTGTCCTTCTTCGCAAGCTCGTGGCAAGAAAGACTTGGCGCAAGAAAGGTAAATTTGGTTTTGTGAGTTTTATTACCGAATTCCTTGCGTAACTCATGCAAACTCTGTGTCGTTATTTGGCTGAAACACTATTTGGTGTATCCTAAGCACATAGTATGTCTACCTACCTTATATTATTTATTGCAGGAATCCTCACGATTCTGCTTCCGTGTATTCTGCCACTTATTCCTATTGTTCTTGGAGTGAGCATTGCCGGAAGAAGCAAATGGCGCCCACTGCTCACTGTTCTGGGAATGGTTGTGAGCTTTGTGGGATTTACGTTCCTCTTACTTGTTGCGCTCAGGCAGTTTGTGGAAGTTGCAGATTACATGCGTATTGGTACGTATTACATTCTCCTTCTCTTTGGATTAGGATTCGTGACACATAATCGTCTTATTCAAGATATTGGAGCGCTTTTAGGAGCAAGCTTCTTCATTGGCAAGGGGTGGCCATCTGTGGGTATTGCGGCTGTATTCGGTATTATTGCGATGCACATAGGCGGAAGAGTGGCTACATGGTTGCAGACACTTGGAACGGGGGTGCAAACAAAGACTCGAGAAGATTTAGGGACGGATAACCCTGCTACTGCTTTTATTATGGGTCTTACGATGGGGCTTGTATGGGTTCCGTGTGCAGGTCCTGCATTGGGTTTTGCTTTTACGCTTGTACGTGAACAGCCGGGGCTCATGGCACTCTTGTCATTGCTAGCGTATGGATTAGGGACTGCGGTACCACTGCTTCTTATCGGGTACGGAGGCCAAGCTGCTGTTCACTCTGTGCATGCACTGAGTAAATATAGCGGTCGTATCAAACAGGTTGCTGGTGTACTCCTTATTGCAACAGCCATAGCATTCCAGCTCAATTTATTCTTGAATCTGCAAACATGGCTCGTTGAGAATACGAACTTTGGGACACTTGGTACGGATCTTGAAGAACAAATCTTTGGTGAGAATCAAGAATCCGAACCCGCGGTGGAACCCTCAGAAGATCCCGCAATGGAGCCAAGTGAAGAGTCCATTGAAGAACCAGCCAAAGAACCTTCTTCCCCTTCCTCCGAAATGAATCTTCCTAAACTTCCAACAATTATTCGCGCACCGGAATTTACAGGCTTAGGGCCATGGCACAATGCAGATCCTTTCACACTTGAAAGCTTGAAGGGAAAAGTGGTCCTTATAGATTTCTGGACCTATAGTTGTATCAATTGCATCAGGACACTCCCGTACATTCAGGGATACTGGGAAAAGTTCCAGGACAAACCGTTTGTATTACTCGGTGTACACACTCCTGAATTTGTATTTGAGAAGAGCGAAAGCAATGTTGCCGATGCTATCAAGCGGCATGGGCTAACGTATCCCGTTGCTCAGGATAATGATTTTGGAACCTGGAAGGCATTTTCGAATCGTTACTGGCCGGCGAAGTATCTGATCGATGCTGAAGGATATATTCGTTACACCCATTTTGGAGAAGGAGGATATGACGAAACAGATCTAGCTATTCAGAGTCTTCTGAATGAAATTGGGGCAATTGAAGAACCAATGGACGTGACTGAAGATGTGACTTTGCGACGTCGTGATCAAACACCAGAAACCTATTTGGGCAAACGAAGTTGGAATGATTTGGGGAACGGTTCTATGTTTCCGTCAGATGAAGTCGTTTCATACGATTCACCAGAGTCTCTCAAACTTCATAACTACTATTTGGTGGGGGATTGGCAGTTGGCAGATGATGAACGTCAAGTTTTGCGTTCCGGTGAAGGAGAAATCAGGATGAAGTTCCTTGGATCGGAGATGAATTTGGTAATGGGCTTAGAAGACGGAGCCCCATCGGGCTCAGTGAGTGTGGAAGTTGATGGAGAGCCAGGACAATCCTTCACTGTCGATCGAGATGATCTCTATAATATCTTCGTTGGAGAGTACGGAGAACATGAAGTAATGATACGGGTCTCCGGAAAGGGGGTAGAAGGGTATGCGTTTACGTTTGGATCAAATTAGGTTGTAGGTTGTAGGTTGTAGGTTGTAGGATTGGAGTCCGATGCAACAATATCTAACTTTGCTCAGCAAGCTTGTAAACGAAGGTGTCCGAAAGGATGACCGAACGGGCACAGGGACCCTCAGTCTCTTTGGATATCAGATGCGTTTTGATCTCCAGGAGGGATTTCCATTGCTTACAACCAAGAAGGTCTACCACCGTGGGATCACACACGAGCTGTTGTGGTTTTTGAAGGGTGATACCAACATCAAGTACCTGGTCGATCGCAATGTGCGCATCTGGAACGAGTGGCCATACGAAGGGTACAAGGCAAGCAGAGAATTCCAGGGCGAAACACTCGAGGAGTTCGTCGAAAAAATCAAAGAGGATGATGCATTCGCACAAAAGTGGGGCGACTTGGGTCCTGTGTATGGTAAACAGTGGATAAGATGGACCGGAAAGAATGGAGAAGAAATTAATCAGATAAAGAATGTGATTGGTGAAATCAAAAATAATCCAAATTCCCGTAGATTGCTTGTAAGTGGTTGGAATGTTGCCGACATTCAAGAGCTCATTCATGGGAAAAGCTCTGCGCCACCGCTTTGTCACACGGTTTTCCAGTTCTATGTTCTTAATGGACGCCTGAGTTGTCAGCTGTATCAGCGCAGTGCGGATGTATTCCTCGGTGTCCCGTTCAACATTGCATCCTATAGTTTGCTTACACACATGATTGCACAGGAATGTGGGCTAGAAGTGGGCGAATTCATACACACGTTTGGTGATGCGCATTTGTATCTTAATCATATGGATCAGGCACTGACACAATTGGAGCGTGAGACACGTCCACTCCCTAAACTCAAGTTAAATCCAGATGTGAAGTCGGTCTTTGATTTTGCTTTCGAAGATATTGAGGTGCTGAACTACGATCCGCACCCTGCAATTAAAGCTCCGATTGCAGTTTAACGTTGTCAATGCGAGTCATGGTTCGACGAGCTCACCATGACACGTTACAGTATGTCTATGAAAGTCTCCCTTGTAGCAGCGGCGTCCGAAAACAATGTCATCGGCAAAGATGGCGGCATCCCTTGGGACTTACCAGATGACTTCAAGCATTTTCATGATGCAACAGAAGGCAAACCCATCATCATGGGACGAAAGACGCATGAATCTATTGGGCGTGTGCTTCCTGGTCGTAAGAATATAGTGATCACACGGCAGGATATGGAGATTGAAGGATGTGAAGTAGTGCATTCCATCGAAGAAGCACTTGAACTTGTTAAAGATGAACCGGAAGTTGCTGTGATTGGAGGAGGGGAGATCTATAAACAAGCTTTGCCACATGCAAACATCATTGACCTGACAAGAGTTCATACGACTATCGAGGGTGGTAATGCGTTCTTCCCAGAATTTAGTGAGGATGAGTGGGAGATCTTGTCATCTATTAAACATGACGCAGATGAGAGGCATGCGATTCCTTTTACCTTCTATTTGTACAAGCGGAAATCATAGTAAACGAAGCCAAAAGTCATGGCTCTTAGCTACGGGTGTTTAATTATTTGTTATCTATAAGCCAAAAAGTGATGGTAGTCACACTTTTCGTGGCTCTTTGATTGTTCTTCTTAAATCAATAAGTATGCTTATGGCAGATGGAATCACTAGAACAAGCACGGGCAATATATTCAGAGGTTGTTGATGGGCAGAGTACAACTGCTGGTGAAATTGCGCGTGAGCTTCAAGTATGTGCTGATGAAGTACGTCTAGGAACCGCCGAAGTGTTGGAAAGTGATGCATCAGGAGAATCAGAGGAAGTTGCAAGATATTTGGAGCAAGCAGGAAATGACTTGCGTAGTGTGCTTACAAAAGGAGATCCAACAATTAAAGAACTTCCAAGTGGAGTGGCAGGCCAGGCGCAGCTTGATTCAAATATGATAGAAATTGATCCACACAGTATTCAATCGGATAGCGGAAGGATCATCGATAAGAAAGTAGCAGAGAATGTTCGTGATCATGAGATCGAGCACACAAAGCAATCTGCAAATGCAGATGCATCTGGGATTGAGGTAAATGGGAATAAATTCAATGAGCGTCAGATTCGTGAGGCTGCAGCTATTAGCGTCCAGACCGAAACCAGTTTCCTGTCTTCTGAGTACAAACAAATCATGGCATCATTTCCTATGGATGCAGTGGATCGGGTACTTGTACGGGAGGGTAAATTTAGAGATTTAGAAAAAAAGAAAAATGGTTCTGAGTTTGCGCAGGCAGCTTAGTAGTAGAGAATACTCTATTGTTCACTCGATGATGCTTCTGGAATTTCTTCTTTAGGATTCTTCACCCCAAACAATTCCGTATTCTCAGCAAGTGGCGATTTGGCAATGCGATTAAGTAACCACTTTGTCACAACAATTGCAGAGAACATAGAGATCAAGACTCCCATTCCAAGTGTTGCAGCAAATCCACGGACGATAGATGTTCCAATTAAGAACAGGACCACACACGTAATGAATGTAGAAACATTCCCATCGCGAATACTTGGCCATGCTTTTTGGAATCCTGTATCCACAGCAGTCGTAAAGAGTTTTCCTTTTCTTAGTTCTTCTTTGATACGTTCAAAGATCAGGATGTTTGCATCAACAGCCATACCAATACTAAGTATGATTCCTGCCATACCAGCGAGCGTGAGAACAATGAACTGTCCTGAGAATAGGAACAACGGAACCTTCAATAATGCTAAGAAGATCACAGCGTACACACACAGTGCCAAGTCTGCGATTAATCCCAGCAACCTGTATATCAGTATCATAAAGAACATGAGGATTGCGATACCGATTAGCGCTGCCTTTACAGATTTTTGCAAAGCCTGTGCTCCGAGTGTCGCTTCCACAGTTCTTTGTCCTGATAGGTAAATAGGAGCGGGGATAGCGCCGGTATTCAGATCTACAGCCAGATTCTTTGCTTCTTCGAAGTTCTGGCTTCCTGTGATTACAGCAACACCACCTGCGATTTCGGTCTGCACTGTAGGTGCTGATACCAGATTTCCTCCTACGAAGATCGCAATGCGCTTTCCGACGTTGTTCTTTGTAAGCTCATGGAAAAGCTCTCCTCCTTCTGAATCAAAAGTGATTTGTACGACTGGAATATTCGTAGTTGGATCGAGTGTTACAGTTGCAGAACGGAAGTGCTTTCCATCGAGTGTTGTGTCCTTCCATCCGGTTGGGAGCAACGAGAAGAAGAGTGATCGGATTGTAAGAGCATCCTCCTCACGCTCGATCTTGTTGGTCTCTACATCTGTTGCTAGTGCATCCGCACGTTCAAAGGCTCCTTCTCCACTGATAGTTAATGCATCATAAGTGACGAGGTCTGGCTTCTTCTCGGGTGCTCGGTTGGACATGATCAGATGATATCCAAACTGTGTTTCAGTAGGGTCACTTACTTCTCCTTCTGAAAGATCGAACGAAACTGCTTCGAATGCAGGTACCATAGTGCCGCGTCCAAACTCTCCCAAACTTCCACCTTCTACGTTAGAAGGCCCATCAGAGTATTCTCTAGCGAGATCTGCAAAACTTTCACCTCCATCAATTCTTGTTTTAAGTTCCTTAGTTAGTGCGAGTGCTTCGCTGGCAGTGCGGGTTACGGATTCATCAGCAGAAAGCGCTCCTTCGAATGCAATCAAGATGTGACTTGCTTCCATCACTTCGCTTCCTTCGGTTCTAGATTTAAGGAAAAGAATCTGTGCCTCATTTTCATCAGCGGCAACTGGTTGGATGTCACCAATACTCATTTCCAATAGTGCATTTTGAACAACACCTTCTTCTGTAATAGAAACATTCTCAAGTGCTTGGTATGTCGCCCCTTCTTCGATATTCGCGAGATGTTCCAAGGCGAGTGTTGGATTGATTATAACTCGTCCTTTGAGTTCGCGTGGCTTTATTACTTCGCTAATGAAGATACCTGGAATTTCTTTGATTGTTACACGCCCTTCATCATCACGCTCAGGAATACTAAGTGATCCCTCAATTTTCTGAACCCCAGAAGTTGCATCCATCTCCCATAGCTTCTCTAAACCACTGTTTAACTCATCATAGAAGTATGCTCGTTCATTTTCGAATCCAGTTCCAAGTTCATCACTCATATCTTCACCTACAACCGCGAGTGTTTCTCCTGCTTTGATGCGATCGATGACATTATCTGCGCTTTTGCGTACTTCGGAGTCATATTCCTCTGTCGCTTCGGTAAATTCCTCTTTGAATTCCAACTTAATAGTCTTTCCAACTGTGTTGATGCACGCCTGAGTATCCACAACTCCCGGACATTCCACCAAAAGATGCTTCTCGTCTCCTATATAAGAAGGAGTAATGACGGCCTCGCTCACACCCAGTGCATTGATTCTTCGTTCTAACACGGTGCGAATTGCTTCCACAATACCGCGTTGCTGATCTTCGATTGCGAGCATTTGTGAGCGCAGCCCTGCAATTTTATCAGCAGAAGCATCTTGGTTTTCCATATCTTCAATCTGTTGTTTTAAGCTTTCAACTTGTTCGAGCATTTCTCGTTCAGAAATACGGAAGTCCAGCTGTGTGCCGCCTACCAAGTCCAGCCCGTAGTGTAGTTTTGCAATCTGTAGAAAAGATGGAACAAACTGTCGTTTGTTCTGTGGCAATGCAGTAATAATTACCAATACAGCAATAACGATAGTAAGAATTGGCCAAGTGCGCGAACGTTTCATTGCCATAAGTAGATATTAGTGTACACGGGTAAATGTTACGTAAGTTCCAACATTCACATCATCGGCAAATATCTTTGCAAGCTCTGGGCTTGGGATACCAGCGATGATGATTTTGTCCTTAAATCCGCCTTCTTTGACTGTATGCATTGCTACCAGACCTCCACGAGCGAAAATGCCCACCTTCTTTCCTTCGTTTTCTTCCAGCACCTTTTCCCACATTACTGCACCCTCATCTGTAAAGTTGATCTGAATAATTCCGATACCTACTTCTACGGCTTCCGAATCTACCCACTTAATATTCTTTTCAGTGATTCCAGTTTCGCTAAAACGGCCGAACTGTTCATTCTCTATATCAGCTTCTTCATCTTCACCAGATTCGCGCATTACATGGAAGAGGATTGGTCTAGACAGATTATCTGCCAGAGTTTCTATTGTATCCTTATTCTTCAATGTTACGATAATTCTTTTTCCATCTCCTTCATCTGTAGTGGATATAGTAGGAATCTCTTCTTCAAGTGCGAATGCCATGCGCTCTATTACATTCTCACTTGTAGTGGCGAGTATGCTCTTTTTAGTAAGATCGTCCGTGCTGAATGTTAAATCCAGTGTCAGTGAAGATCGTGCACATCCGGTAAGAAGGAGTAATGCCGCTGATGAGAGGAGAATTTTCTTCATAAATACGTTGGGATGAGTCTACAAACCTACCACCTTTGAAGCAATCTACTTTCTGATCTACTTTTTTATAATCCATTGTTCCATTGTTACCATGGATATCTTCCTCGGTTTCCTCATATAGATCTGATATTCCTATCTCAGGAACATTGTTCTATTGTTCGCAAGCGAGAAGCATGCCTGTTGCCACTTTAGAACAATGGAGCAATGGAACAATATAGGAGCAGTATTAGTCTTGCATCAACCTCGTATTCTCTCGAATCATCTTCCCCTCCAAATCCACTCCTTTTAGCTCACAATGATGATCTAGGATGCAATTTGTGATCTCACAGTCTTCTACTATGCAATCTTCGAACAGAACTACATTTTTGAGCGTGCTATTAGATACTTTAGAGCGCGATCCTAGAACGACGCTTCCTTCAGTCTGTGATTCTTGAATATCAGCTCCTTCTTCCTTTATAACTTGATTACCAACGAGCGCTTTGGTTGCTTCCAGATATGCTTCGAAAGATCCGATATCGAACCATGGTTCTGTGAATGTGAAGCATTCAACTGCAACGTGCTTATTCCCACCTTCGTTGCAGCTTCGGCGGGCCGGCGCTGGTTCGCTTATTCGTTTGTTGCGACGTAGGATTTCTTCAAAAATACCCCCAACGTTATCGGGATGCTCCTTGGAATATTCCACAAGAATAGGAAGGGTCGTGTTTGGCAGGATGGAACATCCAGTTGAGACTAGTGTTGATTTTGGATCAAGTGGTTTTTCTTCGAATGCTGAAACGGTAAATGTTGCGCGTTGCGCGTTGCGCGTTGTCTGCCCGTCCAGAAGGCGCGCGCGTTCGTCAAGGATAACTGTTCCAAATGCTTTTGCACGATCTAGATTCCGGATGTCATGTGCGGCAAGCAATGGGTTTGATTGATATGTTTTGAGGAATTCAGATAAATCAAATCCGATGTAGTTATCTCCTGTAAGTAGAAGTATGTCCTCATCGATCTTTGTATCGGTAATCCATTTAGCAACAGCACCAAGTGCGCCAAGTTTCTGGTCATCATGGTTACTATCTTCGATCAGAATTTCGATGCCTGTTCTATCCAGACCATTCTTCCACTCCTCGAATCCTTTTTTAAAGACTGCGTTGGTACTGATGGTTATAGGAATGCCCTCTGGAATCTTATCCACTATATGTGTTAGGATTGGCTTTCCAGCAAGAGGAAGCAGAGGTTTAGCCCTCTTCTCTGTAAGAGGCCAGAGTCTGGTTGCAAAGCCGCCGGCGAGAATAAATGCTTTCATTGTATACATACAGGGTAGTTATCTTGAGCAAGCGAGACTCACACTGAGCTTAGTCGAAGTGCGAGGATGAAGGCATGCATCGTTGAAGAATTGTACTGGAATGCTGCGAGAGAAACACAAAAAAGGGGTCAAAAGAGACGAGCTAAGTTAATAAGTTTTTCTTTCATTCTTTTTTGAACGATCAAAAAAGAACCATCCTTCGACAGTTCGATGATACTCACTGCAGGCAAGTTCAGGACAAGAAAAAAATCGTTGGCAAACGCAGACTCGCTCGTCGCATAATACTTCTCTTGCGGTGTAGC
>JAHIYH010000032.1 GCA_018814875.1 Patescibacteria group bacterium
GCAGACAATATGAAGAAGATAAACACCAGGACGACAATCCCCAAATGGATTTCAACTGGAATTAATCCCTGAGTCACTTTAGCTGCCCCCTTATAGGGGGCTTCCCCAAACTACCGGTTCTACCGGTAGTTATTGATTATTCTTTCGGCGAATGCCTGAGTGCGCCTGCTAGGGCTGTCTGCATGCTTTATTGATTCAGGATTCTGTGCAATTGCAATACGTTGCATCAAGCGGCTTTTTCGGTGTTTTGGTGAAGCATGTTGTAAAGCAGTTCCATCGTTACTTACACAAGCTGTTACTACTTCATCATTATCCTGCATATTCGATGGAGCATATTTAAGTATCCATCCGGCAATTCCTTGTCTGATTGCTTCGATGAAGAATTCAGGTGTGAGATTCTCTTTCACTTCTTCCTGTGCACGCCCCAGTTCATGCCCCGAGGATTGCATCATTGCTTCCATGAGAAGATTCGTATCTCTTTGAAATTCAAGTGGAAGTTTGTGATACACGCAACCGAAACGTTTTTCTACAAGCTTGCGTGCTTGTTCAATAGTCTTTGGCACAAAGTTGCCCTCAAGTGTAGCGGTAATTACATTTTCATAGCGCCAACGTTTTTCCCACTCTGGCTTTTCAGCGATTTGTGCAGGTGCTTCCGGCTCTTTTTCTGGTGCGGTCATGGTAGACATGGTTAAGAAAAGGAAAATAATAATTATCTAATTCTGGCAAGTGCTGCTTTTAATCTGGCTTCGAGGGTTGGAATGGCAGAATCTCCAGATTCTGTTGTTGAAAGTGCCGTAAAGCAATTGCAAGCTTCATTTGCTGCCTCTATTTGTTCGCAGGATCTTTCCTCCTTAGATGGAGGAGCAAATAAATCAATTTGATCGATGAATGACATGATTGAAAAAAGTAATAAATACAAAAACACCTCCGCTGCTTGGAAGGGAGGCTCGTGGATTTAAGTTAATAACTTATGCACGCAACCCGCCTTCCTTGATAAGGAGGAGGAGTAGGCTGCCCAAGAGAAGTTCTCTCTGGTACATAAGTGACGTCATTCTAGTAGGCTTTGGCGTGTTGTCAAGTTCAATTAACAGTTAACAATTAACAGTTAACAATTAACGAGGTTGTTAAAAATGCATTACCATTTACAATTTCAGTTCTTTTCCGTCAAAAGCTTTCAGAACGATTCCAGATTTCTGACAAACAGTTCCAGCAATTTTAGCTTCTATGTTCCCATTATTTAACATTTCCAAAGCTTTATCTGCTTCATCTTCCGAAACGATCACTATCATCCCATTACCCATGTTCCAAGTTTTATAAGCTTCTTCAGTTGTGACTGAACCGAGTTTGATCAGATCAACCAGTGATTCATGTGGTGACCACAGATCAGTAAGTTCTGCTCCCAATCCACTCTTCTTCAAAGTTCGTCCGAGTTTACTGGGAATACCTCCACCTGTGATGTGAGCTAGTCCTTTTACGTTCACTTTGCGATCTTCTCCATATCGCCCGATAAGTTCTAGCAGTGCATTGCTGTACACAATGCTCGGTGTGAGCATAACTTCTCCCCAGGTTTTTCCGTCCTTCCACTCTTCATCAAGTTTCCCTTCAAGAATTTTTCTGATTAGTGAGTAACCGTTACAGCGAGGACCTGCTGACTTAAGAGAAATGATAACATCACCAGCTTCGATCGTTTCTGGTTTAAGTACTTTTGATTTTTCTACAACTCCTATAACTGTTGCACTCCATACACCTTTCTCAACAGCTCCAGGAACTTCTGCAATTTCGCCTGCAGGAATAACAATTTTCTGTTCACTGCATGCTTTTGCAAGTCCGCCCATTAATTGATCTACAACTTTAGGATCAATATGAGGAATATCGAGTGTGTTAGAAATACTAATCGGTTCTGCTCCTGTACACACAGCATCATCCGCAACCATTGCTACAAGGTCGTATCCAAGTGTATCGAGTTTCCCAACACTAAATGCCAGATCAATCTTTGTTCCGGTTGAATCGTCACTTTGAACCAAATAGTAATCGCCCATATCCAAAAATCCTGCAAAGCCATTTTCCTCAAACACCGGCTCGCCGATCATTCCTTTGCGTGATGCAAATGTGGATACAGCGTGGGAATAAGCAGAAGCGGACGCTTTGTCTCCTTGTTCTATATCGACGCCAGCATCTTTGTAACGTGTCATGAGTACATTGTATAAGCTTTGGGGGAGGTAAGGAAAGTAAGGAATGTAAGGAAAGTAAGGAAAGTCCTCAATATCTTCCTTACCTTCAATACCTTCTTTACCTTCAATACCTTCTTTACCTTCAATACCTTATTTACCTTCAATACCTTATTTACCTTCAATACCTTATTTACCTTCCTTACATTCAGGATCGTATTGCCGTAATCCTCACTTTCCGCCTTTTCTGTTCGGTGGGCTCTTCCATTTTTTGCGAGACTTTTACAGATTGCTCTGAGTTCTTCAGAGGGGATTTTTTTTGAGCGGTTACAGGCTCAGCCTTCTCTTCCTTCGTAGGAGCTTTTTTGTATCCACCTGGGCTATCGCGTATCACTCTTCCATCTTCAAGTTCAATCACTCGTTCTTTTAGTGCGTCTACCAATCCAGAATCATGCGTTGCTATCACAACTGTTGTGCCATCTTTGTGAATCGCTTTGAAGAGTTTAAGAATTTGAAGTGACTGTGCAGGATCCAGATTTCCTGTTGGTTCATCAGCAAGCAGAATGTAAGGGGAATGCACGATTGCACGTGCGATTGCAGTGCGCGCCTGTTCTCCTCCAGAAAGTTCACGCGGAAGTGAATTGGCAACTTTGGTGAGTTTCATTTGCTTGAGAAGCTCAGTGACGCGTCCTTCGATTTGTACATCCGTTGCTCCACATACCTCCAGAGGAAAAGCTATGTTCTGAGCAACTGTTTTATGAGGGAGGAGTTTGTAATCTTGGAACACAACACCCACACGTCTTCTGAATATTCTAAGTGCCATTTGTGGAACAATCCTCAAATCAACTCCGTCTACTTCCACGGTTCCTACAGTTGCAGTTTCTGCTCCTGCCAGAATATGCATCAAAGTCGATTTCCCTGCACCGCTTGTTCCAGTTATACAGACGAATTCCCCAGGGTCGACTTGAATCGAAACATCATCCAACACCTTTCGGTGGCTGAATGTTTTAGATACATTTTTTAAGACTATCATGCACATAGTTTGAATGGATAATTGATAATTAACAATTGATAAATAACCAATAGCTTTTCTCTACTAGCTTTTAGCTTATAGCCGCTAGAAGAGTTGTTATCTGTAAACTCTAAGATTTCTTAATACCTATTCCACTTCCTCTAGAAGCTAAAAGCTAGAAGCTAAAAATTAGTATCAATTATCAATTACTAAGTAGATTTCCTTACTCCTATCCCGACTCGCTTTCACTTGCACAGATTTAGCGCTTTTCCATTTGCTTTTGACTATCATCAAGAATTTATCAAAGTCTGCTCCACGTAATACTTTTATTACACATTTTCCGCCAGGCTTTAAAAATTTTCGTGCAATATCTAGCACTGATTGGCTTAGTTCAATCGACTTCCATTGATCTACGTCTTGTATTCCGCTTGTAGAGGGGGCGAGGTCGGAAAGAATTAGATCTACTTTTTCTATCTGATCCTTTTTGAGAATCTCTGCAATCTCTTTAAGATTTGTTATGTCCTGTTGAAATGTTTGTACTCCTTTTATCGGCTTAATCTCTTGTAGATCCATGCCGATTACTTTTCCCTTTGGTCCAACTTTTTCTGCTGTGTATTGCAGCCAACTTCCTGGGGCAGCTCCAAGATCCAGAACTTTCATTCCAGATTTTATAAGCTTGAATCGCTCATCAAGTTCCATCAGTTTGTACACAGACCTAGCGCGATAGCCTTCTTTTTGGGCTTTTTGACTCCAGTTATCGTTGGGAGTGTATCGTTTGGGCATGGGGAGAATTGATAATTGACAATTGATAATTGACAATTAGGTGAATCGGTTACAGTAAAAAACATTGGAGTCGCTTTAGAATTGTCAATTGTCCATTGTCCATTGTCAATTAAACGATTGGATTCTTCTTTGGTATTCCAACATCTCGTGGGTATTTTGGTTTGGTCTTAAATGTTTTTTCGAATATCAGTAGTTGACGCTTTCCAAACTTTTCAGGTAATTCATATTCATATTTGTCGATTAAATGACAAGATAGTTCAGCTCTGGCAATAAGAGAATCTTTGAGTTCTTGTTCAATTGTCAGACTCTTCCAAAGAACAATATGCCCTTTTACTTTTGTAAATGGTGCGCAGTATTCAAGAAGTGTATTGATAGGTGCAACTGCACGAGAGAGTACAATGTCAAACTGTTCACGATATTTTTCGTCACGTCCAAGTTCTTCAGCTCTTCCGGCAACTACATCTACATTTTTCAATTCTAATGTTTGAGCGATGTTCTCAACGGCAGAAACTTTCTTTTGTGTCGCATCGATGCCAGTAAATTTGCAGTTTGGGCAGCCTCCCTTCGCTGAAGCTTCGGGGGACAGGCAGATTGCGAGTGGTAGCAAGGGGAAACCTCCGCCGGTACCCAAATCCAAAATGTTCAATTTTGAGTTTTTTTGGAGGAGGGGAGTATCCAACACCGCCAATGAGTCCATTATATTCCCTACCCAACTTAGTTCTGAGGTTCTGAACGCAGAAAGATTTAATTTGCAGTTCTCTTCAAGGAATACTTCATTCAATTGCTCAAGCCGTTTTTCATGTTTATAGGGAATCATAAGTGTAGGATACCACTATTCCAAAGTATCGGGATTTCAATCATTATTGGAGTCATCAAGTCAGTAGATTCGAATAATCGAGTAACAGAATAATCGATTATTCTATTATTCGAATCATCGAGCTTTCGTTCTCTAATAAGTGCCGAAGGATTATTTGTCCTATACAAAGGGATGTTCAGGTGATTGAAAAATATCATAAAAAGTAGTATAATGTAAGCATGGCTAAAAACACACCAATAGAAATTGTTCCTCCTGCAATGCCAACAGAGATAAGGCCTCCGATTGAACCTCAGTAAGCAGAATTAAGATAAAGTTCTAAGTTAAGCGTACAAAGTGATTTGTCCTACTTTCGCATGTCCAACTATTTGCGTTAATGAGCAGTTAGCTGGTAGCTTGTAGCTGGTAGGGAGGTTAGCCTACAAGCTACCACCTACAAGCTAATGACTAACCCCTAATCTTATGCCCAACGGTAAACGAATTGCAGAGCTTCTCATCAATATAGGGGCAGTTAAACTTTCTATTGATCCGCCATTCACTCTGACGAGTGGCATCAAGTCACCTATTTATTGTGATACACGGATGATGTATAGCCATCCAGATGCGAGAGAGTTTGTAGTGAATGCTCTTACGGATCGCGTACGCAATTTGCATATTGAACCGGATGTGATTGCGGGGACTGCCACTGCAGCAATTGGTTGGGCAGCACTTGTGGCCTATAAATTGAATCTTCCATTTGTATATGTTCGTGCAAAGGCAAAAGGACATGGTACCAAGCAGATGGTGGAAGGGGATTTACCAAAGCATAAAGATGTTGTGTTAATTGAGGATATGTTCTCTACAGCTGGGAGTGCAATGGTAAGTGTGGATGCACTTCGCGAAGAGGGGGATGCGAATGTAACTGATGTTGTTGCCATCTACACACACGAATTCCCATCATCATTAGAGAATGCTCAGAAGCACAGTGTAAAGCTACATCCGCTCTGTAACCTGACCACGCTCTTTGAAGTTGCCGTAGAGCAGGGGAGACTTACGGCTGATGATGTAGGCATTGCTGCAGACTTTGCACGTGATCCACAGAATTGGCACGCGAATGCGCCTGTAGGTCAATAAGAACGATTTGTGTTGAGGCTACATGGTATTGACAAATGGATATTTTATGTTAAATTGGCAGTAGACCCGCAGCTATTCCAGTCACGTTTTTTAAAACAAGGAGTAGCGCCATGAGTCAGTCTGATAATAGGAACCCCGATCCACGCACTGAAAAGTGCAAGGAGTGCAATGGACGGGGACAGCGAATGGTCAAGTACCGTGATCAAAAGCGTAGATGGGGTACATGCCCCGACTGTGCAGGTACTGGCAGGAAACTTCGTCGCTAGCTCAAAGGCTGATTTTGCCCCCTCGCGTGAGGGGGCTTCTTAAAACTGCCTCAAGAATCTGACGTCACCAGGAAACAGTGACTTGATACTTGGAATCCGATGCTTGATCATCACCATACGATCTATACCAAAGCCGAATGCAAAGCCCTGCCACTTATCCGGATCTATATTGCAGTTGCGTAAAACATTTGGATGCACCATTCCGCATCCAACTACTTCCAGCCATTCTCCCTCTTTTGTTTTGTCGTCACCTTTCCACTTCATATCCACTTCCAATCCAGGTTCCACAAACGGGAAGAATGCTGTGCGAAATCTGAACTGAGTATCTTTAGCAATCAGCTCGCGTATGGCTGTGATCATCACAGCTTTCATATTCGCAAGAGTCACATTTTCTCCAATCATCAAGCCTTCAAACTGATGGAACATTGGGGAATGTGTGGCATCTGCATCTTTGCGGTATACCTTGCCGGGGAAGATGGCTCGGAAAGGCGGTTCATGGGTTTCCATGTATCTGATCTGTACAGGAGAGGTGTGTGTACGTAAGACGAGCCTGTCCTTTCCTTTCTTATTAGACTTAATCCAAAATGTATCCTGCGCATCGCGTGCGGGGTGATCTTCAGGAACATTTAGTTTGTTGAAGTTCATCTCTTCGGATTCAATCTCGGGACCACGCGCAACATCAAATCCCATTCGTCCAAATGTCTCTTCGACCTGCCTTGTGAATTCATGAACCAAGTGAAGGTGTCCTTGTTCCTTTTTTGGAAGATCTAAAGTTGCGTCAATGGAATCGCTTTTTACAAGCATCGCACTATCAGGTTTTATAAGTTCATCTTTGAGTTTTTCTAGATGATCAACCAAAGACTGTTTTTGTTCATTGAGTTCCTTTGCTTTATCTTTGCGCTCTTCGGGAGACAGATTTTTTAGCTCCTTCATTGCCAATGTCATGGCGCCACTTTTGCGTCCGAAGAGTTCTTGTTCGATTGTCTCCAGATCTTTGAGGGTTGAAGACTTTTGAATCTTCTTTTTAAATTCTGCCCATTCACCAGGACCAGGTGCTGCGTTCTGTTGCATAGTGGTATGATACTACACGTTCCTTACACAATGGGAAAAGTGTAAAGGGAAAGGGGAAAATTAATAAATGGTGTAGTAAGTCCCTTTCCCCTTTCCCCTTTTCCTTTACACCTGCCTTTGCAATGAACACTCTCCTTTTCGGAATCATCCTCTCGGCCCTCCTCTCAACCACATCCCTTCTGGTGGTTCTTTTGCGTGTAAGCCCTCTTGCTGCGCCTGAGCAGGCTGTTTCTGCATTTCTATTTAGTTTGCTCCTTAGTGTTAGCACTGTTAGTACTCTTGTTTTTATCGGAATCTGGAAAGCTCTTCCTGTTCATACATGGGATATGGGAAAACTCATGAGTATTTCTCTGAGACAGGGGATCTTCTTGGGAGTTGGTGTAACTATCCTAGTGCTCTTTCATATGTTTGGTATGCTTAACTGGTGGATTGGGGTGATGATTTTTGCTGTGGTGCTGTTGGTGGAGATTGCTTTAGATCATTGATAAGTATTTCGTATCTAGTATTTCGTATTTCGGGTTCAAGCCTTTCCCCGAAATACTGAATACGGTATACGAAATACGAATGCACTAATTCTTCGAGTCAAGAAATTTCTTAAGTGCAGCAAAATCATCAAACAACGCCTGTCGAAGATTGCCGTTATGAAGTGCAGCAGCAGGGTGATAGATTGGAAAAATAGTTAAATCGTCGGTCATTTTCTGAGGTTTTCCATGAGAACTGGATATAGAGAGTTTTGTAAAGAAGTGTAGAAGAGCATGACGACCGAGCGGGACAATCACTTTTGGTTTTATCAAGTCGATTTCGAGCATGAGCCAAGGCATGCATTGTTCTTTTTCCTCAGGAAGAGGATCGCGGTTTTCTGGAGGTCGATACTTAACTACATTGGAGATGTAGACGTCCTCGCGTTTAAAACCGATTGATTCTATTAACTCATCTAAGAACTTTCCAGCTGCACCTACAAAAGGTCTGCCTAGTTCATCCTCTTTCTGCCCTGGTGCTTCGCCAATAAACATGATGTCTGCGTTAGGGTTTCCTTCTCCTAGTACAGGATTAGCGTTTTTACTAAGCTCACAACCTTGCCACTCTTTTAGCTTTTCTTGGAGGATGGGGATTGTTAGGTTCATAAGTGCATGATAGCAGATTGTTTTATAGGTATATTGTTCCATTGTTCTATTGCTACATTGTTCTAAAGTGGCAGCAAAATTGGTTTTCGCTTGCGAACAATGGAACCAT
Organism: Patescibacteria group bacterium; assembly: GCA_018814875.1. Classification (GTDB taxonomy): domain Bacteria; phylum Patescibacteriota; class Gracilibacteria; order Peribacterales; family Peribacteraceae; genus UBA2144. Next base: position 8,461 of record JAHIYH010000032.1, read on the forward strand.
GAAACAATGGAGCAATTAGTACTTACCTTTAACTTCCTCAATCTTCTGTTGCACTTTCTGCTTCAGAGCTTCATCTCCTTCAGCAAGAATTCTTACAGCACTAAGCGCCGCATTCTTTGGATGCAACACTGTCATCACAGGAACATCACTAGGCATGCGTAGGCTTGAGTTCAAATCAATTTGGTACTCTTCCAGATTTTGTGCAGGAGGGCATGTGATTACCGGATGGATTGAACTCCCTGCGACTACGCCACCAAGACCATTGCTCATACCTGCAATAGTGATTAGGACTTGAGGTTGTGGATCTTCATTTAGTTTATTGACCAATTCAACAACTTTCTCAGGAACTTTGTGTGCGGAGGCAACTCTGGTTTCCGATGGCACATCAAATTCATTTAGTATGTCTACAATCTTTTTGGCGTGGTCCGAATCAGATTCAGATCCAAGGATGAGGGTGACTAACACTTGTGCTGAGGGAACGAAGTATGTATTTACTATAGCGGGTGATATTTGTTTTTCCATTAAAAAAGTGAGGACAACAGCTGCTTGCCGCTGTCCTCGATGTCAACGGACTTTCCGTTGATGAATGCCACAGACGGGATTCGAACCCGTAACATAGAGGCTATTAACCTCTTAACTCTAACCAATTGAGCTACTGTGGCGATGCACGTGATGGGATTTGAACCCATGATCTGATCCATTACCTGCTCGGATCCGCTCTAACCACTGAGCTACACGCGCGATGATGAGAATGACCCATCGAATTAGTGGAGCCAGAAGGATTCGAACCGACCGCCTCTCCGCCGCAAGACGGAGCGCTCTCCCTGTCTGAGCTATGGCCCCAGGTGGAGGAGAGTAGTGAATTACCGTCTTGGGTCAATAATTTACAATAGTTTCTGTTTCTTAATTCTCTGAGGAGCTTTTGTATAATCAGAAGTTTTGAATGTTTTGTACTGCTTATTGGTCACAATCAAATATATTAGCGGGAAGATACCGGCACTGTTTACTATAAGAAGGGTGACAAACCACCACATCTTTTTCATACGTGCAGAGCGCCAAAGGGCGAATCCTTTCAGGATGGAGTCTATAAGTGCAACGACGATTATTATTGCTATTATCTGTGGGGTGGACTCAGATTGGATGTTAGCAATTGAGGCGAAGGTCATGGGAGTGGGTGGGGATTCGCAAAAAAGTATATCAGATGCTAAGTTTAAATGTAGCCCAACCATCTAAGTCCCCACAGTAGAAGAAGTGCATCTGTAAGGCCATGGCTCCACCATGCGGCATGAATGCCTCCTTTCATGCGGGCCAACAAACTCCAACATATACCTGAGACTGCAAGGCCGATAATAATCAAAAAGATTGTTGTAGGTGATATAAAAGGCATTCCGTAAAAAATAAGTCCATGCATTCCTCCAAATGCAAATGCAGAAATGAGTATGCCCGATACGCTTCCAATTCTTTTAGAAATTTCTCTGTCTAGCCAAGCGCGGAAATGTAATTCTTCTATTGCTGAGTTTATAAATGATAGAAATATAACAACTGCAACAGCGCTTTGTGGATTAACTGCAAATCTTTGATCCATTCCTGCGCGAATTAATTCTGGGCTTAAATTTAGGATTGGCGCTAATAGGTTAATTATTAATATTGCTGTTGTTGTGAGTACAATTGCTATAGCGGTTGCGATTATCCAAGTACGTTTTTGTGGTAGTGGTTCGTTAAATGGCCATATGATTGAAAGACCACGATGTCCCTCTTTTTTTCTCCAGACAATTGGAATACCAAGCTGTAATATTTTGTATAGAGATTGGAACGCATAGCCCTGAAGACCAACAAATAGAACAGCTATCTTTGTGATGAATGGCAAACTTGCAGCCGATAATAAAACAAGCAATGCATTCATAATAATTCAGGTTAAAAAATCTCAATTAGAATCCACCGTTAGTTGTCATGAATCCCATCACTACGATGTAGCATGCGCCCATGGCCACAAGCGGCACTGCAATTGCGGAAATAATACCAATAGAAACATATCTCCTATTCATTTGATTAAGTTTTAGTATCACTAAAATGGAAGCTATAATGGGAATAGCAAATAATATTATATATACAAAATTTCCAATATTTCCTGAGAATAAATAACTGGGAAGTAATCTAGGCAATTCTTGTATCAATAAGTTATATATCCATCCAAATAGGATTATTCCAAAAAAACCAACAAAAAAATCCAATGTTTTACTCTTGTTCATAGCATATGTTTTTTTGGGTGTGCTTGATGTAGGTTTATCTGACATAAATATGTGGGAATATGATACGAGTGGTATAATAAACCACTACAAACAATGATGCATACTGAAATCCAGTTAGCCCCAACAGAATCTGGGGTTCTACTCGGATAAATTCCGTCATGAAACGGAAGATAAAGTACAAAATCATGAATTGACGGAACAATATGCCGTCTTTTTGTGGCCTTTTTAATGCCCAAAGGAAGTAAAGAAAGAGGATCAAGCAGAAAATGGATTCATATATTTGTGTTGGATGACGCAGTATCCCGTCGCCAAAATCTACTCCCCACGCAAGGCTTGTTGGTTTGCCATAGCAACAACCTTGTAGAAAACATCCGATTCTTCCTATAGAGATTCCAATTGCTGCCGTTGGTGCTATTGCATTTCCGATTTTCTTTTTAATTCCAAGTTTCTTCTTCATTGCCCAAACCGCAAACGAGCCTCCTATCAGTCCTCCTACAATAGTTCGTCCTGTCAATAGAACACTCAAATCAGGAAAACTGGAAATTATCTTTGGAAAGTAGATTATCCAAATTGGGATTTTTGCTCCTAGTGCTCCTCCTACAATCGCTGCAATCAGAATATAAAACGAATGTTCATTCCATTTGTTTTGTTTTCGCGCAAAGTAAGCGAATACAGCAATACCAACAACCATTCCAAACATTATGAAAAATGGATATGAATTGATTGTAAATGGATCAATGTTCATGAGAACAGGGCGAATGCCCCAGTCTTCTATATGAATGTGTGGGTTATCTATCATTCTTTAAATACTTTTTTGGAGAATGCACAACAGCCTCCTTTAGACATGCACGTATAGAACTTGGAAGCCGGGCAGAATCCAAAAGCAGAAATAGTTTTAATGATTGCAAAAAGAAAAACGGCATACCATCCGATTCCGGCAGGGGCATAGTACAGAAGAGCTATGCAAATCAAGCTGAGCATGGAACCCATGGTATGTGCAAAGCGCATAGCAGGTCGGCTAAGGATTACTTTCTTTGATGGGATGATCTGACCAAGTGTATATGTATATAGGATTACCAGTGGAGAGTGTGCAACTCCTAGTAGTGCAGAAAGTGCCAAGATCGCAAAGCTAAGAACGACCATCCATTTGAGATGCAAAAAGAATGCACACCACAGAATTATTGTGATGCTCCACCTGCAGAATCCAAATGCCGCGTTTTGAACAATGGCTTGTGAATTATTTGTCATGACTTAGATATTATAATTCTAGGTAAAAACATTCCAGTCTTCTCTTTGTATTCCTGATATTCGTTGAATCTTACAGTAAGCATCCTTTCTTCCTTTTTCGCTCTATATATCATCATTGGAATAAATACTATCAATGTGAAAATGGCGACCAGCCAATTTGAATAGATCATAGAACCAGCAAAACACATCCATATTAATGATGCATATAGGGGATGCCTTACAAAGTGGTAAGGTCCATCAGTTATCAAAGTGTGCTCATTATAAATTTTAATCTGGTTTGCCCAGTTGTGACCAAGATGTAAGCGTCCCCATATATTGAAAAATGTGCCAAATACAAACACAATTAAGCCAGATATAATAAGAACAATATGAAGCCAAGGAATGGTGATAGCCACTTCGCCAATCTGAGATTTTATTAGTAAATACAAAACAAAAAAGAATGATGCCATAGAACCAGTTTCTACAACGTTCTTCTTTTCTTTTTGAACTTCTCCTCCGCTTTTGCCTTCTGCAAAGTTAATAATGACGGCAAGTATTATTGCGAACACGCAGATGGATACAATTGCAGTGACTATCAGGCTCAGTATGCCAAATGGAGCATTTAAAAGCTGATTGATTTGATTTAAAGGATTCATGAGATTCCGGGGCGATGGAACATATTGTAAGACGAAAATGGGATTTTTCTTAGGTCTTCCGTAATTATATGAACACACTCTTTTTTCATGGATTTCATATCAAAGTTATATACATCTATAAAGGAAGTAACACTGATTCTAAATAAATCCTTATTAAGATATTCAGATCGTTTTTTATCTGATGCTGACTTAGCGATTCCACCCAAAACATCTGCAAGTTTTTTTGGGCCAAAGCATTTGCACGTTGTGCCACAACAACTGCCATCCTCTTCCATTGCATCATCTAAAGAAAATGCAAAAGTATTTTTGATTCTTGGTACAAGTGACTGAAGATCCTTTCCTCTGGCCAAAGGCATCCATTTGCCACGTCTATTTGTTAGATATGTGATTGCTACACGATCTACATTACATGGCAGCGGAACAAAATCATCAAATAGAATTTTCCCATTTGTTTGCTCTTCAATTCGTTTGAGTATGCCACTTAATGTAATTCTATCTGTGGTATCTATGTGGTCATCTAGACGACCAAAGAATGCAAGTGGTTGCATATTTAGTCCTCTTATCCCTTTTGTTTTTAGGCCGAAATCTACAATGGCGCCAACTTCATGATCATTTACGCCCTTAAGGATTGTAGATACAAGAGTTATGGGGATATCGCGAGATATAAGATTATCGATAGCTTTTTGCTTTACTAGTCGTAAATCACTTCCACGTAAAGTTTGGTAAGTATTTTGTTCTAGTCCGTCAAATTGAAGATAAATTTCAAAACCAGTGCCTTGGAAAATATGTGCAATTGCATCGGCAAATTCCAAATCCTCAGAAAGCCTTAGTCCATTTGTATTAAGCATCACATACTTAAAATCTTTGTTTTTGGCTAACTTTAGAATATCTAGAATTTGTGGATGAATAGTTGGCTCTCCTCCGCTTATCTGTAAAATTTCTGCCTGTTCATATTCTGAATCAATATAGAAATCCATCATCTCCTCAATTTTTTCCAGACTTAGATGTTTTCCTTCACCGGAGCTTGCGTAGCAAGATGGACATCTTAAATTACACTGCTCAGTAACTTCTATGAGCCCAATACAAGTATGTTGTTCGTGGTCTGGGCAAAGCCCACAATCAAAAGGACATCCTTGATTGAATTCTGTTTGTCTTTTGCAATCGGTTCCGGGTTTGTCGTAAAGTTTCTTTTTAAAATAATACCTTGCGTCTTCCTCAAATAATTCTTTTTGTTCTCCATGGTCTTTGCAATATTTGATTAAATATATCGATTCGCCATCCTGAACAATCTTTGCTGGAACGCGTTTAATGCATTTAGGGCAAATGCTTATTGTATGTTCTAGATAAAGAGGATTGGTTGCTTGTTTCATAATAAATGTGAAATTGTTCGTGGCGAACAATATCATTCGATCATGTAAGAGTCGAATGCAACAAGTCTAATATGAAGTTTGGTGGAGCTAGAGGGACTCGAACCCTCGACCCTCTGCATGCCATGCAGATGCTCTAGCCAACTGAGCTATAGCCCCACTGTGGTTTACCATGAGCGACCCCGCTTTAGCGGGGGAGTCGAATGGTGCGCCCGGCAGGATGGGAACCGGAGGATCTCCTCGGACCCGACAGCCAGACGCTCTCCTTACTTAAGCGTTAAAGAACAATGGTGCGCCCGGCAGGATGGGAACCGGAGGATCTCCTCGGACCCGACAGCCAGACGCTCTCCTTACTTAAGCGTTAAAGAACAATGGTGCGCCCGGCAGGATTCGAACCTGCGATCTCCTGGACCGCAACCAGACGCTTTATCCGGACTAAGCTACGGGCGCACAAGGAGTAAGTAATGATCAGATCAGACAACGCGTGCCTTTATTTATTGCGCCTTCGGCTTTTGGCCGGACTAAGCTACGGGCGTATGCAAAAGATAAAGATCAATTTGCCGCAAGAGCGTAGCATTCGTCCATTAATGAAACAATCTCTTAATAGCAGAAAACCCGGCATCCCCTCAAGGAGGACACCGGGTGGTTCGTTTGCGTTGGCATAGTTGGTTTACGGGCATTGCTCGTGCAAAGCTTCGATGAGGCGCCACACGTAGATCCATTCGTTACCGTACCAGCAGAGGAATGTATACATTGGTGCCTGCTTGGAGCAGTATTCCACATCGACGATCGAGCTTTCCGGCCGGTTGATGATGGCGCTGCTTACGAGTAGCCGTCCAATTTCAAACAGGTTCGGATCCTCGTTGACTGCGAACTTTCCCCTGATTTTGGACTTGTTTGCCAAATCCCGAAAGCATCCGAGCACATCATCGAGAGATGGCTCGTTTTTGAGCGTGACATTCAAGAGAGTTACACTTCCAGAGACGACTACATGCGTAAGAGAATAGATTGAACTTCGCACGTGGCAGAAAGCACATAATGCTACGTCATCAGCGTATTCATTTCAATTAAAGATATATTAAAAGTATCCCGAAGTAAGATGACACTGGATATTTCCCCTACTTTTGTGTAAAACTGGGTCTAATGTTCTGGCCATTTACACGTAATGAACCGTCTCTTCTGGAGGCGACCAAGAAAGAACGGCAAGAAGCGATCGAAAGCCTGATTAATCAGGGGACGTTGAATAATGGGTATTATCTGATGCTTTTAATAGCAACATTGATAGTGACTCCAGGGCTATTACTTAATAATGTTGCAGTCATTATTGGTGGAATGATTCTGGCACCGTTAATTATTCCTATACTTTCTCTCTCTCTTGCGCTCGTATCAGGGAATGTAAAAGGGATGATAAGGTCACTAAGGATTCTTCTCTTCTCCGTTGTGATCACACTATTAACGTCAGCACTTCTTACAATGGTGCTTTCGCAAGCTTACAACGTTGTCTCTTGGATTCCAGATCAGATCACACCAGGTATCTATATATTCATTGCATTCTGTAGTGGAGTCGCAGGTGCCTTTGCTTTAGTCAAAAAGAATCTTGCACCGGCAATTGCCGGTGTAGCTGTTACAGTTTCTTTGCTTCCTCCTGTATGTGCAGCAGGAATCGGATTAGCGCTCAAGCAATATTCACTTACGAAGAACTCGCTTATTCTTCTTGGTGCTAACTTCGTAGGGATGTGTGTGGCGGCATTCATAGTTTTTTGGGTTCTTGGATTTCTGGATTCTGGTCAAGTAGAAGAGAAGGCGATTAAGAAGACGACGAACGAGAAGAATTAAGAATTTAGAATTAAGAATTAAGAATTGTATCTACATTTTTCTAGTTCTCTGCTCTACTTAATTCTGAATTCTGCATTTTTAATTCTTAATTAAAAAAAGGGGCATCCGCCCGCGAAGGTAGATGCCCCAACTCCCTAGCTTTTGGCAGTTTAGGAATGCCAGCCCTGTTTGTTTTTGTTGTAGCCCGAGTACTCGGGCATCGGTCTTCCATTTTAAGCTCCGGAAGCAGAGCTTTTTGTGTTTGTATTGTTTTAGCCTCGCTAAGCGGGGCGAGCAGGGAGGGGTGAGAAGTGACTTTTTACAGAGGAATCGGAGATCCCAAGGCCCGGGCACTAGTCCCGGGAAAATGACCATGCTGCATGAGGGTGCTGAGCGAGAAGCCTGGCAAGCCATACGAATCATGGCGTCACTTCTCGCCTCTTCCTGCTTACTATTTTGTTAAAGAACTATCGAACTATTATAGCACAATAAGAGACGCTTGTGTAGCTTTTAGTTTCGAGCTTCTAGAAGCTAAAAGCTAGAAGCTGCATTCCCAATTATGTAGATATGTATTAGAATGATGCGTAATGAGTGAAATTGGTAAATTAGTCCTAATAATAGGCCCCAGTGGCGTTGGCAAGAGTGTCATCCTACAAGCCCTAAAAGCACGTCATCCGGAATTACATTTTCCTAAGAGCGCTACCACACGCGTACAGAGAAAAGGGGAAGGGAATGATTTGTATTATTTTGTTTCGGACGAAGAGTTTGATGCATTAATAGAAGAGAACAAATTACTGGAGTGGGCAGTTGTTCATGGTACTGAGCGTTACGGAACGTTAGTTGACGAAATTATCCCGTTTATTGAAGAGGGAAAAGTTGTAGTGCGCGAAGTGGATGTTCAGGGGTTTGATAGTATTCACAGTCACAGTTCTTTCCGAGGAGAAGATGCTCCATACCAATTAGAAACAATATTTATTCTTCCAGAAAATAAAGAGCAACTTGTAGAAAGAATTCGCAAACGTGCACCAATGGCAAACGAAGAACTTGAGCGACGCATTGCAAGTATGGAACAAGAGTTAACTTATGCGGAGCTATGTGATCATCAAGTTGTTAATTGTGAAGGGAAGCTTGAGGGGGCTGTGGATAAAATCGAAAAAATTCTCTTATAGAGAAATCTCTTAGGGCTTGCGGCTATTAGCAATTGGCTTTTAGCAAATAAGCTAAATGCCAAAGAGCCGCAAGCCCTCGCGATTTTCTGGCAAAGAACTATTGATTATCCACGAACCATCAGTAGACTTTGTCCATGGCGCGTTCAAAGATAGCTTTGCTCTATGTTGGAGGTTCAATAGGAATGAGGGTGAACCAGAAAACAGGGCGCATAGAGCCCATAGAGTCACTTAACGAGATACACAGATTCCTTCCGGAATTGCAGCGAGAGGTTGCGTTACAGTTCTTTTCGCTAACAAATGTTGGTTCTTCCGATGTAACGCCAGAGCATTGGATAGAGATCGCTACCAAGATTGAAGAGATCTATGATGACTTTGAGGGTTTTGTTGTAGTTCATGGAACAAACACTATGAGCTATACTGCAGCAGCTCTTAGTTTTGCTTTGCAAGGCCTAAGTAAGCCGGTTATTCTTACTGGTGCTATTCATCCTATCAACGATATCGCAGGAGATGGACGAACAAATCTCATCTATGCCATCCGCGCTGCACAGCTAGACATTGCAGAAGTCTGCGTTGTGTTGGGTCCTATGGTTCTAAGAGGATCGCGTACTAAGAAAGTAGATCAATCATTATTGCGCACATTCGATACGTTAACATGTACAGCTCTTGCTGAGTTTAATCAGCAAGTTCACCTCTCGCATGATCGCATTGTACGTCGCAAGAGAACACTAAAGTGTAAACCTACATTTGATACCAATGTTGAAATACTTACATTGCACCCAGGTATTCAAGATGCGTATTTAGATGCAGTTTTGGAGAGTAAGCCAAATGGTCTTGTAATGCGTACATATGGTCCTGGAATGCTTCCTGAGCATCTATTTGATTGGCTAAGGAAAGTTACCAAAGCAAATATTCCTGTGCTTACAACATCACAGGCAATTCGTGGACAAGTGGATATGCATCACTTCCGAAAGCAGCTCACGCTGGAACGTCTTGGAATTATTTCCGGAAGCAACATGACTTTTGAGTGTGCCAGTGTAAAACTTATGTGGGCACTAACACAATCCAAAAACCACAACAGACTCAGAGATATCCTAGAAAAAAGTCTAGTAGGGGAGTTGGATGAATAAGAAATATTGTTCCATTGCTCCATGGTTCCATTGTTCTAAAGTGGCAGCAAGCAAGTTATTCGCTTGCTTGCCCTGAGTGAGTGTAGTGATATCGAAGGGCGAACAATGGAGCAATGGAGCAATGGGACAATGGAACAATTATTCAAGTCCTATATCTTCATCATCTTCTTCATCATCTTCATCATCTTCTTCAGGTTCATCTTCATTATCATGTTTATCTAATATCTTTTTACCAACTATAGATCCTATAGCACCGCCGATAATAAAACCGGCGACGAGACGCTCCAGCGATTGCTTTGCCTTACTTATAGGCTTACGACTAGGAAAGGGCCACATCTCTAATATTATACAGGAGGATTTTGCACGATGGTAGGGGTGAGGATGCTCTTTTTTTGTTTATTACAAGCCAATTTCTGGATAGGTTTTTAAGTGTGTAAGAATAAAGCCTTCTATCTCTTTTAGTTTCTCCTCACTTCTTGCTTCAATACAAATTGAAATCTTAGGAGAAGTATTACTTTGACGTATTCCAGCCCAAGCTCCATAACCAAAATCGATGCGTGCACCGTCTAATGTATTCACGGGAAAGTCTTTCTGAAAATGCTCAGTTATCTCTTTAATAATTCTCGTCTTATGTTCATCTGGGCAATTTGGTCTAAGCTCTGGTGCTTGGAATACTTTGGGGAAATTGGAGAATAATTTTGAAAACGGTTTGCCAGACTCAGAGAGAATTTTTAGAACGTGCAGTGCCGCAATGAGAGCATCATCAAATTTATAGTAATCTTCAAAACAGAAGAAGTGTCCGGACTGTTCTCCTCCAAGGTGCGAATTACTTTCTCGCATTGCATGTTCCACAAAAGAATGTCCAACCATGCACATGATAGGATGCCCACCCCACTTCTCAATTTCTGTTTGAAGAGTGCTGGAGTTACTTACAGTAAATATTATAGGGGCTCCTTTGTTACGCTTTAGATGTTCTTCTGCCAATAGGAGCAAAATATCATCTGCTGTCTTGATTTCCCCATTCTCGTCCACAAATCCGATTCGATCGCCATCTCCGTCGAATGCGATACCAACATCTGCTTTTTCTTTTTGGACGGTTTTTTGGAGGTCTTTGAGTGTTTCCCACTTACTTGGATCTGCCGGATGATTAGGGAACGTTCCATCGGGCTCTGCAAAAAGCTCTGTAACAGAGCATCCAACTGATTTCAGAATGTCATTATACGAAGGGCCCGAGACTCCGTTACCATTATCAACTACAACATTCAATCCATTTCCAATGTCTTTGAACATTTCTAGTAAATGATTTTTGTAAGGAGTAATTGCATCAATTTCTTCAACCGATCCTTCTCCTTCTAAAAAGTTTTCAGCGTCAATTCTTTTTCGTAATGTCTGAAGATTATCTCCGGAAAAAGCTTCGGCTTCACGCACTTGTAGTTTTAGGCCATTGTCCTCAGCAGGATTGTGGCTGGCTGTAATCTGAACACCGGCATCTATGTTTTGTGTACAAATCGTAAAGTAGTTTACGGGGCTGGGAGTCTGTCCGATATTCAATACTGTGCATCCTGATTCGATGAGCCCTTGTATTACTGCCTTTTCGAATGCTGGACTGTGAGTACGCATGTCTCTCCCCACTGCCACAGTAGGGCTTTCTTTGCCGTATTTCTCACGTAGAATTGATCCAAAACCCTTACCAATAAGGTAGCAAGCATCTTCCGTGATTTGGCTGTTTGCCTTTCCACGAATGTCGTAAGCACGGAAAATTAAAGGGCTGATTGTCATAAGTTGAATGTATTATAGAAGCTTTTGCGATTTCGTTAATTCGTTATCTTGTTATTTTGTAAAAACTAGTAAACGAGATAACGAAATAACTAAATAACGAATTAAGGCTATACAAGGAATACATTAGCAATCGCTGCAGCTGTCAGAATTACGATCAATCCGATTGCCACACGAATGATGATGTCTTTAGCACGAGTGTATTGTTCATCTTTCCCGATATTTACAATCATAAGGAAGCCGGCAAATATGATGACTGCGACGGCGATTATTGTAACGTAGCCAAGAATTATATTAAGGATGTCGATAATTCTGTTTATGATGGCGTCCGGTGATTTCACGTCTGAGATGTTATTTCCAACAATGGAAGTTTTAAATGCTTCTTTTGTGACTATAAAAAAGATGCCGATTAATACAGAGATAATTGTTCTTCGTAGATTTGCTACCCCATCGCTACTGCCGTAATCGAGCACAGTTCGTATTCCACTAACGACGATCATAATTATTGCGAGTATTGCAATGGGTTCTTCTATTAGGTTCACAATACCGAGCAATTCTGCGGCAATGAGATTAGAGGCGGCATCAGGATTAGCAATAAGATTTGAGGTTCCAAAAAGTGCATTTGAAATTGGTTCTGCAATTGAAACCAGAACAATAGCAATAATTGCCGACACAATGGATGTTTTGAATTTAGAAAGCTCACCTTCGCTCTGTTCTGCAATTAGCAGTAGAGCTGCTCTTGCAATTACGAGGCCTGCTACACCATAAACAAGTGGTACAAATGCTCCTGCAATTCCTACGAATATCGCATCGAAACTTGCGTATGGTATTGGTAATCCTCCTCCAGTAGCACCACCAATGGCCGATACAGCCGGAGGAGGAACGTATGCTGCCAGAGCAGGTGTTGTGAGTAGCACACTTACTATTGCAGAGCCGGCGGATAGAAGTAGCTTGAGCATCTATTACGTGATGAATAGCTTAACAAGAGCATACGAAACCCACACAACAACTAGAGATATGATTCCGGCAAAAATCATCTGTTTACCCTTTTCTTTATATGAATCTGTAGCAGAGAATGCGAGGAAAATACCTCCGGACATGATTGCAATGACCGCTAAGAAACCAAAGATTGTTGCGAGGTATTTTGATATGCCTGCAAGTTCATTTTTAAGATTACCCATGCCTGTGCCTGGGATAAATGCATCTACGATTGTGTCTACAAGAATGATGACTGCAGCTCCAATAAGACCTTCGATAAAGCGTTTGCGTGCAGCACTAGATTGACTTTCATCATCTGCTATAACAAGACGAATACCTTGGTATGTGATGGTAACGATAAGTGTTATAGCCAAAAGACCTGTAATGAAACTTTTTACAGGTGATAGAATGCTATCTTCCAATTTCGTTACATCTACGATTGTTCCTGATGTGGTAAAGCTATCAGCGATATATTGTGCACCTGCTACCAATATTGATCCAAAAATTGCATAAACAATTGCACTTCTCACTTCGCTCTGAGCATTCTCATCTCCAGTTGAAACAAGGAGTTTTATTCCATAGAAAGCAAACATTGCAAACAAAAATCCTCCGAAGGCTACGGCGAAAACAGTTGCTATGCCGTAGATGATTCCTGAGAGATCGCCATTGCAGCTTAGGTCGGTCACTGGGCAAGTGCCAAGCGTGATAGCAATAGTCCTCTGTGGTATTAGCACTAGTACAAGGCCGGTGAGAATGCCTAAGATCTGCATAGTTCGATTGCCTCATTACAAGATAATCCCATTATTATAGCTCAAAAAGGCACTTTTTGCCACCATGTTATAGGAGCCTCAGATCGGATTAACGTCAAAATTGTGGAATAAATGGCTGATTAAAACCCAACTCACAAATCACAAAAAACAAAAAACAAATCACAAACGCCTAAATCGAGGGTTTTTGGGTTTTGGTTTTTATTCAATATGAGATCTTTACTGCACTTACCAGTCAGGTACACTCTTCCCAGTTATGCAAGATTTCCCTCAAACTCAGTCTCCATCCATTGCCATAGAACCCTCACGTGAGGCAGAAGTCTATGGTCTATTTGCACTTGCAATGGCCCTAACGGCCTTTGGTGTCTTTATTGGAATGGAGTACGCACCATCACTTATGGCTTCTGGTGTGCACTACTTATTCTTGATTGCTGAGCTGGGACTGATATTCACTGCGCGTTTGTGGATGAATAAAACACCGCTAAATTACATTTTGTTTGGGACATTCCCATTGCTATCTGGATTCACAATAACGCCATATATTTTGTATGTACTTGCAGGATACGCAAATGGAGGAAGTATTCTCCTCAATGCCTTTGGAGCTACTGCATTTATGGCCACTGCTGCAGCAGTCTTTGCACGCACAACCAGTATGAATCTTTCTGTAATTGGTAAGGCACTGTTTATGGGGCTCATCGGTTTGATCGTACTGATGATTGCGCAGTTCTTTGTTCCGGCACTCAGGACAACCCAGTTTGAGCTTATGCTCTCCGGTGGGGGAATCGTCATTTTTGCGATATTCACAGCTTACGATCTCCAACGTATTGCAAATCTATCAAAGGCATGTATGAATCCTTTTATGCTTGCTTTGAGCCTTTATCTGGATATCTTCAATTTGTTCCTCTTTATTTTGAGGTTTATGTTGGTTCTTTCGGGAGATAGGAGATAGCTGCGTTAGCTTCATTAGCTTCATTAGCTGCGTTAGCTTCATTAGCTTCATTAGCTGCATTAGCTTCATTAGCTTCATTAGCTGCATTAGCTTCATTAGCTTCGTTAGGTATGAGGTTGTTCAGCTTGCAGACTTCTAATGAAGCTAATGAAGCTAAAACTAAGGCTTTTTCTTTACTTCCACCAGCGTTCTCCGTAGTCTTTCGCAGACATGTCAAAGCGACCAACCCCCAAAAAGCGGCGAGAAAAGTCCCGAGGACGCACTCAGCAGAGCATCTACGAGGCTAAGCAGATCAAGCGTCTTATCGGTAAGCAGAAGTCACCGTTTGCAGTGATTGCAGAACCGAAGAATAAAGCTAATAAAGCACTTAAGGGGGTGACTAGAATTAAGGCCTAACGAAATGAATAATGAAAAATGAAGAATGAATAATTGAGAAGTTAGGTGAAGTCATTGATAATGCCATCGTTCAGTTTCAGATTAATTAATTTTTCATTTTTAACTCTTCATTATTCATTCCCATGGCTCGACGTCGTCACCTATCTCGGATTGCAGTCATGCAGGCTATTTTTGAAACGGAGAGGAGACCGATAGAATCTATTGATTCTCTTAATCGTAACATTAAAGAACTTGGTGAAGTGGATGAAAGCTTTGCGTTGACGTTGCTGGGAGGTGTGGAGAAGGAGCGAGATGCCATCATAAAAGAGCTAGAGAAACATGCCCCAGGTTGGACGTATGATCGTATGGATCCAATTGCACGTTGCATTCTACTCATAGGAGCCTACGAGCTTTTGTATGCCGATGATGCACCACCTGCTGTAGTGATGGACGAAGCAATCGATATTGCCAAAGAATATGGTACTGACGAAAGCGGTAAGTTTGTGAATGGAGTGTTGAATGCTTTGGCGAAGGAGATGTCTTAGTCAACTGTCAACTATCAACTGTCAACTATCAACTGTCAACTATCAACTATCAACCGTCAACTATCAACCGTCAACTATCAACTATCAACTGCCTGTCCTGCTTGCACTGAGCAGCACCGAAGTGAGCGTAGTCGAAGAGTCAACTGTTAACTGTCAAATGTTAACTGTTATTTGTCATTTCCATTTCTTCTTCTCCAGCCCACTCTTAGCTGCAGCCTGTTCAGCGCGCTGCTTAGAGTTACCTTTACCCGTCGCAATCTTCTCGTCTCCCAGATACAACGCGCAGGTGAAC
The DNA here is from genome assembly GCA_018814875.1 of Patescibacteria group bacterium. Taxonomy (GTDB): domain Bacteria; phylum Patescibacteriota; class Gracilibacteria; order Peribacterales; family Peribacteraceae; genus UBA2144. The sequence goes on from JAHIYH010000032.1 coordinate 23,753, forward strand.
TGTTTGTTGTGATCCGGACCGTGTTCATCTACCACTTCGTAGTGTGGAGTTGTATTTAGTAATTCTTGAGATTTCTCTTGAAAGAGGCTCTTCTCATCTCGATCCTTGCCTTGTTTGAGTAAGTCCTGAAGCTGGACGAGAATAAATTCTGTACAGAATCCATTAGCAGAGTCGTATCCTTGATCCAAAAAGATGGCTCCTATCAGTGCTTCTAAGGCGTTGGCAAGGGTAGAGATCTTCGTGCGACCACCGCTAACTTCTTCTCCTTTACTCATAAAGAGGTAGTCACCCAGTTTTAGTTCAGAAGCGACGGTAGCCAGTTGCTCTCCTCTAACTAGTGCTGCGCGCCAGTTGGTCAGCTCTCCTTCGGATTTCTCTTCAAATTGAAAGAGATATGTGGTTGTAACCAATTCCAGAACGGCATCACCCAAAAACTCAAGGCGCTCATTATGTCCCTGTACCCTTTTTCCGCGTACGGCACTCCTGTGTGTTAGTGATTGAACGAGAATATCTTTGTTATGAAAATGTATACCTATTGCTTTTTCGAGCGCGGTGAACGAAGCAGGTGGATTGATCATTACTGAGAGTGTAGCGGGTTGGTGGTAGGTTAGGAAAGTTTGTTTGGATTTTAGCTGATTAACTGATTAACAACATGTTTAAGCTAATAAGCCAATCAGCCAATCAGCCAATAAGCCAATCAGCTAATCAGCCCATTTTAATCTCAATATCCACACCAGATGGGAGACTTAGATTTTGCAGACTATCAATTGTCTTGAATGTTGTTTCCGTTAGATCAATCAAACGTCGATGCGTTCTCATCTCGTACTGGTCACGTGCATTCTTGTGGACAAACGTGGACTTATTCACAGTGAATTTGCGGATCTTGGTAGGAAGAGGAACAGGACCGTGAATCACGGCACCGCTGCGCTCTGCAGTGTCTATAATTTTAGAGGTAGCTTCGTCTAGCACTACATGGTCAAATGCACTCAAACGAATTCGGATTGAGGAGATAGGCTGCTCTACTTTCTTAGTATCCTTTTTTGTAGATGTATCATTTACAGTCTTCGCGATCTCTGCTGCTGTCTTGGCTTTCTGTCCTGCCTGCCCTTTCGAAGCAGAGCGAAGGGGGGAGCTTTGCCGAACGGATTTCTTTGAAGAGTCTTTAGTAGTCTTTTTCGTTGGGGCCTGTCCTGAGCCTTTTTGAAGGGCTTTTTTAGGTGCGGATTTCTTGGTGGTAGTCGCTTTTTTCTTAGCAGGGGTCATAACGGAGAGGAGAAAGAACAAGAGAAGTAGGAGAGGGCCATGTGCCCCCTCCTTTGTATTTTATTATTCAAGTATCTTGGTAACCACACCTGCACCAACGGTTCGTCCACCTTCGCGGATAGCGAAACGTGTTCCTTCATCCAAGGCGATAGGGGATCCGAGGGTAACAGTGAATTTCACGCTGTCTCCAGGCATCACCATTTCTACGTTTTCTGGAAGCTCAACGGAACCTGTAACGTCAGTTGTTCTGATGTAGAACTGAGGTTTGTATCCTTTGAAGAAAGGAGTGTGGCGTCCTCCTTCATCTTTGCTTAGGACGTACACTTCTGACTCGAACTTTGTGTGAGGAGTGATAGAGCCTGTCTTGGCGATCACCTGTCCACGTTCAATTTCTTCGCGTTCAATTCCACGCAAGAGGAGTCCGACGTTATCACCGGCCAATCCTTCGTCGAGAAGTTTGTGGAACATTTCAACACCGGTTACTACTACCTTGCGAGTATCTCTAATTCCAACAATCTCCACTTCGTCGTTTATGTTCACTTTGCCCTGATCAATACGACCAGTGGCTACAGTTCCACGCCCCTTAATGGAGAAGACGTCTTCTACAGACATAAGGAAAGGTTTGTCTATTTCACGTTTTGGCTCAGGGATGTAGGAGTCGAGTGTGTCTAGCAACTCTTTTACCTTGGCAATATTATCTGCGTCACCTTCGAGTGCTTTAAGTGCTGATCCTTTGATGATAGGAGTATCGTCACCTGGGAACTCGTACTTGTTCAAGAGTTCACGGATTTCCACCTCTACAAGCTCCAAGAGTTCTGGATCTGTTACCATATCGACTTTATTTAGGAAGACGACGATGTGAGGAACGTTCACCTGACGTGCGAGCAGAATGTGCTCACGAGTCTGAGGCATAGGACCATCAGCAGCGGATACAACAAGAATAGCGGCATCCATCTGGGCTGCACCTGTGATCATGTTTTTAACGTAGTCGGCGTGCCCTGGGCAGTCGACGTGTGCGTAGTGACGCTTATCGCTTTCGTACTCAACGTGCGAAGTAGCAATTGTAATACCACGTTCGCGTTCTTCTGGAGCATTGTCGATTGCGCCAAAATCTTTCTTCTCTCCCTCAGGTGAGAAGTTTATCGATAGAGCAGCTGTAAGGGTCGTTTTACCGTGGTCGACGTGACCAATAGTACCGACATTAACATGCGACTTGGAACGGTCAAATTTCTTAGCTTCTGCCATACGATGAGAGGGAAAAGTAAATGAAAGGAAACGAATTAAATCGAAGAGGAGAATAAACCCCTCTAGCCGCGAAAGTCTACTGAGAAAGGCAAAAAGAGTCAATATTTCCTGAATAAAATACTGAACAAAATACGCATCTTTGTTTGAATTAACGCCAAAACCCTGCCTGATTGGCAGGCAGGTCAAATCCCAAAGGGCAAATCCCAAAACCCAAAAAACAAATCACAAACACCTAAATCGAGGGTTTTTGGGTTTTGTTTTTTGGGTTTTACGGCTCTAGTTCTTTAGGCGGTTCTTCTGTAGTAGGTAGCGGAGTAGTAGCTTCCTCATGGATAACATCAGCGGGAGTAATTACTTCTGGCATCTTGTCCTTATGCATTTCCTTTTCTGATTCATCTGCTTCTAGTGTGGATAGTGCTTGCTTAAGACGTTCAGATGCGATTTGTGGATTGCGTGGGCCTATACCATCTTCGCTTATTGGTTCTTTGATGGAACTATTTACGTTTTTTCTCTTCATAAGCCACAGCACCGCCAATAAAGCAAAGAGGACAGCAACTGCACCTACGGTGATTGGAATGATTGGCCATTCCTCTAATGCCGAAGCATAGTGCATAAATTCATTCTCCTCTGGTTGGATATCTCCAGATACTATCGGCTCTGTGTCTTCTGGAGGAAAAGTATCTTCAGGAAGAAGAATAGTGTTACCAGTTTGGGTTTCAGGTTCTAGATCTGTCGGAGATTCAAGTATGTCTGACGAAGGAGACGGAGGATCTACTTCCAGTTCAGCACTTGGCATAGTTACTTGTACTTTTATTCCGTTGCGATAAAAAATTGGAGCAGGATCAGATGGCTGAAGAGTATTTTGTTCAGGAACTGTAGGTACAGTTTGTTCGGTAGGTATGCTTGCTCCCGAATCAGTATAATCACCAAGATCATCAAATGGGTCGTTAGAATAAAATTCATCTACAAAAGGATCATCTATGAGTTGTCCTAGTGTCATGATGGGACTTCCACGATCGATATTTGTACTTACAAAGATCGCAATGCATATAGATGCAAATAGTATTGATGAGGCAACAAGAGGTCGTTTCATGAAGAGATATTTGTATTGAATTCTAATTATATTATACATCAATTATGCATTTTATGCAATTTACGTTGGTATTGTAGATACGCGCCAGTGGCGCGTATCTACAATACCTGGCGCGTATCTACGATATCATTGCGCGTTCTCTTCAATTCTGCGTTCCCTAATTACATTCACTTTGATGACCCCCGGATATGTCAGCTCATCTTCAATCTTCTTTGCGATATCTTTGGCCATTGTTGCCTGCTTGAGGTCGTCAATTTTATTCGTATCAACATACACGCGGATCTCGCGTCCTGCAGAAATTGCGAATGCGCGCTTAACTCCTTCGAATTCCTTTGCGATATTCTCAAGGTCTTTTAATCGTTTAAGATATGCTTCAAATGATTCACGGCGTGCACCTGGGCGTGCACCGGAAACTGCATCTACAGCAGCGACAATGAATGCTTCGGGAGATTCAATCGGAGTATCTTCGTGGTGTGATGCAACACAGTGAATTACTTCCGGTCGGATCTTGAAGCGCTTACAAATCTCTACACCGATATCTACATGAGTTCCGGCTACTTCGTGATCGAGTGCTTTCCCAATGTCATGGAGTAAGCAGGCTTCTACAACGATTCGTGGATCTGCTCCTATTTCTTCAGCTAACATGCGTCCAAGATTTGCCATTTCTACAGAGTGTTTGAGAATGTTCTGACCATAACTTGTTCGGAATCTCAAGCGTCCGATAATTTTTAGCAAGTCTTGTGGGAATCCTGTAATGCCCAATTCTTCCGTTGCACGTTTTCCAAATTCCAACATCATCTTTCCAACTTGTTCTTTCATCTTTTCCACTACTTCTTCGATGCGTGCCGGTTGAATACGACCGTCTTTAAGTAGCTTATCCATTGCTAGTTTTGCAACATAGCGTCTGGCAAGATCGAATCCGGAAATTATAACTGCACCAGGTGTGTCATCGATAATGATATCCACTCCTGTTGCCTGTTCGAATGCAATAATGTTGCGTCCTTCTTTTCCGATAATCTTTCCTTTTACATCATCAGAAGGAAGCTGCACGATTGTTGATGTTGATTCGGTTGCTACTTCGGAGGCGTAACGTTGAATAGCTTCAGACAATAATTGCTTGGCTTTTTCTTCCAATTCTTCTTCCATGCCTACTTTAAGTTGTTTGATGTTGTTAGCAAAGTACTGAGAATATTCGATCTTCATCTCTTCCCAAAGCTGTTCCTTGGCTTGCTCTTCTGTAAGCTTTGCAACCTTTTCTAGTGCTTCACGGTGTTTTACACTTGCTTCCGCGAGCTCATCTTTCATTGTTTTTAGTTCTTCTTGTTTAGTTTCCAATACGGAGCGTTGTCGTTCTATTTCTTGTACTTTTTGATCCAAGCCACGTTCTTTTTCTTCCATTCGTGCTTGTTCTTTTTCCACTTTACTTTCGAGTTCAGATGCTCGAAGTTTAGCTTCACTAACTATCTCTTTTGCTGCTGCACGCGCTTCGGCCTCGGCAGCTTTCAATCTGATTTCTGATTCATTTATTTTTCCTTCAAGTTTTTGAAGTTCTCTTTCTTGTGTGTTGATCTCTGCACGAAGAGAAGAACTCATGCGTTTTCCTTTAGAAAACCAGAACCATCCTGAAAGGAGTCCTAAAAATAATCCTCCTAGTAGTGCAAGAAATACGATGATGTAGAATGAGACGATATTATCCATGAAGATTTGGGGCAGAAGTCAAAACAATTCCTCTGCCACTCTCTCGTGTCAGCACTTAACTTTGCGTTCCATCAGACGTAATTCTTTAAGATGATGGAAATAGTCAGAAAAGGTATAAGTAAGGAAAGTCATGCTGATATCAAACGGTTGAATCTTAAATAAGAGAGAGTGTGAAGAACTCTAATGCCAGTATATAGGGGATTTTACTAAGATGCGAGTGGTAGACTTATCCAATGCAAGATGAGCCTGAAATACCTCTCGATTTCTAACGCAAGATGAGCCTGAACTGAGTCATCGGACGTACATTCTTCCCATGACTATAATGTTTGATGACCAAAAACTCTGTACTATTGAGGATTTAC
>JAHIYH010000065.1 GCA_018814875.1 Patescibacteria group bacterium
GAGAGCTCAGGTCGCAGTTACATGGGGAGAGCGACTGTTTATCAAAAACACAAATCATCGCAGAGCCTAACGGCTGAGTATGATGGTTGACGCCTGCTCACTGCCAGTACCTGAACATCGGGTTCAACCGGAAGAAGGGCTGGTAAAGAGCGGGGGTAACTCTGACCCTCTTAAGGTAGCGTAAACAAGGCCAAATCATACTTTTGTATGTGAGGAACCTTAAGAAGGCAAAATATGAGTTCATCCTTAGAGAGTAAGCATGCTAGATAATTAAGAAAGCGAGTCCTCGCTATATCTTTTAAATAAGATATGGCCTTGGCGAAATACCTCGCCGCTTAATTGGCGGCTTGCATGAATGGCGTAACGACTCTCCCACTGTCCCTGCTTGGGACCTGGTGAACTCGGCAGGCCGGTGAAGATGCCGGCAACTTCCAGAGGGAAACGAAGACCCCGTGGAGCTTTACTATAGCCTGATGTTGTAATATTGAGCATATTACCAAGAGTAAGTGGGAGCCTTCGAAGCAATCCTTCCGGGGATTGTGGAGGCGAAAGTGTTACACCACTTAGTATGTTCGGTATTGCTTACCCGCAAGGGAACAGCGTCAGGTGGATAGTTTGGCTGGGGCGGTACGCTCTCGATAGATAAACAAGAGTGCCCAATGTTCTGCTCATCCAGGTCAGAAATCTGGAGTAGAGGGTTAAAGATAAATGCAGGGCTGACTGTGTTTCTAAAAGCGTGAAACGCAGAGACGAAAGTCGGGCTTAACGAACCTTGATATTCTATTGATGGGAATTCAAGCTGTCAGACAAGCTACCCCGGGGGTAACAGGCTCGTCGCGGGCGAGAGTACACAAATAGTCAAGAGCACTCCTTAAACGCTCTTTTCTTTTTTGAACTCGTCCGTACGGTCGGCGTTTCAAATACTCTTATCGAATTAGATATTAGGAATACTTGTCGATTGTCGGTCGGTTCTATACTTGTATAAATCGACCCCGCGGTTTGGTACATCGCTGTCGGCTTGGGACATCCTGGCGGTGCAGACTTTTTCTGCACTTTTCTTCTATGCAGAATTAGGCATAAGAGCCGCCAAGGGTTGGGTTGTTCATCCATTAAAGTCCCACATGAGCTGGGTTCAGTACGTCGCGAGACAGTACGGTAGTATCTCCTGGAAGTGTTGCCTCTTGAGAGAAAGGATCCTTGAGTACGAGAGGAACGGGGATTCGGCGCCTCTAGTCGACCGGTTGTGAATTGCATTGCCGGGCAGCCACGCGCCAGATCGATAAGACCTGAAAGCATCTAAGGTCGAAGCGATTCTTAAAACGAGGAGGCATATACCGCGTATATCAGATCCGCTTGATAGAACTGAGGTGTAATGCGCTAGGGAAACCGAGCGTTTCAGCCTGCAGTTACTAACGGTCTAATATATATGACACTTTGGGATATTGTTAAATCTCCTTAGTGTTGTTGTTTTTTGCGCAAGCAAAAAATAGCAAACACAAACTTGTCGTTACTTCATTCCGTGTGTGACATTGAATGATGCAATTTTTTTTATTTTTATATGTTTAGCGTAAGCCTTACATAAAAAACCATCTTTTTAAACAGTTTGTAACAGTATTAGGCTGATGACAGTTACTGCCCTTTACATCGTACATTCGCCACCTCCAGAAACATCAGACTGGGGAATTGATGGCTTACCTTTAGTTGATAAAATGGCGATACATATGGGGCAAATAACCAAAGCACTGAGAATTGCACTGAGAAATAATATGCCGATTTTTATTGAAACGCTCGGGGGACCAACTGACAGAGTTGAGAAATTTTTAGAAGAGAATGGAGTACAAAAAGACAGAGTTAGATTTGTACATGTAGCCGAAGTAAAAAACCCAATATTATGGGAACAGATATTTAACGGACAAAAAATAGATAGATTTGTAGTTGCCGGTCATTATAAGGAAATGTGTTGTCCAAGATCACTTGAAGCAATAGGGAAAGTATACCTTAAGGCTGAGATAATAATTCTAAAAGGAGATGCTACAATGTCGTTGCGAAATGATAGAAAAATGCCTGGACATGCATTCGAAGAACATAAACCAAGATTTAAAGAAATGAGAACAATGATTGGTTTCAAAACACTCCCACTAAGAAAAGCAATGAGATAGAAAAAGAACAAAGAGTTATAAACAATAAATAAAAAATAAACAAAATGAA
>JAHIYH010000033.1 GCA_018814875.1 Patescibacteria group bacterium
CCCCACCCCCTACACCCCTACATTCTGCCTATACTGCAACGCCTCCGCCACGTGCGGCACTTCGATGTCCTTTTCGCCTCCCAAGTCCGCAATCGTCCTCGCAACTTTAATCATCCGGTGATAACCGCGTGCAGAAAGATCCAATCTCTCGGCAGCTTGTCGCAGTAAAACAGATGCTTCCTTGTTAAGAGGACACAACTCATCGATATGTTTTACATTCATTTCTTTGTTTGTAGAAATCGGAAGATCTTTATATCGTTCAGCTTGAATTTTTCGTGCTACTAAGATGCGTTCCAGAATTTGTGCGCTTGTATCAATGTCTTTACGTGGTGCCTTTTGTAAATCTTCAATCGGAACCGGTTGCACATCTATAGTCAGATCAATTCGATCTAAAAGTGGGGCAGAGATCCTGCGATTAATTTTCTGAGCACTGCTCGCACTAAACTGTGGAGGGTTCATTGCAGCAACCATTATGAAGTCTGCAGGAAAAGTAACTGTACCATGCGCACGGGTGATTGTAATTTGCCTGTCCTCCAATGGTTGCCTGAGTACTTCTAGAACCTGCGAAGGAAATTCCGCTAATTCGTCCAAAAATAGCACTCCTTTGTGTGCCAAGCTTATCTCTCCTGGCCCGGGGATCTGGCCACCTCCAACGATGCTAACTCCGCTGGCTGTATGGTGAACCAAGCGGAAGGGGCGTCTCTGGATTAGCGGCAGACCCTCCGGCAGAAGATTTGCGATAGAGTATATTTGTGTGACTTCTATAGATTCCTCCTGCGTGAGCGGCGGGAGAATCCCGCTGAACGCTCGCGCAAGAAGTGTCTTCCCTGCTCCAGGTGCACCGCTTAGTAATACATTGTGTCCGCCGGCTGCCGCGATCTCTAATGCTCGTTTTGCATGCTCCTGTCCTCGCACATCCGAGAAATCTATTCCGTTATATGATTGCGGGCTGCATGCAGGAGGCATGACTACTTCGGGCGGCTTTTCCCCTTGGAGGATTTTTACAAGGTCTGCAATTGAATCCACACCTATCACATTCATTCCGGGAATCAATGCAGCCTCCGGAGCATTTGCAGATGGAACAACAATTGTAGAAATTCCATGATTGCGACATGCGATTGCTGCTGGTAATACACCTGTGATGTGATGCAATGATCCATCCAGTGCTAGTTCTCCTAAGAACGCCATATCGGCAAGTGCTTCTTTGGATATCAATAATGATCCATTAACAATCAAGAGCCCGAGTGCGATCGCTAAGTCGTAACGTGGGCCTGCTTTGCGTAGGTTTGCTGGCGCTAGGTTAACTGTGATTACCTTTCCAGTTGGAAAACGTAGGCCACCTGATCTTAGTGCCATCTTCACACGTTGCTCGCTTTCACGCACAGCAGTATCCCCAAGCCCTACTATGAACATGCGCGGTTTATCCCCATATACTGTACCGACTTCTACAGTAATTTTTTCGCATTGAAGGCCAATATTTGCAAAGGAAATCAATTTTGTAAGCATTTTTCTAATTGGGTAGGTGAGGCAGAGTGTACGATAGTCCACCAGTTAGGCAACTAAAAAGGGTAGACAATCGTACACCTATCGTGTCTACTCCATTTCCTATGGATTCGACTCTTCAATCTAGATCGTCACAAGCAAGTTCACAACAAGTGAATAAAAGCTGTCCTCCCGCCCATATTGTTCTTGGGAAAGAAGGAGAATTAATAGCAAAGAAGTATCTGCACTTGCAGGGGTTTATGGGCTATGCAGAAAATGTTCATGTTGGCAGGGACGAAATTGATCTTATTGTTTTTGATCGCAAGGAAAAGATATTGGTCTTTGTGGAAGTTAAAACCAGAAGATACAAGTCAGAAAATTTTCGACCGGAATTTAATTTTACATTCGATAAACAAGAAAAATTTGAACGTGCAGTAGAGATGTGGATGATGGAACGGAAGTGTGAATGCCGTTATCGTTTAGATTTGATATGTGTTGCAGGTGGAGAAGTAGTTGATCATTTTAGGAATATTACTTTTTGATTATGACAATACTTAAACATTCAGATCTAACTCGAAAGATAATTGGATGTGCAATGAAAGTTCATAGAGCACTTGGAAATGGATTTCAGGAAGTTATTTACCAGATGGCGTTGGCGATTGAGATGAAGGATTCAAATTTGGTCTTCTCAAGAGAACATGAAATGGAAATATTCTATAAAGAAAGACTCATAGGTACCCGCAGAGTAGATTTCTTTGTTGAAGACCTGATTATGGTTGAGATAAAAGCACTGATTAATCTGGAGGATGTGCATCTTGCGCAGGCATTAAATTATTTGGAAGCATACGGATTGGGTGTTGGTTTGCTTTTGAACTTTGGAGCGAAAAGTCTTCAGTACAAACGAGTTCATAATAACCGAAAATTGTCTGAACCTTGATTCACTTGATTAAAGGATGGGCAGGATTCTAAGTTGAAATATGTCTCTAACAGATTAATCATGTTAATCCGCTAATCCTTTTAATCATGGTTCCAGACTATATCCGTGTAATCCTCTTATATCAGCGTAATCTGTGATTCAGACAGTATGTTGCTGATAAGAAAATGACAGACCACTTCAGTGAAGTTACGCAGTAGCAATTTGTTGATTTAAGGTATCTATATTTCTTTGCATTTTTCTATGCAATTTAGTGTCATGTCTTACCGCTTTATTAACTATTTTTAGTAGTATTAATACATGTTTTGTATCTTCAGGATTAGGGGGACTTCCACAGCTAGCCTCCGATAATAGTCTCGCAATAAAGGAGTTAGTGGCAATGCAAAGATTTTCAGTTGCTCTTTGTATATCATTTTCGGGTTTCCCCATCTGTTTTTCTCCTTGAAGTGCAAGTAATGCGACTTGGACAGGTTCGAAATAAAGAAAAAATAATCTATTAGGACTGTCTTTGTTGGCAGATGAAATAGCTTGCTCAAATTCTTTTGTTAGATCATCTGGAAGTTTTATGGCAGTAATTGCAAGTAGATTTGTTCGAATAGTAGTAACATATCGATTCAATCCAACGTTGACATCGGATTCAAGTTTTTTAATTTCCTCAACTGCTGACATGGCAGTGCTAATCAGTGCATCTAACTGGTTTCGTCTTGTAGTTTTCATAGGAGGCAGAGGCTATCAAAAGTTTATTATCACAACAACGTAACAACCGTTGTCGCCCCACTCTCCAGCACCCTCTTCGCTGGCCACCGCTTCTCGTCTTCATCACTTGCGATCATTTTCTCCCACACCTTCTTCTTTCCTTCCCCTTTTAAAAAGAAAATATGATTTTGCGCGCTAGCAATCGCGTTTAGTGTGAGTGTTATTCTATCTTTCACATCAAATTTATCCGTTTGTGTATGAAGCACGAGTGATTTAGCAGTTGATTGTTGATTGTTGATTGTTGATTGTTGCACTGGTGGAAAGAGCGAAGCAATGTGCCCATCTTCTCCCAAGCCCAATGTGACGATATCTGGCAGATAGCCCTGTTTATCAATCATTTCTTTGATCTTGGATGCATAGTCACTCACGCACTCTTCCAGTGGGAGAGTGGTATCTGGGAAGAGAATATTTGTTTCAGGAATACTTGCGTTCTTAAGAAGCGTCTCGCGTATAAGTTTCTGATTACTCTTCTCGTCATCTGGTGCAATGTAACGTTCATCAACTAAGAAGATGATAACTTTCGACCAATCAATCTCTTCTTTCCCAAGAGCTTCGTAAATTTTTTTCGGAGTAGAACCTCCCGACAATCCAAGCATGCATCTCCCATGTTTACTAATGGCATTCTGGATGAATTCTTTGAGAATGCGAACGCCTTCAGTAATAAACTCTTGGTTGGTAGTGGTTCTAATATGTTTCATAAAGCGTGGTTACATTGTTCTATTGCTCCATTGTTCGCAAGCGATACTCTAACCCATTGCATAACAATGGAACAATGAAACAATGGAACAATCGTTTGCTAATCACAACCACTTAATACCATCTTTCTCTATCCATTCATCCATTTCTTTAGGACCATCACTTCCTGCTTTGTACAAATATAGAGAGGTTTTCTTCTGATCTAGATGTGATTGGAGTGGATCAAGCAATCTCCATGCAAATTGCACACCATCAAAAGTCAAAAACCACTGATGTTTACCATGGATAGCTTCGAGTATCAGAAGACTATGTTCAGGTAGACAGTCGCCTACGCACACAAGAGGATCTTCTAACACTAGCGGACGGAAAACAGGATCGGTTCCTCCCATTTTGGTTTGCATGTGTATGCGCATGCCTGCCTCGCCTTGTAGAATTATGCAGAGACGATTGGGCAGAGCATCTTTTCCTGCTTCTGTGTTTTGCTGGAATTGGATAGTAATTCTGGTCTTCTTTTCCTTTAAACGTTTTCCGGAACGCAGATAAAAAGGAACTCCTTCCCAGCCCTGAGCACGAGAGAGAAGCTTGAGTGCCACAAATGTATTGGTGCGTGAATCAGGATTTATCCCTTCTTCTTCCAGATATCCCGACACCTTTTCCTTGCCCACTTGCCCTGCTGTGTATTGCCCCTGCAGAATCACATCATCCAAGTTTGATGCAGGTGGGATATAGAGTTTCTTGAGCGCATCAATGCGGCTAGCAAGAAGTGCATCATCTTTATCACGCAATTTCATAGTTAATAATGATGCTATCATAAGCAGATGACTCTGTAACATGTCCCTGAATGCGCCGGTATTTTCAAAATATCCTGATCGTCCTTCTAGCCCTTCTGGTTCTAGTGCTGCAATTTCTACATGGTGAATTAACGAATTCTTAAGTAGCTGTTCCAAAATCAAATTTGCATGACGCAAATAGTAAATATTGCGCACCGATTCTTTTCCTAAGTAGTGATCCAGCAGATAAATCTCTTCTTCTTGGAAGCATCCAATCAACTCATCTTTAATTTCTTGAAAACTAGCAAGATCGTGTCCTACGGGCTTTTCTACGATGCAACGGAATGGAATATCTTTTGTATGGATGCCTCCTTTACAGAGATTGTGTGCCACGTCTGTGTATGTGGCTGGGGGAACTGAGAAGTACGCAAGTCGCACGTTATCTTCCCATCCCTTTTCTATTTTCTCCAACTTATTAGAAAGTTCGCTGTAATCGGCAGGCTCTGCGTATTGTCCTTGGTGGTAAATAACATGAGAAAGAAATTCTTTAAGCACTTCTTTGTTCACAGAGATCAGATCCCTTTTAATCGAATCTGCAACAATCTTTTTGAATGCATCTTCATCCATTTCTGTTCGTGAAAATCCAACAATTAAATATTGTTTGGGAAGGCGTTTTTTAAGAGCCAAAATATAAAGTGCTGGATAGAGCTTAAGTTGAGCTAGATGCCCAGAGGCACCAAAGATAATCAGAGAGAATGGATTTGGAGCTGACAACATGGCTGTAGTATAGAAGGGGCTGACGTTAGGGGCTAGGTTCTAGGCACTAGGGACTAGATTAAACAAACGCCCCTAGCCTCTAACTTTCCTAGAATAGCCCCTAGCACCTAGTCTCTAGTCCATTGCAAGTTAATAGTAATGCACTTGTCGCGGACATTTCTGTACAATACCCAACAATCCTTATCTCTTTTCTCCTGCGCGTTATGGCAAAAAAATCAAATAATCTAGACCCAATACAATTCGGTCTTGCATTAGGTGCTGTCAGTTTTATCGGCGTCCTCTTTCTTGGAGTGATGTCTTATTACTTTGATTACGGAACAGATTTCGTATTTCTTATTGGTACGGTCTACAAAGGATTTGAACCTACAATACTTGGAAGTTTTGTTGGAGCCGGTTGGGCAATCGCTGACGGGTTTGTTTGCGGTTGGTTATTCGCTTGGTTCTATAACAAGTTCGCTTAAAGCCATTCGGTTAGCCTAGAATTTAGGCTTATTGAACTCTGCCATATTACGGATTAAAATCCGCTTTGCTTATGATTAATGCGTTTTCATGTTCTAGTCAAGAGGCTCGTAGAAGCATTTTATTAGAAGCGAGACCAGATCTCTTTTCTACAGCAGGGGTAGCACAAGAAGCAATGATCGAACATCATTGTCGTCAATTACGTGAGGATGAGCATGCAGTATTGGAAGTTCGTTGGGATGAGTATAGAAATCCCCATTGTAATTTGTGGGATGGAAAATGTGATTTTGCTGATAGGTGCAAGGAGCTTTGCGGAATAGCATAGAAATTTCTTGTCAAATGATAAGATTTTACATAACCTGTACTCACATCACCGTTCTATCCAGAGAGGCGTTTTAGGGATCTGGCCCAAAGAAGCGCCCCCCAACCCTTCGTCCCGCAAAGCGGGACTCAGGGCAAGCCCTCCCAGTCAAATGAGACTCAGGGCAAGCTACTGAAAAAGAAGAAGGTGGGAAATCCAGCCCCCTTATGGGGAGAGATAGCCTATAAGTTCACTCTTCTCCTCAGGGAAAAGAGTTTTTCTTTCATTACCTTCCTTACCTCCCTTACCTTCCTTACCTTCCTTACCTTCCTTACCTTCCTTACCTTCCTTACCTTCCTTACCTTCCTTACCTTCCTTACCCCATGTCCTACTTCTTCACCTCAGAATCTGTAACCGAAGGCCACCCCGACAAGATCTGTGACCAGATCTCGGATGCAATCTTGGATGCTGTTCTAAAAGACGATCCTACAGGAGCTTGTTGCTGCGAGTGTTACACCACAACAGGGCTAATTGTTGTTGGCGGCGAAATCACAACTACAACCTATGTAGATGTACAACAGGTGGCACGAAATGTTCTAAAAGATATTGGTTACAATAATGCCGACTACGGTATCGATTACAAAAGCTGTTCAGTTCTCAATGCCATCCATGAGCAAAGCCCTCACATTGCACAGGGTGAAAACAAAGAAGCGGGAATACATAAGGCACAAGGTGCCGGAGATCAGGGGCTTATGTTTGGATACGCTTGCAGCGAAACCGAGGAGTATATGCCATTACCAATCACACTTGCTCATGCGCTTGCAAAACGTTTGGCAGACGTGCGTAAAGACGGCACCATTTCTTACTTGCGTCCCGACGGAAAGAGCCAAGTAACAGTTGAGTACGACGAAAACGACAAGCCCATTCGCATAGATACTGTAGTTATTGCGGCACAGCACGATGAAGGTATTACTTCAGATCAGATAAAGGCAGATATCATTGAGCATGTTATCAAGCCTGTATGCGGAAATTACTTGGACGAAAGCACGCGTTATCTTGTGAACGAAACAGGTTCATTTATCATTGGTGGGCCACACGGAGATACAGGTCTTACGGGTCGCAAGATTATTGTAGATACCTATGGTGGCATGGGACGACATGGTGGAGGTGCGTTTAGTGGAAAAGTTCCAAACAAGCAGGATCGCAGTGGTGCGTACATGGCTCGTTACATTGCCAAGAACATTGTGGCAGCCGGCCTTGCGGGGCGTTGTGAGGTGCAACTTGCTTACGCTATTGGATACCCAGAGCCTGTCTCTGTGCATGTAACAACATTCGGTACAGGCAAGGTAGCAGATAGCTCTATCGCTGATGCAATTAAGCAGGTCTTTGATATGACGCCTGCAGGTATCATAGAAACTTTGGACCTCCGCAAACCAATCTATCGTAAGACGGCAGTCTATGGTCACTTCGGTCGCCCAGAGTTTAGTTGGGAGAAGACGGATCGTGGAGATTCGTTGCGTGATGCTGTTAATCAGTTGGCTCCTGCGGCGGTGGTTGTTTGATTCGTATTTCGTATTTAGTATCATGTATTTCGGGATCGCCATACTGCATACGAAATACGAGATACGAAATACGCTCTAAGGTATTGGCTCAATCTCCACTCCCGAATAATAGTAATGCAAAATTTCCTCTGCACTCTTTCCTGCTTTTGCCTGCCCCTTAGCTCCGCATCCGGACATTCCAACACCGTGTCCGTTCATTGGCAGTCCTATGCACCATGGGTCGTGCTTTTTGGAGAACACGTCTGCAAACGGGAAGATGTTCCATCCTTGCTCCTCTGGTGTGCGAGTCCATCCATCATCTGAACTGAAGTAAGGGGTCTTAACTATTTGGTTATCTTTAGTGATCACTAATCCTTTTGTATCTTCAGTTGCTTCGACCCACTTGGGATTGTTTTCTTCGAAGTGCAGTCCTCCATATGATTGAAAACGTGCAGGGCTATCATCACCATCGTATGGCTTGTCTGGGAATTTGCGGTTAAGAGGGCTCATATAAAAAGCCGCGTAACTACGCGCAGCGATTGCAAAGGCACGTTGCTTTTCGTAAGGCTCTGTATCGGGCTCTTCGGCGAGTCCTGCTAGATATTGCTCAAGAGGAAGTTCATTTATAAGAGTGAGTTCATCATCAACTATGCGGCATTCAATTATTCCTCTGAAGCGATTTGTTGCTTTAGTCCAGCTTGCGATTGTATTTACTCCTGATCCAGGATTGATTCGCAATACTTCTGATTCGAGACGCACTCCTCCTACGTGTGCAACGCAGATATTTCCATCCTTTGCAAGTTCGATGCTTCTATTGCCAAGATACTTACCGTTTACCGATGGCAATGTGTTTGTAGAAATTGTTGCAGTTTCCCCATCGTATCCTAAGCGAATGCGAATGGTTTGACTGTTTGGTTGAGTGGGGAGTGCAGATTGTGTAGTTAGAGAATTTACGTTACGTGTGCTTAATTGGGTGTTTTGTTCTTCTGCGGGTTTGTATGTTTGTGTGGTCGGTTCATTCTGCAGAAGGCGTGTTCGGCGGCCTTCGGCGATCAGCGTGTAATCAATATCTCCGATGTGTAACTGATAATTTTCTGCATTTAGTGGGAGCTGAATTCGCAGATTAATTAATTGAGATTCGTCTTTTCTTAATAAGCGCGGAGAGAGAAGTTCGTTGCGCACACGCACATCGCGTCCGGCGAGCTCTTGCCAGATTCCAATGCGCGGGTGAGAACGTTCTACTACGGCGAGTCTTGCTCGCTGTGGCACGGTTGCTGATCCGGCACGATACTGTACTTGTAAAGTGACTTGTCCGCCTGGTCGTCCAGTTAGCTTTGTTGATCCGACAGGTGTGAGCCTTGGTTCAATCACGACGGATTGCGCCAGACGCGAGGCTTTACGTGCAGCGGTTCCATCTTTATAAAATCTTAAGGATGGAGGAGTGATCTTGGATTCCAAAAGACCTGCGATAATGTGATTTCGAATATTACCCATTACTTCTCGCAGATAATATCCCGCACAGAGTGTGCTGTTTATGTCACTGTGTATAACTATGGTTGGGAGCATCTTTCCGTGGAATAGGATTCGTGCTTTGGTGTTAATCTGATAGTCCTGTGCCAAATATGCTAGGAGCTTTTTTAGGCTCAGGAATTGCTTTTGTGTTGGTTGCTCTTCTTCAAAGTTACCCATAAGTGCAACACCAACAGTGCTCGTATTCGAACAGTAAGCATGACCTCCTATAACACCTTTTCCTCCTGCGCGTCCTTCGTAAATTGTTCCATTCTCATCAATCACATAGTGATATCCAATATCTCCCCATCCCATTCCGTCAGCGTGATACTGATACAGAGCTTGCATACGCTCTTGCGGAGTACGTTCATCCCCTGTCACCTTAAGTGCAGTGTGATGCACCACCAAAAGCTTCACATTTTTTGAATATTGCTGTGCCCAACGAAGCTCTTGTCCTTGTGAGTTATGTGTGACGGTTCTATCTACTTCAAATTCGCGTGGATAATTTGTGTTCCATTTCTTACATTCTTTTTCGCGGTCCGAAAGACTGCCCGTTTCGCCGACTTCACTAATGGTTGGATCACTGTGTCCATTGCTAGAACTTGTGAGAAGCGATTCATCCGCACCCCATTGTGCACGAGTTACGATATTGGGCTTACTAACAACGGTGCGTGCTTCTGTTGGGATTGCGAAGAGCAGTAAGGCCAGCGAAAAAGTTACAGTTAATGTTCTGCGCATTGGGGGGAGTATACCCCTTCGCCTAAATAATTCTGGATTTATATAGACGCTATCGATTAACCAAGTCGTTTGCTAATGGCTTCCTAGCTGCGCCGTAGCGTTCTTGCGTAGAATATATATTCCTTATACAGCACACGAACCGGCGATCCGGCTACGCGAAGGCGAGCGGGGCACAAGATTGCATCATAAAAGCCCAGTGACACTCTCTTAAATTTTAACTAAAAGTAGTATATACAGGAATATTTGAGACCAAAATTATGGATGTTGTGGTATACAACTAGTTGCGCAACTAGTTGATTACTATTTAAGAGATGAGCTGATATCAACGTTCAAGTGCAACACTTAGATGAGATGAGAATACCTCATTAGGGGTTTGGTACTGAAGACATTTTCTGGGTCTTGTATTTAGCAACTTCTCAACGTAAAGAAGCTCTTTTTCAGATACTTCCAAAAAATCCGTTCCCTTTGGGAAGAAATCACGAACAAGACTATTTGTATTTTCATTTGTTCCACGTTGCCACGGGCTCTGAGGATCACAGAAGCTGAAGAGGACTATTCGTACGAATACTTCTACAAGTAGGCGATTAGTTTTTGAGCTCAAGCAGGTCTTTCTTATAATTTCTACAATTATTCAGATTAGCAATTTTTCATATTTATCTATCATTTTTTCTACAGTGAATTTTTCCATAGCAGTTTTTTGTCCTTCTTTTGCAATATTTTCTGATGAGATACATTTTTCTATCCCCTCCTTGAGTGCATCAGCTGATCCTGCTTTAACAATCACTGCATCTTTTCCGTTCTCCAGATAATCAGCAATTCCACATGCATCCGTAACTACAACAGGAACACCAAGCATCATTGCTTCAGCGGCAACCAGACCGAAGGGGTCGTGTTCACGGGAAGGAAGAACTAGTACGTCGAGAGAGTTGTAGAAATTTCCTAAATCTTCGACTCGGGGAATAATAGTTACTAGTTTCTGGTTACTGGTTTTTTGTTTGATTGCTTTTTCATCTCGTCCAGTTCCAACGATTGTAAGTTGAACATTTGGAAGTTCTTTTACAGCTTCTATGAGTAGGTCGACTCCTTTGTCGGGGGTGAGGCGGGAGATGCAGCCGATGTGGGGGCTAGGGCTGGGGCTAGGGCTGGGGCTACGGGATTTGGAGAATCTATTTGGATCAATCCCATTTGGAATTGCAATTATCTTTTCTTCGGACCATCCAAGGTTTACGTAAATCTTTTTGCTAAGTTCGGAGACAACGATAGTAGTTACTTTGTTGCTTAATGCTTTAAGTTTTGGGAGCCATGGGTTCTTTGCTAGCCAGCGGCCGACGCGGTCGTGTTCTAGCCAGAAAACATTAAGTTTCTGGTTACTAGTTTCTGGTTTCTGGTTTACAAGGAAAGGAGTGAGAAGAAGTTTTTCGGTCAAACTTAACATGATGATCGCATCAAGATCATGGAATTGTTGAACGGCTTCTTTGAGTAGTCGACTCATCTTCTTTTTTCTCCAGAAAAAACTAAGTGCACTCCACTTTGTAACAGGTGGAGGACCAATGTGTAATTCTACAGAAGGAATGTTTCGTTTTTTACATTCTTCAAGAAGTGTTGGGCAGCTGCCTAGGAAGGTAACGGCGTGTCCGCGCTTCATTAGCCCCTCCATTAATGAGAGGACTTGTACTTCTGCGCCACCATATGTGCTTTCCAGTGGGAATCTAGTAAAAAGTATTTTCATGGGGCTTTTAGCTTATTAGCTATTGGCTAATTGGCCAATAGCCAATGGCCAATAAGCTAATAGGCAGCTTCCCATTCCTTGAGCAATTCCAACAAACGATGCTCAACATCGTCAGACTCAAACGACGTACAAATATACTTTTCTGCTCCAGCTTCCGCCGCATTATTCTGGTACTTCTCGCTATTGCTCGAGCTTACGAGTGCAATGTGAGCTTTGGGGTTCACTTCTTTGAGATGTGTGATAATTGCAGGCCCAAGTGCGCTTGGAATTTCGTAATCAACAAATGCAAAAGCAATATCTGTATTTTCGCTTATTAGCTTGTCCGCTTCTTCGGTTGTTTTAGCGATCAGAATTTCTGCAGGGAACTGTGCCTTTTTGATTATCCCCTCAAGCATCATAATCTTGGCATCCGAGTCGTCGGCGATGAGGAATTTTGAAGAGTTCATTAAATTTAGCTTATTAGCTAATTACCCCCAGTAAACCACCGGCTCTGCCGGTGAGACTTCACGGTGTTCTACAATTCCAGCGTTTGCTACTCTAACAACAGGGAAGCCCACCTATTGAAGGGGTATTTCTTTACCCTTTTTTCTCATGTCTCTCATTA
>JAHIYH010000034.1 GCA_018814875.1 Patescibacteria group bacterium
ATCACACAAAAGGCAAATAATTTTGCATGATGCACGTTGCGAGTCATTGTAAGATTATCAATAAGAGCTTGTGGAATACCTTCCTGTATACACCAAGGCGTTCTATCTCTTGTAACAGAGGTTATATGAAATGTGCCGTGTTGGGCGTAATGCTTTTGTGGCAAAGTCGCCCATTGTATCTTTTTCTTTATTTGTATGCATTTTTTATCGCAGCGATTTTCGAATCGCTGCTACGTATGGCATGCGTACTTTGAATAATTGCTTCTAATTTTCTAGAAGAATAAGCCTATATCCGATAATCTCTCAGCAATGCTACGAACTCACACCTGCGGCGAGCTCAACTCAAAGAGTCTCAAAGAAGAAGTTACACTATGTGGCTGGGTTCACAGACGCCGTGACCATGGAGGTCTGATATTTATCGACTTACGCGACCGCTATGGATTCACACAGATAGTTTTAGATCCCGATAACAAAGAAACATTCTCTGTTGCAGAAAAAGTGCGACCGGAATGGGTACTCAAAGTAACAGGCCCCGTACGCAAGCGCTTAGAAGGAGCAAAGCGGGAGGATAACCCAACCGGAGAGATTGAGGTACTTGTCGAAAAGATCGAAGTGCTCAATGAATCCAAAACTCCTCCGTTCGAAATTGACCAAGAGAAAGAAATTAACGAGGAGTTGCGATTGCAATACAGGTATCTGGACATGCGCCGCGCACGTATGCAAAAGAATCTGAGTCTTAGATCAAAAGTATTCCAAATAATTAGAAAGTACTTTGTAGAACAAGACTGTTTGGAAGTTGATACACCATGTCTTATCAAAGGAACTCCAGAAGGCGCACGCGAATATTTGGTTCCTTCCCGTGTGTACCCCGGCAGCTTTTTTGTATTGCCACAAAGCCCACAGCAACTTAAGCAGCTTTGTATGGTCGGCGGAATGGATCGCTATTTCCAATTGGCACGATGTTTCCGTGACGAAGATTTGCGCGGAGACAGACAGCCGGAATTTGTGCAGCTGGATTTTGAAATGAGTTTTTGCGAGCAGCAAGATGTTATGGATATCATCCAAGGATCATTGGAGACGATTCTAAAAGAATGTAGCAAAAAGCCTCTTAAAGGCAAAAAAGTGGAAAAGTACACATGGCAGGAAGTTATGGATAAGTATGGATCGGATAAGCCTGACCTTCGTTACGATCTCCCTATAACAGACGTTTCTGATATAAGTGATGGATGCGGGTTCAAAGTATTCGAAGACGCACTCAAGAACGGAGGAACCGTACGCGCACTTTGTGTCACTGGAGGATCGCAATTGTCACGAAGTGAAATCGACAGATGGACAGAACTTGCAAAAGAACAAAAGGCTAAAGGCCTTGCATACATTCTGTTCAAAGAAGACGGACCACAATCTCCGCTACTTAAATTCTTTGCAGATGGATATCTGGAAAAACTTCAAAAGGCTATGGGCGCTAAAACAGGAGACGCTATCTTCTTTGGCGCAGACAAATTCAAAACCGTATGTGCGGCACTAGGAAAAATTAGGCAAGAGTCGGCTGTTCGCTTCGGGCTTATTGATGATTCCATTCATTCGATGTTGTGGGTAACGGACTTCCCTCTTTGCGAAGAGGATGAAGATGGCGGAATTACATTCTCGCATCACCCGTTCACACAACCTTGTTTAGACGAATGGAAAAACAGAGATACAGATCCACTTGGCGTACACGCACTTTGTTATGATCTGATTTTAGATGGCTATGAACTTGGCTCCGGATCTATCAGGATCCATAATCCTAAATTGCAATCAGAAGTTTTTGATCTACTTGGTATATCTAAAGAAGATCAGAAAAAACGTTTTGGACATATGCTAAAAGCATTCGAATATGGTGCCCCTCCGCATGGAGGATTCGCATATGGGATAGATCGAGTTGTGATGATTCTGGCTGGCGAACCAAACATCCGAGAAGTAACACCATTCCCCAAGGACCAAAAGGCCAAGGATTTGATGCTTAACGCTCCTTCTACTGTTCCTGATGAGCAACTTAGGGAGTTGGGGATACAAATTAAGAAAACTTAGGGCTTGCGGCTCGTTGGCTATTGGCTTTTAGCCACCGGCCAATATGCCAATAGCTGCAAGCCGTCCGTATGTGGCTAAACGTGGCAAAATATGATAGAATACCAAGATGCCCAAAAAGAACCCGACAAGGAAGCCGGCTAGCAAAAAGCTAAACAAAAAGACCGACAGAAAAGCGTATTTGCAAAAGCAATTCGCAGTATCTCAGGAATTCGTCCTAAAAGAAAAAGCACGCCAAGAGGAACGCAAGAAAAAACACGATGCCACAAAGACTACGGGAGAAGAGCTGGCACAAGAGCAACTTGGGGGAAAAGCATTGGCAGAAGAAGAGCAAAAAAAGAAACGTGAAGTCTGGGAAAAGAAGGAAAAGAGAAACAAAGAACTACTCTCGGAAATGAAACAGAAACAAAAAGAGGAAGAGGAAAATCGTAAACGATTCAAAGATCGATTGTTATCAGAGGAAAAAAAGAATAAAGAATATATGGATCAGATGGCAGCAGCCAATGCGATCCGAGATAAAATGGCAGACAGAAAAGCAAGAGGGGCAAAATTGGAACTCGAAATTAAATCCGAAGCAAAAAGTACTGCAGGACGAAAAGATTTAGAAGCAGATATGAAAGCCAAGAATAAAAAGAGGAAGCTCAGTATAGAGATAAGAAAATCTCAGGGGGATATTGATGCAGATGAACGCAGTCAGATTCACACACTTGAAGAAGAAGCGCGCAAAGCGAAGTCGATAATCAATAATAAGGAACATACTAAGAGAACTGATATTAAGTGTATTTACGAACGAAAGTGCGCAGAGGCACAGCGCATTCCAGATCCTAACCAGCAACGCAGAGAGATGGATAATGCCCGCAAGGAAGAACAGAATGCTCTGAAAAATCTGGAGGCGGAAACACGTAAACAGCAATCAGATATTGACGCAAAAACTAAGAAGGCAATCTTTGATGTGCAAAAAGGAGCGGACATCAAGCGTGGCAAGGTGGCTGCAGATGAACGAGGGCAAACTATGCAGGTTGATACCGAGAAACGCGCAACTAAACATCAAACAAAGCTAGAGGCTTCGCAGAAAAGGGCTGGTATCAGGCAGAAGCAGATTGATATCTTGCACGGAAAAGAGGGGGAGTAATAACTGGGCATAGGCTTGAAATCACATTAAAATGAATCCATGCCCAGGTGGCGGAATTGGTAGACGCGCTAGCCTTAGGAGCTAGTGGGATTAATCCCGTGGAGGTTCGATTCCTCTCCTGGGCACCAGACTTACTTCTTTAAGACTCTTCCTCACTAGAAGGTGATTCAGCTTCTTCGGCGAGATCTCTCATTTCCTTCTTCTCAAGCCCTGTAAGTAATATTGCCTGTTTAATTTTTAATGTTTCTTCCTTAATCTCAGCAACTTCTTGCCCAAGACGATCTTCTATAGCTTTTTGTAGTCTTTCATCTGAGATATTCACCTTTCCTGCTAAAAGCATCTTCCCCGCCACTGCCTCACCTCTGTCTTTGAGTTTTTGGTTTTTACCTGTGATATCTTGAAGATCCTTATCGATTCTCTGGAGCACTTCTTCTTTAGAACTTCCCTTTATTTCCTCCTGCAAATCCTTCCGTACTTGTTCTCTTGTTTTAACTGCCTCTATTCTTTCTTCTTTACCCAAATCTGGTTCGCCCTCCTCCTCAGGCTCATTAGCCTTATCAATAATCTCCTGCAGTACTTTCTTGATTTGCTGAGAATCCTTTATAACTTCACCATCTATCAATCCTTGGAAATCATCAGTATCAATCTTCTTTTTTAGTGCTTCTTTCTGTTTTGAATCCATCTTCCACTCCAACGACACCCCATCTTTAGCAACACCTATTTCTACTCCGCTTAAGAAGTCTAATTTATCTCCTGCTTCCTTTATGATCTTATCATAAGCAGTTTGCAACTGTTTTGCATTTCCCTCTGCTTCTTTACCTAATTTATCCAGCTCTGTCTGTTTAGCATTGATCTGACTTAATTTCTTTTCTGCCACTTTAACCTTCGCATCTTCCACTTCCGCCTTTTTTTGCGCCTCTTGAACATCGTTCTTTGCTTTAGCAATATTAGCCTCAATTTTTGGATCTGTTTCTTCTGCTGCTTTCTGATTTGATTTAGCCTCTTCTAACACGCCTTCCGCCGCGATTTTTGCATTTTTCGCTGTATCCAATTCTCCATTAGCCAACTCTTTATTCGTGATAATTCCCTTTTCTACATTCTCTTTGGAACTGTTTTTTAATTCCTCCTGCAAATCCTTCCTAATTTTTCTCTTTGATTGAGCCCCCTCACTCTGATCAAGATTCGGATAATCAGCTCCACGGATAACATTCATCAACGACCCAAATGCTTTCATAAGATATGCGAGCTTTTCCAATCCCTTGGCAGTCTGCATATCTTCCATAGCATCCTGCATATCTCTCATATGCGCTTCTGTAGAAGTCTTCGGTGGTTCCCTAAGTGCTCGTCTCTCTTTTGTTTCTTTGATAGTTAACTCCCTAATCTTATCGCTTTTTTTTGTTATTTCCCCCTGTGAATCCGTTAGGCGCTTATAGGCCAAACTCGCCTCAGGATCTGAGCTTAATTTGTCATGTAATTCCTGCCGTGATAGTTTCTTGCCACCATTTTGGCTAACAATACGCTTCTGATGACCTTCAAGTTCTTGCTTGGCTTTTTTATATTTGGCTTGTTCCACAGTCATCTCTGAGCGAAGCTTCTCTCTATCTTGCGTATACAGTTTTTTATTTGATTCAAAAAGCTCAGCATCATCGCCGACTCCTCTTTCTGCCACTAAATCATCAAGTGTAGAAAGGTTTTCGCCTACTGCCATAGCTGCGGCATCGGCTTTGTCCAGGCCAGCAGCAGGGGTTTTGCCATCTTCTTCTGCCTTATTACTTTTTATTTTTGCGTCCTCAACTGGAGCCGGAGGCAGAGTTGCCGGTGCTACTGCTGCAGCCTCCGCTAACTCTGGAGTTGGCGGTGGAGTTGGCGGTGGCGCATCTGGCTTTTCAGGCATTAGACTACAAAGAAAGAAGTGAAGATTCCAAATTTTCTAATTGTTCTTTTTCCTTTTCGTCATTCTTCTTCTCCAAATAAGCAAAAGCTGCTTTCTTGTATGCATCCACATCCTCCCTTAGCTTAGCGATGTATACCTGATACTGTTTATCGTATTCAACGTTGGCTTTTTCATATTTTGTGAGCCTCTGCTTCTTTTCTTCCTCTGTTTCTCCTTTGTATTTTTCATCCAAAGATTCAACCTGCGGATAGGCAAGATCCATCTCAATCTTCTCCATAATCATGTTGTACGTTTCCTTGCCAGAAAGGACCACCGGACGCGGAGGTATGGCTGCCTTTAAATCTTGTGTTGAATCTGACATATGTTTGTATTTCCCTTATATTTTACCATAATTCACTAAATCTATCAATCTGCGATTGGGTGACTTCATATTGCATAAATAGGCAAAACAAGAAAAATAGGATTTAGTAGCGAGCCTGTTTAGCTTAGTTATCCTTTTTATCCTTTGCCTCCTTTTTCTCTTTTTTCTCCTTCCGAAGAGCCTCTACCTCCTTCGTAAGTTCCTCCAGCCACTCCTGAGCCTTCCCCCCACTCTTCCTCACAATCACTTTGTGATCAATCCTGAGCGTATTCCCACTCACCCTCCACTGCGGATTCACCTTCAATAATTCCATAATTTCCTTCGCTGTTACACGCGGACTCAAGGTCATCACAATTTCTGTTGAGTCTTTTTTGCTACCCGCTTCTTCTTTAACACGCACAACTCCGGCTTTTCTGCACACCATCTTCAGCCTAAGAACTGCGAAGAGATCCAACACCTGCTGAGGCGGTGTGCCGTACTCATCTTCCAAATCATCTTCGAACTCTTTAAGAATTGCTTCGTCTTCGCTGCCTGCGAGTTTTTGGTATACGGAAATTTTCTCTTGTGCGTCTGTAATGTAGAAAGATGGAATCATCGCTTCTACCGGAAGCAAGATTTCTACATTTATATCTTCTTCTACAGAACCTTTCCCTCCTGCTTTGATTTCCTCCATCGCAGATTTAAGCATTCTTAAATAATGACTAACACCAACTGTTTGCATTGTTCCAGATTGGTGCGCACCAAGGATTTCGCCAGCGCCTCTGATCTCCAAATCGCGCATCGCCACTTGGAATCCGCTACCAAGCTCACACGCTTCCACAATTGCACGTAATCTTTTGCGCGCATCGTCCTTGAGTTTAGCGCCGTGGTAAAGGAAATACGCATATGCCTGTAATTTGCTACGACCAACACGGCCACGAAGCTGATAGAGCTGCGCAAGACCAAAGTTTTCCGCTCCATTTACAATCAGAGTATTAGCGCGAGGAAGGTCGATACCATTTTCGACGATGGTCGAGCTAACCAGCACATTAAACTCGCCCTTCTTAAAGGCCATGATACGTTTTTCCAGGTCATCGGGTCGGAGTTGCCCATGCCCAACGATGAACGTCGCCTCGGGGATCAATTCGCGAAGTTTATCTGTGAAGGCATCGATAGTTTCTACACGATTATGCAACATGAAAATCTGACCATCGCGTTTCACTTCTTCCAAAATCGCCTGACGCACAAGTGCATCAGAATATTTTCTAACTTCTGTAATAATTGGAAGGCGCCCCGGAGGAGGAGTGGTAATTGTTGTGATGTCGCGCAACTTATGAAGACCTAAATTAAGCGTTCGAGGAATTGGAGTGGCGGTCAGTGTCAGAATATCAACTGAAGCTCGCATCTCCTTGAACTTCTCTTTCTGCTTAACACCAAAGCGTTGTTCTTCGTCCACAATCACCAACCCCAGATTGAAAAACTTAACATCCGGCTGGAGGAGGCGGTGAGTTCCAATAACAATGTCGATGTCCCCCTTCCTGAGTTTCTCCAGAATCTCCTTCTGTTGTTTTGGAGATCTAAAACGGCTAAGCATCTCTATTTTTACATTAAACTCATCCATGCGATCTTTAAATGTGTGGTAGTGCTGATCAGCCAAAATGGTTATAGGAGCAACAATTGCCACTTGTTTCCCATCTTCTACTGCTTTAAAGGCTGCACGCATCGCGACTTCTGTTTTTCCGAATCCAACATCCCCACAGATCAGTCGATCCATCGGATAGTCTCCTTCCATGTCTTGCTTCAGATCTCCGATTGCCTTTAGCTGCCCGGGGGTCTCTTGATAGGGGAATCCTTTTTCAAACTTTTCCTGCCTCGTTGTGTCATCTTTGTAAGCAAATCCTTTTGCCTTCGCGCGCTTGGCATAAAGCCCCAAAAGATCTTTTGCGATCTTGCGTGTCTCTGTTCTCATTTTTTCTGACACGCGTTTCCATTCAGCTGTCCCAAGTCTTGTAAGTTTAGGTTCGTTCCCTTCTTCATACACAAACTTGCTAAGCTTATCTGCCTGATCAACTGGGATAAATAGCTTGTCATTCTCTGCATACGTTAATTCCAGATACTCATGCATTGTGTTGTTCACTTCTTTTTGTGTCATTCCTCCAAAGAGCCCAATCCCATGTTCCATATGAACTACGTAATCGCCTGTAACAAGTGAAGTGATAAAGTCGAGCGCAAGTTTCTGGATACTCCTTTGCTTGCCTGCTTTTTTTAGTGAAAAAATCTCACGGTCCGTAAGAAGTGCAAACTTCGAATCTGGATTTTGGAGTGAGTGTGGAAGTAAATCATCATCGTCTGCACCAATAAGTGTGATCGCACCTTTCCTCCTTTCGGACTTGGAGGTGTGTGGAATTTTTTCTTCCCGCAAAATGCCTTCCAGTTCTTCTCGCCTCTTGGTTACTACAAAGAGTGACCAATCTTGCGAGAGCTTGTCTCGAACATCATTCAGAAAGTCTGACAACGTGTAAAACTTGAGGACAGAAAGATAACGAAGATGCGCATGGTTATCCTCCCCCGCAGGGAATGGCGTGAATCTTAGTACAGAAGTCTGCAAGGGGAACTCGATGTCGTCCTGATCATCAAGAACAAGAAGAGAGTCTGCAGGAAGCTGATTCCCTAGGGTCTGTGTCTGCTCGTAAACAATAGGAAAAATGGTCAGCGGCTCTTTTGTTGCACTTGTAACAGAGAGATCGTACTTATCAACTGCCAAAATATTCTCGACAGTATCAAACTCTAATGCAACGCGGTACGAATGATCTGATTGTATGGGGTAAATATCAAATACATCTCCTGTCCTACGATATTCGCCGGGCTGAAGATACAAATCCTCGCCATGGCTGTATCCGAGAGATACCAACGACTCAACTATCTCTGTGAAAACAATCTTCTTCCCCACCTTTAGAACAATCTTCTCTTCCTCTAGCTTCGCGAACGACGGGAATGCTGCATCCCACGTATCGCGAGAGCAGAGATACACTCCCTCTTCCCCTTGCATAAACAAAAGAAATGGTTGGAGTGCCTCGGGAACAATCTCCCCATCCCCATTCTCAATTGGATTTAATATATGCGCCTCCTGATCGAAGAATGCCAACCAATGCCTCCATGCTTCGCACCGCGCGGTGCTATCTGTGACTATAACAGTTGGTTGTATGTGGAACGAAAGGATGTGACTCATCAGAAGAGCCTTCGCAGTCTCATTAGAAGCACCAGAAAGAATCAGCCTTCTGTTGGCCTTAAGTAAATCTGCTAATTCCCGATGAGTGGAACTCCCTAAAAGGAGAGATGATTTCATGCGTTATCTAAAAAATGACGTAAACCTTACATAATAGGATTAGACCGCCTGCGGGAAAATAAAGTCCAAAGGCAATCCTACGTTTCAAGCGTTGTACAGGGGTACTATACCGCGTTTAGTGCTTGGATTCAAGTTTTCCCTCGCGATAATTGCCTGATCGAATAATAGAATACTGGAATATTAGAATACTGGATTACTCTATTGTTCCATTATTCGAATGAAAAATTTCACCACTCTAATAACTTACCTCTTACTCTTCTTGAAGTCTCAGCGGCATAATCAGCCAGCTATTAACATCCAGGCTTTTTTCTCGATACAACTCTCGAGAATGGACCCCATTGCTCCTTATTAAATGCATCAGACTTTACAGCGTCAAACGTCTCAAAATCTGGAGGCAACGCTGGTAATTGCAAGACACAATCTTCCTCCCCCATATCCTCAACTTGCCATTCGGCAAGATTCGCAGCGGATTCAATCGCTTCCTCGAATGTATTTCCTTGACCTACTACCCCCATCTCAAGTGCGTGACCTACAAAAAGATCCTCCCTTGTTTCCTCTTGTTCCATGCTTAATAAAATACTCAACTGCCCACCGCAACACGCCGTTTTAAGCTGTCTATGTAACACCTCAATTTCCCTAATAATATTAATGCTTATTCGTGGTTTCGATTTATTTTCAAGAGGGGCTAACACTTTCTCTTCAAACCATACTTTCAGATGCTCCCTGAATCTTTCTACGAACTTTTTTACAGTTATACTTACATCTCCGTTTGACTGCTCAAGATGAGCAAGCGCGGCTGTCATCGCTATTTTCGTACCTTGAGCAATCCGTAAGGATTCTTCCAAATCAGATGAATCATTATTCCTCAAGCTATCTATAAGATGTGTAAGGTTTGATTCGAGAGCTGTGTAACCTCTATCAAGACATGCCGCCGCGGCTTCGATTGGGCGATCGGCAGTTGATTGTTCTGCTGTACTCATACTTAAATCCTATGACTATTTATTTAACGATACAAGAGAATGTGTGAATGAGTGGGGTAAGTCCATATTTCCTTAAGCAGAGGCCATCTGATCGAATAATAGAATACTGGATTACTCTATTATTCCATTATTCGAATGGAAGATTCACCACTCTTACTCCTCCTGCAACCTCAGCGGCATAATAAGGTGTAATGACTGCTCGGCTGATGGACAATGGAAAACGGCAGGGTGCATGCTATCTGTGATGTGTACCTCCACTTCGTCGTCATCCACATGCGTTAAGAAGTCGAGTAGGTAGGATGAGCTTAGTGCAATCTTGTTGGCACTCCCGTCGATTGAAACATCAAGTGTTGCTTCGTCATTCCCAATCTGGGTCTGTGGAGTATGAATATGGAGTGAATCTTTTTTAAAATTAAATGTTAGATTGTTATTAATTTCTTTCGCGAAGTAGTGCATACGTTTTACCACTGTGAGAAGTTCCTTTGTAGAAACTTTCACCTTTGTATTCGAATCCTTTGGAATTATTTGTTGGTAGTCTGGGAACTTCCCCTCTATAAGACGTGAGAGGAGTTGTGTCTGCCCCACTGCCAACTCAATCTGCTGGCTACTCAAAGAAATCTCAACCTTTGTTTTTTCCTTCTTGTTTTCTTTTTCACCATCTTCCTTCTTTACACTCAGCGCGCTCTTTAGCTCTTCCAAAACTTTTGCTGGGATAATGCAGGAGATATCAGTGTCTCCTCCTTTCATTGGAATACTATACTCAGAAAGCCTGTAGCTATCTGTAGCAACAAATACCAATTTACCCTTCTCTGCGCGCAAATAGACTCCAGAGAGCACAGGCCTAAGTGTCGACTTAGCAGATGCAAATGTAACCATATGTAGTGCATCCAAAAGTGGCCCAGCATCCAAAGAGAATGAGACTTCTTTTTTAATAGCAGAGATTGTTGGGTATTCGGATGCAGCCTCTCCTGCAATAATTGTTTTTGCGTGTTTTGAAGTACATTTAAGTTGAGTCCCCTCGCTTGTTTCCAAAAGAACTTCATCATCTGTGTTGTATTGTGCAAAGTTTAATATTGCTTTTGATGGAACAGTAATCGCTCCTTCATTTTCTATGCTTGCTTCAAAACTTGTTACAATACTTAGTTCTAAATCGGTTGCACTTACTGTGCATCTTTTCCCTTCGGCTTCAATTAAAATATTCCCAAGAATTGGTAGTGCTTGTTGTCCGCTTATCGCGCGACTTACAAGATGTAATGATTGAAGTAGCTGTGATGTTGAGCAAGAAAATTTCATAACCCTATAGTAATAAAGAAATATAATTTTATAAACAAAAATAGTAGTAATAGTGGACTCTTCTCATATATATAAAATTGTAGTTTCGTCTGTGGATCATATGGGGAGAAAGCAGAAACACAAGTATATTCTTGAATAAGAACCAAGTAACGCTGTGGAAGTTCAAAATTTGTATGTGTGGGGGGTGTGGAAAACTTGTGGATAACTCTATTGACTAAACACTCATAGTACCAATTTATACTTTTCGGCTAAGATAAGCCAATAGACTTAAATGGATGTGGAAAAGTCGCAAAACATGGGGAACCAGAAGGATGTCCTCTTTCCACAGGCACTGTGGATAACTTTTGTGTCCGAATAAGAGGAATTATCGCACTATCTTGCTACGAAATGCACTTCTCTCTTCAGGAAGAGGTACTTGAGAATGGTTGGGTTTTACACACATAACTCCATTCTTAATCGAAACAAAACTAGAGTCGGGAATATCATCTTCGACGAGCACATGGCTACCAATAAATGTTCCACCTCCAATTTTCTTTCCAGGATTAATACCAGTGTGAATACCAATTCGACAATTATTTCCAATCACAGTTCCAAACTTTGTGAGCCCAGTATTAATTTCTTCATTTTTAACATTCGAATTAATTTCAGCTTCATCTAGCCGTAAGTTCCCGGTAACACTACCCGCGCCAAACGAGACATTTGATCCGATGATGCTATCACCGATGTATGTGGAGTGTGTCCACACATGACTATGCAAAATACTCGATTTTATTTCGCTAGCAAAACCAACAACACAGTCATCGCCAATACTTGATCCTCTAATAAGCGCATTGTTTGCGATGATGCTTCTTTTCCCGATTGTGCAGGGTCCTTTAATTGTTGCAAACGGGAAAATCTTTACACCTTCTTCTATAATAACTGGGCCATCTACCACTGCACTTGGATGAATTTCTGCACTTGGATGAATTTGCTGAGAAGTAACGTTTTTAAGCAGTAAAGGCAAAAGCTCGAGCATATGCCATGGATATTTAACCGCCTGCCACGGCCATACGCCTTCGTAAGGAACAGCGCGGTAAGTGTGTTTTTTGAATAATGTATCAAGTGCCTGCTCGTATCCGTCATCTGTTCCATCCTTAATCTTCTTCAGCTCTTCCAAAAGAAGTGATGCATCGTTGTGCACATGAGCAACAATGTTCACAAGGTTACTGGGCTCACTTCCCTTCTGTGGCTTCTCGATTATAGAAGTGACACGGTTGTTATCGATCTGAAGGTACCCACCTGGGAAGTATCGATCTGTTTTCTGTGCGAGTAGTGCACCTTGTGTGGCTGATTGCTTCGCAGAAGATACTAGATGTTTATAAGCACTCGATTCAATTACATCATTAACACAAACAATCATCACAGATTCAGATCCACATTGTGGTAGTGCATCAAGAAGTGCGCCACGCATACCGAGCTCCAAATCTTTTTGTTCGATTGATGGGAACTGAGGATATTTGTCCGACACCTCTTCCAAGTTGTGAGAACCGCCTATAAGGATGATGTCTCTCAGTCCGGCTTCCATTAGTCGACCCGTTGTGATCTCCAAAAGATTGGTTCCGCAGATGGGGAACAGTGTCTTCTCGGACAGAGGCCAGAAGCGTCTGGATCGGCCAGCAATAAGGAGGAGAACTTTCATAAAATCAAGTGAGATTATAGGCTCTCAATCGCGGGTAATCACCTGTTTTACGGGGTTTTTTGGATTAACTCCTCCCACCCAAGTTTTCCTAATCCATCCTCAGAGACTGCCTCCACCCCTAGCCCCTCCTCCGGAGGAGGAGGGGAACTATGTTAAAGGAGAACAATGATCTTTACTTCAATAACGAAGCTCCACTTCCTCTTGCCTGCCCATCCGAAGCCCAGAGGCGAAGGTGGGTGGAGGAAGTGGTCGCCTGTCCACCGTAGCCAAAAGGCGTAGGCGGAGGGGATGGAGGTATCTAAAACTCCAGCGAAACAGTCCCCACATCACGCGTTTCCAGCATCGGAATATTCAAATCGAAATATCTCGAGATAGTCTCCGGATGAGGATGGCCAAAGCCATTCTCTTCGCCAACCGAGATGATTGTTTTAATAGGATTCACCGCCAAAAGAAACCCAGAAGAGGAAGAAGTCTGTGATCCATGGTGAGGAGCCTTAAGAACAAGTGATCTAATATCAGCTCCAGTTTCTAGTAGCGCATCTTCCGCCTCTTCTTCTATATCGCCTGTGAGCAGAATGGATTGATCTGCAAAGAGCACACGCATTACCACAGAAGAGTTGTTGAGATTTTTGTCATTCCGAAAACTTTTCGTTGGCCAGACTATGTCGAGCACCGCACCGTCACCAAGATCAATATCGTTTGCAGGATCGACGATACTCACGGGAATACTTTGCTCTTTTACCTCGTTAAGAAGTGCCAAGTATCTACTCGCTGTAGCTTCTGTCCCAGCAAGAAGTATGCGACCAACACTGTAACGTTTGGTTACTTCGGGGAGAGATGCAAGATGATCGGTGTGTGGATGTGTAAGAACTAACAGATCAATACTCCTATCAAAGAATGGCATGTACTTTCCAAGGTGTTCAAATGTAGACATATCCGGTCCCCCATCTACAAGAACTTGTTTTCCCGAAGGTGTGATAAGGAAGATGGAATCGCCTTGGCCTACATCCAAAAAGCGCACATGAAGTTTCCCATCTGGTAGAAGCGCGAGTTCGTGTAGAGCAAGTAGCGTGATTATTGCTCCGAATACTAAGAAGAGCCGATAAGGTGAGGATATCTTCATGAAAAAGTTCATTATTAAAGCAGAGTTGTTTGGTTTAGTTAAGTTAAAGGGGGTCTAACTTTCCAGCTTATGCAAAGTTTTGGGAATGTAGAATTGATACTAAAAGTGCTCAAAATCACAAATTTTGAATATGCGAATTGTTAACAGTCATTGACATTAGAAGGCCGTATGTCTAATATAGAATCACATTCGGGATGTTCCCGCGGCCCCGTCAGCAATGGCGGGGAATTTATTATGTGTAAAGATTTACAAAGCCAGTCTTTACTCTTTCAAAGTCGCTGTTATCAAGTTCACCGAGCTTATTGGAAAGCCGTCGATAATCAATTGATCTGGCCTGATGCAAACAAGCCGTCGTATCTTTTCCATGCTGTTTAAAGTTTACAAACCAACTTCCGGCTTTTTGTTGTGATGTTGTTGGTATGACGAAGTAAAAGTCATGTGCAAGTTTCTTGTAGATGATGACTGGTCGAGAAAAGAGATCACTCTTTCCATTGATTTCGGATCCAATATTTTCTCCTACACTAGCCCACCAGATTTCCCCTTCTGATACAAGCGGCGTTTTGTGTTGCTTGTCATGCAACTTTTCTTTTAGTCCGATCCACTTTAGAAATTGCTTTATGTACATAAAAAGATTATTGGTTAGTTGGTGAGTATCACAAGATACTTCGCTTAATGCAAATATAAACAGGTGTTGGATTTCACAGTGTTCCGGCTTATGCGAAGTCTATTCTCTCTTTCGTTGTAATTTTGTTGACTGCCCATCTTTCTTGGCCGATATTGCTTATATATGGCAAAGGAATCGATGTTGATTGGCTTGGGTATCGGGGAAAGGGAAGAACTCGGCCATATTTGTTCGGGTATTCAGTTTACAGCAGCGCAGGAGAAGATTGCCGCGGACGCCATCATTGCATATCGAGATTTGTATGCAGACATTGTCGGAAGAGTCGCTGATGTATTTAGAGAAACGCTAAATGGTAGAAGCGATACGACTTCGGATGAAGCAACAGAAGATGTAAGTAGAGCGGTTGATACATTATTGAGGGAGCTTTCCTAGCGTTATAGCATATACGAAATATTAAAATGTTCTCTATATTTGGCGAGGTACAGATAGCCTGTATTGCCATCGCAAGGTATTATTCTTATCGGAAATAGTTACAGATATTTAGTGTAGAATCGGTAATATCGTATCCCCATGCCTTACCGTATTTCCCATCTTAAGCAGCTTGAATCAGAAAGCATTCACATTTTTCGTGAAGTGGCGGCCTCTTTCCAAAATCCAGTTCTCCTTTATTCCATAGGCAAGGATTCTGCAGTATTGCTTCATCTGGCGCGCAAAGCATTCCATCCGGCCAATCCACCGTTCCCTTTGATGCACATAGATACAACTTTCAAATTTAAGGAGATGATTGAATTTCGAGATAAGTATGTGAGAGATGAACTTGGGCTCGAAATAATTGTGTACACAAACAAAGAAGGTATCGATCAGGGTATAAACCCTTTTAGCCATGGTAGCCGTGTATATACAGATATTATGAAGACGAAGGCGCTGAGAAAGGCATTAGACCAGCATGGATTCGATGCGGTCATCGGTGGAGCTAGACGTGACGAGGAAGCATCTCGTGCCAAAGAGCGAGTTTTTTCCTTCCGTGACAAAAATCACCGTTGGGATCCAAAAAATCAACGACCAGAACTCTGGAATATTTATAATTGTAGATTAAATAAGGGAGAGAGCTTGAGGATTTTCCCTTTGTCTAATTGGACAGAACTTGATGTTTGGCAATACATACACAAAGAGAACATTCCAGTAGTCCCACTTTACTTTGCCGCAGATCGCCTAGTAGTTGAACGCGGTGGCACACTTATTATGGTTGATGACGAACGTTTTCCGCTCGAGAAAGGCGAAGAGCCTCAAATTAAAAAGGTTCGTTTCCGCACTTTAGGATGTTACCCATTATCTGGAGCTGTGGAATCCAATGCATCAGACATCTTGGGTGTAATTGCAGAGCTGGTGTCCTCTGATTTTTCCGAACGTAAAGATCGTCTTATAGATAGCGATCAGCCTTCTTCTATGGAAGAGAAAAAGAGAGAAGGATATTTTTAATCTTTTTGAACAATGATGCAGTCATTATCCACCGGCGATACAGAGGAATTTCTACATCAGCATGATCATAAGGAAATGCTGAGGTTCCTTGTATGTGGGAGTGTAGATGATGGGAAAAGCACACTGATCGGCAGATTACTTCTGGATTCTAATGCCATATCATCCGACATAATTGATGCGGTTACACGCGACTCTCTGAGACACGGCACAACCGGAGGCAAAATTGATCCTGCACTTATAACAGATGGACTCAAGGCTGAACGTGAACAGGGCATTACCATTGATGTCGCATATCGTTATTTTTCTACTGCTAAACGCAAATTCATTATTGCCGATGCCCCAGGACACGAACAGTACACACGCAACATGGTCACAGGTGCATCTACTGCGAACCTTGCTGTAATTCTTATTGATGCGCGGAATGGTGTTGTAGAGCAGACAAAGCGGCACAGCTTTATCGCTTCACTTCTTGGTATCCGGCATGTTGTTGTTGCAGTTAATAAAATGGACTTGGTCGACTTTAGTCAGGAAGTCTTTGAATCAATTAAAAATGATTACAATGATTTTGCGGCAAGGCTAGCAATTCATGATCTACAATTTATTCCGATTTCTGCACTTAACGGAGATAATGTTGTTAATCAAAGCGAAAACATTTCATGGTATAAAGGCGGAACACTAATGCACGCACTGGAAGCGACGCAGATATCAGCGGACCGCAATCTAATTGATCTGCGTTTCCCTGTTCAATATGTTAATAGGCCAAATAGCGATTACCGTGGATATTGCGGCACTATTGTTTCCGGGGTGGTTCGACGAGGAGATGATGTAGTCGTTTTTCCTTCGGGCAAAACAACGCGCGTAAAATCTATTGATGCGGACTACGGTCAGATAGATGAAGCATTTTCACCAAAGTCTG
This sequence comes from Patescibacteria group bacterium, assembly GCA_018814875.1. Taxonomy (GTDB): domain Bacteria; phylum Patescibacteriota; class Gracilibacteria; order Peribacterales; family Peribacteraceae; genus UBA2144. The sequence goes on from JAHIYH010000034.1 coordinate 16,868, forward strand.
TAACGCTTACACTCGAGGACAATATTGATGTGAGTCGTGGGGATATGATTATGCACCCCAACAATGTTGGGAACTTTGGTTCGAAATTTGAAGCAATGGTTGTATGGATGGATGAGGAGCCGCTTAAATCGCGCGAGGAGTATATCTTTAAGCAGACAGCTAGGAGTGTTTCTGGGAGAATTGATACTGTGCGATACGCAATGGACATCAATACTCTACGTCGGCAAGATGCAACCCAGCTTGAGTTCAACAAAATCGGCAGATGTGCCATATCTCTTACAGAACCTATTGTCTTTGATAGCTACGAACACAATCGTGCAACCGGCTCTTTTATTATTATTGATCGAATCACAAATGCGACCGTGGGCGCAGGAATGATTCTGGAACGAAAACTAGAAAAGAGTAGCGGCAATCGGTCATTTTGGAATTGGATTGTTTCGTCGTTTAGGGGAAGAAGTTGAGTACAAACCGTGTTGTTCGAAGTTTAGAACTATTGTTTTCAGCTATAGCTGAACTACTATAAATTGGTATAAATCAAATTCACAGGATTGGCTTAAATAAGCGACTTAATCCCACTTATGCTATGCGATTTTATGTTAGCTTAGCTATAACAATTACAAACCCAATTCCTGATAAAATTGATGCAATGTCATAGGTTAAGATTCTGGAATCATCAACAATGTTGCCGAATCCATTTAATAAAAGCAGTACGCCTATAACGTTTGCGGGTGTGCGAAGTACGGCGGCAGTACAATTGGGAGCGAAGCGACCTACTGCCGCCGGATTTGGGCGAATCGAAGCGACTTCCGAATTTAATCAAAACGGAGCGACGATGAGCCGCACACCCGCTGTTGTCGGATCGTCACTTTTCGACCGAGTTTCGATGTTTCAAGCGTAGCTTTTTATTTTTGCGGGGAGGGGAAACAACAAACAAAACAATGTGACCATGGAATATGACGAGTGAACCTATGATGTTCTATCTTCTCCGATTTACAGCTTCCACGGTGTCGCCGTCCTGCAGAACAATCGTCCCGGGCACTATCCGGCCGTTTACGCGGAACGATGCGGGAAGCCTCTTCTTTGCACCATTCTGAACGCGTTCAATGAATTCGAGTGCCGTGACAGGTTTCTTCATGTGGTACAGGTTGTTCTTCGCATCGAAGATTGCGATATGGCCATCATCGAAGTAGTGTCTCAGTGCGTTTGCAAACTGGCGCGGTGATCGTGTTTCAGCTTGCAGCGTCAGGAGATTTTTGAACAGATTCACCCGCACCGACGACCGATGCAGCGTATTGAGGTAGTGTTTGTAGTCGGTGTGGCGGGCAATACCCAGCTCGCACTCTGCATGCATGTCACCCGTGCGGATTTGTATCTCCATCGGTTGCTCCGTCACGCCGCGCAGCGGGTAGACAACGGTATGGATGGAGCGGTACCCGTTCTCCTTTGGTGCGCCGATGTAATCCTTGAGTTTGCCCGGGATGGGATGGAAGAGCGCGTGGACGACGCCGAGCGTGCGGTAACAGTCTTCCACAGAGGGAACAATGAGCCGGAGAGCCAGCCGGTCCGTGAGTTCCTCGAACGAGCGGTTTTTGAGAGTCATCTTCCGGTAGGTTGAGTACAAACCCTTGATGCGGTGGGTTATATCGCACTGGATGCCCCTCTCGCAGAGCGATCGGAGAATCAGCCGTTTCGCCTGCTTGATGCAGAGGAGATCGAGCGGCTGGCGCTGCTGCATTTTCTTCTCAAGGGAACGGGCAATCTTCGCATGCAGAAAACGGAAGCAGGTTTCCTCCATCTCATGCCGCCACTTGTGCATGCCGAGTCTCCCCGCGATGCCGGTGTACATGTGAAGCGTTTCCAGAGCGATTGCGTGGCGGAGATGCGGTGTGAAATCCCGTAGATTTCTCACATCATTCAGTCGGTGCGCCATGCGCAGGACGATGAGCCGTTCGTCGGAGGAGAAGCAGGCGATGACCTTTTCGAGATCGTGCGTCTTCGCATCGATGTGGAGGCGGCGGAGATCGTGCATCATCCGCGCGAGACGCCGCTCCTCGCGCGTGAGAGCCGAGCCGGCGAGGTCGCGCTCTCCTTCAGGGGCTAAGAAGATGTCGTGAAGGAGCGCCACGCAGAGGAGCGCGGGATCGGAGGAAATCTCTCGCAGAATCAGTGCGATATTCGTTCCGTGTTTCGCGTAGCTTGCGCCCGTGCGGCGCCTGATGGACGAGAGATGCCGCCATGCGCATGCGTACGCTGCGGAAACCTTCCTTCGTCCTTCCTGCGGGAGGCCGCGGGTGAGGCGAGGAGGGCATTTGGGGGTCTGCATCTGATGGAAGTATACAGAGGAATATCTTTCAAAGTTCTTGCAAATGAGACATAATTCCGCCCTTTATGGAATCTCTGCTGGAATCAACGGACTCACCAGAATTCGATACACTCATTCAGATCTCTGATGATGATCTGGCATATGAAGATGGATCACAACTTACAAAGATAAATTACCTGCAGAGCGAGATCGATGGAATGTGCAGTGCACCACTTCTCACTGTGGATCAGGAACAGACCTATGGGGAGCGACTGCCGGTTCAGCGCGGGCTGATCTGGGATGCTCTCAGGCAATTTCCTGCGCATCAAGGACCGCTGGCGCACCTCTCTAATTTGCCAGAAACACCCGAAGTACCGCTCCTCATTCGATGCTATCGTGACATCAAGAACGTTATGGAGGGTGCTGGTAAGGCGAATGAGTTCCGTGAACAGTATGGGTGCAATCTTCAGGAAGCCCAAAACGCCTTCGATGCGCTGCATCGTTTGTACGATAGGTACACTGAGGAACGGAGAGCGATGTTTCTGGCAAACGGTCGTCTCGTTGTGGCTATAGCCCGAAGGATGCAAGGATTGGGGGTGCCACTCAACGATCTTATCCACGATGGCGTGGAAGGACTCCTCCATGCGATCGACAGGTTCGTTTGGTCAGGAACCCGTTTCAGTACGTACGCATTTCGCTGCATCAAGGGAAAGATTCTCATTGGTATCGATCTCTCGGGGCGTACGATCACTGTCAAGCGGCATGCGGTGTCGGATATTCTTACACTCAATCGTGCGGAAGCTCTTCATCATGCAAGGGGAGGGACGGACGACGATGACCTTTGCGGAGCACTCGGTTGGAAACCTGAGAAGCTCAAGCAAGTGCGTAAGTGGAGAAAACACCCCGAGCGTATTGATCCGCAGGGAGGTGATGATGAGCTTGCCCTCCGCGATCTTCTAAAAAGTCGTGAAGAGGCACCCGATGCGATGGCGATACGATCCGACTGTACACGGTATGCAAGGGAGCTCATTGAAGCCGCCATTATAGATGTCATGGAGCGGGATATGAAGAAAGGGGAAAGGGAGAGATGTGAAAGAGATCTCGAACTTTGGAAACTTCATCACACAGGAGAGGGGCTGACGCACGCAGACATTGCCATATTAACTGAAATGTCCGTCACGAAAGTGAAATCGAGAATTGGAAGAATCGGACGTTTGATTGTGAGGAAAATTGAGAAGTTAGGGAGAGCACAACAGGCAGACAACTCCTGACCAAGCGATGTGCTCATAGGACTGCCAGCGCATATGATTCATGTGCCAAACATCAACATCAAACAACCAAAACAAACAAGGGGGGACGCAAAAATAAAAAGCGAAGCGGAACGGAGAAACGAGGGAGAAAAGTTATGTCCGACAACGTTTCGGCATATCTGATGTTTGCCGTAGCGTAGCGGAGGCAAATATGGGTGGAGGCTTTTGTATAAAAGCCGTAACCAGATATGCCGTGTTATGTGATGTGCATGTTTTACTTTAATCCCGATAGCAATCGGGATTGC
>JAHIYH010000035.1 GCA_018814875.1 Patescibacteria group bacterium
GGGCTAAAGCCCCGTGGTTCATTCGTTAACCCCGCGTTTAAACGCGGGGTTAACGAAACCAGCAATGGGCTTCAGCCCTTATAAGGTGCCTGCGTCTCGCGCCTCCGCTATCGCTCCGGCGCTTGAACGCAGGGTATGAGGTAATCAAATTACACTCATGCTCATAATCCTAACTGTTTACGTATATCATCCGCCTGCGCTTGCTCTTCTTGCTTTGCACCTTCCTGAACAGTAACGGATTGTAAGTCCTTCCAATCTTCGGCGTGCTTTTGTTCTAGCTTCTGGAGTTGAAGTAGATGTTTAGGACTAAGCTCGGAGAACTTTTTCTTTTCCTCTTCCAGAATCTTTTGAAGTTCATCAATCTGGAATTGGCTCAAGTTTGGCATCGCCTGAACAATTCGCCACTTCTCGTCTCTGGTTAGAGAAATGCTCCCTCTTAAAAGCGTTAGGAATGCCTGCTCATCAAAATTTGTCTCTACATGTGCAGGAACAATAATATTGTCGTTTGTAAGAGTAGAATTGATGCTACCAAATCGATAATCACCAACTTCACCAAGTATACGCAAATCTTCATCATCAAATCCCTGATCCTTAGTTGCCTGCGTTCCTGGAGGCGGAGGAGGAGGACCACTGTCTTGTGGTGGAGTAGGAGGAGCTCCTGCATCCTGACCAGTTGCTGATGCACTGCCTTGAGGTGGCGGAGGAGGCGGAGGAGGAGGTTGTGGAGGTGATGCAAATACTTGCGTTGGATCTAAACCACCCTTAGGTACGCTATCACCAGGCTTTGGAGGTGGCGGTGGTGTTGGTTGATCTGCCATAAGAAGATTGAGAAATCAGTTCATAGAGTTTAGCAGTCAAATTAGGCATTACAAACTAAATTTGGACAAATATGCCAGTCAGTAATGATTAAGAATGATTTTTCATGCTCTGTACCATTCTTTATCACCTGTTTGAAAGCAGGCAATGTCTGAATCACTAGGAATACATGCTAGTTTCTCAAACACCTTTGTATTTTTATGAGGACCAGGAACATTTTCAAAAATATCGGGATCTTCCTCATTTGTAGCAGGTCTGTGAAGTACAACATGATTATATTGTCCAAAAGGACTGATAACATGCATTGGCTTTTTAGGTTTTGTTATACCAACTACTAATGCCCTTGATTTTGGATCTAAACACAAAACAAATAATATTCTGTTATCTTTGCTCAAATTAGAAATGAGTATAAAGTCTCTTAATTCAGGAGTAAGAGTTGTAAATTCCATTTGATTCGAACAGACAGAAGAGAGAGTATCTGCAATATTGGAGATTCCGGCCATAAAAATAAGTAATAAATAAAAAACCCTCACTTTGCGAGGGGTTGGTTCTAATTGTAGAAAAGTACTAAGACTGAACCAGACCTCGCATGGATCGCATCATCATCATGCCCATGAAGGAATAGGAAACAATCATTGCCAGCAATGTAGCGACTCTTGGAACAACGTCAAGGTACTTTTAGTAACATTTGCGCAGTAGCTCTGCGGAAAAGCTTCTGCGTTCCGTGAATACAGCTACAAGCTAGCAATAGCCAGTTCAGCCGCTCTGCGTGCCCTTACAACCATCTCCGGATTAAACATTCTTCTAAGATGGATATCAGGGATTCCACTCTGTCTGAATCCAAATAACTCCCCTGGCCCTCTTATCTTTAGATCAATTTCCGCAAGAATAAAGCCCGAATCATGCTGTTCCATAGCTTTGAGCCTTGGTGAATTTGATTGAACAGGAGTAGTTGTGAATAAGAAACAATGGCTCTTGTAGTCCCCTCTTCCTACACGTCCACGGAATTGATGTAGCTGTGCAAGACCAAAACGTTCTGAGCCTTCTATTACAATGATCGTAGCATTCGGGATATCAATCCCAACTTCTATAACGGATGTAGAAACAAGTATGTCTTCCTTTTTATCTTTAAAGTTCTGCATTACCTCATCTTTTTCTGCAGAACTCATTCTGCCATGCAAAATGGCAATGTTTCTGTTAGGAAATTCTAAACGCAATCGTGCAGCCTCTGCCTGCACACTTTTAAGTTCCATCATCTCTTCATTTTCGGAATCTTGTATTAAAGGACAAATTACAAATGTCTGTCTCCCTTCCTCGATCTGCTGATCAATAAAACGCTCAACGGTTATACGATCTTTTGGCGAAACAACTTTTGTATGAATTGGTTGCCTCTTTCCAGGTTTTTCTAAAAGAACAGAAAGATCATGATGACCGTGCGCTGTAAGTGCAAGTGTGCGTGGAATAGGAGTAGCCGTCATAGCAAGGAAATGCGGATTCCCTTTCTCTGCAAGTCGCTTGCGCTGTTCCACTCCAAAACGATGCTGCTCATCAACAATCACAAGCCTCAGGTCATTGAATTGAACTGTATCTGTTATAAGAGCGTGAGTTCCAATGACAAGATCTACAGTACCATTTACGAGTCTTTGTTTAATCTTCTTTGCATCACCCGCAGAAATTGATCCTGTAAGTAGTTCTATAGTTGGCAATCGCATGGAGATATTCCATTTATCTTTATTCTTCTCGAGATAGGAATGAAAATTGAACAGAACCTTAGAGATACTTGCCATGTGTTGTTTTGAAAGGACTTCTGTAGGAACCATAAGCGCACACTGTCCCCCTCCCTTTAATGTGTTTGCTATTATCGCAATGGCAACGAGAGTTTTTCCTGATCCTACATCTCCTTCTAGCAATCGTGACATAGGGCGATCCTTTTCCATATCTGTTAGAATTTCGTAAATAGATACTCTCTGACTATCAGTTGGAGTGAAGTTGAGCGATGCAAAGAATGCCTTGATCAAATCTACCTCCATTGGTGTCTGCAATCTCTCCTGAGTATTTCCCTGCCATTCCTTTTTGCGTTCAAGCACATCAAGCTGAAGCATATACATTTTCTCGAACGCAATTCGTTGTAACGCTTTTTCTACTTCTTCTGGTTTCTCCGGAAAGTGCAATGCATTAATAGTTTCGCTACGTGATAAAAATTTCTCATCTTTAAGAACATCTTTAGGTAATGTTTCCGGTAGTAATGGTATAGCATCTTTAATTAGAACCATTTTTTCTCTTAGCCACTTAGTATTAATACTCTCATGTTGCGGATAGATTGGAACCAGTCTTCCTGCATGGACAAGCGGTTGGTCACCTGTGCGTTCAAAGATAGGACTTTGAAATTGCAACTTGTATCCCTTTTCAACTAGCTTGCCCGTCATAACTACTTCATCTCCTTCTTGTAACATGCGCTTGATGTGTGGCTGATTAAACCACATCACATCTACTGTCTCTCCTTCTAAATCTGTAAAAACACCTGTGATTAAATTCTTGCCGTGACGAGTGCGGATCAAGCGAATATTTTCGATAGTTCCACGTATTGTAACTTTTTCATCAAGTGGAGCAGATTTAATTGCTTGCATTTGACTCAAATCTTCATGCGCACGCGGTATATATTGTAAAAGGTCCTCCACCGTTTCAAGCCCCATGTCTTTCAGATCTTTTATGTGATCTTTGGTAGTACGTAATACTTCTTTGAGAGGTGTCTGGAGATCCATAGTTGCAGTATACGTACTATTCGTAATTGCTCCATTGCTTCATTGTTCCATTGTTATATATCAAAAACTCATTAACGGTCAACAATGGGACAATGGAACAATGTTTTATGATGTCATCATACAATTCTTGGCTTTCTGACGCGCTTAGTACAAAATAGTTGCCTTATGAAAAACTTATTAATTCGCACTACAATGGCGTCCGTGTCGCTGACACTTTTACCGCTGACTAGCTTTGCCTATTCTCTGAACCACTTCCAGCTACAAGCTGCTATAGTGACCAGTGAAGATGATGAAGAACTTCTGGAACAGCAATGGGATACACAATGCCGTGAACAGATGGGCATAGAAGGTGGTAATTTACTAGGTGCACTGCGATTTAACCTAAATAGATGTATTAATACACATCGAAGACAATCAGATCTTCAGGAGCGAAATAAAAGTTTCTCTAGCCGAAAACAAGCAAGAATAGACAAAGTAAACATTCAATCTGGGGAAGATCTAAAAGAACGTATTTCAACATACCAGCAACGTACATATCAGCAACGGCTTCGGACTCGAATAGAATTCCGTAACACACTCCCTCAATCGCAAAACCAGCAACAAAAGTCTTTTCAATATGTAAGATCACGCAATCGTATCTCTGTACAAGCTAAGGAACAATCGATCCAGACTACAAAGAAACTGCGTAGCATGTACATCTCCAAGGCACGTATGTCATGCGTAGATCTTCATCTTAATGATAAGGCGGCATGTATCCTCGAAAAACTCAATGAGTTGATGGAGGGGAATGAATAATTAAGAATTAAGAATGAAGAATGACTATGAATCAGTAATTTTTCATTATTCATTAGCGACGGAGATGCAAAGGATTGAAATCTGTTTCGCGATCGTAATAGTCCTCTTGTTCTGCCTTCTTTAGAAAACCGACGAGTTTATATGTACCGGGAGTAAAGAGCACCTCGATACCAACTTTGAAGATGTAATTTGCCACGATTAAACTGAGCGCAATTGTCCAAGGGAAAACACCAAAAGAACAGGCAATAAGTACAAAGATAACCGTATCAATCCCCTGTCCTATCAAAGTGGATCCAATTGTTCGTGTCCACAACCACTTCCCAGCTGTTGCAATTTTCATTTTTGCCAGAACATAAGAGTTCGAAAATTCTCCGACCAAATATGCAGCAAGACTTGCAACAATGATTCCACCATTGCTAATAGATCCCAAAATTGCAGCGAAAGCATCATCACCTGCATATCCAAGCCACTCCTCTTCCCCAGGCATTTTCTGGATAATAAACAGGCTGACACTCATAAGAAGCGCGCATGTAAAACCCGTCCAGATAACTCTCCTTGCTCTGGCATATCCATACACTTCTGTAAGGACGTCTCCAAAGATATAACTCAAAGGAAACAGAAGTGTGCCTGCATCGAATGCAAGGCGTAAACCAAAGATGGAAGTTCTCCAATCGATAATCTTCGCAGAAGATGCAATGTTGCTGATAAGCAGAACTGCAACGAATAGAGCCATTAAGATGTCGTAATAGCGGTAGGATTTCATGTTATTAGTGTAGCTACTATCCTTTGAATACAGAAGAAAAATTGAATATTGACAAAAATATTAACTATAAATACCCTAAAATCTAGTATGTCATCTGGAAGCTGTGAAAGTACGGCTGCATTTGAACCATTTGATACTGGTCGTCAAAGAAATAGAGATAGGATTTTTAGTTGTCCAAAAATTACAGATGCAGCTAGAACTAGTATTTTTATAAGCCTTCTAGCAGAACAAATAGCAGTTGATAAGCAAAGATCATCACCCGTATCAACTATCCCCAGTTTTGAATCATTAGAACTCACAACAGAATTAGATACTACATCTCAGGAAAAATTAGATAGACTCTGTAAATGTTATGAAAACCGTGCAGGTGAGCCTATAAGTGATGATATTAGAGATAGACTTAGAAAAGGTTTACTTGCAGAGCAAAACGCATTTTAGTAAATAATTTGAAAAGCACTCTAGCCATGGAGGTAATTTTTCAGCATACTAGAGGAAAGTCTGGGTGTAGCTTCAGCCTTCGTCCCGCTCCTGCGGGACTATGGCCGACAGGCAGTTGGCTACCAACTCATCATTATAGACGAGCAAATAAAAAAACCAAAAGCACTCTAGCCATCAGGTCGATCTTTCATCATAATAGAAACATACGGGGTGTAGCTCAGTTGGCTAGAGTGCCTGCTTTGGGAGCAGGAGGTCGTCGGTTCGAGCCCGACCACCCCGACCATTCGTCCCGTTTTATCGGGACTCATGGCAAGCCATTAAGTTCGAGTTTGCTCTGAAGCTTGCCCACTATACAACCTAAGTCTGCGGAAGTATTACTTTCACTCTGGGGGCAGAGCTATGGTTGGCAGGCCACTAAGAAAAGATAATCATCGTTACCAACGATCTCATGATCACTTCGCGCACAAATATAGCTACTTCTATCCTATTATTAATCATACTTTCGGGTTGTACATTTACAGAAAATAAATTGGATTATAACGAGCAAGAACCGATTTATAACAAAATAGACAATGCAGATATTCTGCAAGATGCGATTGAACAGTATCTTATCTCACAACGTGATTTTGCATGGGATACAGAACAAGATGGAAAACACGTATGTGTATTTGAATACTTGCAAAATGATCATGAAATCAGCCCATACTATTTATGGGTACGATGCAGTGAATTTGTACTTAAAGATGAAGAAATAGAAGAGGCAAGTGGAGTATCTATTCCTGCAAAACTTTCTTATCCTGCGGAAATTTCTTCACTTGATGCTGCTAATTTTACTCACGAAATCCCTGGAAGTGGTTCGGATTATGACAAAGATATAGAAAGAATTTTTCCTTTAGATAGCCGTGAAAAAATGAGCAATTTTCATGATTCAATGCTTGTGAACATGCACTACGAGATGGCAGAACGAATTATGGAAATATTTGAGCAACAAAATCCACCTTTCCCTACTTCTATGAAACAAAATTGTCATATTGATGATAATTGCATATTGCCATTTAGTTATGCCATACGCTCAAGTTGTCCTTATGCTATGCAATGCTTGGATGAAAAATGTGAAGTTTATTGTCCGACAAGGTAAAACTGCTACAACGGTATTCATGACTATATACACACTATAAACCTAGTTGACTAATTCATGATATAAGGTGTAATATCCATCTGAGTTCTTTTCTAACACAGGTCCACTTTTTGAGAAAAAGGATTTTCCATGAAAGTTTTAGATTGGTTCAGATCTGATCGTCCGGATGGTCCGATCGTTAAGGTTCTTGTCTTCACTGACGACAAAAACCTGATCGCAATCCTCAAGCGGCAAATGTCTGCATTCAGTGTGGCATTTGCTACCAACGGGTTCAACCCCGGAAGCTATGTCGAAAACTTCCACCCAGATTGCATAATCGTGGATTTTTCGCTCGGTTGCGCTGTTGCAAACAGAATCTGTATCAATCTGTGCAATAGCGGGCTGAGGGCAAATCTGATCGCCTTATTGCCATGTGATCTCGAAAATGCGATGACCTACGTGGCAAGCAAGACCTTCAAAAAACCTTTCTACGCATTTCTGCTAGTCAGATACGTGCGTAGGCTCGCTAAAAGGAAAAGACTCGTGCAGCACGAACGCCGTGCTGCGTAACAATTACCCCGCCGCAGAGGCGGGGGTTTTTTTATGAGCTGATTACGTCATGATGCTTTCCTATGAAGTGCACCGTCCTCACCTCATCGCGCTCCCCTGGCATAAGCGGCGGACTAACGTACGACGCAGGAAAGATGAACATTAAGCCCGGCTCACATGTTCTTGTTCCTCTTCGCAAAGAATTAGTGGAAGGTATAGTCATTGATATTCAAAATGAGAAAGAGAAAGAAGAATTTGATATCAAAAATATTGAAGAGCTTCTCACTCAACAACCATTATTAAATAAACATCAGATCCAGACTCTACAGTGGATGGCTCAGTATTATTACTGTTCATTAAGACAGGCTCTTCGTGTGTGGCTTCCATCAAAAACATGGAAGAAGTTTGGTCCGCAGAAAGTAAAAGGATACCGATTGGTATGTAAAGATATTGTAGTACGAACCGAGAATCAGAGTCTTCTAATCGAATATTTGAATAATATAGAATGGGTATCACAAGAAGAACTAAAGAAAAACTTGGATGTGCCAAATTCAACCCTGAGATCAATGATAAAGAATGAAAAAATTGCAGAAGAAGAACGAGAGGAGTCATCTATCGATTATATTTCTCCTGAGGTAACACTCCCCTCTCTTACGCCTGATCAGAAAAAGGTTTATGAATCTATCAAGAACGATAAGCGTCCTTCGCTTCTTTTTGGTATTACAAGTAGCGGAAAGACAGAGATTTATGCTCAACTCATCGCAGACAATGTAAGAGATGGTAAACAGGCAATACTGCTTGTTCCGGAGATTCTTCTCACAGAACATTGTATTCATAGATTTCAAGAGCTTTTGGGAGATGAACACATTGCAGTTGTGCATAGTCGTATGACTCCTTCGGAGAAATCCACCAATTGGCGCAGGATTCATCGTGGAGAAATATCACTAGTCATTGGATCGCGCAGTGCACTCTTTTCTCCTTTGCCAAATCTCGGTCTTGTAGTCATCGACGAAGAGCATGAGTGGACTTACAAAAATGAACAGACGCCACGTTATCATGCACGCGAAACTGCAGAAGCACTTTGTAGATTTTCTAAAGCAAAGCTTGTAATGGGCACAGCTACTCCTTCGTTGGAAGCATGGTCCAGAGCGAAGAGTGGAACATACCATTTCGCAACTCTTCCAAATAGATACAAAGATCAGCCTTTACCAACTGTTCGCATAGTTGATTTAGCAACTGTTAAGTTTGGATCTATGTATCCATTTTCTCCTCCTCTTCTGGAAGCAATCGATAAGCGTCTTAAAGCTGGTGAACAGTCCGTTTTATTCTTAAACCGCAGAGGAATCGCAAGTTCACTTATGTGCCTTGATTGCAGAAGACGTATGGTTTCTCCGGAATCGAATCTGCCGTTTACTCTGCACAGAGACATGCAAGGCAAACCGTACCTTATGGACCATACTTCAGGAGTCCAAGCAGAAGTACCATCTGCGTGTCCCGGGTGCGGATCAACCAGACTTCATGCACTTGGAGCCGGCACACAACGAATTGAAGAAATTCTATCCAACCAATTCCCTAATGCTAGGTTGCTCAGGGCTGATAGCGACACGCTCACACATCCGGAACAAATGCGCTTACTTCTGAAGAAAATGCGCGAAGGACATGCAGATATTCTTTTAGGAACACAATCTGTAGTAAAAGGGCTTGATCTACCTAAAGTAACTCTAGCCGCTGTTTTGGTTGCAGATGTAGGCCTCTCGCTCCCCCACTTCCGCGCAGGTGAACGAATCTACCAATTACTTACTCAACTCACCGGTCGTTCTGGGCGCAGTAAACCTGGAGAAGTCATTATTCAAACATTTAGACCAGATGCACCAGAAGTTAAACTTGCAGCAAACCACGATACTGAGAAGTTCCTAGATAATGAACTTTTGCTTAGATTACAAGGTGGTTATCCGCCTGCATCAAAGATGATAAGACTAATAATAAGAGAAGAAGGCGCATTATTTACCAGATCACTCTGCGAAAAAGTTAAAATTGTCGCTGCCAAAGAAAATATTGATCTGACCGCAAATGCTGCCCCCATGCTTTTTGGAGGTGGTAAAAAGTGGCACATTCTTATCAAAGGCAATAAGCCACAAGAAGTTTTGAATAAGTTAGATCTTAAGGGGGTGATTGTGGACATAGATCCACTTGAATGCGTTTGAGAAAGGTAAGGTATGTAAAGTAGGTAAGGTAGGTAAGGTATGTAAAGTAGGTAATGTAGGTAATGTAGGTAAGGAAAGTAAGTGGCAAACGCATCTATTTTGTATTGCAATAACTTGGTGTTCTGTGGGGTGGGAACCGCGACATTGATTGTGAGCGGTTTCAGCCTCCAAGCGCAGAGCGTAGCAAAAATGCGGAGGGGTACTTCGATTGATATATTTTTCCAAATAGTCCACCTTCGCCACTGGTTGGCTTGCCAACCGAAGCCGCAGCGACTTTGAAAATTGTTAAACAACCAAAGTCCAGTGGACTACGGTGGACAGCCTACGCTGCGCGTAGGCTGGA
>JAHIYH010000036.1 GCA_018814875.1 Patescibacteria group bacterium
CCCTTTCTAATAAATAAAAAAACAAATTTATTCCCCTTTTTAAAAAGCCTGTCAAAATTCCTTATTATAAAGAAAAATATTTTTTGAATTGCGGATAACGTTAGGGATATGAGAAGTTGCGACCATCGGGAGCAATTTGGGTGGAGAAGTCTGCAAGACTTCGTAACTTCATATCCCTTGTTATATTCCCCGTAGGGCTGAAATTTAGTGCAACGTCCCGAAGGGAAATTTCAGAGTCGTCGTGTCTATCTAAATATTTTGAATTGCCGCCGCCTTTTTTGTTTCTTTTTTCTAAAAAAGAAAATTAGGGTGCGAGTTTTTTTGTTTTGAAAATTTTATCGTAAAAAATAATCATTAATATTCCTAAAGGAGAAGTTATGGCAAAGGTACTTTCTTTCAAAAAAGGAAATAAAACTAATAGTAGGATTGTTGGTATTAGAATTGAATAAAAACTTGCGTTTGAAGTAGTTTTTCTAGAATAAATTCCTGCAATAATTGGCGGAACAAAAATTAAAGCAAGATAAGTAACAAGTAATGATAAGGTAATAATATTTGGTATTAGAAAGGCAAATAAAAAACCAACTGTTCCAAATATTGCTGTTATAAGTCTGGCATACAACATTTTCTTTTTTGAATCGTGTTTGCTTTTATCAAATAATCCTCTGTAAATAATCGCCGAACCACCAACTAATAAACTATCAATTGAGGACATAATAACTGCCAAAATTGAAGCAAAACCAATCCCAACAAGAGAAGGAGGTAAAATTTTATCCATTAGTAAAAATATTGCAAATTCTTGCTTAATTCCTGAGAGTAAAATTGATGAAACTAGACCTAAAAATAAAACAATAAATCCCAATAGAATTACAAATGGAATAGAAAGATAAAATGATTTTTTTGCAATTTCTTCATTTTCTGCCGAAAAAATTCTTTGCCAATGGGTTGTATTTCCAAGATATATAAATCCACTCAAAACGATAACACCTATCATCCAACCAATACCACCAAAACCAAAAGGATTTAGGTGTCCTTGAGGAACATTAGATAATAAATTTGAAATTCCTCCAACTTCTGAATAACCAATAAAAGCTAATATTAAAAAAACTATTAAGATAATCCAAAATTGGATAAAATCTGTAATTATATCAATTTTTAAACCGCCAATTGTGGTATATAAAATAACAACAACAGCTGATAAAATTAAAGCGAGTTCATATTCTAATCCAACTAAAACAGAAGCCAAAGAAGCAATAGCTATTGCTTGAACCCCTATCCAAATAGTAAGCAAGAAGATTTGTAGGATTCCTGTTAAGATTTTATTTTTTCTATCAAACCTCTTAGCGAAAAAATCTACAATTGTATGAGCATCATATTCATCTCCTATAGTTTTTATTTTTTTAGCCATGATACCCAGAATTAACATTCCTGCAACAAATGAGATAGGCAATGCCAAACCATAAGAAATTCCTGAATTATAAACTTCTGAAACTATGGC
The DNA here is from genome assembly GCA_018814875.1 of Patescibacteria group bacterium. GTDB lineage: Bacteria > Patescibacteriota > Gracilibacteria > Peribacterales > Peribacteraceae > UBA2144. The sequence goes on from JAHIYH010000036.1 coordinate 1,496, forward strand.
AACAACTCCTCCAGCTCCAACAATTGTAGCAACAGTTGAAAAAGTCATAAACCATAAACTTGTTTTTTTGTTATTCAAAAAATAAGCATTTAACGATTCTTTTCTTGAGAAATACCAAGCGACTCCAAACATTAATGCAAGATAAACAAATAAGATTATTAGTGTTGTGTTCATGTTATAAATTTAAAGAATAAATGTATTTATTAAACTTTCTAAAAACTCGCACCCTTTTTATTATATCCTTTGCGATAGCAAAGACAAATTGTGCGAAGCACTAAGGCGGCAATTCAAAATATTAATTTTCACGACGATTGAATATAACGTTTGCGGTTTGTGCGATGTTTGCTGGCTGTATAATGGAGCGACTTGTCCACCGTAGACTCCGTAGCGAAGCGGAGGAGCGAAGGTGGAAGCGACACACAGCCGCAAAATATGGGAGAGGAGGCGTGCATCCATCCTATTCTTAAAGCACCGCCGACGAACCGCACAACCGCTGTTATGTAACGTCAATTTTTTACCGTATTTCAAGGCACCTGTAGCTTACGTTCTTTTTGGGGCGGGGAAACAAAAACAGCAACACAGGCATTTTTTTTAAATCTCCAGATCATATTATGGTAGACTGCTTTGCAATGATCTCAGATCGATTTACCATTGGGCGCACGACAGTGTCCGCTTTACTCGTTACTGTGGTGAGCCTTCTCATACCTTCGCTCTTTTCAGTGATTCTCGAGGTCGCCACTCCCCGCTTCTTTCCCGAGCAATTAAGCCTTCCTTCGACTGCACAGGAAGTGGTGAGCAAGCGCTCGGAGAAGACGGCAACGTTTGAAATTGAGCCGGGAGAGTTCGCGCAGGTGTCGGGGATTGAGTGGGGAATTTCACCGAAGTGTCAGTCGAAGCTCTGCTCGGCGATTGAGCCGATTCGCAGTCTTTTGCCAAGTGTTTTTGCAACGACTACGGGACCGAATAGTCCGGGGACGATGACGAATGTTGTGCTCGATGGCAGCAATGATAATTGGGATACTGTAGACGGAGCAACTGCAGAAGGTGGGTCGGAGTCACACTCTATCCCTGGGCAAGGCGTTGGCCTATATAGCGATTATTTACAGGCAACGAATTTTGGCTTCTCAATACCAGCTAATTCAACTATTAATGGGATTGCGGTCGAAATAAAACGCTCAGCTGCAAGCTGGGCCGGTATACATGATTTGCACGTTAGGATTGTGAAAAGCGGAATAATACAATCGTCTGTTAACAGAGCCAAACTTGATGCGTGGCCAGATACCTCTGCGTACGCTACCTATGGAGGTGTAGATGATGTATGGGGGGAAAGTTGGACAAATGAAGATATTGATTCGGGATTCGGAGCAGCCGTTGCGGCAATAGACGATTCAGCTTTTGGTGTAGACATCTATGTCGACCACGTCCGTATCATTGTCTATTACACTGAAGCCGTCGCAGAAGAGGTCCCCTTCTTCTCATGGTGGTCGATACCGTTTCTCATTGCTGGACTCTTCCTGATTCTTTGGAAGGAAGACATGTTTACGAATCATCTGACCTCTATATGAACAAAGCGACCACAGTTCAGAAGCGACTCCGTATGTGGTATTGCTGCCATGTCATGTTCGTGCGGCTGGCCTGCGCTTTCGGGTTTGTACTCATCTCCATCGCTGTCTTGCGCTCGAATATGCTGGAGCAAATGACAGGTAGTTCATTCGTGGGTCCGAAGGGGATGACTCCCACGCCGTTGATCGTGCTGGCGACACTCCTTACGCTACTTGGTATACGCATGCGCACTACCGACAATCAGTTTCCGTCAGCAATGGGGCGGCAGCAGATCGGCATCGGCATTGTGCTTCTTGTCTGTGCCATTGGACTATCGTACTGGGCGACGCACCCGTCACTGGAACGGTTCATGGCGATGCATGCGATGATCGCGCAAGATCTTGCAACGAACGGCCCGCTCGTTGCCTCGCTTATTTGGCTGGCACTTATCGCACCGCTCTTCCCGCTGCTAATACTCGCAATCCCGGCGACACTGTGGATGTGTAATTGGAAATTAATTACAGTCGTAATGCTTGTGTATCTGCTCTATCTCGCATCGGGCATAGCGGAAGCGCGGTATTACGCATTCACTGGGCCATGGCTCGTACAGAGTGTCATGCATGTACTTTCAGTGCTCCCGGGATCAACAGAGCTGAATTCCCGATGGGACGTCGCATTCGGCGAGTTTCGCGCGACGCTCGGTCCACAGTGCTCGGAGTTTTCCGCAGTACTTCTCTTCCTTGCGCTCTTCATGTGGATTTGGCACCGCATATCACATGGTAAGCTGCATTCGCTTCTCATGGGCGTCACGCTTGCGATCGTGGGAATGGTGGTTCTCTGGTGCGTGAACGTGCTGCGCATTGCGGCGGTAGTCGTCCTAGGATCATTTGCGCCAACGCTCGCCGTCTTCCTCTTTCACGGGTCGGTTGGTGTTGTTTTTTTCCTGCTCTTCTTTGCTATCTATGCGAGAGTGATGCTGTGGGTTGTGAGAAGATGACGGTTTCATGTAAAGGAATGCTAGATCTTCCTTAGTCATATCGGAGGATGATGATGACAGATGCGATTTGCACGCCTAAAAAAACATCACACAGAAACACAAATATGGCGGGACGAAAAACAAAAGCGTAGTTGGTGCCGCAGGAAGAAGGTAAAAAATTTATGTTACATAACGTTTGCGCTTAGCCGAAGTTGGCAGGCTGTATAATTTGCGCTGAAAGCGCTCACAGCCTGACAATTTGGGAGAGCTGCGCCCGACAGTCCATAATCTAAAAATTCAAAAAGGAGGGCGTAGCGAACCGGCTAAGCGCTGTTGTACGATGTAAAACACCATCCTCCTTATTACTTGCCAGTACACGGTTGGGAATGACATATACGCCACCAGCGTATGTGTTGTTTGGGTTGGATCGTAACCGTCCGCGGGAGGGGAAAACAACAAACAAAACAATTACAACACATTTTACTGAAATGCGCTGCACAGACATACTCGAAGGTCTATGCAAATATGGCTTTTTTTGACAAACTGGTAACATGCCTACAACCGATTCAGAAGTACACGCTTACAGGTTCATACTAGATGAGTTAACAAAGAAGAAGGGATGGAAGAAATCTCAGGTTTTGACGCAACAGGAGTGTCATAGAATAAAGGCAATAAAAGATGCAATTGGTGGGAAGAAGCCAGAGAATGTTGTGATGATTAGCGATAAGGTTTGTTATGTCATTGAAGCAAAAAATGAACGCAAAAAGTTGAACGTTGCTGTTAAGGAGGCAAAAGAAGATTATGCCGATAGAATAAATGAGCAACAGCACCTTGAGGCTGTATTTATTACTGGCATTGCAGGGAATGAAGAAGAGGGATTTGTTGGAAGGAGTGAATATTACAGAAATGGAAAATGGGAAACGATTGAAGAAAATGGAGTTGAGGTGACAAGCCTTCTTTCTGTAGCGCAAGTTGATCACATTCAGAGAACAAAGAATGGAAAGATTGAAGATATTGAGATAACCGAAAAAGAGTTCCATGAAGCAGCAAAAGAAATTAATGGAATATTGCATGAAAATGCAATTAACAAGGACTACAGAGCGAGATTTATTTCTGCTCTTTTGCTGGCACTTACAGAGGGTTCATCGGAAATTGATTTGAACGAAATGGATACCAGCGTTTTAATTGCTGCGATAAACAAGAAGGTGGAAACCATATTGAATAGGCATAAGAAGCATGAGTTTGCCAGATTCATAAAAATAGATGAGCCTTCCAATCAGGATAATCATGTGAAGGTTAGAGCTGCAATTGTTAATACGATAGAAAAGCTGCTTTCACTCAATATAAGATCAGCAATGAAATCGGGAAGGGACGTACTTGGTGAGTTTTATGAGGCTTTTCTTAAGTATGGAAATGGCGCAAAAGAGATTGGAGTGGTACTGACACCACGTCATATAACGCGGTTTGCAGCTGAGGTATTAGACGTGCAAACGAATGACATTGTTCTCGACCCAGCTTGTGGGACAGGGGGATTTCTTGTTGCAGCTCTTGATGCAGCCAGAAAGAGATCGAAGTCTGATAAAGAATTAGAAGTATTCAAAGAAGAAGGGATTTATGGAGTTGAAGAACAAGACCCGATCATTGCTCTTGCAATCGTAAACATGATTTTTAGGGGAGACGGTAAAAATAATATGATAGAGGGAAATTGTTTTAATAAGTGGCTTACGGTAGACGACTCGAAAAAGAGATTTTCTGCTTGTTATGTAAAAAATGATTTTGATGGACGTATTCCGCCAGTCACCAAAGTATTGATGAATCCTCCTTTTTCGCAAAAATCGAGTAAGAGCAAGGAATACCACTTCGTTGAACATGCTGTTGCTCAAATGCAGGATGAAGGCTTGTTGTTTGCTGTTCTTCCTATTTCAGTTTTGATTGAAAGGGCAACATTGGAATGGAGAAAAGAGTTTTTGAAGAGGAATACTTTGATTTCAGTTGTGACATTTCCAGTAGACTTATTCTATCCGACTGGCACTAATACACTCGGTATGTTTGTTAGGAAAGGCGTTCCGCACAAAAAAAACGAACCAGTGTTATGGCTGAGAACTTTGCACGATGGATTTGTGAAGAAAAAAGGGAAGAGGGTAAGAAGTAAAAAAGAAAAGGATGACATTCAAGATTCACAAGAACTTCTTTTTGATTTTGTGAAGGACTCTGATACGAAAGTAAAAAACATTCCTCAATTTCAAAAGAAAGCTCCGATTGACTTCTCAGACGAAAACTTGGAACTTGTACCAGAAGCATATTTAGATGACAAAGAGTTGACACAGGAAGAGATTGAACAATCAATGGACATGCTTGTGCGTGAAACAGCTTGTTACTTAATACGAACAAAACAATGACAGTAGAATCACTATTTACCATTGGCAATGCAAAATCAAAAGGCTTTGAACAGCACGAAAAAGGCGAAATACCATTTGTTACCAATGGATTCAAAAACAATGGGATAGTTGGTTTTGTCGAACCACTGCCACGAGAACGTGTTTTTAAGAAACCTGCTATATGTGTCTCAACATTTTGCGAGGCTACAGTACATGAGCCACCCTTTTTACCGCGTGGAAACGGTGGTAGCGGCTTAATAGTATTAGTGCCAAAAATAGAAATGACACAGGAAGAACTGTACTACTACGCTGCTCAGATCAATAAACAGGCTTGGCGGTTTTCTTTTGGGAGAATGGTGATAAATGAGCGTATGGCGAATATTGAACTCAAGCCATTTCACGGTTTGCCAAAATCTCTATCAATCGAGAATCTTGTTCCAGAATTACCAAAGCGGAAGCCTGTATCAATTACAAAAATGAAAAAGGTAAAAATTACGGATTTGTGCAATGTGGATAGAAAATATGCGCCATACATGAATCAGGTTGATGAAGTAAAAGTTGGCACACCGTATGTTACTACAACAGAAGAAGACAATGGTGTTTCAATCCATTGCAGTACAAAGCCAAATTTTAAGAAGGATTCCATCACTGTCTCACTTGATGGAATTTGTGGAACGACTTTTTATCAATTTTCTGATTTTGTTTCCGGTGAAAAAACAGCTGTAATAACGTTGAAAGAAGGACATAATGCATATCTACTTTTTTTAATCGCTGCGCTCATTAGAACTATGGCATGGAGGTATCACTATGGTAGAAAGTTGTCTATGGGAAGATTGGAAGAGTTTATTTTGCAACTTCCAGTGAAAGACAATGGAGAGATTGACTTGGTAGCAATCGAAAAGGTGGTAAAGAACAGTTACGGATGGGAAATTGTTGATGCTCATTTATCAAAAACAAACAGCTAAAATATACAACAAACAAGGGAGGGCGCGGACGGTTACTCGTAGTGTACTGGCAAGATAGATAATGATGGTGTTTTATTTCGTACAACTCCTCCTTATACGAAGTATTAGCCAAATAACACCAAAATTCAGAATCTTATACGAAATATTTGCGCTTGCTGTTAAGTTAACTTAGCATTCCCCTCCTATGTCTAAAGCAGAAGAGTTCCTTGAGAGGCTGGAAAAAGATTTACGCGTCCGTGGGATGAGCCCGAGGACAGTGAAGAGCTATCAAAGCGCGGTTAAAGAATACTTCAAATGGAGGAAGGAAAATTTGGAGAAATTGGATGAAGAAAGCATCCGCAATTTCTTGTTGCACAAAGAGGAGTGCGGTTCGGGTGCGGCTACCAGAAACTTGTCACTCAATGCTATTAAATATTTTTATCGGGAAGTTCTTAATAAAGATAATCCCATTCAGATTCGTTCGGCAAAAGAGCCCAAGAGTCTTCCGGTTGTCTTATCTCGCAGAGAGATTGAGAGCATGTTGCATGAAACAGAAAATCTGAAACATCGTGTCCTTCTTGCGTTGGCATATGGCGCAGGCTTGCGTGTAAGTGAAGTAATTAGTTTACGCATAAGAGATATCGATCTTGATGAGCGTGTTATTCATGTGAAGCAGGCGAAAGGCAACAAAGATCGAATTACGATTCTTTCAGAGAAGGTTATTCCCGATCTTCGTACGCTGATATCTGGAAGAAATTCAAATGAGTTCATATTTATAAGTGAACGTGGCGGGCAACTTACACAAAGGACTGCTCAGAAAGTATTTGAATCTGCTCTGCAAAAAGCTGGTGTTCAAAAGAAGGCAACATTCCACTCATTGCGGCATAGCTTTGCCACACATCTTCTCGAAAATGGAGTTGATGTGAGATATGTTCAGGAGCTTCTTGGGCATGCGAATATCCGGACAACACAGCGATATACACAGGTTACAAATCCATGTCTGAAGCGGATTATAAGTCCTTTGTGAAACAAAGCAGCCCATTCGAATCTTCGATATTAGGAGTTCTTAAATTGCATTACACCAAAAGTTTCCTTCGCACCCTTCTCCGCCCCATAACTCCACCAACAATCACAATGGATGCAACCGCTACCATTCCTTATCGTCTTTTTTGCATGCTTGAGCAATCTCATGACTAACTTTTCTGACTTTTATGGTTTTATCTCCAAGGCGAACAGCTTTTGTAAACCTATGAACACCATCAAGAATAATCCATTTATCTTGGTGAAAATAAAGTTCAATCGGGTATTTCAAATCTACTTTCTCTGTTTGTTCAGCATGACGCTTTTCTTTATCGAAATTCTTGATAAGCATTCTTGGAGATAAATTCCAATCGTCAGTTCCCATCTGTTCAAGATAAGGAATATCTAAATTATAATCAATTTCAGAAATATTGATTTCCTCGGCAGGAATATCTACAGCCCAAAGCTTCGGCTCGTCTATTCTGAATCCAATGTTTAAGATTTCTGGTAATGCCATATTTTATAATTTGAATTGTTTCATATAACTCCCTCTCATGCCTAATATTAGGCAAATAATAACCAAATTCAGAATCTTTATAACAGAGAAAGTATGTGGATAGTCCACATAGATCTTATTGGAATATGATTTTCCTTCGCATCCTTCTCCACCCCATCACAGATCCTACGATGATCATGGAGGCTGCTACAGTTATTGGGCCAGAGTCACTCAAGTCGTCTGCATGAGGGGGGCTGGTTACTTGAGATGAAGGTGTGTAAGTCGGTGTGGGCTGCATAGTTGATGGAGCAACAACTTGCTGAGTTGCTTCGGGTGGAGGCGGAACTCCGGGGCCGAGATTTATATTTTCGAATACAACAGGTGAGAATGTTCCATTGATGTGCGCAAAAGAGAGCGCGATTCCAAACGGTCCGGGTGTTACATTAGTAAGCTCAACACCACCAATATCAGATGTGATAGTTTGTGGATCTCCAAAACTTTTTCCGCCATCACGTGTTTGATTAATGATGTAATAAGCGATCTCGTTACGATTCCCCGCTATATCCCATCGGGCAGAAACATCAAAGTATCCATTCGCGAGAACAGTTGCTCCTATCCTAAAGTTCTGGATTCCTTGTAATGGTCCTGTGTTTTGTGTTGGTTGTGATTGAGAAGGCGAGGTCTTTGCATATGGACTGTTCACATGCGCAACAAAGAAAGCACTGCGATCCATTGGATCAAGCGGTAGACCCTCGGGGCTGAATGCCGGCTCACTTATGCTAAATTTATAAATGCGTTCGCGAGTTTGTTCCACTGTTGTTACAACTGCATTATTGCCTTCTACGGCCATGTAGGTAATTGCTAACGGATTACCGTTAGCATCAACTATCGAAAACGCTTTTGGTGCGAGGTCTGGCTCTACACTAATAGGTCCAGAGAGCTCTAGAAGCACTTCGGTTGGCGAGCTTGCAGTTGCCGAGAGAAGGCGAAGTGTTTCAGGTTCCTGAGTAGAGGGTTCTTCATTGGCAGGAATTTCTCGTGGAGGTTCTTGCCCAGGGATGAGGAGCTTCTCTTCTTTGATGCTCAATATCTCATCTTCTAGAGGCATTGTAGGAAGGGGCTCTCCAGTGATCTCATCTTCAAAAAAGTCCATGTTAAAATCTTCTTCACCCCAATCATTTTCCGGCAAGTTATCGCCATCAAGAATCACTGATACTTCTTCCACGAACATGTTGATGTCTTCCCCTTTCGAACTCACTCCAATAACGGCTATGTAGAGCTTTTCTACAGGAGGAGGATCCTTGATAACGTATGCATTGATAGGACCATCTGTTTCTTCGGAACCATCAAAGAGCCCTTCGTTTTCCAGAATTGATTCAAAGCTATAGAAAACACGGTAGTACGCAACATCGGCATCCGGCTGGCTTGTCCATCCTACGTGGATCTCACCATTGATCTCTTCGGCAAGTAAACCAGTTACATAAGGAGGAGGTTCGGCAAGAACGGGGAATGCTGTGATTAGCATTGCAAGGACGGTGCTTATACCAAGTCTTAATCGCATATGTATGTTTGTGTGAGAATTCCTCTCTATTGTACCAAAAAAGGCGGTTTTTATCAACTATAACAAAGAGCGCTTTAACCCCGTAATCCACACCAAAATTCCCATAAACAAGATGCTGCAGACAAGTGCGATCACAGTAGCAAGCTCATTTGTGAGGAACGGAGTTACTATCCACAATCCTGCTGCCAAAAACAGAGAGAATGCTGCCCATTGTAGATAGTTCTTCATAGAGATTGTGAATGGCATTGTCCGTGCGCCTTCTATGAGGAGGGCAATCGCAAGTAATACATGAACCACAATTGATGTGGATGCTGCTCCAACAAAACCATATATTGGAATCAGCCATATGTTCATACTCAATGAGATCAAAACGCCAACAAGGAGAATGGCGACAAGTCGTTTCCATTTTAGCTTGGTGAGAAGCACATAGAATCCAAACATGACGATTCCATTTAAGAACATCGGGAGTCCAAGAAGTCTGAGTGCTGTATCCGAACCCGGTCGAGCTGCCGTGCTCAAGTATGAATCAGTTGTGAGGAGTTGAATAAGTGGACGTGACCAGAGAACAGAGAAGAGAAGTGAGATCGATCCAAGAATTAAAATGATCAATAAGGTTTTTCCAAGTAGCGATCGTGTATCTTCTCCTTTTGCGTCGCGCTCACTAAGGATTGGGAGTGTCGAATTAAGCAAAAATGTTGGGATCAGAAATCCCATGTCTGCCATGCGGATTACAAAACCGTAATAAGCATTCTGCAGCTCAAAATCAGGACGAAGTAATGCAATCAGCGTCACATCAAATTGCCGGTAAAGCGCCATACAAAGGAAGGCAAAGCCAAACGGGGCTGCGGATTTCGCAAGTTGTTTTAAGAGGTCTGTATCCCAGTGTGGGCGAATCCTCATCAGACGATTTCCGTACGTTAGCGAAAGGAAGAAGAGCAAAAATGCACCAACACCACCAATAAAAAGAAGTAGATGCAGAATGTGCAGGTCATGGCTTCCGCGAACACCAAGTAGAATAAAAAGTCCTATAAAGATAACGGTAAAAATGCGCTGTGCGACTTCTGCAATAAATATGAAGTGCATTTTGTAATTAATTTGGAACACCGTTCGGATGATTCCTGCGAGTAAGGTGAAGAATGGAACAAGTGATGCGATTGTCACGCTCAATGGAAGTGGTGTCCCCTTCCACATAGGCATGAACCATACAAAGAATAGAGCAACGCTCAAAGAAAGTACGAGCATCAAAGATCGCAATATAATAAGTGCTCCAAGAACTTCTTCTTTCCTGTCACTTCTACTCACTTCTCGTACTGCAACTGCATACAAACCAAAGTCCGCAAGAATTCCAAATAGTTGTAAGAAGCCGTACGCAGAGTTGTAGTTTCCGGCTAACTCTTTACTCAGTCCTACTGCTACAAATTTCACCGTGAGAATACTCAGTGCTGCCATAGTCACTTGGCTTCCTAGTTGCCAGAATGTTGAGGTAGCAATTTTGCGTGTAGACATTGGACGCATCTTACCGTTTGCATTCTGTCTGAACCATGATTAAAAGGATTAAAGGATTAACATGATTAATCTTGTTAATACTTTTAATCATGTGAATCCTAGTTCCAGACAAAAAAAGTCCCCCCTGAGTCTAGGGGGGACGCGCTCTCATGCGCATGTGGGACGATTAAGGGTAGGTTCGGGCATCAGCTCCTTCGGATTGCTCCGTGGTGTATCAGACACTCTCGCACTACTTCTTGAAAATTCGTCCCAAACTGGCTTGTTAGGGCGCGCCCATCTTAGAATGACTCAAGAGGGACTGGGGCATTAAACTCTAGAATTTTTAGATGTCAATTATTTTGAAACATAAAATCCCCCTCCAGCAGGGGAAACGGAGCAGTGTTGCCGCTAGGCACTGCTATTCCGAGTGGAGTGAAATACTCGGCAATCCACGTCTGCTGGAGAGGTGTCCTGACTAGAACAGGAGGAGTGATGGCAGTTACTCCTGTTGCTTTGTCAGGAAAACGATCTAAAAAAAGATCGATAAAATCACCATAGTTGAAGAATATTGAGCGTCAACAAAACCAAAGGGATTATTGGACAAATGGCTCATATTTCAATAATCTTCCTCCATAGAATGTCGCTTTCGTTCCAACATCTGACATCAACCAAACAACTCTCACGAGAAGATACGGACGCGATTTTGAAAATATCAGGAGAAATGGAGGATGTACTCGAAAAAGGAGGGAGTGATCTTTTGGCAGACAAAGTTCTGGCAGCGCTTTTTTACGAGCCAAGTACTCGTACAAGATTAAGTTTCGAAACTGCGATGCACAGGCTTGGTGGAAAAGTGGTTACGGCAGTCGGAATGCAATTTAGCTCTTTATATAAAGGTGAGACGATCGAAGACACAATGAATGTTGTTGGGCGATACGCAGATATCATTGTAATGAGGCACCCCGAACAAGGCAGTGCAGACACTGCAGCTTCTGTGAGTCCGGTTCCATTTATAAATGGAGGTGACGGTCCTGGGCAGCATCCCACGCAGGCACTTCTTGATTTGTATACAATTCAGAAGGAGCGAAAAAAGATTGATGATATTCACATTACTATGGTTGGAGATTTAAAATTCGGACGCACTGTCCACTCGCTCAGTTTCCTACTTGGCTTATACAACAACCTAAGATTTACACTGGTTTCTCCAAAGGAACTTACAATGCCAGAGAAGGTTACAAGCTTCTTTAAAGAAAAAGGAATTGAATTCACAGAAACGCAGGACTTGGAACAAGGGCTTGATGCAGATGTTATTTACATGACGCGTGTGCAGGAGGAGCGGTTTGAGGATAAGAGTGAATTTGAACGCCTAAAGCTAAAATATGTTCTAGAAGCCAAGCATGTGAAGGGTAAAGACATTACGGTGATGCATCCGCTTCCACGAATTGGTGAGATTTCTGAGGATGTAGACCCCCTTCCTAATGCTGCATACTTCCGCCAAGCGCGTAATGGAGTTCCACTGCGTATGGCGCTTCTTGCGATGTTACTAGGTAAAGCATGATTAGGGTTGGGGCTAGGACTAGGGCTAGGTCTAGGATCAGGTATCATTAGAACATGTCCAACAAGATTTCATTACCGGCATTAATAGATTGCCACGTGCATTTCCGCGAGCCAGGGCTTGAGTACAAAGGTGATATGCAATCAGAGTCTACCGCTGCAAATGCCGGCGGGGTCTTCACGGTGTGCGACATGCCCAATACAAATCCTCCAACTTCTTCAGTAGAAACTTTCAGAGATAAAGTTGCACGAGCGTCAAAAATTAAAAACTGCGACATTAGATTCTTCTTTGGGATTACGGAGAGTAGTCATTTAGAAGAACTAAAAAAACTTTGGGAAGATGAGGAGCTTAAGAAGAGATGCTGTGGAGTGAAGGTCTTTTTCGATCATTCAACAGGAGATCAAAAAGCTTCCAAAGATGTAATAGAAGAAGCGTTTAAAGTATGTGCTGAACTTCGGATTCCAATTGTTGCGCATTGTGAGGATGCTCAGATTAACGAAGATGCACGCCACATGATTCTAGCAAAAGCAGGCGACAGTAATGCGCTTGATGTTTCCTTCCATTCGCTCATGCGCCCATGCGCATCGGAAGCTAAAGCAATCGAAGACGCCATTAATTTGGCTACTAGATACTCTGCACAGCTACATATTGCACATCTTTCCACTGCCCTAGGAATCAATTTGGTTCGCGAAGCAAAAGAGAAAAATGTGAATGTGACATGCGAAGTTTCTACTCATCATTTGTTCCTAACAACGGACGATTACAAAACACTTGGAACATTGGCAAAAATGAATCCCCCGCTCCGCACACCTTCGGAACAACAAGCACTTTGGGACGGTATTGCGGATGGTACAGTCGATTGCATTGCTACTGATCATGCGCCGCACACTCTAGAAGAGAAGCAAGTTGATGATCAGCTAAGTGCGCCAAGTGGAGTTACGGGAGTGGAAACTATGTTGCCACTTCTTCTGACTGTTGCGTCAGGGGGCTGGCCGCATCCAACATCTTCGCGCCCAAATATTCCAATATTCCAATATTCCAATATTCGAAAACTTTGTTTCGAAAATCCAAACAAGATCTTCCAGCTCGGCAAGCCAGACGAGCCACGTATTACAATTGATCCGCAAAAAGAGTGGGTTATATCTGGAGATAAGCTTCATTCAAAATGTGGATGGACTCCTTACGAGGGGTGGAAGGTGGTGGGAAAAATAGATGATGTTTTGTAGTGATATGTAACGTTGCATATATGAAATACAGAGCATCGCGTAAGCAATACTCTGTATATTCTCTGACGGCTGACGGCTACCGCAACCACATTAGTCGCTTAAATAAATGTGTGAATGTAACTACAAGCAGAAGAACGATCATCCCCATCAGCTCGTAAGGAACTGACGATTCGACGCTCTCTGCAAGAAAACGTGTGAATGCAATTGCGAATGCAGCCGTAATCGCACCACATATCGCGTAGTCGCCTGACGGGGAAGCACTCTTCGTACTATGAGTAAGGGCGAAGAGCACAAAAAGAACTAAACTACCAAGCCACAGTAGTGCTGTGACTACCCACAACAAGATGATGGTAAACATGGTTCTTCTCCTAGTTTGAGTAGCTGCCACTAAATGTCAGAGATCGATGAGCGTTCTAAGAAACGTTCGTGATAAGTAGAGTTCAAAATCTGCTCTAAATCAATGAAAAACAGAGTCTTTTGGATAGAACAAGTAAGACGTTCTGTAGAGAGATAGAACGGTTTTTTTGGCTTATTAAAGGGCAATAGAAGCAATAGAGGAAATAAAAGAAATAGAAGATATTTCGTTTAATAATTTTCTCAGTTATTGTTGAATGCTAATGAATCGCACTTATGAAAAATTAGTGGCATGGAAAGAGGCACATGATCTGTGTCTCTGGGTATATCGTGCCTCAAGAAAATTTCCTTCCGAAGAAAAGTATGGTTTGACATCTCAGATGCGTCGTGCTGCCTATAGTGTTCCTATGAATATTGCTGAGGGCAATGCGCGCAGGTCTAGCAAGGAAAAAGCGCGTTTCTTCGAAATATCACTGGCTTCGCTAGAGGAGTTGCATTATCAATGCAGACTTGCATGTGATCTTGATTATATTAATAAGGAACAATTCCAGAATGCTCACGATAGAATAAGCCGCACGAATTATCTAATAACAAAATTGCGCACGGTTTTTCTAAAACATTCATAATCCTATATTTCCTCTATTTCTTTTATTCCCTCTATTTCCTTTTTCTAAACCTCCACAATAATCGGCACCACCATCCTTCGACTCGCCCTTCGGGGGTTCGCTCAGGACGAGAAGTGCAAGTTGTTCTTTAACCGAATTATACCTCCACAATCAATGGAACAACCATCGGTTTCCTATTCAACTTCCGATCAAAGTATCTAAATAGTGCACCGTTTACTGCGCGCTTTAGTTCTTTAATATCTTTGTCGCCACGATTTAGTGCTTCGTTATACGCCTTCTTTGCAAGCTGTACGGCTTCCTTTGTAATCTCAGTTTGTTCAGATCCATAGATCAGTCCGCGTGAGATAATGTCGGGATCGCCGACAAGTCTTTTGCTGTCTGCATAAGCACGAAGCGAAATAATTATCATGCCATTTGTGCTCATGATTTTCCTATCATCCATTATGCGTTGACCTTCACCTGCGCTGCCGTATCCGTCAATAATGACATCTTGCAACGTGAGCTTTTGTTTACTGCGTCTGGCATTTCCCTTCGCATCGAACTCAAGTATCTCACCATTGGTGAGCTGATGAATTCGGTTATCTGGATATCCCATTTGTTTTGCGAGAGCTGCATGTGCTGCGCGCATGTAAGGTTCGCCGTGTTCAGGGATAATGTGTTTTGCACGGACTAGACGATGCATCAAAAGCAAGTCGCCTTGATGTCCGTGTCCTGTTGTGTGCAGAGCAAGCTCTGCATTTGTTTTTACGTAGGCACCCTGAAGGTGGAGATTATTTATTACATTAGAGATTGCTCGCTGATTTCCAACAATAGGATTAGAGCTTAGGATTACAGTGTCCCCCTTCTTCACACTAATGTGCCGATGAGTTCCCAGCCCGATACGGGCAAGGCCTGCCATCGATTCACCTTGGCTACCTGTTGTTACAATAATAACTTCCTTATCCGGTAGCTTATCCATCGCAGGACTCGCTTTGCGAATCAGTCCACGAGGAGCTTTTAAATAACCCAAGTTTTGTGCAATTTCTGTATTGGTTTCCATGCTACGCCCAGAGATAAACACCTTGCGATTGAATTTTTGCGCATGGTCTACAACTTGCTGAATACGATTCAGCAGCGAGCTAAAAGTGGAAATGATCACGCGTCCCTTCGCATCGCGAATGAGGCCATATAGTGTTTGCGAAATCTCCACTTCACTTTTACTGAACCCGGGCTTTGTAGCATTTGTAGAGTCCGCAATAATTGCGAGAACTCCATCCTTATGCTGTGCGAGTCTTTGAAAGTCTGCAGGGTCTTCTGTAGTTGGAGTCAAATCAAACTTAAAGTCTCCTGTGTGCAGAATAGTTCCGTAAGGAGTATGTACAGCAATTGCTGCAGCATCTGGGATGCTATGTGTTACTTTAATAAACTCTACTTCCACTTTCCCAAGCCGAATTCGCTGACCATAAGTCGCAACATTAAGATTTGCTTTTGCTGTGAGCTTCTCTTCATCAAGGCGCTTTTTTACAAAGGCCATTGTGAGCTTCGTCCCGTAACAGGGAGGAAAATGAAGTTTTGGAAGCAAGTGTTGTACTGCTCCGATATGGTCTAAGTGACCATGGGTAAAGAGAATACCTTTAATTCGTTTTTCTTTTCCTCGCAGACACGAAATGTCTGGGAGCAAGTAGTCGATTCCGAGCATTCCATCTTCTGGGAATTGTAATCCCAAATCAATCAGGTAAATGTCCTGATCAACTTCTATAACAAAGCAGTTTCGACCAATCTGTTCAAACCCTCCAAGAGGATAAATCCTCAGAGGAAAACCTCCGCCTTGTGGCCTTGGTTGATTTTGTGCTTGCGGCTGCCTTCGCACCTGATTATTTCCACCTCGAATATGGTTGGTATTTTGAGGCTTACCAGAAGAACGATTCTGAGGTTGCCTCTGCTCCGCGGGCTTTTGCGACGATGTGTTTCCTTGTCCTTTTTTGGCTCCTTCGTCATTGAGCCACTTCTTCACCGATTTCATACGTTTCTTTGTAAATAAATTAATTAAAACTGACCTTAGTTTATAGGAGAGGGAACGGATATGCAAGCAGAATGTGTTAGCGGTATCGAGATTTTGGCTTAAGATAAACAAAAAATATCTAAGAAAAAATGTATTGATCAGAATTATCTCTGAAAATCTTCCCCTGTATCGCCAGTCCATTCTTCGTCCCAAGCATCTGGCGGTCCTCCAGATTCTTCAACGAGATCATCAGTTATGCTTTGGGGGTATTATTATAGTGTTCAATGAACACCTAATTAGTGCATAACAGCAGAAAATCTTGCTCTTGCCCCTTCCTCACTGTAGCCTTTTCACCTGTATGGGCATATCAGTCCAAACGGGGCACACGAAAACTGCCAGCGGGCTTACGCTGGTTTCAAAAAGCTATAAGTCAAATCAGAAAGAACAGGTGATATTACTTTTGCATATTAGTGCCTCTGCGCAGGAAGCAAAGACCCTAGAGAAGGAATGCGAAATGATTATTCAACATTCTTTATTAGAGACAGAGGGTGGTGCGAGCGAACGTTTGGACGGTACACTCAAAGAAATTAACGGGCTTCTTAAGGGGCTCATCATTTCCAAAACGATTGATGATATTCATGCAATAATTGCTATTGCTGGTAATGATGATTCGTTCCATGTTTCACATGCAGGTCGTGCGGAGGCATATGTTATTCGTGGTGGGCAAACAAGCCAGATAACGGAATACTCAAGAGGAAAAGCGACTCCGGCATTTGTGCACATTGCGAGTGGCCCTATAGAACCACGGGATGTACTCGTCTTGAGTTCGCAGAGACTTCTTAGAGCTCTCACTCCGGCGCAACTTGCCAAACATGCACAGCGTGGAGATCAACTTATTGATGAGATCAGTATGGGATTGGAAGCAGAGAAGGAGAAGGCAGCGCTTGCAGTTATTCGTGTAGATGGTCGTGGTGTAACTGCACAAAAAAAAGTAAAATCTCTAATACCACGTTCCCAGCGTAGAAAGAAATTTAGTGGACGGATTCCTATGCCGGATCTTTCGAGAGTTACGGGGCTGTTTACATCAGGATTTGGAAAAGGATTATCGGCGGTGTCTTCTTCCAGATGGGTCACAAAAGCCAAGAGTATTCCCGGCACACTTATTTCTGACTTGCGGAATCCTAAAAGGAAGAAGAAGGCGCACCTCTTGATCATCGCGAGCTTTGTAACATTGTTCCTTGTGATCTGGGCGATTGGAAATCTGACAACTACCACACAACGCAGTCAGAATCGCGCAGAGCTCGAGTTACTTGTTCAGCAGATAGATGAAGATATTCGCACGGCAGAGAATCGGTATCTAACAGGTGATGTGGATGCTGCAAACGCAATTCTTGAACGAGCGAGAGATCGCACAATGCAGGTGATGGACAATGAGAGCGGGCTCTTCCGTATAGAGGCATTGGATCTCCTAGACCGTATTCGTCTGAAGAATGAAGAGATCAATAACATCATTCGCCAGTCACCGCGTGTGGCAGTAAATCTTGCTGCGAAGAATCAGAACATAGAAGCCATCGGTATGATTGGATTGTCTGATGGTGAGCTGGTTGTTTACGATCGTCAGGATCTCTACCGTGTCATTCTTAATGCAGTTGATGAACCAGATCGTCTTGTAGAAGAAGATCTGATTATAGATGGTTCGAATTTTGAACGAATGCAAACGCTACTATTCCAAACCTCGGGCAATAGCATTATCGAAATTATCTCGGGTCAGGCGACGTCTATGAAAACAGAAGATCCTGCAGGCTGGATTTCGGGTAAAGCAGTGACAACGTATTTGCGATTCCTCTACGTACTCTCCCCCGAGAATAATAAGATTTATAAGTATGAGCGTTTGAGTAATCGGTATGGCGCTCCTGCTGAATACAATGTGAACGGGGAACTTGCAGGCGGAATAGATATCACTATTGATGGCAATGTATATGTTCTAAAAGAAGGAGGGGAAATCGTAAAGCTATTCCGCGGAGAAGTGCGTCCATTTACCATTCGCCATCTTCCAGAAGGCGGGCTAGAGAATGTATCTAAGATATTCAAAGCACCGGAGGATGGTAACTTCTATCTACTTGATCCTGTTGGCTCTCGTGTGATTGTGGCAACAGACGGAGGAGGCACGGGTGAGTCGGCTTATGTTCGACAGTATATTCTGGAAGGCGAACAAATTGGGGATTTGGTAGATCTTTATGTTGATCCGGATCAGTTGAGATTGTATGTGTTGGATGAGAAGAGGGTGTATGTTGTTGATCTCGTTACTCGCTAGGTTAGGGAGTTTGTGATTGTGCAGAGGGCTTGCGGCTTATTGGCTATTGGCCAAAAGCTAATAGCCAACTTGCCTTAAGCCCCCTGATGCGAGTATTACTGGTACTACCATGCGAGTCTTAGTATTCGGAACATTCGATAATCTCCACCTAGGTCATAAATATCTCCTTAACGAAGCGCAGCAGCGTGGAGATCTTTGGATTGTGGTAGGGCTCGACGAAACAGTGAAGCGTTTAAAAGGATTTTATCCTGTTCAAAGTCAGAACGAACGCAAACAGGCAGTAGAAAAATCTTTTCCACAAACGCATGTTCTTCTTGGCGATAGCGAAGATTATTTTCAGCCTATCAAGAATATCAGGCCAGGATTGATTCTTCTTGGATATGATCAGAAACTTCCCCCCGGAGTCACATCCGACAATTTCCCCTGTGCAGTAGAACGTCTAAAGGCCTATAAACCAGATGTGCACAAGAGTAGTAGAAACAGGCAAAAACAAGTCGCACAAAAAATTGACATATTAGGAAATTAAGCCATCATGACTTTATGAATAAAATAGTTAATAGACCCATTGATTTACGAATCTCTCAGTATCTTGATGAGAATTTTAAGAATTCAGATCCAGATTCAGATTTAGGCCCAGATCCAGATTCAGACGGCACCGTTATTGTAGAGGGAGGAGAAGGATTCATTAGCTATTTGTTTCAGGCATCGGATGGGAAACTGAATATAAGTCATTATTTTGATCTTTTGGGATCTGATACACCCGAGGAAGTAATTGCCATTATGAAACAGGCAATCGTTTTTCGAGGGAAGATAGAGGCATTTGGATTTGATGTGCAAACCGTACAAGAGTGTGAATCTATGGCAGTAATGGGCGAAAAAGAAGTGGTATTTGAAGATTTAGAAAAATTGATAGCACAGTTAAGAGAAAGATGGTCATCTATTGTAAGCGAGGCAAAGGAACAGTGTCTTTGCATGGAGGAGCCGGAGAATTAAGGCTCTGATTGCTATTGAGCGAATTTAAGACCTTTAAAAAAGAGGTCAATTCTGCTATACTAATACGAAACATTGACATCAATCTTATGAAAAACTTCCTTCGTTCATCTTTCTTCAAGCAACTTGCTGGTGCTGCCATAGGTGCAACATTGGCGTACGGACTTTATCTCGGATACCAAGAGACAGCTCCTCGTCTTGGTGCATACATTGATGTATTCTGGGACGATACGCAGACAGGTGCGCGTTTTGCCACTAAGGAACCAGATGAATTTGATAGACAGGAGGAGCGTCAAGTTTCACGAAACAAAGAAATCAGAGATCGTTTTGCAGCCCCAACAGATCAGCCCGGGCTCAATGTACAACCCAGTGTATTTGATGATATAGCAGAGCGTGCAAAACAGTTCGAAGAACAGCTTACCGAGGAAGACATTGCCAATCTTGTTGTAGAGCAGGAAGTATTGCCTGTCGAAGTAGATGTAGTCCCCCCTGTGCCAGACCCCAATGTGCAATGGGAACAGGAGTGGGAGCAGATGAATCGTGAAACAGTCGAGAGTGGTGAGGACTTACCAGACTCCGGAGTAGGTATATGGTTGGCAGTGGTTGCCGCTTTGGGCGGTGCAGCTGTATTAAGGAAGAAGAAGGCTGTCGCGTAAGGCAGTATGATTTTTCTTGGAGGCTTGCTCGCTTGTTAGTGCGCCTAACCTATTGGTCATATAGTCTGCTTGTTTGTTTTACAATGCACAAACAAAAGCGAACCAGCGAACCAGCGAGCAAGCACGAGTAGTTTCATGCTAAAATCCATCCGATGCAACTCACCGATCCACTAGTAATCTTCTTTTTTGTACTCGGGCTAACATTTGGAAGCTTTGGGAATGTTTTAATTCTCCGTCTGCCTAAAGGTAAAAAAATTGTTGGGCGATCTCAGTGTCCCAAATGTAAGAATCAGATTTCAACAATCGATTTGATTCCGGTCATAAGTTATATACTTCTCCGTGGGCAGTGCAGGTTCTGTAAAAAGAAAATCTCGATTCAGTATCCTATTGTTGAATTTGTTACGGGTGTTCTTTTTGTGATTGCAGTTATGCAGACTCCAGAAAGTTCACTAGCGGCCTTGTTACTTGCCGGGCTTTTGTGGCTTCTGTTTCTGATGGCGTTTATTGATGCACAGATTCAGGGAATTCCGGATCTTCTTAATATCCCATTCGTACTACTCGCACTCATCTTCGCGTGGTTTACTGGCACATTTACTATTCTGGCACCCGTTACAGTTGCAGGGCTCTTTTTAGTACAGTGGTTGGTGAGTTCTGGTGCATGGGTAGGAAGTGGCGACATCATCTTGGCTGCCGGTATAGGGTTGATGATGGGAGACTGGGAACGTGCTTTAGTTGCTATCGTTGCAGCCTATATTGTGGGAGCACTAGTTGCTCTGGTCGGTCTTCTTACAGGACAAATATCACGCAAAGATCACATCGCCTTTGGGCCATTCTTAGCAATTGGAGCTTTGATAACAATTCTCTGGGGAGAACAACTACTAGGTTTGTTTTTCTTTTAACAACACAACCTAGCCCCTAGCCCCTAGAACCTAGCCACACACAAACAGGGCTCTTGCCCGAAATAAAAATGGACTAAAACCCTGATTTGCTAGTGCTGTTCTATTGCTATATTCATCAGGATTACCTGGTTCCACTCCTTGCGGAAGGAAAGCTAGAACAGCCGCAATATAATACCTTAATAATATCATAAGTCAATGTTAGATTTCCGCTTTAATAAGCCAAGAATATAAGCCCTAAATGTGGTTTCTGAGTATAATTATACAAATTTGGTCGGAAGGTCGGAAGGTCGAAAAGTCAAAAGGTCGAGAGGTCGAGAGGTCGGTAGTCTGACATTATGACAAAATAGATAACCTCATTAGCAGTGGATCAACATCATCTCATGTACTATTCTCAATACTATGAAAGTAGTAGCCAAGAATCGGCGCGCTAGGTACGATTATGAGATCACAGATACTGTCGAGGCCGGTATTATGCTCACTGGTCAGGAGGTGAAGTCTTGCCGTGCGAATCATGTGCATCTTGCAGGTGCGTATGTTTCATTTTTGGGAGGCAAAGCGACACTAAAGAGCATGAAAATTTCTCCTTACTCATACGCTTCCGGTTTGGAAGACTATGATCCGGGGCAGGATAGAAAGTTACTTCTCAAAAAAAAGGATATACAAAGATTGCAATCAGCTTTGAACGAAAAAGGCATCACTCTTATTCCGTTGGAAGTACATGCAGGAAAATATATAAAAGTTATTTTAGGTCTTGGAAAAGGTAAAAAGCGTCACGACAAAAGGCAGAGTATTAAAGAGCGTGATCAGGAGCGTAGGATCAAGCGAGGAGATGATATTTAAATGTTATTACGGAAAGATCCACGGTTGTTTGTGCAGGCATCAGCAGCAAGAAAAGCTAGACCCAATGTTGGGTAATCAGATAAGCAGAGCTTGTGTTTGATCATTGCTTTTTCCCATACAGAAAATATCTGGTAGATTTCCGCTATCTTTGAAGAGGCATCGCCATTTGCTTCTAGTACTGTCAAAATTGTGGTTTGCTCAAGAACGAATCTTTTTTCTTCGAAGGCTGCGAGGTCAGAGATTACCTCTGGAGGAAAGTGCTTTTGCAATATTTCCGATACTGGCATATCCCAGTCTTCCATGTGAGCCCCTGTTTGTTCAGTCGCCTTTTTTGGAAGTGATTTTAACCACTGGTCTGCAATTAATTCTATGCACTCATGCCTAGTCTCATTATCAAAGACAGGCTTCGCGTCAACAATTCTCTTTATGTCCCTTCTCAAATCAGTTGCGTAGTGAATCATCATTCCAGAATCTAGTTCCAAAAGGAAAGGATGAGTGGATCTAAGGATATCGGCAATACGTCCGTCGGGTCCTTTAATGTTTGTATTAGGACCAGCCAGCCAGCCAGCCAAATTTTTTTCAGGAACAGTAGGTTTTTTGCTCGTTACAAAACGAGCAATAGAACCACCTGATTGAGTGACATTCTCTCCACGGTATTTCCCCCAAAATGGATGTGCAGGTGTTTCTATTACGTATGAACCTTGTCTCTGTTGCATAACTTGTTGCAAATCTCGTCGAACAATAGTGAGCATTTGTTCTAGTGAAATATTTCCTGTATGCAGCGCACATGCATGCTGAACTATTGCATGAGAAATATGTCGCATTAAAATTGTGGTATTGTTCATATTAATTTTTTTAAGAGCGGATGTATCTTTCCGAAGCAGTTCAGGAATTGTCCGAAGTAAACTATTACGAACGTCATCAACAAAATCTTCGATTACAAATGGGGAGGAATCAATTTTCGGTCGTGTATGCCACTGGAGAATCCATGGATTGATATATTTGGTTTGTCGGTCCGCAACTTGCATTGCGGCAACTTGTTGATGTGGTCCATGATTACTAGCATGGAGCAAATGTGCATCGTATTCGCTGTGCTTTTCTGGCAGAGGCGGCTTGATTTGTTCCATGGAAAGAAGACCTTACTCATCTCTGCCACTATCTTCAACTCAAAAGGTGCAGGTTCTGGTATCCTCTATTTCCCATGTCGCTATTACCTCCACAAATCACCAAAGTTATAGAAGAGTTCAGCAAACTCCCGGGCATTGGCCCTAAGTCTGCTGAGCGCCTCACATTCCATTTGCTGCGCAGTTCTAAGGCATCTCCCGAAGCGCTTGGAAAATCTTTGCACGAGTTAAAGATAGAACTTAAGTACTGCCTTAATTGTCAGATGGTGAGTCTTCAAGAAGAATGTTCTATTTGCGCAGACTCAACTCGGGATCGTACAACAATTTTGGTGGTAGAGAATCCTTTAGATGTGGTCGCGTTCGAAAAAACTTCTTACAAAGGTTTGTATCATGTTCTCCACGGTGTGCTCTCTCCTATTGATGGAATGGGTCCGGAGCAGCTCAAGTTAAAAGAGCTAATTGATCGGTGTTCGTCGGGTGAGGGTTCGGGTGCGGGAACGGATTCGGGTTCCCTTCGGCTGCCCTCAGGACAGGCGGGTTCGATCAAGGAGGTGATTGTCGCAACTAATCCTGATGTGGAAGGAGAAGCAACGGCGAGCTACATTCACGATCAACTTAAAGACAAAGTGGAAGCTGTTACACGGCTTGCACATGGGCTCCCTATGGGTGCAGATATAGAATTCGCGGATCAAGTCACACTGAGAGAGGCGGTGGCGGGGCGGCGAGCGTTATAAAGTTTTTAGTTGGCTAGTTTTTAGTTTCTGGTTTTTCAGGTTTTTAAAGTCATCAATATATTCATATAATGAATATATTGATATATCTTTTTAATCAATTAAATCTGTGATTCAGACAATGGAAGAAGTAAGTCAACAAACTAGCAAACCAGTAACTAAAAACCAGTAAACTATTAATGTTTAAACTCCCTAACCCCCGTAAACAGTGACTGAATTACCAATAACTGATAAATGGGTTCAAGTACCATTTGTCATCCTTTTTACTCCAAGAAGCGGATCCACACATCTTGCACTTTTGCTTAATAGCCACCCATCAATCAAATGTGAATTGGAAGTATTTGCTACCATGGATGACAATGTCGGCCCATTTAGTCGTATGGATCAATTTAGAGAGATCGGAAGCGCTAAAAACAAATTACAAGATATATATATCGCGGGTGATACTCCAGAGATTTTGGCTGCAGGAGTTAAATTCCAATTCCCAAGGCAATTCTGTTCTTACTTTGATATTTTGCATTATTTAAGGAAGAACTCTGATCGAATCCATGTAATATGCCAAACTCGTGAAAATCTTCTGAAGCAGGTTATTTCTTATATGAACCTTGAGCGTATATGGGGAAATCCTGTTCATTGCAGCGTGCAAACAAAAGCTCAACTAATAAAATTGTATGTAGATACTGATGTGCTGATTTCAAGAATAGAAAAATTGGAACGTGAAACAGAGGATCTGCTTTCGTGTGCCAGGAGTTTCCCGAATTTGATCAATATTACATATGAACAACTTATTTATGATAAAACCGCCACTATTCAAAAAGTTTTAGCATTTCTAAATGCTGATACTTTTGCTGAACTTTCATCTTCCACTTTTAAGAAAACGCCTGACAATCTGAAAAATGCGATTGCGAATTATGATGAGGTTCATAGCGCTCTATGTCCAACCAAATGGAGCCGCTTTCTTATAGATTAGTTAGATAGTAACATCCTAAACAGCAACTTTCTTTACCTCATATGCAGTACCGCTTCACCGCCGATTGGTTCAGCAACCAAATTCCCATTTGGGAGGAGCATTTAAGCGAACTAAAAGGAAAGCCCTTCATCCATTTTCTGGAAATCGGCAGTTTTGAAGGCCGAAGTGCCTGTTGGTTGCTTGATAACATACTCACACATCCGGACAGTTTAATTATATGCATAGATATATTTTCGGAGCTTAAAAAAGAGCAACTGGAAAAGCACGGAGAGTTTTGGGGAATTAAACCTCCGTACCCACAAAGCGTAAACGTGGAAGAAATATTTGATTACAACATACAGGCAACCGGAAGCCCTCAAAAAGTAAATAAATTAAAAGGAGAGTCTCAGAGGCTACTTAGAGATCTCCCCTTTAAGCACTTCGATGGGGTTTACATAGATGGTTCGCATCTGGCCGCAGATGTTCTTTCTGATGCGATTCTAGCTTGGCCGCTGCTTAAGGTAGATGGAATTTTATTATTCGATGATTGGGGTTTAGATATGTATCGTGATCCTAAGAATAATCCGCGCACCGCGATTGAATCATTTATGAAAGTGTTTGATGGAAGTTTTGAAGTTTTGCACAAAGATTGGCAGGTGATAATCAGAAAAACCTCCCAACGCCCAGTTGCAGAGTTGGCTGATATTGCATTTGGTTTATCGGCTTCAAATTAATTTCTTCGAGACCAAAAGTTCTTTATAAAAACTTTCACGGAATTCAAAAAAGCCTTCTTGAGTCCATGCTGCAGATCTTCCTCCTTGCGAAGGGCAATCCAGATATTCTCCGATATTTAGGCACATCGGTTTGCCGTTTCCGGATAAGCTGATGGTCATATCGTCCCAAAGGCTCTTGCTCCACATTTCGGAATTATCATCTATGCCCATCAACTTGGTCATCTTAAAGAAATTATCCAAATGATCTTTTGTGAAAGCGTAAATACGGTTGAGTCCGTCCACCTCTCGGTTAGTCCCATGAATGTTGTAATTAAAACCTCCGTATTCATTCAGAACTTGCCCACATATTCCGTGTGGTACATTTGGGTTCTTTATCAGCGCATCACAGATTTTCTGATATTGGTCAGGGAGCAGAAACAAATCATCATCAACTGCCAAAAAAAACTCCGAATCAATTCCCTTTGCGGTTCTAAAACGCTCGGCAGTGCTTCTTTCCTTTGGTTGTCGGATTAATTCCACTTGTTCATCCTTGAGCTTAAACCATTTGCTCAAATCACATACAGGGTTGTTGTTGGATATGATTACTTTTCCTACCAACGGAGTTGCGAGCAGAGCCTTTACGATTGGCTCTGTGTTCCACGGGCGCTTGTAGTTCTGGATGATTGCTGTGAAGGGTCCTTCGGCAGAAGATCTTTGGTTGTATTCCCGCTCAACAAGACTCTTCCATTTTCTGTATTGCATAAGCCATTTGGTATGACTGCGCCATGTGTCGGAAGGTGTCTTTGTGGCTATTAGATGGGCTATTGCGTTTAATTTCATGGATTGTAGTATGGGCTCATGTGTGATGAATGCAACATTGTGGCTATTACTTGGGCAAGGAATGAAGAAGATATAATTGAGTCGTTTGTAAGGCATAATGCTCCGTTTGTAAGCCGCATGATAATTATTTTGCATAGAACAGAAGATTCATCGCTTTCAATTCTAAACAGGTTAAAAGAAGAAGGTTTGAATATAGAAATTCGCCAAGATCAGTCGGTTGCACACAGACAATCAGGTGCACTCACGGATTTGATGAGGGGGCTGATGGTGGAGGAAAAGCCGGACTGGATTTTGCCTTTGGACGCGGATGAGTTTCTTTGTGGTGACTTGGTAGGAGAATTAAAGAAAGTGCCAGCGGGTCAGGTTGTCTTACTGCCATGGAGAACTTATATCCCCACTCCCGATGATGATTCTTGTGAGATCAGTGTACTTAATCGTATTGCCCATTGCAGAGCAGAAGAGATTCCACAGTATTACAAGATTTTGATTCCACAAAGCTTAGCTTCCGATCCAAATGCGGTGATCCCGCTAGGAAGCCACAGACTATGTGGAGTTGATGCAGATGAATACAAAGAGCATGGATTATCATTGGCGCATTTTCCAGTTAGGTCAGAAAAACAATTAAGAAATAAAATTCTTAAAGGTTGGGAGAGCCATCTTGCGAATCCAGACAGGAATCCGGGGGAAATTTACCAATGGGAGGAGCTTGTTGGTAGGTGCAGGGATCCAAAGTCAATTAACAAAGAAGAATTAAGAGATATTGCTTTGAATTATGCTTACAATGGCGAAACGACTAATCTAAAACTTAATCCGATATGTGTTGGAAAGCCGTGTTATACGCCTTCGCTTTCAAAATATCATTAACCACACAGCAGTAGCAATTTCCAATTTTTGGCTTGCATGAAAGCTTTGGCGCATTAATCGCAGATATGAATTGATCGGACATTTATGCTACCTTGGAATGTAATTGGTATTAGAATCGTCTTATGAAGACATTTAGCATATGTTCATTGGCTTGCCTTAGAAGAAGAACAGAAAACCAAAGATTATACGATTACATGGTTGCTAATGAGTATGAGCATACAAGTGACTACTCCAAGGCGGATCTGATATTCATAGATACCTGTGCATATTGCAAGACGGAGGAAGACAACAGTGTAAGGACGATAAAAAGATGTTTTGAGAATAAAAAAAGGGAAGCGAAAATCGTTGCAATAGGATGCCTGCCAACAATTAATCCTATAGCACTAAGAGAATCGGGAGCTGACCATTGTATTTCGTCAGGGGAATTATTCGAGTTGGATAAACTGGTACAACCAGAAAGAAAATATAAATCTATTCCTTGGGGAACAAATGTAATGAATTTTTTCTCGACATTCGAGGAGCGCAAACTTCCGGAGAAAAATAAAAAAACAGCTGGGGAACAGTCGCTGCATAAATTGCCAGGCAAATACGGTTATGCTGGTGACAATGTATACCATGTAAGGGTGGCAACAGGATGTCTGGGAGGTTGTAGCTATTGTGCGATTAGATTTGTTTGGGGCTCTCTTAAAAGTAGATCCACAGAAGACATACTAAAAGATGTTGAGAGTGCCGTGCATGACGGTGCAGACGAAATAAATCTGGAGGCGCAGGATCTGGGAGCTTACGGGCTGGATATAGGAACGAATATAGTGAATTTATTAAGTGGGCTTTTTAAGGTAGCTGGGAATTGCCAATTGGCTTTAAATGATTTTAACCCGCAATGGCTGATAAAATTTTATCCGGAACTAAAAAGTATTTTTGCGTATAACCAGAACAAGATCAGCTTTATAAACATACCGATACAATCGGCTAGCAATAGGGTTCTAAAGCTAATGAACAGACCATATCGTATTGAAGAACTTAGGGATGTGCTTATTGATCTTAAAAAGGCAGCTCCTTCATTGTGGATAGTGAGCGATATTATGGTTGGGTTTCCTGGCGAGACAGAAGAGGATTTTAGAGAGACAAAAGAGTTTGTTAGGTACATGAAAGAGCAGAACATTTTGAATTATTGGTTTACTCCATATTCAGACAGACCAAACACGGCTGCTTCTAGGATGGACAATAAAATTGGTGAAAGGATAATTGAACAAAGGACATCTGAACTGGTGGAGATTGTTGGTCAAATACCAACAAAGAAACAATCTAAGGTACTTAAGGTTTAATTGCAATTATTCCCGTATCATCAATTCTATTAAACACTATTTTAAATTTACCAAAGTATTCATCAGTTGCCTTCTTAGCTCCTGCCCAATATCCATAATCATCTATTATCAGAACTCCATTTTGGGGGAGCAAATGATAAAGATGAGTAAGTTCATGCAGTGTGGATTCATACCAGTCAGTGTCCAGTCTGAGGATTGCAATCTTCTCAGGCATTCTTTTTGGGATAGTTTCTTCAACTTTGCCTTTTACATAAATAATATTTTCCTCGGGATAACCGGTCGAGGTCATATTACTTTTTACTTCATTCATAGGAGCGTAACACCAACCGTTATGATTTATTTTTTGATTATTGCTCCATTCATCCCAAGCTTTTGCATTGTCCAATGCGCGGAAATCGCATTCCTTTGGCTCAGTCATCCCCTCAAATGTATCGTAAAGATAAATTTTTCTGTTGGTAGCGTTTAATTCGATCAAAGTATAAGCCATTATCATAGCGCTACCGCCTTTCCATACTCCGCATTCAACAAAGTCACCGGGGACTGAATATTCAATAACTTGTCTTGTAGCCTTATATAAGGCATACATTCTTTCTTTAGATGTCATCGTGAAATTTTTACAAGATTCGAAGATTTCTAAAAATATTTTGTCTTGGTCAATGGTCTGAATTAATTCACAGGTTTTCATAGCTTGATAAATAGATTAAATAACATGAGATGATTAAATTATAATTCGTATTTCTTATGTCACAACAACATTCCCGAAATACTAAATACGAAATACGATTTCTCAATGCCTAAACTATCTCATTCCAGTAAATAGCGACTGAATTATCAATAACTGATAAATAGGCTCAAGTACCATTCATCATCCTTTACCAACTAGTGGAATTTATTTTCATTTAAAACCAGCACCCCTTTCGGGGTGCCGGATTGGTCATTTTATTCGCTACGATGTCTGATGGCAGCGTGGCTTGCGGTTAGTTATGAGCGCTTTATGTGGAATATTTCTACGAGGTTGTAGATATAGCTCCACTAGCAGAATCTCAAAGTTTCAATTGTGGCTTGGGAGGTTCCAAGTGATTGGTCTTGCATGAGTTTGCCCTGGAGCAGGAGTCCTGATCCCTCTTTTTACTAAATCATGAAATCTTTCATCGAGTTCTCCATCTAACCATTTGTCAATTGAACACCAACAAGTTCTGGTATTCGGGCTGAGGCACATGAAGCTGAACAATATGTCGAATATTTCCGATCCATTGTTACAGCACCAAGCATAGTGTCCTGGCCAAGAATCATTCATATGCAAGAATCCAGAATGATTAAAGAAAAGATTCTCCATAACCGGAGCAATTCCATCTCTTTTTACATTCCATTCCTCTTTGCCGCAGGCTGCTCGCCCCCAGTTAACATAAGCATTACAACTAGATGAAATGATTGCCCTGAAGTTACATCTTTTGCTATTGACCACATCGTCTAGTTGGTAGCTCCATAGACTGCTTCTATTTGGCAATTGCATAAAGTGATGGTTGTTACTGTTCCCACCATGCCCTGTGAACAGGAACACAAACGCGTCATTTCTGTTCACATTATGCTCTCGGATTGCCGCAAATATCGTAGACTGCGTTGCTCCCTTGTCCTGAATAACTGTGAAGCAGTATTGCTCACTGGGGACAAGATAGGCGAAAACGAACCTCGCATTATCTACATCCCTCTGACAGTACGTGGCAATGTTGTTGTCTTTGCTGGTGTTTGCAACCATCAAAACGTGGATCTTCTGAGCAAGTATCGCTTCCTGCGTACAGAAAACGACCAACAGTCCAACAACCAAACTCAATGCGAAACTTTTCATCGAACTCTCCTTTAAAACAATGTTTACTAAAAACCAAACCTTAAGCTACACAGCTAAGGCTACAACCTCATTACACCAAAAACTTCTTTGATTTTCCTCTTACTAACCACTGTTGTAAATGACCGATTCCCTCTGCATGTGGTTGAGTGTATTAAGCACGTCTACACATTACTTAGAGATATTCAACTCTAGTGCGGGATTAGGTAATGTCAACGAGTTACAGAAGATATCACAGATCAAAACCACGTCTTCGCGGATTAGGTTGCGTTGAGAGAGGCGGTGGCGGGGAGACGAGCGTTATAAAGTTTTTAGTTGGCTAGTTCCTAGTTTATAGTTTTTCAAGTTTCGAAGTTCTGAATATATTGATATATCTTTTTAATCAATTAAATCCGTGATTCAGACAATGGATGAAGTAAGTCAACAAACTAGCAAACCAGTAACTAGAAACCAGTAAACTATTAATGTCTGAATCCGCGGACACCAGTGAAGACCATCGGTATCTTCAATTCATTCGCCTTCGCAATCACTTCTTCATCTCTTATAGATCCCCCTGGCTGAATGATCGCGGCAATCCCATGCTTTGCGGCTTCTTCTATGGAGTCTGGAAATGGGAAGAAGGCATCACTTGCCATCACTGCACCTTTTGCGCGTTCCCCTGCTCTGCGTGCAGCAATAATTGTTGAATCCACACGGCTGGTTTGTCCACATCCAATACCAACGGTTGCTTGATCTTTGGAAAATACAATGGCATTTGATTTTGCATGCTTCACAATCTTCCAACAAAAGAGTAGGTCGGCAATTTGTTCTTTGGTCGGTTTCACCTCTGTGGCTACGGTCAAATCTTCTTCGGTTACTATGCGCTTATCTAGATTTTGAACTAGCATTCCACCAAGCATTGAGCGGAAACTTGGAATGTCAGCTTCTTCCGAGCAATGATGCTCTATCACACGGATCTTTGGGCGCTTTTTGAGTGCTTCTATAGCATCAGGTTCGTAACTTGGGGCAATGATTATCTCTACAAAGATTTTCTGTTCAACAATCTTCTCTATTATCCCTTTTGTGCATGGCCTATTAAGCGCAATGATCACACCAAATGCAGAAAGACGATCAGCGTCGTAACTTCTCTGAAAAGCTTCGGTAATATCATCATGACATGCCACGCCAGAAGGGTTTGCATGTTTGATACATGCGGCACACGGCTCCTCAAATTCACATACAAGGTTCCATGCACCATCAGCGTCCAGAATATTGAGGTAACTCATTTTCTTTTCTTCTTGTAGCACTGTCCACCCTGGAGGCCGACCGTAAAATTCGTAGAATGCTCCCCACTGGTGTGGGTTTTCTCCGTAACGCATATCCATTTTATTCGTTAGCAACATTCCATTATGGAATCCGCCGGAAAGTTTTTGTGCAATGCATGTGTCGTACGCCGCAGTGCGCAAATAAACTTTGGTAGCGAGTTCAGTTCTTAGTTCGGTGGATGTGTCACCATCTTTTTTGAGTTGTTCAATTACACGATCGTAATCTGTGGTGTCACAAATAACGGTAACGTGATCTGCGTTCTTCGCGGCTGCCCTAAGCAAGCTAGGTCCGCCAATATCTATCTGTTCTATTAGCTCTGTACGTCCATTTTTTTCGTTCTTTGCGGCTTCCTCGAATGGGTAGAGGTTGACAACTACAATATCTATGGGCTGGATGCCAAGTTTCTCAGCTTGCTCAACATGCTCAGTATCCCCTCGTTTAAAAAGGAGCCCTCCGAAGATTAGGGGGTGCAAAGTCTTCACTCTTCCAGAAAAACATTCTGGAAACCCAGTCACTTCTTCTACAGGAATTACGCTTATATTAGCCTTTTCTAGGACTTTTTGGGTACCTCCTGTGGAGAGTATTTCGTACCCTAAATCTATTAGTGAACTGGCAAATTCAGTGACGCCAGATTTATCGGAGACAGAGATGAGAGCGCGTTTTTTCATAAAAAATGATTTAAGTGGATGCTGAACGAGTGTAGCTGCTTAAGCGCATTGCCTCAATGCATGTTTTCTGCTAAAATTAGAGGATTAATTTGGGTCAATCATGCCAAAAAGCCAAACATCCAAAGACGTGCCGGCAGAGGAAGAGAAGAAGCCCGAAAAGGTTTCCAAAGAAGTAAAAGAATCCAAAGAAAAGGTTCCTAAAGAGGAAAAGAAACCTTCTGTCTCTGCTGACGAGGCTACGGGAGACAAGGAGAAAAAAGTTCCTAAGGAGGAAGCCTCTACTAAAGAAGTCCCAAAGGAAAAGCCTCCCAGTACCAAGGGATGCCTTTTAATTGCAGAAGATGAGCGACCATTAGCACATGCATTGGAACTTAAGTTTTCTCACGAAGGATACGAGACGCACATAGTTCAGGATGGAGTTGAAGCATTTGAGATGATAAAAAAGTGCAATCCCAGAGCAATTCTTCTCGATCTCATTATGCCTAGGATGGATGGTTTTGCACTTTTGGAGAAGCTCAAGGAAGAAGGAATAAATATTCCAGTCATTGTTCTATCGAATCTTGGTCAAGACGAAGATCAGGAACGAGCTAAGGCTCTTGGGGCTAAGGGCTACTTTGTTAAATCCAATACTCCCATTGTGGAAATTGTTAAATACGTTAAGTCTGTACTTTAATCTTGCACATGATTACTTCAATTCAATCGTTGGCCCTAAGAAGAAATAAAAGAAATAGAAAAAATAAAGGATGTATATCCTCTATTTCTTTTATTTCTTCTATTACATCTATTTCTTTTTTCTTGTGCAATAACAACACAAAACTATGGCTCTAACTGACGCAGACATTGGCAAATTACTCCTCGATCAGAATTATCTCTCTGAGGAAGAATTACAGAAGATTGGTGAACAGGCTAAGGAACTTAAGGTTTCGCTTCTTAATCTTTTGATCGATCAGGGTCTGTTCACACGTCAGCTATACGAAAGTGCGCTCGCTGAGCACTATAAGCTCGATTTTTATGATCTAGCATCCAATCCTCCATCTTCAGAAGTTGTATCGCTCATTCCAGAAGAGGTTGCCCGTTCGTACTCTGCCCTTGTTGTGAAACAGGAAGGAGACACTGTAACTGTCGCGACATCTGATCCTAGCAATGAAAAGTTAGAGGAAGCAATTCGTATGAACTTTGGGCAGGGGATAGCGGTTATGCCGAAGACTTCCGAGAAGGAGGAATCCATCTCCGCCTCAGCCGCCGCTAAAGCTATGGCCGACAAGAAGGCTACGGCGGACAAGAAGGAGGAAAAAGATGGAAAGGAAGAAAAGGAGGAAAAAGAAACAAAAGAGGAAAAGGATTCAAAAGATTCTAAGGATGAGGGTGCGGAGGCGAACAAGGGTGCCGAAGGCGACGACAAAACTCAGGAAAAAGAAAAGTTATCCACTCAGGAGCACCCGTCCACGGGTGCGGATGAGAAACTAAAGAAAGATGAAAAAGAGGAAAAAGAAGAGAAGAAAGTAAAAAAGAAGTCTACATTCTCATTTAGTTTTAGGAAGAAGAAGACAGAGGAAGTACGCAAGGAATTTAAGGGGAAGGTCGTCTTCGTCTTTGCACCTAAATCTAGTATCGAGGCAGCCTTTTTCCACTATCAGAAGCCTTTGGCCACGCGCTTCCAAAAGATTATCGAAGCACAGAAGAAAGTAGCACCGGAAATTTTGGAAGAGATCCTAGATGATGCCATTCAGCTTCGCGCATCCGATATCCACTTTGAGCCACAAGAAAAGATTGTTGTTGTGCGCTTCCGTGTGGATGGCGTGATGCACGAGGCAGGACGAATTCCTAAAGAGCATTACGAAGGAGTACTCAACCGTATCAAAATTGATGCAAATATGCGTATTGATGAACACTTCGCTCCGCAAGATGGAGCAATCCGTCATAAGACTAATTCCGGAGGAATCGACATTCGTGTATCAGTTGTTCCAGTGGTAGACGGAGAAAAAGTAGTGATGCGTTTGCTCTCCGAATACGTGCGCCATCTTACACTTGGCGATCTGGGATTCTGCCAAGAATATCAGGAAACTTTGAAGAGAGCTGCACACAAGCCGTTTGGTATGATTTTAACAACTGGTCCTACAGGATCTGGTAAATCAACAACACTCTATGCACTTCTTAAGATGCGCAATTCACCAGATGTGAATATTTCCACGATTGAGGATCCTGTCGAATATAAAATCGCTGGTATCAATCACATTCAAGTAAACAACAAAGCAGAACTTACATTTGCGACTGGTCTGCGTGCTCTCGTTCGACAAGATCCAGATATCCTTCTGGTAGGAGAAATACGCGACGGAGAGACGGCAGACATTTCGGTTAATGCAGCACTTACTGGTCACCTACTCTTCTCGACACTACATGCGAATGATGCAGCCACTGCAGTTCCGCGTCTTTTAGAGATGGGAGTGGAGCCTTTCTTGCTTGCATCAACACTAGAAGTGATTATTGGTCAGCGCCTTGTGCGACGTATTTGTCCTCAGTGTCGGCGCAGTTATTCGGTAGAAAAAGGAGAAGCAATTGCACTATTCCCTGGGGCGGATAAATTCTTCACAAACGAAGGTCCTGTTACACTATATCGTGGGAAAGGATGCGAGGGATGTGGCAATACGGGCTATCGTGGACGAGTAGGAATATATGAACTTCTGGAAATCACATCAGAAATTGAGGAGCTAATAATTGCACGTTCAACGAGTGCGGCAATTAACAAGGCCGCATGTAAAGGTGGTATGAGATTGATGTTTGAAGATGGATTTGAAAAAGTACGAACCGGTATGACAACGATCGAAGAGCTTCTTCGCGTTGCAGCACCGCCAGAAGTTGTTTCCCCTCCTCCTGATGCCAAATCCAAACCAGAACAATCCGGAGAATGAAGTTCCAAAAGAGAAGGCAGAGCAGACACCTGTGGAAGGTGAGGGGGGTTTGGGAAAGGAGATAAAAGATGAAAAAGATGAAAAACAGGACAAACAAGAAAAGGAGAAAAAGGAGGTAAATGATGAAAAGGAAGGTGATAACAAAGTTCAGGAAATAGAAAAGCAATCCACTCAGGAGCAGGTGTCCCCACCTGCGGAGTCAGAGGTAAATGTTCCAAAAGAGGTAAAGGAGGCAAAAGAAGTAAAAGAGGCAAAGGAAGGTGAAGTGGCTTTGGAAAAGGAAATCAAAGAAATCAAGGAAGACGAAAAGGAGAAAGAAGAAAAAGTTCCTTTCTGGAAAAAGCTTGGTAAAAGAAAAAAGAAAGAAGCACTAGGGGCAGTAAAGCCAGGAAAAGAATCTCCAATGCGTGCATTTTTATCTGGGGTTAATAATCTCGGCATGGGTAAGCAGGTGAATCTTTTTGTTCAGAGTACTGCGACTATGCTTACAGCAGGGCTTCCTCTTTTGGATGTTATGCGTGTTTTTCAGATGGAAACAAGAAGCAAGCCTATGAAGAAAATGGTTGGGCGCATCATTTATGAGGTAGAGAATGGAACGCCATTCTGGCGTGCTATGGATCAGCAACACTTGTTCACACCCTATGATATTGCAATGGTTCATATCGGAGAGGAGGCAGGGAACTTAGCACGTAATATTCAGTACTTAGCGGAGCAGCGCGAGAAAGATCGTGCTCTTAAGCAGCAAGTGAAGATGGCTATGATCTATCCGGCGATTGTCACAGTCATGATGTTTGTAATTGTGATGGGGTTGGGGCTCTTTGTATTGCCAAATCTTGTTCAGGTTCTCTTCTCGCTCAATGTTGATTTGCCACTTGCTACACGCATTGTGATTTACGTGACAAAAGTATTCAGCGAACACGGGAAAACATTTGTTCCATTGCTTCTTGTAGGAATGATTATGTTTTTCCTTCTCGCTAAGTTTACTCGATTCAGAGTGGTATCGCAGTGGATAACATTTCATATCCCTGGCATTGGTCGTCTTGCAAGGGAAGCAACCATCGCTCGTTTTGGTGTGATCCTTGGAGGGCTCTTACAAGCAGGAGTTCCTTTTATAGAAGCACTGGAATCACTAGTGGAGGTCACACAAGTTGCCTCATACAAAAATTTCTATGGCCAGATTCTGGAGCATATAAAAGTAGGAGACACATTTAGTAAGGGATTTAATCAAATCAAAGGTAGCGAAAAAATCCTTCCGGTTTCTGTCCAGCAATTGATTGTGGCTGGAGAACGCTCGGGGTCACTTTCGAAGAGTTTGCTCCAAATCTCTACTATCTATGAAAAGAAGGCATCAGAGACTGCTCAGGCATTGCCTGTTATTCTGGAGCCAATCCTCCTTCTAGTCATTGGTGCACTGGTAGGAGCTATTGCATTTGCTATCATTGTTCCAATTTATAGTGTCGTCGGTAACGTGGGTAACGCGTAATGCGATTCTGTATAACCCAACCCTTTCCCCATTTTCATCATGGCGCGCAAATCATTTACTGCTATTGAGACTCTAATTACGATCGGCATCATTGGCGTAACTGCAGGAATTTCTGTTCCTATGTTCCGCGACTTCCAGATCCGAAATGATTTGGATCTTGCAACGGAGCAAACTATTCAGGCATTGCGTAGTGCACAGATTAGATCGCAAGCCGGACAGAATGATGAGGAGTGGGGAATCTTTATTCAAGAAGGAATCCTCTTTCAAGGTGAAACATATATGTTGCGTGATCCTGATCAGGATGAGGTCTACCCAATTCCTTCTACAATAAATACATCTGGCTTGGAGGAAGTCGTTTTTTCTCGTGTTGATGGTGACCCATATCAGACGGGGGATATTAGATTAGAAGCACTCAACGGAGATTATCGAATCATAACAATTAGTGGTGAAG
This sequence comes from Patescibacteria group bacterium, assembly GCA_018814875.1. Taxonomy (GTDB): domain Bacteria; phylum Patescibacteriota; class Gracilibacteria; order Peribacterales; family Peribacteraceae; genus UBA2144. The sequence goes on from JAHIYH010000036.1 coordinate 38,541, forward strand.
GAGTTCTGTCTTCAACTGACATAGAAGAATCGCAAGGAGGTCAAAGTGGCGATGGAGATGGGGATGACGATGAAGATGATGATAGCGATAGTGATAGTGATGGTGATGGTATTTCAGATGGTGATGAAGGAACTGGAGACAGTGATGGCGATGGGGTCCCTAATTACCTTGATGATGATAGTGATGGTGATGGAATTCCTGATGAAGAAGAAGGTGATGATGATACGGATGGTGATGGTGTTCCAGATTACCTTGATGATGATAGTGATGGTGATGGAATTCCTGATTCAGATGACCCTAGTCCCGATCCAGATGGTGACGATGGATCAGGAGGAGATCAGGGACAGGGAGAAGAATGCGAAAATCGTTTTGCTGTTTCTGGAGACGGGACTATCGAGACTACTGGTTCTGTTGATGTAACTTTCAAAGCTTTAGGAGCTTCTATTACTTATGGTGCAGGTGGCCCTGAGATTGCGGTTACAGTAAGAGCAAGTACAAATGGTGGTCAGACATGGATTGATCTCTTTGGTGGCGAAGATATTGATGGAGGAGAGCAGCAGACAATTTCAAATCTTCCATCGGGATCCAATATTCTCCTTGAGATTAATGGTCGATATCGTTGGTTCTTCAACAAGAATTACATGTCCAACGATCAAAGTGGTCACATTGAAGTCTTGCGCAATGGTGATGATCCGCCAGCTTACGCACCATTTAGTGATCAAGCTGGCTTAGAGTCGTTCCTTCGGGAGATTCTAGATGGCCAAGGGAAGATCAGTATTGGAGAATACGATGCAATCATTCTGGGCGAGCTTGGAACGCTTAGTAGCGCATCTTCTGATTTTCAGGATGCGGTTATTTTAGTTCAATTTGCACAACAGCCAGGAAGTTGTGCGGGAACAACTGATCCACGTTTCAAGGTAGTCTTTGATCGTCTAGAAAACACACAAGCAGGAGACAGTGAGCGTGCGGTATATGTAGGGAGTAATAGCATTCGCTTTGCTGAGTCTCAGTGGATTCCATTGGCAGTTAATGGTGTTGAGATCACAGATACAGGACTCATAGAAGCGGTACCAGGCCTTGCAGCCGAAAGACTTGGTGGGAATGCTGTACGCATTCTCTTGCACGGTTCACACAGCATCAATAATTCTAAGGAAATAGTAGATGCGCGTATTATTTTTGATAATGTTACTGTTCTTGGAATTGACAATGATACAGGAGATAACGTAACGGAAAATCCGTTTGATGGAATTTTGAATGATGGATCTGGTGGAGATGAAGTGAGTATGACGAGTACGGAAGTACTTTTCCAAACACGTGTTACAGTCAAAGACGATGCGATTCTAATAAACTGGCAGTCGGGAGCTCCTTCTAACCCCGATGCCGGCGAGGATGATGATACGACCTATGAAGATGATACAACGGATGAAGATGATACAACGGATAATGATGAGTCTGACGGAGAAGAAGTGGATCCGTGTATGGCAGCATTTACTCTCGAGAATGGTCGTATCACTCTTGGGGAACTTGCGAATGTTACTTTCAAAGTCCTTGGGTCTCATGCACAGCATGGTGGAGAAGGTGGAGCAGAAGTACAGGTACGGCTCTCTGCCAGTTTAGATGGAGGTGTTCTGTGGAAAACGCTATACAACTTCCGAGATGTGGATGGTGGGGAGAGTGAATCATTTACAGATGTCCCCGCAGGAAGCCAAATTCTTCTTAAGGCAGAAGGTCGTTATGGGTGGGTCTTCAAACAGGACAGTCACTCTGGTGATGGTGCTGGTCGTGTGAAGATTCTACGTTCTGGTGATGTTCTTCCATCTACTTCGACTCTATTAGATCCTACTCGTCTTAAATCATTTATGCGCAATGCAATTCGCAACGGTAAGGCATATCCAGGAGGACGAAGAGTTCTGGCACTTGTGGAAACACAAGAGTTGGATGACAACTCGGACTTCCAAGATGCAGTGGTAGCCATTTATCTGGAGCGTCCAGCTTGTGGATCTTCAGTTGATGAAGACGACGAACTTGATTATGAAGATATTGAAGAAGGAGAGGGCGAAGAAGAAAGCAAAGTGACTATTTGCCATTATCCTCCAGGGAATAGTGGGAATGCTCAAACACTTCAAATTAGTACATCAGCTTGGCCAGCACATAGATTGCGAGGTGATCGAGTTGGCTCTTGTGAAGATGATAAAGACGGCGATGGTGTTCCAAATTCAATGGACCTTTGTCCGAATACATATATGCCAGAATCAGTTCCTCTCGAGCAAATGCTATTCAATAGATATGCTCTTACATCCGATGGTGATGCTTTCCGAAATGGGCCACGCAAGAAAATAGGCGAGTATAGTATTAGTGATACAAAAGGATGTAGTTGTGAACAGCTTATTGATGTTGCAGAAGGTGAGAGGTCATATTACTTCGAACAATATCCAATTTTGTATCGCAATATGCGTTCCCTCTTTCCGCACTATACAGAGGGTGCGCGCAACAATGGATGTCCGAAGGCTGTGCTTAGGATGGTGGAAAGAGGAACGTGAACCCTTATTAGCTGATTGGCTGATTAGCTGATTAGCTGGTTGGCTGATTAGCTGGTTGGCTGATTAGGGGCGTTCTATTGCGCGATGGAACGTATTTATTGGCTTTTATATGCTAAAAACTGACGATGTAGAAAATGAATTTTTCAAAAGACTCTTGATCCTTAGTAAGAGGCACATATAGTAGAAATCATGATGATTCATTCTTATTGTGATCTCATTGTATGGCAAAAGTCATCAGATCTTGTTGAGGCAGTGTACGAACTGGTCTCCCATTTTCCACAGTCGGAGCTCTATGAGTTATCGGCTCAAATGAGAAGATCTGCAGTGTCGATTCCATCCAATATTGCAGAAGGAAGGAGAAAGAAGACAAGAAAAGATTATTGTAACTTTCTTCAGATTGCCTATGGTTCGGGTGGAGAATTGGAGGCACAAATTATCTTGGCCAAGCGCCTCCCGTTTGGAAGGAATTTAGACTATTCAAAAGTTGATGATCTATTGAATCAGGTTATGCGCATGCTTAACAAGATGCTATGTAGTTTAAGGCAGCCAGCGAAATCTAATAAGCCAATCAGTTAATCAGCTAATCAGTTAATCAGCTAATCAGCTGGTAAGTGCATTAATGGGTTAACGTCTCTAGCTCAAAGCACTAGTCATTGCTACGATGAAGCACATAGTGTCCCCTTTTTGTCTCCATCAACGTGCTCGTCCCGGCTTCTTTCTTCTTGATGTTCTCTTGGGAGTGACAATATTTTCAATCTTTGTAGGATTTGCAGGATCTTCGCTTTTATTCAGTCAACAAACAGTCATCAAGAGTGGAGATCGCATTCGAGGGTCATCACTTTCTCAAAAAGCCATCGAAGCAACGCGTAGTATTAGTTACGAGGATTTTGATTCTGTGCAAGCGGGGACTTTCGGAATCCAAATAGGGGCAGACGGCAAGTGGGAATTTGCCGGAATTGAAACAGTCTCAAGTGATGGTTTTACTACATGGGTGGATATCACATTGCCAGGAGATGATCGTATCGAAGTTGTAGCAACTACGAGTTGGTCTTTTGGACAGCAGCGCTTTGGTATGTCTTCGATTGCTACAACTCTTGCGAACTGGCATCAGGTAAAAGAGACGGGCAACTGGTCTATGATTTCCGAAGAGGGTAGCTTTGTGGACGAAACAGTTCCTCTTTTTAATGATATTGCTACCGATGGCAATTATGCTTTTGTTACCAGTGAAGATTCAACTGGTGGAGCAGGACTTTATGTATTCGATATGTCGAATCTTTCCTTCCCAACGCGCATAGCAGATGGCTTTGCGCTTGGAGCTGCTGGCTATCAATTGGTTGTAAGTGGAAATGTTCTTTACATTCTCACATCTATGCCAGGGAGCGAGCTAATGGCATATGACATCACATCACCAGATACATTCTCCGCTGCAAATCTACTAGGCACCTTCAATCTTCCGGGATCTGCGCGTGGTCAGTCGCTTGCGATCTTTGGTGATACTCTCTTTGTAGGAGCTGTTTTTGATGGAGTAGAGGATGAACTCTATGCACTCGATGTATATGACCTTTCAGACATTCAACTTCTAGATTCTATTGGGGGTGATGGGAACTTCTTAGGATTAAGTTTGCATGATGGATATGCTTACATTGCGAGTAGTGAAGATGTATCTGAATTGACGGTGATGGATGTTTTTGACCCAAACGATTTACAAGTTGCTCCAGGTGCAGGATATAATTTAACCGATGTTTTGGATGGAACTGCTGTAACGACATTTGGATCGTTTGTTCTTCTTGGTCGTGATGTAGGCGACGTCACTCAGGAGCTAGTACTATTCGAAATTGAAGAGAGTCCTATTCCTACTCCCCCTCCCGGTCCGTGGTATCACACGATGGGGGCTAAAGTGAATGCTCTAGATCGCGATCCAACAGGATCATATGCCTTTGTTGCGTCGGAATATGAGGGTGGAGAGTTCCAAGTGATGGACATGACTCTCTTTCAAGCAGGACAACTACCACGTGTTGCCATTGGAGATACGGAAACAGGAAATGGACGAGGTGTTTATTACGACCCTCAGATCGATCGTGTCTTTTTTACAACTAATACAGCTTTGATTATTTATAAGCCATCATGATAATGCAATTATTTAGAAATCGGCGGGGAAGGACTTCGGGGTTCCCTCCTTCGCCAAGGCTTCGGTGGGCAGGCGGGGTTAGGACTTCCCTCCTTCGCCCAGCCGTCGCTAAAGCTATGGCCGGCAAGCAAGGCTTCGGTGGGCAGGCGGGGTTAGGACTTAGGACTTCGGACTTCGGGTTATCCTATGTCCTAAGTCCTATGTCCTATGTCCTTTCTGATAAAAAGAACTTCATGAACAAGGTTCGAAGCGGTTATACCTTCCTCCTCAGTGTTCTCTTTGTTGGGGCAATTGCTATTGCTGTAACTGGAACCATGCTCCTTTTGGGATGGCTTACACTTAGAAATGCGCAAATTGTTGAGCAATCAGGAAGATCGTTTGAACTTGCGATGACTTGTGCAGAGCATGGGCTTATTGAACTCTTTGAAGATGGGAACTATATGGGTGGCGAAGAACTAACAGCGTCTGATGGGGCTTGCAACATACTTCGTACAGGAGGTTCGGGTAACGAAAATCGTACACTTTGCACAGAAGGGATGAGTGGTGGGTCAACGCGCCGTTTTGAAATTATTATTGAACGCATCCTTCCATCAATAAGCATCTTTGCATGGCAGGAAGTTGAACTCTTTACCTCTTGTGAATACTGATGATTTTCAAACTCCATTCACGTCGGCTAGGTACAAGTCTCGTGGAACTCATTATGTTTCTGGCCTTTTTTGCGCTGTGCTCAGGAGTTCTGATTGGTGTTTTGTCTTCCTCCAGTGAACAGCGCGTGCGACAACAGACGATTGCTACAGTTGAACAAGAGGGAATGCAATTATTGCAAATGCTAACGCGACGTATACGTCGTGCAGAGCAAATCACTTATCCTTTAGCTGGAGCTTCCGGTTCTGCATTGGTATTACAATTAGCAGATGAGGGGCAAGATCCTACAATCATTGCATTGGAAACAGGATCTATCAAAGTAGCGGAAGGTAACACAATCAGAATCTTAAGTTCAGAAGGTCTTTCCATTTCTAACCTGCAGTTCCAAAACACATCTGTATCAGCAGATGCACAGAGCACAACAATCTCATTTGATATCATCAAGGTAATCCCACTTCCTACTGCTGGTACATACAGTCGATCGTTTGAATCGATTGTGCTTCTTTTTCCAGATCATCAACGAACAGGGAATGGATGCGGATGCAGTACGCCAAGTTGTACAGATGATGTTTTGAGTTGGGGTGTGTGTGATGGGGAGACGTGTGGAGATGCAGTAGGGTCGTTGCCGTGTGGGTGATGTTCCTTTATATAAAGGAAACCAAGGAATCCAAGGAAACCTAAGAATGGTGATGTTTTTATCGACATGAAGCTCCGCTAGCTTACGCAGGCGGCGTCTTTCCACTCGCCTTCGGCGTCGCACGCGAAATCCGCCGTAGCAGTATCGCCACCAACAAAGAACGCATTCATCCTCCAGTTTACGCTGGAGGTTTTATGCGAAGGCGGATAAATCTTGATAGATGTTTAACAGCAGCCCTTTGGTTTCCTTGGTTTCTTTGGTTTCCTTGGATTCCTTGGTTTCTTTGGATTCCTCGATTTCCTTGCCACCATCAAGAAGCGCAAGCAGGCAATAAGCATTTATGAAAGGATAAACAATAAGGTCAATTCGAAGATTTTTATTGAACTTTTTTTTTGTTATACTTCTCGGAAAGACCGCGCATTAATGCGGCTTTTGTCTACTTTCTTTCCCCTTTCTTCTTATGAAACGCAGAGCCTTTACGCTCATCGAGCTTCTGTTGGTCATTGGTATCATTGCTATCTTGGCGTCTATCGTCATTGTGGCTATCAATCCAACCAAGCAGCTTGGTGACGCACGTAATGCACAGCGCCGCAGCGACGTTAATACCGTCCTAAATGCGGTGTATCAGTATGCCATTGACACCAATGGCACGCTCCCAGGTAATATCCCAACAGGGACTGCCAAACTTATTTGTGAGTCCACTGTTACGGGTACGGCTTGTACCAATGCCCCAACAGATACACCTGTTGGAGTAGAAGGTGTAGATCTTTCTGCCCTTGTTGGTACGTATGTCGTCGATGTTCCAGAAGATCCACAAGATGAAGTAACTGGTACTGTTGGATACACCATCATTCAGGATGCGAATGGTCGTGTAACAACTGCGGCACCAGGCGCAGAGCAGAGTGCAGTAATTACTGTTACTCGATAAGTGTAAATTTATAGAAAATACCCTGGCGGAAGCTGGGGTTTTTTCTTGTGCCTCCATCCCCCGACCCCTTCCTCCACCAGCCTTCGCCAAGGCTACGGCGCGGCAGGCAGGAGGAAGGGGAGCTTCGTTATTGAAGTGAAAATCATTGCCCTCTTTTAATAAAGGCTCCCCTCATTATCGTGTCGTAGCTTTGCAAAGGCTGGTGTAGGAGGGGCTAGGGGCTAGGATTCTCTTAGATTCATTGTATGTTTAAGCTAATCCCTAGCTGCCTAGCCCCTAGACCCTTATAGAGAGAATAGACAAATATGTAAATTACTGGTATAATTAGACAAAAGACAAACCACATCTTATGGCTCTAAGAAAGGCAAAAACGGCACTTACGCCACGCACGTCAATCCTCGCTCGTGCCGTTCGTCAGTATGTGCTCTTCGCAACATTCATTGTTCTAACTCTCTCTATCATCTCTTTCATTATTGCGCGCGGCTTTTTGGAACAACGTGTTCTTGCGCAACTCTCTTCTATTGTCGCAGCGAAAGAGGATTTGGTCGAACAGGCATTGCAGAATGATCGTGTGAGAGTTGCATTGCTGGCAACACGGGAAGAGTTGCGAGAAGTGATTGCAGGGAAAAGAGACGATGAGATTATGGATGATCTACTTGCACATATGCGTTTAGAACATATCCCTGTTTTGGGGATGGCAGTGTTCACGCTTGATGGAGAGAAGATTGCGGAAACTAAGCTTCCATTGAACACGCTTCCCTCTTTATCACAGGGCACAACACTTAATACCATAGTGAACGAATTCGGATGGCAGGAACATGAAATCTTTTCTCCGATCAAATCTCTGGGCGGTGAGAGTTTGGGGATCTTGGGTGTGCGATACGACTCACACCCGTTACTAGACACTCTTATCTCTGTTGCATCTATCGGAGAAACAGGAGAAGTTTTGCTTGGTGCAGAACAAGATGGAGAACTTGTTCTTCTTCATCACCGCTATCAGCCTGAGGGGCGCGTCCTAGTTCTTGGTAATCTAGAAGAACAATATCAGTATGGGTCTCCGCTTGCGCAGGCAGTTTCTGGTGAAGAAGATTTGCGTAGAGCAGAAGACTATGCGGGGCATGATGTATATGCGGCGTATCGCTCTCTTCCTAGTTTGGGTTGGGGGCTAGTTGTAAAAATGGCAAGAAACGAAGCGTTGTATGGAACACTTAGGCTTGCAATATTCTTGGGTATTTCAGGAATAGCTCTCATCGTAGGTGCAGGGCTTATAGCCTTTATGTTAGCTAAAAGATTAACACAGCCGATTGTTGGTTTAAGTAAGAGAATGACCAATCTTGGCCCAGGGCATTGGAGTTTTGATAAGTCGGTTCATAGTGGAGATGAAGTAGAAGTTCTGGAGCAGGTGGTGGCAGATATGGCAGCGCGCTTGAAGCAAATCTATGATCATCTGGAAGAGGAAGTTACCAAGCGTACCGAAGAATTAAGAGATCAATATGCAAAGGATCGCGCGGTTCTGGAGAACATTCAGCACGGTGTCATCATGACGAATCCTGAGGGTGTGATTGTAGATGCAAATAAGTCTGCATCTTTACTTCTTGGACGTACTATCGGAGAGCTAAAAGGAACGAATGTTCAAGATAGTGTTGTGTTTGGAGAGCGTAAGAAGCTCTTTGAGGGGGAATATCATCCAGTTACGCTGGCACTAACTACCAAGAAGATTCAACATGCGAACACCAACGAGCATATGAATATTGTTTGCAAAGATGACACGCTCGTTCCGGTTAATTATGTGATTACTCCTTTATTGGAAGATGACAAGATTCTGGGGGCAGTTATTGTTATGCAAGATGTAACTGAAGAACGCAGAGTGGATTACATCAAGTCTGAATTCATCTCACTGGCATCGCACCAACTACGTACTCCCCTATCCACATTCCAGTGGTACTTGGAACTCTTCGCAACCGATGATGGCGCCAAAGACTTCACGATGGTACAAAATGAATCTATCAAGGAGATGGAACGTGCTTCTAAACGTATGACTAATCTGATCGAGACATTGCTACATGCCGCCAAGCTGGAAGGCGGATCTATCAGCCCTAAGATTGAGAAGCTAGAGGTCGCAATCTATTTGAATGACATTGCGTCAGAGTTACGGTCCTTGGCTAAGGATTCCAAGATCCCGTGCAAAATTAACATTCCTCAGGAGCCTTTAGAAATCATGACAGACCCCATTCTTCTTCATGTGGTACTTCAGAATCTCTTTTCCAATGCGGTGAAATATACCAAAGAGGGTGGGGAAGTTTCTATTTCGCTTAAGAAGAATAAAGACACGGTTGATATTGTGGTCGAGGATTCAGGAATTGGTATTCCTAAAGATGAGCAACCTCGCATCTTTGAGCGTCTCTTCCGTGCTCGTAATGTACAAATAGTGGATACCGATGGAAGTGGATTGGGACTCTATATTTCCAAGATGGTTGCCGAAAATATGGGAGGAAAACTCAGTTTTGAGAGTGAAGAAGGAAAGGGAACGAAGTTTGTGTTGTCGCTTCCTATGGGGAATAGTGACGAGGGGGAGAAGAGGGAATCGGTAATATGAGGAATCTACATTTTAGGCATTAAACAAGGTTTTCTGTTTACAAACTTGACTAATTCATGATATTATATCCGTATATCATGAAAAAAGATTCACGTCTTTTTTAGAACCCGAGTCATCACTCGGGTTTTTTTGATACTATCAATATATGAAAAGTGTGTTTTTTATAGACGGTTTCAATATGTACCACGCACTGGATAATTGCGACGATTATCATAAATACAAATGGCTTGATTTGAAGCTGTTAGCTGAGAACATCATTTCAAATGATGAAAGCATAGAAGAGGTATTATATTTCACTGCCTATTGTACGTGGGACAGAGGAAAGAAAATGAGACACAAGCAATATGTGGAGGCGCTTACGGCGAGGGGTGTTCAAACTGTTATGGGCAAGTTCTCACCTGTAACCAAAAAATTTAATAAGAATGTAATGCCGATTATTGATATGGCACCTGTGGTCACTGATTTTTCTATAATTCCGGATGAGATTGTATATAAAACTAACGAAGAAAAGCGGACTGATGTAAATATGGCAACAAAGATTGTCGATTATGCATATCAAAATAAATATGATCATGCTTACATAGTTACAGCAGATGGTGATATCGCTCCTGCGATAGAAACTGCCAGAAAACGATTTCCTGAGAAGAAATTTACTGCTGTGCTTCCGATTGGTCTTTCGGGGCAATATATGTGCAAGATTTGTGACTTTAATGTTGTGAAGATAGACGAAGATCATTTGAAAAAATCGCAATTACCAGATCTGGTGGTTATAAGTACAAATAGGAAGTTAAGTAGGCCGCCCTCATGGAGTAGCTAGGTGTTGTCTTTTTATTACCAAAAAACCAGAATCTAATTCTGGTCTCTTGGTCCTGCTCTTCTGTAAGCCGGGTCTTGTCGAGCCCTTCGCAAAGCTCAGGGCAAGAGCGATCATCTATCTAGGACAACGGTTACCCGAAGTCTCAAGCGGAGGAGTAGTCAGTATGACGGAACCATCACAGATTCTGACCACCCAAATCCTCCTTACATCACCTAGAGTTTACCAGCATCGCTAATTGGTAGCGGGGCCCTCGGTACTCCGAGGCGTTTCACACCCCACCAAAGGGGCTCGTCTCTGTGGCACTGGTCCTTACCTATCTTTACCGAATATATGATAGGCAGATGGATGTTATCCACTAGGCGTTCCGGTGACCTGTCGACCGTAGCGCGGAGCTATGATCTAAGATCACCCTTCGCAAGCGCGAAGGTTGATGCCCGGACTTTCCTCCCACCTTCGTCCGCCTCAGGCGGACTACGGCGGGCGATCACTTAAAGAGCAGGACTATTATTATCTCGCAGAAGCGGTCTTGAATCAAGGCACTAACCCTTATCTTGCTTAAAAATTGCAGCTTATTGACTTTTAGCTAAAAGCTAAAAGCTATAAGCTAGAAGCTAGCAGATGCCACCTTAGCTCAGTTGGTCAGAGCAGCTCACTTGTAATGAGCAGGTCCGGGGTTCGAATCCCCGAGGTGGCTCCAGCCGCTTCGCTACGGCTGGCAGATCCGCTTCGGCAAAAACATACCTGACGATACCGCTACACCGCAACGTCGCGTTATGTCCTATGGATCGTATATTTATCATTCAGTAAAACCACACTTTTATTCGGCATCTGGCAGTTGATTGTTGAAGGTTGATGATAGATAGTTAACAAGTGAAACGCTCAGAAATCTTCTTCGGCGTCCTGCGCCTCCCTATGGATGCGTTTGGCGTCCTTGCGGCACTTCTCTTGAGTTACAGACTACGAGAGGCAAATATTGACCTGATTCCGCGCATACAATTACTAGATCCGTCGCCCACACTTCCTCCCCTTGATGCATACTTAACTACATTTGTACTTCCGGGGATATTCGTCTTCCTGTTGGCAGCAGCAGCTCTTGGGCTCTATGCGCTTTATACTACTGCAAGTAGTTGGAATGAGATGGGGAAGATTATCGTGGCAGGGTTACTTTGGGTTGTGGTAATCATGGCGTGGTACTTTCTTGTGATGAAGCAGCTTTTCTATTCGCGCGTGCTTCTTGTCCATTCTACATTCTTCATTATTTTCTTTGTGGCAATGGGCAGGACTGCAGTAGTAATTTTGCAGCGTGCATTTTTGAGGATGGGAGTAGGCGTTCGTTTGGTTGCTTCTATGGGGAGACATCCTATTGCACGAAATGCGCGGGATACGCTGGCACGAGACATGCACTATGAGTATTTGGGGCACATGACAGATTTGCATTCGCTTAAAATGCTCGAAAACAAATGCCATCCTGATTTGGTACTACAAACTGATCCTGATCCAACAAGTAAAGAGACTGTTGCACTCATTGATTTTTGCAGAAGCCATCACATCGGTTATGCATTCCTCCCGCCAGTATTTGCAGACGTTCCACATCAACTTTTGGTCGGTCATTTAGGGCTTATACCGATGCTTCAGTTCCAACCAACACCTCTGGATGGTTGGGGAAGAGTCTTCAAGCGCATTTTTGATCTGATTGGAAGTATTATTTTGATAGTTCTACTGTCCCCTGTTTTGATTGCTATATCAATTGCTATCCTCATCGATTCAGGAATGCCTTTGCTCTACACATCGCGTCGTATCGGGGAACACGGGAGGAATGATATACATGTCCTAAAATTCCGTTCAATGATCAAAGATGCTGATAAGAAAAAGAAAGATCTGGCTACTCAAAACGTCAGACAGGATGGTCCGCTCTTCAAAATGCAGAATGATCCTCGTGTTACCGCGGTCGGGAAGGTTTTACGTCGCTTCGATCTTGATGAATTTCCGCAGCTATTTAATGTTCTTTGGGGTGATATGTCTTTGGTCGGACCACGTCCACATTTGCCTGAAGAGGTAAGTAAGTACACGTCGTTTCAGCGTCGTGTATTTGCCGTTAAGCCGGGGATGACGGGGCTTGCTCAGGTTTCTGGGAGGTCAGCACTTAAATTTGACGAAGAAGTACGATTGGATTTGAAGTATGTGGAAGAGTGGTCGCTGCGGATGGATCTTTGGATATTGTGGAGAACTATTTCTGTAGTTCTTAGCGGAGGAGGGAGCTAATTAATGACAGCAAGCAGTGTAAAAAGTAATCAACTAGTTGCGCAAATAGTTGTATATGGAAAAAGTCTGAATCGCGGATGAAATGGATTAGACGGATTTCACGGATTACATAAAATTGGTAATGTCTTCATTAATGAGCATCCGTGTAATCCGCTTAATCAGCGTAATCTGTGATTCAGACAACATTCAAAACTTAAAACAACGTCAGCTGATCCTCCGAAATCACCTTGGTAGTCTTCTTTGGTTTTGTATTTCTCTTTTTTGGAGCTGGCATCTCATTTTTCTTCTGGGCGAAGTTTTCTAGATAGCTTTTTACACGTTCACCATATCTCTTTTCCGTGAGACGTTTGTCGAGCACAGTTACTCCACCGTCCGAAGTGCGATGGCGACAGTAGGTGCGTAACAATCGGAAGAGCCGATGCTCCAAGCGGGGAAGTCCGTAATCAATAAATCCGTTTTTGTAGTGATTAGATCGTTTCGCGAATGTCATATTATGTGGGTGATCAAATGGAAGACTCTGCAAGACCAAATGATCGACCATTTCCGGATTCAGGCTCACGCCTTCGTATGTCCATGGAGTTAGTATCCATACACATGGAGCAGGAGCTGCAGCGAATTCCGCCTGCATACGTTCCAATCCTCCACTGAGGCTTTGGCAGATCAGGGTGATACCTTTCTGTTCCAATTCTTCGGTGTATTTAACAAAGCTCTCTTCTATCAGTCGGCGGCTTGGAAGTAGAATAACAGTCTTGTCTCCAAGCGGTTTTCTCAGGAATGATTCGATAGACTTCTCTTCGAATGTAATAGGGATGTGATCGAGCTCAGTTTCACTCGATTCCAATACGGTAGTTTCCTGAGATTTGGGGAGAATTTCTGTTAGTGTAGATTCGGATTTATGTGGAATGAGCAGGGTGGTTGCAAATTTGCTGTACAGATTCTCTTTGAGAATTTCGCTGATTCTCTCGGGCACTGAATGCATGTATTGCGTGCCATCTTGGCGTTCTTCGATCCAGACAATGCGTCCTCCACATTTCTCACTGTCCAATATTTTTTGAAGGTCTAGTAATTGTTCCAATAGTGGAGCAGACAAGTCGCCGCTTTCCAGTACGGTAGATAGACGTTCCTGAAGTCCTTTGGCCTCGGGTTTGGATAGATCTTCTTTATGTAGTTCATAGATGTCTTTCTCCTGGCGAGTTTTCTCTATCCATATCTGTAACGTATCCGTAAAGCTCATTAGTGAATCGTTACCCTCCGATCCAGCACGAATGTAATCAATGGAACTAAACCAGCCATAGGCTTTGGTTGCAGTATCCTCCAGCATAGAAGCATCATCGATTATAATGTGCGAACGTTCGTCAAGTGCACATTGTGCACTGTGGTTGGGATTGGCAAGGAATCCAAGAAATTGTTTGTGATCAAGGAGAATGACTGTAGGAAGATTTTTAAATTGATTTGTGTAGTTTTCAGATGCGTTTGTGCAGGCAAGTTTTCCGTTCCAAACGGAATACTCTTCTCCGTGCGCGCGAATTTCGCGTAGATTCTCTGGCTCGAACCACGCAAGTTTAAGTGCGAGAGTTGCTTCATCTGATGTAAAAATTTCTTGTGTTGCAAAAAGTGTAGCCGCTTCTATATCTATCAGAAGATTTGGTGGATAAAGTACACGTACGCCTTGTGGAACAGTTAATCGCCGCAACGTTGCTTCCAGATTCTTAACTACAATCCAATGCACAGTACTTTCGTCATTTGCTGCAGCATCCAAGAGTTGTTGAAGAGTTGTGGGGGCGAGTGGTTCTTCTACTAATGTGACAGATCCTTCTGCTGGTTTTTTAAAAATGGATTCCGCAAGAGGAGACACGTGTACTTTGGCAGAAACTTTTGGTGAAGATATTTTCATCCACTTGGGTTGGTTCTTTTTCTTGGCTTCCCCAAGGGCTTCGAAGAGCATCTGATATCCGGGCGCACTCTTACTCATGATGAGTTTAGAGATATCTTGAAGTTCCTCAGGCAACTCCAGCATTCTGTTCCAGCACTTACTCAAGAGTTCCAGTGTTGCATTCACATCGCCCATCGCTCGGTGAACCGGTTCATGTTTCAGTTTGAGTACAGTACTCACATAGCCCAAAGAAAAACTTGCAAGTTCTGGGTATACAAGTGAGGCGATCATCGATGTGTCGATCCATGGATGATTGCTCAGATCGATCCCCTCTCCTTTGAGCATGCGTATATCAAAGCCCACGTTCTGTCCGATGATGAGAGTATCAGGTCCGATAAAGTTCTCGATTGTTTCTTGTACATCTTCAAATGTAGGTTTATTTGCTAAGGCATCTTGTTTGATTCGTGTAAGAACTTGAATAGTTTGAGGGATCTCTGTGGGGATGGAAAACAACTGCTCATATTCCGAAACGATCTTGCCGTTTTCTATGCGTACGCCGGCAAATTCGATCACGCGGTTTGCCTTCGGGACAAATCCCGTGGTTTCTGTGTCTAGGACTACGAAGGAGAGCGGAGGGAGTTTCACTTCTATAGCTTATAGCTTTTGAGAAGATTATTCAGCTTCCTTTTCCTTTTCTTTTTCTTCTTTTGCAGTTTCGGGTTCGGGCTGGGGTTCGGGTTCGGGTTCGGTAGGAGCTGGAGCTTTTTCTTTTGGAGCATCCTCTTTTACCTCTGGCTACGCACCCGAAGACCCTTCGATTCGACTCAGGACAGGCGGGTTCTACTGAGCGGATGGATTTTCTTCCTCCTTGGCTTCTTTGATTTCCTTGGCTTCTTTGGTTTCTTTTTTCTCCTTTTTCTCTTTTATATCCTCTTTTTCCTTAAGCACCTTCTTCGTAGCACCACCACCATCAGCTTTAGGTGCTTCTTCCTGAGTTTCTTCGGCAATCATTTCCTCTCCTGTTTCGATCTCCTCTTCGGTCTGGCCGCGCAGCTCCGCAAGTTTTGCTTTAAAGGCAGGGAGTTCCTCATAGTTGTACATGTCCAGTTCGTATCCTGTGAGTTCTGTAGCCAAGCGAATGTTCTGACCTTTCTTCCCAATTGCCATTGGGCGCTGTGCTTCTTCTACGAAGACGGCAGCGCGTTTTTTCACTTTGCGACCTTCCTCATCCACAGACTCCAAGTCATTTACAATAATAACTGCGGAGATCGATGCTGGTTGCAGTGCAGTCGAAATCAATTTGATTGGATCTTCGGACCATTCGATCATATCTACGCGCTCACCATTGATCTCTTCCATTACAGCTTGAATACGTACTCCCTTCTGGCCAACACAAGCTCCGATAGGATCAATACGTGGGTCAGAACTACTAACTGCCACCTTGCTGCGGAATCCTGCGTCACGTGCGATGCCTTTAATTTCTACATCCTCGTTACGTACTTCAGGAATTTCCAGTTCCAGAAGCTTCTTGACGAGATTTGAGTGTGTGCGAGAGATCCTAAGTTGAGGTCCCTTGCCGGTCAACTCTACTTTGTCTAGGTACACACGAAGACGCTTGCCGGTGTAGTAGTGCTCTCCAGGGATTTGTTCTCTCCATGGAAGCGACACAGTCATACCTTCGATTTCCAATGTTACCCAGTTGGGTTCAACTTTTGTGACAGTTGCAGTCAAAAGTTCTGCCTCACGATCTTTGAACATGTCATACAAGCTCTGCTTTTCTGCTTCCTGAAGTTTTTGTAAGATCACTTGCTTAGCAGATTGTGCTGCAATGCGTCCGTATTCCATCGGAGTAACATCGATCGTAATCTCATCACCCGAATCCGCATCGGACTTGATCTTCTTGGCATCAGCAATACTGATCTCGAAGTTATCGTTCTCCACATCATCTACCACTTCTTTTACGAGCAGAATCGTAGGCATATCACGTCCCTCTTCCAATTCCACGCGAATTTCCTGCTCTTTATTCCCGTAGTCTTTGCGATAAGCCGTGGCAATTGCTTGCTTCACAGCGTCCAGAACCTGTGCAGGGTTCACGTTTTTCTCCGAACAAATCTGGTTGATGGCGGCGATAAATGAGGCTCTCATGTCAGGAAAAGGGAAAGTGGAAAGTGGAAATTTAAAATTCAAAATGTAGAATTAAGTAGTAAGGGTTGAGAAAAACCACCGTTCTTCCATATAAGAACAGTGTCAACTAATCATTCATACTTCGACCTCATTGTACACTTTATTTGGCGTGGGGCAAGCTCAATCATCTGATTGTTGATCTTTGAGCTCCTGCCGTGCTTCGTCCCTTTCTCGTCTGGTAGCCTCTAAGTCAAACATAAGATATTTCATATCGAGTCTCAATTGGGTTAGGGCATCTTGGACAAGACTCAATATTCTTCTGCGACGTTTTGTCGCATCAATGACAGAATCCACGGCAATTTCGAATATACTTAGATTATCAGCAGAAGGATCTTTTTTGACTAATTTAAAAGCTTCGATCAGGCGTTGGATTTCTAATGGCATTTCAGGATCTTTTCTAGCCCCTTCGGTTGGTGTCGGCGTTTCATCCATATATTACAAGGATACATCAATATATTTTGGTCAAGAAACGAAAAACAATCTTTTTTGCTACTATACTTTTATGAAAACTATGTGGATCACGGTGGGGCTGGGTATTTTAGCTGGTGTTGGAACATCGTTCCTCGCGGATATATTCTTAGTCGAGCGTTTTGTAATTGTTGGATCTTTTGTCGGTTTGGAATATTCACTTAACGAAGGCATCGCATTTGGCGTGCGCATTCCAGGGGCATTTCAATTTATTCTTATTTTGGCCGCACTCTTTTTTGTAGCGTGCTACGCACGGAAAGAAGCAGATACAAAACTTTCTCAAGTTGGATTTGGGCTTATTCTTGGTGGGGGGATAGCGAACATTATCGATCGACTCATTGATGGATTTGTAACAGATATGATTCAGGTGGGATCATTCCCAGTTTTTAATGTGGCAGATAGCTGCATTACTGTTGGCATAGCGATTTTGTTTTTTGAGATGGTGGTACGTGCAAGAGAGGCATAAATCCCAAAACCCAAAACCCAAATCCCAAATCCCATGTACGAAATCTATGTCTGACTGGCAGGTAGGCCAAAACCCAACAGCCTTCGCCTCCCCACTTCACCTCTTGGTTACGAGGGGGCAGGCTGGGCTACGGCCGTCAAGAAACCCAAAACGGCACCATTTGAGGCGTAGGGCCTGTGATTTGGGTTTTGTGATTTGGGTTTTTTGCCCCAATTCCTTTAGCATTCAACAAAATCAGCTACAATGCCCTCCTCATGCTTCATATTCTCAGCACAAGTGGATATTAGATATCGAATCGAAGGCGGAGTAGCACTGCGCGGTGACGTTACCGTTAGTGGCTCCAAGAACGCAGCACTCCCGCTGATTGCGAGCAGCCTGCTTTGCAGTGGAGAGACGGTGCTTAATAATGTTCCATTTCTAAGAGATGTAAAAGCGTTGCTGGAGATCTTGGAATTCTTGGGGGCGGAAACTTCTTTTCAGGATGGTACAGTTCGTATCCGTACAAATAATGTTCAAAGCAAACCAATTCCTGCTGAATATGTTGGGAAGCTACGTGGTTCAATTGTTCTCTTGGGTCCACTTCTTGCACGCTTTGGCGTGGTCGAGATGGCGTACCCTGGGGGATGTGTACTTGGCAAGCGTCCGATAGAAGCGCACAGAGCAGCTTTGCGTCAGCTTGGGGCAGAAGATATGAGTCATGATGAGGTGTTGCACTTTCAGGGCAAGTTAAGAGCGGGGCGTGTGGTGCTTCCGGAGTTTTCGGTCACTGCGACAGAGAATGCAGTTATGGCAGCAGCACTTTTACCAGGTGAAACTCAAATTGATCTGGCTGCAGCCGAGCCACACGTACAGGAAGTGTGCAAAATGATGCAGGCAATGGGTGCACAGGTAGAAGGTATTGGAACACACACTATAAAAGTTTGTGGTCGACCAGATTTAAAGTGTCCAATTCACAGAGTTCCTTCTGATTATCTAGAAATTGGAGCGCTTGCGGTGGCAGCAATGGTAACCGGAGGTAAAGTTCGACTTCATGATGTGGATTATGATCACATGATTTCCTTCTTGAATGCGCTTACACGTATGGGAGTAGTTTGGAAGTACGAGGAGGGAGAAAAAGTCCTCTTTATAGATGGAGAACTCACCTCTTTGCGTCCAACTCATATTCAAACGAACATTTTTCCAGGATTTCCTACAGACTTACTTCCGCCTCTTGGAGTTGCGATGACGCAAGCCAACGGTGTTAGCCGAATTTTCGAGATGCTATTCGAAGGGCGCATGGCTTACCTCTATGAATTGGAAAAAATGGGAGCCCACATCGAAATCCTCAACTCGCATCAGGCTCTTGTTATAGGACCTACAAAATTGAGAGGCCATACAGTTGCCAGTAACGATATTCGTGCAGGAGTAGCGATGGTAATTGCAGGGCTTTGTGCAGAAGGCGAGACCACGGTGACAGATGTACGTTACATTGAGCGTGGGTATGATCATCTGGATACTAAGTTAAGAAACCTCGGAGCGAGGATAGAAAAAATTGAATCTGAGTAGCTTATAGCTTTTAGCTGCTAGCTTCTAGAATAAGTAGAACAGGTATTTAGAGAGCTCAGAATGATTTCATAGGTCTTAGATTTTACAAATAACAACTCATCTAGAAGCTAGAAGCTAAAAGCTAGCAAGGAGTTGTGTCTAAGCCAAATATTCACTATCATCACCGCAATGCTCACATTTACCTCACTCGGCGGAAAAACTATCCATTGCGTCAATGGAGGTAAGGCACTCGTTGTATTTCCAGATAAGCCAGAAGGCAAAGATGTTATTTCTCTTTTGTCTAATCCCGAAAAAGAGCCAACGGAAGGAGTTATTTCTTGGCCTGGTGAGTATGACTACGATGGAGTCGCGGTGCGTGGTATTTGGCACGATGAAAGTGAAAAAGTTTCCTATGCTATCGAAATCAACGAAATCCGTGTCGCGTTTCTCTCTTCTCCGCTAAAAGAATGGACAGACTATGAACTGGAACTGCTTGGTGATATAGACATTCTATTCATGCCAGCTGATGATGTGAAAATTGCGCAGAAGCTGATCGACCTAATTGACCCGCGCACACTAATTCCACTTCTTACGAAAGATGAAGAAACATTCGAGGAGTTGCTTGATAAATGTGGAGCCAAAGGCAAGGAGCCAGAGAATGAATACAAGGTTAAGGGGAAGTCATCTTTGCCTGCCGAAGGGCGGGAGGTTGTGATTTTGAAGGCAAAGAAGTAATGAAAAATGAATAATGAAAAATGCTCCTCTTTTCCCTGGTTGCCTAAATTATTCATTATTCATTCTCAATTTTTGTAATAAAGAAGTATGGCGAACATCGTATATATTCTAAGATATTCTCGTTATGAAGCTAGTTGAACCAGATTTGTGTTACGAAGAGAGTCTTATGAGTTCTTTGAAAGAGAAGGACGTGTCAGGTGCTGGAGGATTTGGAATGATCGGGCAAAATTATAAGGATCTTGGTTCACCCAAGGCTCTAAAAGATTATATACAAATTAGGAAGGATCATTCACAAGGTCTGAATCTTAGAAAAGATTGGGTGCCAGCTTCAACGTTTTGGTTGATCGATAATAATCAATTCATTGGAGAAGTTACAATTCGTCATGAGCTTACAGAATACTTGCGCAATGTTGGTGGTCACATTGGCTACTGGATTCGTCCTTCGGAAAGGAAAAAGGGTTATGGGACTGTGATTTTGAAGTTAGCACTCGAGAAGGCTAAGGAGATTGGGCTCAAGAAAATTCTAGTTACATGTGATGAAACTAATATTGGTTCCAAGAAAATTATTGAGGCAAATGGTGGTGCGTTAGATAGCACCCGAAAAATGGGTGACAGCAATCCAGATAAAATTCTATATTGGATTATTAATGCTGATTCTTAGTGGCTTGCCATGAGCGAGTCCTGCGAAGCGGGACGAGTCGAATGGTCAGCTAAATGGTTCGTTTGAGTATATTCTGATGTTTTGGACTACGAGGGGCAAACCAGTTGATTCTCTTAAGTATTTTTACACTCCAGTACGACCAATTTCCTTAAAGAAAGCCTCTAGACTAATGGTTAGGCTGTGACCAGAGCGTTTCTATTTATTGGACGTTGGTTTTTGTCTTACCAAAGAGCAAAAACAACTAGTAGACCCTTTTGTGGTGTAAATATATAGATTATCATAGAATACACCTCTATGGCAGATGCAAATCCAAAACAAGACTTTCCAGGAGGCATAGGTGTGCCACCTGATGCTGTTGATTACTTTGAGCATAAAAAATCAACACGAACGTATGTCAGCAAGCGCATTACAACAACTCCAAGAATTCCAGGTGAAGAACCAAAAAGACTGAGAATTGTCAGCAAAGTAATTGATAGTGATGAAAGTTGGGCAGAAGCGATTCAGAAAGGTGAATTAGTCTTAAGGATTACGTCAGGAGGTCGACAAGAGATTAAGGCAACGGTAAACGAGGACACACGTGGCATCTCAGTATTAACAATACAGCGTTACAGTAAGCGCGAGGGGCAACCTGACAAGCCTATCAGGGAAAATTTTTCATTCATTGGAGGTGAAATAAAAAAGCTGAAGGATTTCATTGATTCTATTCAGTATGTCGATTTCCCTGATGGAAAGAAACGTGTAGAGGATTCAGAACTAAAACGTGTAAGGGAGTTTCTTTCAGAGAATCCAGATGTTGATTTGCTTATAGAAATGGCACAACAAAATATTACCAAGGCAGATGTCGTTACAATTGCATACAGGAAGGAACAGTTGGAGATTTTTAGTAAACTACTGAATGATGATGATTTCTTTAATAGAAAGAAGGTGGAATGGAAACAGGCTAGGGACGAAGATGTGTGGCAGTACTTCTTTGAACAGAATCACTGGATTTTTGGTTACGGACTTAGCTACATCTTCAATACACCCTTAGAAGGGAAGAAGCTTGAGCAAGTGGTGCGAGGTTCAGATGTTACACATGCAGGCAAAAGAGCTGATGGAGTTCTTAAAACACGAGGGATTATTAATTCTTTGTGTTTAGCAGAAATAAAAACACACAAAACCACACTACTAAAACAGATTTCAAAGGCTTATCGCACAGAGTGTTGGCAGGTATCAGATGAGCTGAATGGAGGAATTATACAGTCCCATAAAACTGCTCAGAGCACCCTAGAGAATATTGGCTCAATGTTGCCAACAACAACTGAGGATGGAACACCCACAGGAGAAACAGTATTTGCCTATCAGCCACGTTCCATTCTGATTGTCGGCTGCTTGGAAGAATTTATGTCAGACAATGGTGTGAACAAGGAGAAGTTTTCTTCATTTGAATTATTTAGGAAAAATATTACTAATCCTGAAATTATCACTTTCGATGAGTTATATGAGCGTGCAATATTTATTGTACAAAACAACGAAGAGAGTCAGATTATGGCAGCACATGAATCCGAAGAGGGTGACAGTGTCACACTAGATGTGACATCTAATTCACCTATTGAAAATGACATCGTAAAAGTTGCTTATGGTAGTGATGTAAAAGCTGAAGACCTACCATTCTAAGTTATCACTGCTAAAACGAAATCCTTTAATGGTCACAAAAGTTGAAATCATTCGTTCCAGTGAAGGGTTTTGCATTCCGAATCTCATAACACCTATCTTGCCCAATTACTGCTAATCAGACATGCTATTAATATGATGCAAATGACTGTTAATGCCGAGCTCCTGCGCTACTACAAAATTCTTAAATCCAGCAATTGCGTACAAATTGCACGAGAGATGATGAGACTGCAAAAAGATGAATATCTACTTCGTTTTGAAGGTGGAAAAACTTGTACAACACGAACAAAAGATGCACTACGAAAACTGACTGACACGCCATCAGACGAGCAGTATTATTACAAAGAAGTTCAGGCGTATGTTCAAAAAAACATCATCGATTTTTACGACTTACCTTACGATGCAACATGGGTGCTTAGTTGCATATTCTACGGCTATCAATTCGTACCAGAACCCTTCACTGTACATCCGCCCCGAAAAAATGAAGAGGGCAATCTTACCATTTCAGTTGAAGTTGCCCAGAGACTCAGTGCCGACTCCAAGCGTGAATTATTAAAGCAAGTAGGGAAAGCGGTAGAAGAAGGAATAAATCTACTTGCTAAGCGCAAGCCAGATGTGGAGTACAACAAAATCAAACCCATTAAAAATCTTGATGAAAAATATGCTCTGGCAAAAGAGTACCCACGTCTACTGAAATTATCTTCAACAGAGCGTAAGTCAGAAGAAGATGATTTTGTAAAAAGGGCTTTCATTGCATTTAATAAAAAGGGTACATACACTTTTGCTGATGTCAGAATCGACTTAAAAGATTTTAAAAAAATGTTTGGAAAAGAGAATATTCGCTAATCAAAGCCAAAATCACATGTGGAGAATACCGAAACGGTTAAGCCCCATCGAAAGAGTGAGTGTTTCGGGTTTCAATACCCTTTGCAATGGGGCGCAAAGAGTATTCACCAAAACTTCGGCTGACAATTGAATTCTGCGACAACGATGAGGAATCGATGGATGCGTTTGTGAATGCAATTAAGACAGTCATTAACGCAGAAGAAAATGTTGTTTCTATTAACAATCAAACAACATGAGAGAGGCTTCGCTGACACACAGGCATTCTGCTCCCGAATTGCTTACCAATAGCAACAGGTTTGGTCAGCAACATGCAAAGAATGTCCGTTACTTGAATGAAAATACATTGCGTAAATATTCACCTGTCATTCGTAACAAGATTCTTCAGGGAGTATTCATAGACAAGACAGTTGGTACATCAGATGACCCAGAAGAAAATTCTCTGACCAAAGAGGAGTTAGCAGTATTGCTGGAACTTAAAGCACTTAGAGGATTCAATAAAAACCTTGAGAAAATAAATGAGAGCAGGGTCAGTACAAAAGAACTTTTAGCAATGACTCAGAGTGCGAAGGTGTTGCATCTTATTTCTCAGTTAAGCAATCAAAGCACTGACAAGAAGACCGAGATGCAGAGAGGAATCTACAAGTACAACAATGGCATGTACTTAGCCAGAAGCTATAAGCTAGTCGGCAACAATTACTTTAAATTAGAGATTACCAAGGCACTCATTGGAAAGGCTACAAGCATGGACAGAAGGGCGACGGCACTAGGTTCTATGAAGCTAATGAAAGTCCTGTTAAATGGAATAGAGGAGTTCGTTTTGCCTTACTGGTTGCATAACAAAGACTTCACTCCGCTCTACGCTAACCTTTAGTCAGCCTCGGAGTGGTATTGCATATTATTGGCTTAAATAAGCGAAATACTGCCTAACATCAGTATAGAAGTACCAACACAGAAATAAAAACTTATATGAGTTTTGATTCTTTTATTTCAACTTGGTCTCTTATGATTTTGAAACTTATTCATCACTGTCATTTATGATTTGCCTTGGTCAGAAACTAAATTGTACTTTTACAAGTTTTCAAACTTCTAAAAATTTTATGAGGAAGTTAGCAAGACCAAGTTCATTCTTTTGTCATAAATCAAAAGTATACTGGGGTCTGTACTTGGCTTACTCTTAATATTTTCATGTCAGAAACTGCTCTCCAATTGTCCAGAGGAAGAACTCCTGGAATTCAATTATCTAAGAACAAACAACGTAACGAATTTATAGTAGGAATGTTTGTTGCAGGCTACACAGCAACTACGATTCTAAAGAACGTGAACAGGCTTGCCCAAGATTCTGATTGGGGAGAGTTGGCTACAGAAAGAAGCGTGAAGCGGATTATTTCAGAACACTTTCAAGGGCATCCAATGTCAGCGGCCGAAGCTAAGGCTTACGATTTTGGTCGTCGTGAAGCCGCACTGGCACAACAACAAAAGCTCTATGAAGACCTCGCACTACACTTACGCAAGAGAGAAAAGGCAGGCGACCTTTCGCCGTATGAATTTCAGTACACGAAACGCATCATGGCAAATATGCTTCAGAAAATTATAGAAAACAACGGCTGGAATGCCAGTAAGAAAAATTGTGGCAAATATAATCAAGGCGAAACACAAATGGAAATCTTTGAACGCAATAGAGAAGAATTAATCCAGAATGAAGAAGGCAGACAAAAGGTAATCGACTATATAGATTCTTTTTTGGGAGATGATGAATAGTGCGTAAGTGAGCCAAAATTTCCTTTATCAGTATTCAAAAAATCATTAAACTTATAAAAGTTACAAAAGTTTATTTAAGGCGCGTTCCCGAAATCAAGGGCTTAGCGTCTATTCGTCATAGGTAAATGTCAGACACTCCTAAGCGCACCGAAAAAGAAAACCAACTGTTAGACCAGATGAGAAAATGCAAGGCAGAAATTGACAGGCTTGAATATGAGTCGGACTTATTAAGGATTCAGGACAAACAGGAAGCATCTTATAGAAAAGCCCACTCCGCCGAGCTTGGTAGACAGCACTTCAAAAAGCTTTCAGCGGAGTATAGAAGAATCTGGCTCAAGTGTAGAAGACTTTCAGACTTATAACGCATTATAACTCCTAACCCCCTTTACCTCTATGACTGAATCCACATCACAGGCTCATTATTCTTATTTATTTACCCATTCTTATAATGTCTAATCCACATCCTATTTTCCAAAATAAAAATACACAGACCAAGCAACCGACACCTTTATTACAAGGTGGTCTAAGCAAAAATGCGGACACCCCCTTCGCAAAAATGCGTATACCCCCTAGTCAATCAACTAACGACAGAGAGAAGTACGCCAAGAAGAAAGTCCAAGAGGCATTCAGAAAAGCACTTCTGGTCTGGCACAAAAATCCCAAGTTCCAAGGAAAAGATTTTCAGGTATGCAAAAAGGTCGTGTCAGAGATGTTTCCAAATCTTCCAGTTGAAGAGTTCTAACTGACATTTTAATTAATATTATGCAATCGCTTCATCACAATAATCGGCATGAAACAGCATTGATTCAATCGGATTATACCCTTCAAAACTCACAATATAATATTTGTACCGACTCTGAACTGGCATTACAGGCTCTGTTCAGTAGGGACTATTCAGACAATACCCGAAGCGCAATAGCGCATGACCTCAAGAGTTATTTCAAATGGTTTGAGAAAGTGAACGGCGAACCATTCAGTTTAAAAAGATGTTCCTCAATGGACATCATAGACTTTAGAAGTTTTTGTCAGAATAAGGGGTTGGCTGTAGCTAGCGTGAATCGCAAGTTGGCGACTCTAAAACAATTCCTCAAAACAGCAAAGTCCGAGGGTCTAATAGAAAAAAATCCTGCGGAATCTGTGAAGCACTTAGCGCAACAGACCTTAGCTCCCAAAGGATTAACACAACCAGAAGTCCGAAGGTTACTCAAAGAGATTGAACTAAGGGGAAGCTTGCGAGACATGCTAATAGTCCAGTTAATGATTGGAGCAGGCTTAAGAGTTTCAGAGGTAGCTAATCTAATGGTTCAAGATGTTCATATAAGCGAACGTAAGGGCTATATAGATGTAAGACACTCAAAAGCCAGAAAGACTAGGCAAGTGCCCCTAAATGCCAAACTAAGGACATTACTGACCGAGTATATAGAGACTACTAAGCCGACTGGCAGATTATTCTTCGGTCAACGAGGCGTGCTTTCTATCGCGGGTATTCAACAACTTGTGAAACGTTACGCAGAAAAGGCTGGAATTAAGACCCATGCCCATGCACTAAGGCATACGTTCGCTTATACCTATTTACAGGCTAATCCGAGCGACCTTGTTGGACTGGCACAAATTCTCGGGCATCAAAACAACCTAAACGTGACTGCTATTTATACAAGGCACAGATTAGACAACCTACAGGAAAGGGTCGAGTTACTTTGTTAATTATTCTTTGCAAACCTATAATGCATTATAACAATCACACGAAACTCATCCGAAACATCAAAGAAGTCTGTCAGCAGAGGAATTTTAAATATTCAGAGGTCGGCAGAGTCGGGAAGAATAAACAGTATCCTTATATACAAGTACAAATAGAGCCTCCTGAATTCTCAAAGACTCTGCTTGTAATTTCGGGAGTCCATGGAGACGAGCCAGCTCCCGTAACCGCAGTAGTGGAATTTCTTAGAGAGTACGAAGTTGATTATCCTGTGAAACTGATTATATTCCCCTGTTTGAATCCAACTGCAATGCGCATTGGGACTAGGAAAAATTGGGAGGGAAAAGATTTAAATAGAAGTCGTCATTGGTATTTTCAACCAGAACAAGCTCTGTGCCTGCTTCATTCTTACGGTCAGAAAATAGATGCTGTAATAAGCCTTCACGAAGACTGGATGTCGAGACATGCTTACGGATTCGGATTTAACAGAAAATACAAAAAGTATTTTCAGGAGTTGTTAAAATCAGCAGGAGAATATTTACCAGTGGTCAGTAAAGATTCGTTAGAAGGAATGCCAGTTGAAGACGGAGTTATATATGACAAGTTCGACACTTCGCTTGAAGCCCGATTCGCGGAAGCGGGAGTGCCAAGATGTTTTTGTTCAGAAACAGGGATGAGGGCTGATTTTAATAGTCGTGTCAGGGCGAATGTGGCAATTATTCAGAAGGCGACAGAAACACTTAAATAAATCAAGAAATGCATATATTATAGGAATGCACTCCATCTAACTATGTTTGATTACTCGACTAATACCACGGGCAGTGACTCGGCTGGGGCAACCAGCAGAACCACTGACCCGTACGCGAGTATGGTTAGGTGGAGTGCATCTGTCTGGTTGTCCCTTTGGGATGCACGGACGGCTTTTGCATATTTCCAATTATCAGCATGGATTCTCCTTGGAAAAGTATATTCGTCGGTCTGTTCCTAATAGTTTTGATTTTTGGCTACAGTCAATTAAGAACTGAAATCCCGAAGCCAACAATTAACACAGAACAGTCTTCATATGAATTCACTGGAACTGGATTCATGCTTTCAGGGTACGTTGAAGCAGATTGTGATTGTTCGTTTGATGTGAGTATTGACGGTAAAAACATTGAAACCAACGACGAGGGTGTGTTTCAGAAGTTTATAGAATCGCACTACACCAGTAACGATGGCGAAGTAGAGATTATGGCAACAGCAACATCTAATGGCTTCAGAAAGTTAATATCACAGTCAGCTACAAGAGCAATTTCTTATAAGCGCACAGCTACAGCATTTCGTATTGTTGATGAACCGCAGTCCCATAACCAAGAAGAACTAACATTACTATTCAGCGGAATGCCCTACGCAGAAATAAAAGACAAATCATGGAAACAGCTCACTGTTCTTGATGAGAACGGAAGTGGGTCAGTAACGCTTCCTTTTAACACAGAGTATTACCACAGGAACGAAACATTTAAGTTTCACGCACAGGCTGATGGGTACGACACCACAACGGTCAGCATAAATATTGGAAACGCTCTTTATGATGCAGAGAGGATTGCCTTAGAGAAAGAAGCTGTAGAGAAAGAGAGAAAAGAAGTAGCCTACAAACGAAAGAAAGAGCAAGCACAGAAAGAAAAAGAGGAAAAAATACAAAAAGCATATGCCTCGGCTCATACAAAAAGCTATGGCAAGCTAGAGGAATCCCTTGAGTTTATGAGCATAGCAAATGAAGCTATGCGTTCATTTCTATCTGCCTATTATTTAGAGGATGGTGAGACAATGCTAGCTTCTGTGTTTGTTTACAATGGCTCATTGGAACGAGCCAGAGAGTCTATACAAGAATCTGAAAGGTTAATAAAAGGTGTAAAAATACCTTCTAATATTCAAAGTTTACATTACAAGTGGATTTCTCTCATTGGTGATTTTGAAAAGTTACCTGACGAGTATGACGATGTGATGCCTAAGGTTATTGATGGTAAAGCAGGTGCAGTCGAAGATGCAGAGGCATTGGCAATAGAGATGCTAGAGCTACCACAACGCGCTATTAAAATATCCCAGCAAATTGTCACTACTCTTTCTTACTAATGCCTTCAATTATGAAAAATAATTTATTGTGGCTATGGGGTTCTTTTGCTGTATGTGCAACATTTTATGTATTGGCTATGCAGGCAATGTCTCCCAAAGACCCACCAATAAATACACAGCCAATAATAGAAAAACAAGAATCACAAGAAGAAAAAGTACAAGTTGAAATAGAAATGCAAGTAGAAGAAGGTGGTCAGGATGTTATTAAGCCAGCATCAGATTGTGCCATAAAACTTCTTGGTGAGGAAGTTAGAGAAGAGGTGTCTCTTTGGTTTACAAATTACAATATTAATTCAACAAAATACGGAAATGGTCGTCTTGAATACACTATTAGATTAGATGGCAAGTTTATTGGCAACTCTTACGGCGAAAAGAGTTTCTGGTGTGAAGTAGATGTTTCTAATGGATGTTCAGGGACTTGTACCTATCAATAATTTCTTTTTCTCTATTATCATTTTTCTATTTATTACCCCTTTTACTTCCATGAATAAGGCTCCCGAAAAAAAGAAGACACAAAATAACTCCAATAAAGAAAATATATCCTCTTTAGGTGCTCACGAGAAATACTGTTCTGGTTGTGCCGCAAAAATTCATATTGAAGCATTGGCGTGTCCTAAGTGTGGTTATACAAGTAACAAAAGTAGCTCACAACAAAAGAATCGAATTATTGCAGCTCTTTTGGCATTATTCCTTGGAGGAATTGGCATACATAAGTTTTACATGGGAAGAACAAATGAGGGAGTCATCTATCTTGGTGGAATGCTTGGCGGGCTGTTTTTCTTTTGGTTAATTATACCTTTGTTTTTTATTCCAATTATTGCAATTGCTGCATTCTGCGACTTTGTTTATCTGTTATGCATTAATGACAAAAAATTTGATTCAATGTGCAAGTGAAGCTAGTCGGACAATAAAAATGACCTCATTCCCCATCAACAAAGGCAAGTGTCTCCCACTCAAACAAACGAATATTCTTTGTGTTACCCTCGGAACATACCAGACCTCCGTAGCTTGCCACATTTTTCAGTTCGAGTTGCCTAAGCATCTTGTTCCATGTGCGACGAGGCAATCTTTTTCCATTAGGAAAGATTTGGTAACCGAGATAACGAAGACCACGTTTGCATGGAAGAATAATATTATTTCGGGAATGCATAGGCATATGCAGTTGCTCAGAGAGAAATTCAGTTGCAACCTTGCTTGCATCCTCAATCTCTTTTTTGCTGTGGGCGAAGAAAACAAAGTCATCACCGTAACGAAGGTAACCTCGAATTTTCAGAGTGTGTTTTACAAATCTATCGAACTCATGAAGGTAAACATTTGCAAAAATTTGACTTGTAACATTGCCAATTGGAATTCCTCGTCTGCTCGACCTTGTCTGTCCGGTGACTACTCCGATGTCATAGCTCCCTATTATCTTCGACATCAAAGACAGGGTGTGCCCATCACAAATGCGCCTCTTCAGAAGAGCATAAAGAACGTCGTGATGAACATTGTCGAAAAACTTTTGTATATCTGCACGCCAAAACCATCCGTCACGAAACTTATAAAGAAAGTGTTGTGCTCTTTCAATCGCCTTCTGCAACCCCTTTTCTTTCCTGCAAGACCACGCATCAAACAGAAAAAGAGGCTCGTAAATTTTTTCAAGGTAATCATACAAAAGCCGGTGAACAAGACGGTCTTTGACCGAAGCGACTGCAATAGACCTTTTTTTAGCATCACTAATTGTAAAAACATCATACGACCCGTGACGGTATGTTCCTTTTGTCAGCTCTTCCGACAAGGCAAACAGATTTGCCTCCAAGCAGTAACAAAAATCTTCCATTTCTGGTGTTCGTTTCTTTCCGGTCTGGAATCGTAAGAAGCAACGCCACAAAGCTAACATATCTGTATTTATGGACACACTTCCTATCATCAACCGCACCTACGATTTATACAAGCATGTTATAAACATAACTAACCAGATGGAGAAACGTTGGCGGTATTCACTTGGTCAGAGTACCGAACAAAGCGTATTGGATTGCTTGGGAGAACTTATAATGGCAAAGAACGCTCCGAAGCAACTCAAAGCTGGTTATCTGATTCGCGCAAGTAGCCATCAAGAAACGGCTATTCTAAAGCTCAGACTTGGTCTGGAACTAAAAACCGCTAATGAGACACAGATTTTCCAAGCACAATCTGCTTTGCAGGAAATTGGAAGAATGCTTGGTGGCTGGTTAAAATCGGTAAATGCACCCTGACCTTTCACCCTGCACGCGCACCATCATCGGAATTCCGGTAACTCGGGTCATTCCTGTCCACGTTCGCCTGCTCGTCATTACGATTCCAATACGCGTTCGGGACATCGCCAGGCACGTACTTTGATGCCGCCCGTCTATGTATGCCAACCGACCACGGTCGCCAGCATTGCATTGGATTGCATATTTCATTCTCTTGATGTGCAGGTTGAACCGCACGAGAATGGACGGCACTCAATAGTGAGGGGTGAGGGTGTTTGAGGCGAAGGACATCTGGTGCATGAAGCCTAAAGCTCTGCACAGTACAGGTATAACGTCAGTTTCGTCCTCTTGCGGTAGCCTGCACCAAAGCAGGTGGCTATTCACCGCAGAAAAACCGATTTTTCCTCAGTCGCGGAGGAAAAACAAAGAAAAGGAACGGGGGAAAGAAAGAACAAAGACCAAAGCCTAAAGTACCCTCACCCCTGCACGCGCACCATCAACGGAAAACCGGCAACCCGGGCCAAACCTGTCCACGTCCGCCCGCTCGCCAAAACGAACCCAATACGCGCGCGGGACAACGCCAGAGGAAGGGAAATAGGCTCCTGTACAATAACACGCCGCGCCAACATTGTAATCATCAAGTACTTCTCCTTCTGTTTCAGCGATTCGGCGCAGGAACAATGTCATCCATGCTTCAGGAGTCAGACCTTGTTCATTGTTATTTTGCATCATTGTAAGGTATTCGTGAGCCTTGGAGTTGGCTTCAATTTGCGCTCGTCCTCCAACTGTTTGACCATTTCCTTCACGTGGAATATCACGCAGGTTCTCTGTCAGAAGCACCTGCCAACCTGGGAACTTTGATGCTTCCAAAATTTGCTTCTTGGTCTTACCACCATGATTTTTAGGGTCAAAGCGTTCAGGGAAATAGACAAGCTCTCCACTTTTGTCTGCTCCTTCGTAAGCATCCCACATCCATACAGGTTCAGATGTATCAAGGTTAAGCTTCGTTCCATCACTGGAACGTAGCCTGTTCCTGTCAGGCTCTTTATCGTAATATGATTCAATAGCTTTTCTCATAGCTTCTTTCATAAAGACAGGGGAAAGTCCGACAGGTACAGGGTGCACCTTAACGAATCCCTGTTTTATCTTTTCCAATAATTCAGGTTGCTCTTTCAGTCCGTCCATAAAATTCCCAATGCTTGGCGCACCGTCACGCACTTCTTTCGGACTCATTAACATACCCTGCTTTGCATTGCCTTCAAACAAACCAAATCGTTCATAAACTTCGAGTGCGGAATTAAATGATTCCGAGAAGCTGTGCTCTTTTTCCAATTCCAGAAGTTGGGTAGGAACAATACGCGCAAGCGATTGCCCGATTTTCTCCTGCAATGTTCTTTGGGCTGTTTCCACAACTGCCCTTGCCTGTTCGACTGCTTCCTGCAACGCACGACTAGCTTCTTCAACATCAGGATGTTCAGGAAGTGTCGGAACACTGAGTTGCTGTTCAGAGATTGCTGGAACATCTGCTTTTTTCTGAAGGGCTAGTAGTTCGACAATTGCTTCTGACATAAGGAGATGGGGAAATTAGGTAGCGTATACTATACCTGATTGGAATACTGTCAAGTACTAGATTTGCGAATTTTGGGTGGGTGATTCCCCTAAAGACAAAAACTGGCATAGTTCCCCTCTACGCGAATTTAGACACCACCTCGCTACCCATAGACCTTAACTCTACCCAAACCGCTCTAATCAAAAGTATGCTCGATTTTGCCTATGTCTAAAATATAGATGTGGTCAGAATTGGCTTGTAAGTGTAAAATTCTTTAAAACCTGTAGAACTCATAAAAGCTGTAAAAGTTCTAATGAGTATAATTTTTAGCTGACTCAAAAATCCCAAATGAAAAAAGAGGTGGACTTTAACGAAAGAAATATAACCCATATGTCTATTCCCAGAAGTCCAATATATTTCCATGTATGGTTAAGAATGTCAGAATAGGGGCATATTTGAGAGTATCAACATCCGACCAAGCCAGAGACGGGTATGGGCTGGAGACGCAACTTCGTCATATTAAAAATACTGTTACTGCACACGAAGCAGATGGCTGGCAGTTGGTAGACACCTACAGAGACGAAGGGGTGTCAGGGTCACTCATGCGACGTAAGGAATTGGACAGAATGCTTTTGGATGTACGAAAGGGGAAACTGGATTTGATTATTGTGTGGAAAGTAGACCGTTTAAGTCGTGGACTTAAAAACCTCTTAGAAATCGTAGATGAAATTGGCAAGCACAATGTTAATTTTAAATCTGTAACAGAACCCTATGACTCAACTTCAATCGGCATGTTATTTTTCCAAATTATGGGAGCAATGGCTGAGTTCGAGAGGAACAACATTAAAGAACGAACCTACGAAGGGAAAATAACTGCTCTTAAAGCAGGCTTTTGGGTAGGCACAAGACCACCATATGGCTACACCTCGCAGGGTAAGAAAAAGAACAAACAACTTATTATTGATGAAGAAGAAGCCAAGTGGGTCAGAAAGATGTTTGACTGGTTCGCAAATAAAAACTGGTCGGTAGAAAAAATAGCAGAAGTGCTTAAAGCTAAAGAAGTACTAACACGCCTCGACAAGAAAAAACGAACTAA
Organism: Patescibacteria group bacterium; assembly: GCA_018814875.1. GTDB lineage: Bacteria > Patescibacteriota > Gracilibacteria > Peribacterales > Peribacteraceae > UBA2144. Next base: position 71,928 of record JAHIYH010000036.1, read on the forward strand.
CAAGATTACAAAAAAACCACTCAAGAAAGCTCCGCCATGTCATTGGAATCCGGACACCATTCGTAGCATGTTAAAAGCTACAAACTACATCGGGTACTATTATTTTGGAACACACACAAAGATTGATGGAGTACGTATTCCAAAACCCGAAGATGAATGGGAGAAAGGTATTTGCCCTCCCATAATCTCAAGACCATTGTTTCAGAAAGCACAAAGACGTTTAGCTGTCAGCAACAGTCGTCATAATGCTAACAAGTCTCTGTATCTTCTGAATGGCAAACTCCGCTGTGGCGAGTGTGGTTCCGCTTATACATGCTACACATCTGCCAAAGGCACTAAAGGCTACAGGTGCATAAAGAAAAATCGAACCAAGGTTATTACAACCAAATGTACCGCAAGAGAAATTTCGGAAAAGAAACTTCTGCCTCCTGTGTGGGAAATCGTTGAACGCTGTCTAACAAAGCCCGACAAAGTGCTAAAGGAAATCGAGAATGAACTTAAAAAGGATTCCATGTATCAAGCGTTTCAGGAAGAACGTGAAGATGTAACTGCGAAGTTGGAACAGATGCGCCAGACAAGACGTGACGTTAGGGAACTGCATCGAATGGGGCATATAACCATGGAGGAACTTGTGGAGACACTGGAACTGATTGAAAAGGACAGTAAAGAACTGGAGGCGGAACTGACAGCCGTTGATTCACAGTTACGCATAGAGGAAGACAAAGAAGACAAAGTACTTTCTCTCAAAGAACTTAGGAAACAGTTCAACAGCAATCTCAAACGTCTGACATACGAAAAGAAACGAGAGCTGTTACAGCAAATCGTCAAAGAAGTCCAACTGGAAGGAGAGGACATGAAAATCACCCTGAGAGTGCCAAAGTTGGTTCAGGAGGAGCTTAATAAAACGAACTATTTAGATGGTGATCCCAGTAGGAATCGAACCTACATTTACCCCTTAGGAGGGGGTCGTTCTATCCATTGAACTATGGGACCGGATAATAGTTTTTAGTTTGCTGGTTACTAGTTTCTAGTTGTCTCGATGCTCGTTTATATGACAACTTTGTAACCAAAAACTAGTAAACCAGAAACTATAAACTTATAAGCAGATTGTACCGAACTACCATTAGTATGGCACTAACTTGATAGAATGGCTTTGATTTCCTCCGCCATATCCATTGCAGCTTGCTCGGCAGCTTCTTTCCAATCCTTTCCTGATGATGCGAAGATGATTCCGCGTGCAGAATTCACTATTGCTCCTGTTCCATCCGCAAGGAATCCCGGCTTGGTGTCTTGCGCTCCTCCGCCCTGTGCTCCGTATCCTGGAATTAAGATAGGGCAGTGCGGCATCAAAGTACGCAAGTACTTCAGTTCCTCTGGATATGTAGCGCCGACCACTGCACCTACGCAGGAGAAGCTTGTTTCGGGTCCTAAGTGTTCTGCGGCCAAGCCTTCTACAAGTTGCGCCATATTTTCGTGAACCATTTCATCTCCTACCGGAAGGTCCTGCAATTCACCCGAGCTTGGATTGCTGGTCTTCACCAGTACAAAGATACCTTTGTCATTCTTCACACATTGTTCGATGAAAGGTTTGATTCCGTCTGAACCAAGGTAAGGAGAAACTGTGAGTGCATCGATTGGTTTTCCTTTGCCTAAGTAAGCCTCGGCATACGCTTCGCACGTTGATCCAATGTCGTTGCGTTTACCGTCTGCAATTACCAGAAGATCTTTGGATTTGGCATATTCACACACTTCCCAAAACACCTTCATCCCCTCCCATCCAAGTTGCTCAAAGTACGCCATTTGTGGTTTTACGCAGGGCGTTATTTCTGAGACTGTATCGATGATGCCTTTGCAAAATTCCAGAACACCCGAGGCGTCTTTGGCGATTCCTTCTGGGAGTTTGGAGACATTTGGATCTAGCCCTATGCAGATGGGGGCTTTGGTTTTGGATTCTTTTGTGAGAGAGTCAGCGAAGTGCATGGTGCTACGATCATAGCTCAGGAATATGTGGTGGTCATTGGTTTTTCTATCGAAAAGGGCGTTGGGTGTTGGGTGTAGGGCGTTGGAAATTGCTTTTCATGTGTACATGTATCAATCCAGACAGTAGTTTTCCTGTTGTATTGGCTAAATCAATGGCAGTAGTCGTTTGTTTAGATGTTATATATTCTAGCTCTTTGCATAGAAGGAGTAGAGCATGTACTTCCGAACACTCACCTCTGGCAATAGTGTACCTATTGGCTTTATCTGCTCCCGATCTTCGGCTGAATCCTTCGGCTATGTTTGCGAGAATACTTACGGATGCTCTGCGTATTTGAGAGGTAATTCCATATAGCTCTTCTTTAGGGAATTGTCTCGTGAGCTTATACACTTCTTTTGAAAGCATCATGCTCTGTTGCCAAGCTGTGAGATCTGTAAATGATTGCATAGATTAGATGTTGATAAATGAAATAATGGATTCCTACGCCCCACCCCCCACCCCCTACACCCCACGCCCCACCC
>JAHIYH010000002.1 GCA_018814875.1 Patescibacteria group bacterium
AGGAAAAGCATCTAAAGGAAGAGGCGGAAAGAAAGAGTGAAGAAGAGAAGAAGTTAAAGGAAGAGGCGGAAAGAAAGAGTGAAGAAGAGAAGAAGTTAAAGGAAGAGGCGGAAAGAAAGAGTGAAGAAGAGAAGAAGTTAAAGGAAGAGGCGGAAAGAAAGAGTGAAGAAGAGAAGAAGTTAAAGGAAGAGGCAGAGAGACTACTTATCGAGAAGAGCCAACTAATTGATCGTATACTCCAATCTCGAAGTTGGCGTTTAACAAATCCTTTACGAAAAATCGAAGCACTTCTGAGTAACATTGTATACAGAATCATACGCAATCTGCATGATATCTGGACAGACTTCGGCCAGCCATACCCTCGTATAACTCGTTTTGTCCGACATCGTCTTCTTAAAAGGTGGCCAGCACGCACTAATGCCCCTCTTAAATCACCCACTTCACAGAAAGCGGAACATGCACCAGTACAGAAGATGACGCATACCCCACTACAGGTTGTAACACCCCACACAGCAATTGTAATTGATGTACAGGAGGAGGCAACAGGACAAATCCATCGCACCTTAAATAGTCTGTATCTACAGAAACCCATCCCAAGTGATGTTCTAGTTCTCCAAAAACAGCCATTGGCCTCCATATTTGATATTCTCAAAAACTATTCTGACCGAGCACTTTGTAGGTTTATCACCACGAAGGATCAAGAGCATTCTGTTATACAGAATGGAATGGCTCAAACCAGTGGAGAATTTATCGCCTTTCTTACGCCAGAGGAACACTGGCATCCCACATTCCTCACTGCAGCTATTGATAAACTAAAAGAAAATCAAGATGCTGGGTTTGCCTATGGGGATACTCGTTTGTACGGCAAGAGAACTGAACTCGTTGATCGATCAAAAGATATTGCTAACGAATCTATTTTGCTTGGAGCAGTGGTCTTTCGGCGTGAAGCTCTTTTGCAAACAAACCCTGCAAAGGACGACGATATTTCCTCAATTCTTCAACGCATGCAATCACTTGGATGGCAGGGGCAACATTGCTATGGATTACACTTCCTACATACAACAGAGCAAGAAAAACTTGGCATCCAATCATTCTCGAACACATCATCGTCGACACAAGCAACGCTTTGCCTATCTCTGTCCGGCAGAAAATGGGCATGGCCACATACGCGTACATTTTTAGAACATCAAACGTACCCGCACAAAATTACTCACCTCATAATTCTTGATACATCACAAGATCCTGAATTCGGCAAAGAGATCTGCACGTGGCTTGGATCATGTGACTACGCGGACCATACTTATATCCAAGAAGCAGTTGGACCAAAAAATCTTGCAGATATGCCGCGCCATGAAGTTAATAAAGATGTACTCCACGCTACCGCCCATATTTACAACCGATTTGCTCGCCTAATTCAAACTAGATATGCCTTCTTCCTAGAAGACGATGTCATCCCGCCAGAAGACGCATATGTGCAACTACTGAAACATCTTAAACCAAATACTGTAAGTGTTAGCGGATTATACCGTGATCGCCTAAAAGGATTTCCTGTGGCATGGGAGTGGACAGAAAACAGCTGTCGCCATATTCCCATGAGAACCGGTGTATCAGCTGTTGGAGGAAACGGCTTCGGCTGCCTCGTGATGCGTGGCACCTCTATTCATGGAGTTGTGTTTCGTACAGGTCCAAACTGGTATAACTATGACCATAATTTCTACTTAGACCTACGTGATGAGCCAGCTGAAGCTCTTATAGACTGGAACTGTGTATGTAAACACTACACATCTGCCAACTCATGGGTGTAACTGCCCACCACAAACCGCGCATCACTTTATTGATTGACGAACCCAATTGGGCTTTTCACACACTTGCGCGCGCAATAAAATCTCATCTGTCACAAGACTTCATTTTTGAAATAGCCATAGCATCTCTTAAACTCCCACTCGACCTCAAAGATACTGACATCTTGCACGTCTTTGGAGCTGAACAGCTCTATCATTTGCTATTTCTTCAACCACACGTAAAGGTTGTTAAAAGTATCTATAGTCATCGTTGGGAAATACAGAGAAACGAATCAGCAGAAGAGTTCTACAACAAATATCTATTGGATGCTCATGCACTTACTGCATCGAATCGGCTTCTTATCCATAGGCTTAATAATCTCCCAATTCCTGTTGCACTCTTTTGCGAGGGAGTTGATACAAATGTATTCCGTAAGGCTACACCACGTTCTGGTTCCATTCGCGTTGGATGGGCAGGTAACTCTGGTGATCCGATAAAAAATTTCAGTTGGGTACAAAAGGTTTGTGAAGAATTATGCGAGCTTAAGATAGCCGAAGGCCAATATGGTGAGCGAGAAATGGTCAATTTCTACCACGATATAGACATTATATTGTGTACTTCTTGTGCAGAGGGAGCCCCACGTCCCATACTCGAAGCGATGTCTTGTGGGCGCTATCCTGTCTCATTCTCCGTTGGAATGGTTCCAGAAATCATAATCCCAGATGAACACGGAACAATCGTAAATGAGTTTTCTGTCGATGCACTACGATCAGCTCTTAAGCGGTGCTGTAAACATCCTGATATGATTCGAACCATTGGTCAGCACAATGCCGACTGGATCAGATCCACTCACACGTGGGACCACACCATTCACTCCATTAAGGATATCTACATGTCACTTCTATAATGATAAATCTCCCCCATATATTTCGAAAACCCAAAAGGCACAAGCGTGCACTTCCTGATCCGCTAAAGCAGGGGCATGACATTCCCAACCATTTGTACTTGCGATATCTCAATCGTCACCCCAAATTGTTTTCGGAATATAAAGAAAGCCTAGTGTGCGCATACAGGAAAATATTAAATACAAAGTTTCTGTTTTTTCTTAGTATTGACTCACTCGATGACATATCCATCTGCCGCACACTCAACTCATTAACACAACAAAGCTATCCAAACTGGAAGTGTGTGATCCTTATGAATCTCTCATCCAACGAATGCGAAAGTATCAATCACCTGATTTCAACTTACAACAAAGAATTTCCTAATAAACTAACAGTGATTACACAACCACCTAAGGAAATCTTAGAAGAAGACGCTTTTATCTCCTTTATGGTCCCTGGTGACATACTTGAGCTTTCTGCTCTCGAAAAAATTGCCTCACTGAAGGATTCTAAATCCGCGGACATTATATATACCGACCACGACGTGATTGATGATTGCCTCGAACAAACCAAACCACAATTCAAGCCCGACTGGAGCCCAGAACTCCTTCTTTCACACAACTACATTGGACCAGCTGTGTTTTATGAATCTTCACTAATACAAACAGTCGGCATCCCAACAAAGTCTAATGTAGAAGAACTTACATATGACCTGTTGCTCCGCGCTTCGGAACACGCAAAAACTATAATTCATTTACCTGACATCTTGTTCCATGCTTCTCATCAACGCCTGCAGAATATTGAATCAATTCTCCAACCAATACAAAAAGCAATAAATAGACGACATCTCCCATTCGAAGTGGAACTACATGGAAATCGACCTGTCGCACATCTGATTCCCAAGTCTTCCTTTCACGCTCCCCCAGTAACAATAATAATCCCAACGAAAGATAATATGGATGTTTTACGCCCTTGTTTGGAAAGTCTTAAGAGAACCGAATATAGAAACTTCACAGTCCTAATCATTGATAATGGAAGTAATGAGCATACACGCTCTTACCTAAATCAATATCCGGCAGATGTAGTGCGCATCGAGACTCCTGATTTCAATTATTCACTCATACACAACAAGGCAATGAATAATGTTCAGACAGAACACATGGTGTTCCTCAACAATGACACTGAAATACTAGATGGATCATGGCTCACTGAACTTATGATGGCCATGTCTCTAGACAGCACCATAGGAGCGGTTGGTGCAAAACTTCTATATCCCAACGGTGCAATACAACATGCGGGCGTTAGCTTTGATCCAATCCGCGATGGTACCCCATTTCACCTGCATTATGCCCTTGGCGAAAAAGAGGACGGCTACGCTTACACAAACCAGACACTGCGTAACTACAATGCTGTTACAGCAGCGTGTTTGCTCACCCGTATGAGCTTTTATAAGAAAGTGGGGGGATTTGATGAGCAGCAATTTCCTGTTGACTACAGCGATGTGTATTACTGTTTGAAGCTACGCGAGTTCGGATACCGAATCGTGTGGACACCGCATGCACGCCTTCTCCATCACGAAGCAGCATCTAGAGGCGCCGGAAATTACTATCCTTTTCTCAAGCACCTCCAGTCGCGTTGGAACTCTATTCTTCAAAACGATCCATATGTCTCTCCTGCCTTCACCACAAAATCGTATGTCTTATCTTGATAATGCCCCCATAGTTTCATCTCTATCGTTACCACTCATTTCGATTCTCCACATATAGATCCATGCGTATTACGCTCTGCACTCATAATCTCAACATTGAAGGAGCTCCGCGCTCTCTCTTCCTTCTTGCAAAGGGTCTTCAGAATTCCGGACACGATTGTCATGTTTTTTCTCCGTATGAAGGTCCTCTTGCAAAAGATTATGCAAAACACAAGATCCATCTTAAGATCATTCCTGAGCTTTTCAAGAATAAGGAACGGATGATTCTTTCAGAACTAAAGCGCTCTGCAGACATCGTCATAATAAACACAATCCACGGCTTCTCCTTGGTAGATCAATGTAAAAAGTTTGAAATCCCAACTATCTGGATCATTCGCGAATCGGAGTTTTTTAAGTACAAAGTAGAACTCCCCGACCTCAGTAACTCCGCCATTAGCAACGCACCTGTTATCGTTTTCCCCTCCAATGCATGTGCTCAGATGTACAGTGATTGTCTGAACAATAATGAACATATAATTCCCAATGGCATCAACATTGAGGAGGTAGATGCAAAATTACGTAATTTCAATCCGCAGGCTAAACGCCAAGAACTCAGACTTCCACTCTCGACTCCTATAGTAACGCTTGTCGGCACGATCTGCCCAAATAAAGGACAATACGAATTTATACAGGCTAGTCTCCGAATCATTCATGAAACCACTCAGCAACCGATTACATTCCTCATTATGGGAGGAACACGCAATGGCAAGCACGAGCAGTACATCGAACGAGCACAGAACCTCGTGAATACAAACGGTGTTAGAGCATATGTTAGGTTTCTGCCTGAGTCCGATGATGCTCTTGAAATCATGGCACTATCGGATATCTGCGTCTGTCCTTCTTTCATCGAAACATGCCCTCGTGTTGTCCTAGAAGCAATGACATGCCGTCGTCCGATAATCGCCAGCTCTACATATGGAATACCGGAACTCATCGAAGATGGTATACATGGCCTTCTTATTCCGCCCGGACACGCAGGCTTGCTCGCAGACAAAATACGTACATTGATTACAGATCCAGATCTAGCTCTTAAACTCACTCAAAACGCACGCACTCGAATAGAAAAAGAATTTAGCCACCAACTTACCGTTCAACGATTTATAGAACTTATTGCCAGTGTTGATTCCTCAAAACAGAAACTTATGTAACTTCACAAAACTCAGAAGATGCACATGAAGACATCAAAACTCCCCAAGCTCTCATAAATCAGGATGATATCGCAGTACATGCACCAGTGACGACGAATCGTTCCTTAAACGCTTACGCGAAGATAGCACACAACGTTTCGGGCTATGCGAAGATTGATGATGATAAAATGTAAGCGCATAGCGTGGTATCATCGTCAAATTTGGGAGAAGCATGGCTGCGACCAAATTTGAAAAGTAGCCATGCACAGCCGCATAGCCGGTGTTATATGATCGTTCCGTTTTTTGGGTGGGGGTAGGGAAAGATGTATAGAAAAAGTTTATGTTTTGTATTAAAGGTTTATATGAAATCTACTCACAAGTGGAATCATCTTCTTAATCTGTTTTTGGGATATCAAATTCAATCTGTATGGAATACTCAGAGTCATCACGATCAACAATAATGTTGATTAAATCACTTGGAGCAAGCTAACTCATCACGACTTCTGGAATTTATCCACTCCCACGTTTTTTGAATACCTTCTACAAGCGTTGTTCTGGACTGCCAACCTAGCACCTCTCGGATAAGACTAACATCGAGTACATTTACCGGAACATCAAAACTTCTTGGGGCTTTATACATAACCTTTAATCTCCCACCTGTTTCTTTCTCAATAAACGCTTTGATTTCATTGAGAGAATATCCTGTCCCTGTACCAACATTGAATGTCTTCTCCTTGGTTCGACACTCCGCTGCCAATCGTAAAGCTTTCACAGCATCAGAAATATATACATAATCTCGCACTACACTGCCATCTCCCCAGATTTCAACAGGTTCATTACGGTACAACTTCTCAAGAAACGTACAAATAGCACCTTGTTTCCGACTTGTATTCTGTCGCTTGCCATAGGGATTTGCAAAACGTAGAACGGCATAATCCAATCCTTGAAGATAATTATTGCAGCAAAGATGTTGCTCAATTGCACTCTTAGAGAGACCGTAAGCACAAATCGGATTGAGCGGGTGATTCTCTCTGATTGGAATCTGTACAGAAGGGCCGTAAACAGTGCCACCAGAGGAAACAAAAACTATCTTTTTAACGCCACATTCTATTGATTTCTCAAGCAGACGCACTGAACTGAGGACATTTACATCAAGATCATTGACTATATTCTCCGCAGATGATTGAAGTGATGTTGTACCTACCAAGTGAAAAACAATCGGTTGCCCTTTTATGGCTCGCTCAACATCAGATTCATTATTAAAATCCCCCTCTATTTCAGCGACCTGACCAGTAAGATGTTTCACATTTTTTCTATCAAAGTGTGGACGATTGAACAATGTCACTTCGTAGTCATGTTTTATCAACTCATCCGCAAGATGAGAACCTATGAATCCGCCGCCTCCAAGGATGACTGCTTTTTTCACAAAATCATTCTATAGCAAACTTCTACTTGCCTATCAACAATCACATTCACAGAAAAATGGGATTTATAGCCATAAGTCGAATCAACGCCAATATGTGTGGAAAAAATGAAAATCAAAAGATTAATTTGTGGGCTTTTGGCATACGTTGTTGGGAGGGCAAACGCAAATTCGCTCCTCGCTTCAGCCTTCGCCGTTGACTATGGACGAAAGACAAACAAATGCGTTTACCGACCAAGTTGTAACCGGTACGAAATCACTGCACCTTCCTTGCCTACATTACTTACTTTACCTTCTTTACCTCTCAACATGATGTTATCCACCGAATTATCGTTTGATCCATCTATCAATGATATATCAAAAAATTATAGTATCTCTATTTCTTCTTCCCGCTCCGGTATCACAATCTCCACCCCATTCTTTGCTTGCTTAATACGCTCAGAAAATGGCTGTATACTTTCCATTTCTCCATGTACAAGAATTATTTTATTTATCCCTTCCGTAGCAACAATAAAATTATCTAGATCTTCCATGTCCGCATGACCTGAGTATGCATTGATATGTACTACTTCTGCTCGCTTCTGATACGTCTGATCGAAGATGCGCACTTCCGAAATTTCCGGATCAATAATACGACGCCCCAATGTATTGTTGGCCATATATCCAACGGCAAGAATCGTATTACGCTCATCTTCAATTTCGTTGCGGAGATGGTGTCGAATGCGACCTGCTTCACACATGCCTGAGCCTGCCATGATGATGATAGGGCCCGGCATCCCATTAAGGGCCTTGCTCTCTTCCACCGATGCTGTGTACTTAACTAGCGAGAACTGGAAAGGATTGTGTGCCTTAGCTAAGAATTGTTCATATATTTCTTTGTCATAGCATTCCGGATGCTGCATGAAGACATCAGTAACTTTGGTAGCAAGTGGAGAATCTACAAAGATAGATACAGCAGGAATTTCCTTTTTATCCCACAAAACGTGAAGGTCGTAAATAATCTCCTGAGTGCGCTCCAACGAAAAAGCGGGAATCAGCACTTTCCCTCCGCGTTTGGCTGTATTGACCACAATCTCCTTAAGATGCTCTTTGGCTGTTGAAATATTTTCATGTAAGCGGTCGCCATACGTACTTTCGCAAATCAAAATGTCTACCGGTGGCATGGGAGCCGGATCTCGAATAATCGGGAGCATATTGCGCCCCAAATCTCCTGTGAAACCAACGTGATGAGTTTTTCCATTTTCGGTGATTTCCAAAACGACCATTGCTGCTCCAATTATATGCCCCGCCTCAATGAACCTTGCTTTTATTCCTTCGCAAACATCAAACCAGCTCTCGTAATTCTGACCCTGAAATACTTCTTTGCAATCAATCGCATCCTGCTGTGTGTACAGAGGGCCTTCACATTCCATCTTAGATTTTGCCAAATGCTTGCAGAAGTATTCTTCGTCTTTCTCGTGGATGTAACCGCTATCCATCAACATAACCTCAGCTAAATCTTTAGTTGCATAAGTGCAATGTACCTTTTTGCGAAATCCATTCTTATAAAGAAGCGGAATACGCCCAGCATGATCCATGTGTGCATGCGATAGAACAACCGCATCAATATCCTGCGCTGGATTAAACGGGAACTCTGCATTTTTGACAGCAGACTCTGATCGTTTACCCTGAAAAAGACCACAATCGAGTAAAATTCGCTTGAGTCCTTTATCGGATTCAATCTGGATTTCGTGACAGGTGCCTGTTACTTCCCGAGCTGCACCATGTGGAATAATTTTCATAAAAATTTAATAAGAAGTAAATTTTGCAATAGGCCCCTCGTAGCCCCACAGGGCGTAGTGGGGTCGTGCCGCACCGTGAGGGATGATCTTCACAAGTACAATGATGGTAGCACACAACAACTAAGTACCACATAGTGCAAAACAAATGATGTCTATCGGATTCCAACCAATTCAGAATACAATGATTCCTTATCTTCAATAATTGAAGATATGGCGTTATTTGTAATGGTAGCTACATTCTTGCCCGGAAAAGCCAATGACCTATTTCCATTCATGGACAATCTTTTCCAGAGCAATTTATCTTCATTATTATTTGCTGTTTCCGAAAATAATCGCCCAGATTTCACAAGAGAACGATGTATAAGAGTAGCTTCCAAAGGGATATCTGATAGTTTTAATTTTCTACTTGATTTGTAAATTAACTCACCTTCACCATTTTTTACTGCATAATCACCCCATGCAATCGCACATTGTTGCTCCTTCATTTTAGGTAAAAGCCATCGAATACGTTCCGGATCAAGAGAGCTAGAAGCATTTAAAAAACAAATTACAGGATACATATTGAAAAAATGTTCATTTACATCAAGTCCTGCATTTTTTACAACTGACGTTGATGCGTTTTTCGGACACTTTCTTGTTCCCCACCAATCTGCTTTTCCTGACGATAAATCAATCGGAACATCGACTTCTAGATTATCACTCCATGTCACAATCCAATGAAAACCATCCAATGCAGAACTAAGATTATCCATAAGCCCTACCGGATTCACATCATCGGTTGTCCAAAGCACCACTTGTATTCCAGGGAGTGGAAGCCACTCTTTGCCACCTCCCCAAGAATGAATGTAAGGATACTTTCGGCTCCATACAAGCATATTATGCTGATGTAATGGTGACTTGAAATGTGCCTGCTCATGTCCAAATGATGCATGGTTCTCATGAAGGACTTCAACATCATCAAGTCGTCCCCAAAATGCACCTCTCCGTAAAGCACGAAAAGATAAATCCGCTTCCTCTAGTCCATATTTAGAAAACGCTTCATCCAATGGACCTACGCGATCAAGCCATTCGCTATCCCAAAGAACACATGTTGCGGGAATCGGAGAGCATAAATATGTGAATCCCTCCCTTCGTGGACTGCCTAATACAACGCCATCTTCATTCTTCTGATTAAGCCATGGGCCGATACACGCCACACGCCTATCTGCCATCATATCTATCATTCTGCTGATCATTCCAGAAGTCTGCAGTATGCAATCATCATTCAAAAACAATACAAATTGTTCGTCTCCACGCTGCTGTAATCCCTGATTAATAGAATAAGAAAAATTAAACGGACCAGTAAGATAAATTACCTGCGCATTGTATTCATTTGCAAGTCGCTCAACATCTGCACGAGAACATTCATCTTCTGGACATACAACAATAGTGGTTGAGATCTGTACACAATATGAGGTGTTACGCACAGATTCTAAACAACGCCCGAGCATTGACCAATTTTGTCCATTTGTTGGAATGATTACTCGCACACTCCTATCTTTTCTAGGACATGTAGTAAAAAACGGTTTGTACCATATATATTCCACTACATCTGATGATGGTTCTTTTTTTTCTTTCTTTGCAGCTTTTGCACTGTCACTCAAAACACTGGAAAGTGTGTGCTTTTTCGTACGTCTAATTGATGCCTCTGCCAAACGAAACCAAGATGTAAAACGCCAACTTTTCGAATTATGCATGTGTTCAATATCTGCTTTTAGCCGATCGCATTGGTTGCAATGTAATTCTCCTTTATTTTTATCTGTTTGCGCAGATTCTTTTGCTTGTGCCAATTCATGTGCAATCTTCTCCATAGCATCAAGCGTATTGCTCAATATAACCGCTTGATTTACACCAAAATATTTAGAATCAATAAAGGAAGTGTATTGGAGAGATGGTGCCTCAAGTGTATCTACTACAGTATTAACTGTACTTGCCCGCGCTTCTGCTACGGAATATTGCTTGGCAATTCTACAAAGTTCTTCTTGTGACAATGATTCCCCAGTTTTCAATCGCCCAAAGAGCTCCTGCCAGTGCCAAGCATCATTATTGACTCCGCGTGCAATGTTCCTAGGCCACGACAATAGAATTTTTCGAGTTAATTGATTGATACTACGAACTGGGAAATGTGCAATCGCAAGATCATGTCCAATATCCACTGGATAATGTTTATCAGAATTTTTAATTATATTATGATTCCCCTGAGAAATACTAATATCTTCACTCGATGCAATTTTAGAAGATACAATTAATTTTGTGAGATAAGAATGAGGATCTGATAAACGGTGTTGTATCCGCTTGAGAACGTTCATTTCGCTGAAATCATCATCTGTAGTTGGAACAAAATTATACCAAGGAAGACGATATACATGAGAGCCACCTAATACATCGATCGCATCGCAAACGCTGCCTTTTTTACTAAATATAAATTCGTCCGCATCCAACGGAATAATCCATTTAATCTCCGGCCTCTTAGCAATTTCTCTCATGCACTCTGTGATTAATTCCGATTGCTGTTGTGCAAACCCAGAAAAATTACATATATGAATTGGTAGCCCCTCTTTTTTTAATTTTTCTAGTATTATCTTTGTATGATCATCACTATCATGATCAATGATATACATCCTATCCAAGAATTGAATATGGTATCGTACGAAGACCTCTATTATATCGGCCTCGTTACGAACCATGCTAATGGATACTATACTCATAAAAATCTAAAGGATATGGTGCAGAATCTTATCATTGATACAGTGTTCTGATTAATAAAATAACAATAGTTTATAAACCAACTGATCCAAGAATGTCTTTGATCTCTTTTGACGATAATTCACGAATCTGACCAGATTTTAGATTTGCATCTTTGAGAGTTGTAATACGAATACGCCTGAGCTCTTTCACAGGATTACCTACTTTCTGACACATACGCCTGATTTGCCGATTTTTCCCCTCGGTTAGGGCTATTGTGAATTTGTCATCACTATGTCTTTTGATTATTGCTGGCTTAGTTTTTTCTCCAGAAATCGTCATCCCATTCTTGAGTTTCGTCAGTGCACCCTCTGCAATAGGACGCTCAGTAATTACTTCGTATTCCTTCTCGTGATCAAATTTGGGATGTGTGAGCCGATAAGCAAGTACTCCATCATTTGTAAATAATAAGAGGCCTGAAGAATCTTTATCTAGACGACCGACAGGGTAAATTTTCCCTTGAAGGTTTTTGGGTAGAAGATCGCGGACAATAGCTGGTTCGTTTCGCGTTACGCGTAACGCGTTCGTAGTTTCAACTCCCTTCGGCTTATTCATAACGTAATAAAGCATTTCCTTGCGATCTGCCAGCACCTTTCCATCTACTTCCACTTTATCTACCTCTGGATCAGCTTTTTGCCCCAGCTCAGCAACTTTTCCGTTGACCTTAACGAGACCCTGTTCGATATACTCCTCAGCCTTGCGACGAGAGCAAATACCTTGGGCCGATAGAATTTTTTGGATGCGCTCCTGCATGGAGCTAGTTTATAGGAGAAAAAGGAGGTAAAGGAGAAAAAAGAGGTAAAGGAAAACGAGATGCATAAGCTCTTTTGTCTCTTTTTCATCCTTTAACTCTTTTATCTCTTTTTCTTTCTCATCCACCCAACCCCAGCCGCTGCACCCATTGCCACTGCTGCAATCGCCCCAGGACCGGTATCACCTACCGGAGATCGTGACGTTGTAAGCGGCATTATATTCGCATATGGAAGAGAGGAGTGAAGTGGTAGCAAAGTCGCAGTAGTTGGATATAAATACTCTGCACTTGAATGTTCTGCTGCAATCATCGATTCAGTTTCAATGGAACAGGAACGACTACATCCATCACCCGATAGAAGATTGCCGTCGTCACATATTTCACCTGGATCCGAAATGCCGTCTCCACAACGCGAAAGAGAACAGTCTTTTCTACATAATCCTCCAGGCATATCGCTATTCAGAGGACCTTCGTCACACTGTTCACCGGCATCAATATCTGCATTACCACAGAGATACGAGACAAAACGACATGCGCTACTACAACCATATGATAAGAACTTATTGTGAAGATTGGGCTCACACTGTTCGCCAAATTTACTCTGAAGTACACCATCGCCACACACTCCTCTTTCTGCAAAACATTCTTCGGAACATCCATCACCATTTTCATTGCTTCCATCGTCACACTCTTCTCTATTTTCTATTACACCATTGCCACAGAAATACGTACCTGCAACAAGCTCCTCTTCGATACGACATCTATATGAGCAACCATCCCAATTAATCACGTTACGGTCATCACACTCTTCATCGCCTTCTATGAAGCCATTACCACAAATGGGCTCTGGCTCTTCTCCATTATCTTTTCGTAAGCGACAGTGGTTATCACACGTATCTGTATCCGGCAATTCACAATCTTCTGGATATTCGATAATACCGTTTCCACAGAATATCGGGAATTCTCCATCGCCATTACTAGGATCTCTAAGATTGCAATTATCATCACAGTATGGCGTCCCTGGAAGCTCACATTGTTCGCCCTCTTCCACAATTCCATTACCACAGAATATAATTCTATCTTCCACAAAATCATCAATAAGATTACAACTATCATCACAGTAAAAAGCGCCCGGAGGCTCACACTGTTCTAAATCTTCTACAAAACTATCACCACAGAAGGCGACAAAATCATCATCGACCAATGCCGAATCATCCCTACCAAATATACGCAACTGACAATTGGAACCACAATAACGTGTATTGGGTGGCTCACATCTTTCGAGACCTTGTATCGTTCCATCGCCGCAATATCTAAGTGCAACATCGTCATCTAACAGCGAAATGAGTTGGCAGGTAAGGCTACAATTGTTCACTCCAGGAGGTTCGCAATCTTCGCCTATATCGATGTGTCTATCGCCACAGTACGGGAAGTCACCATCCCCGTCTCCGTCTCCGTCTCCGTCGCCATCACCATCACCATCTCCATCTCCATCTCCGTCACCATCCCCGTCTCCGTCTCCGTCTCCGTCGCCATCACCATCACCATCTCCATCTCCATCTCCATCTCCGTCGCCATCGCCTCCAATGAACTGACAATTTGCACCACAAGTTAGACCATTGGGTGGATCACATTGCTCTGCCCCTGCAATATGATCATCACCACAAACAGTAGTACAGATGCTGGTGCACATTGCTACAGAATGCAACACCTCACAGACACAATCTGAATTACAAACTTGGTTACTACCGCAATGACCATCTTGTTCGCATTCTTCCGATCCCTCTTCGATTCCATCTCCACAAATCTCACATGATCCACAATCCTGTTCACAGGAATTACAATCTTCACCACCGTTACATGATCCATCACCGCAGGTAGAACCAGTGATTTTACCAAGCGAGCTGAAGACCTGATTGGCTTTATGACCTATAAGAGTACTCATACCATGTTGACTCGTACGTACAATAATAACAAGCTCCCCCTTAAAACTTTCTGCGGCAATAACCTCTGCATCAGAAGGTAGTGAAGAAGCAATCACAGGAATTTCATCCCACCGAGAACCATCACTCGAAGCGATAGCAGAACCATTTTTGAGAATGTACCAAACACGTCCTTGATGGTAAATAGGCCCAAATATAGCTCTAATAGCACTACCCAAGTCTACAGATAAATTTCCTTCGCGAGTCCAATTCTTTCCATCACGCGACCAGTAAATTTTATGATCATCTGTATGACTATACTCAATAATCCACATCTTTCCATCAAGTACAAATGCCCATCCGATATACACATCAACTGGAAGAGCTACGTTCCCACCAACCTGTACCCAGCCATTCCCATCATTCGAAATTACTTTTCTCTGTGGCGTGCTACTGCTAGAAGTGCCAAATAAACCTCCTCCTGTTTTCATGCCTCCAAGTACCCACAATTTCCCATCATACGATAGTACTGCCGGAAGATTTATATACTCCGGTAATGAATAACTGGATGCTACTTTCCAATTACTTCTTCCTGTGTCAGAAGACATGACAGTTTGTATCGGGGATTTATAAATATTTAAACCCCCCACAGAGAAGACCTTATCATTATGTATTAGAAGCGCATTTTCTGAGGCTTTTATTGACATCTTGCCACCATGCCCCCATTCCGCCCCATCAGAGGAATACCAAGCATTATCAGTTGCACCAAATCCATCTTTGCCTCCTGCAGTCACCAGATACTGATCTTGTACAACTAAGCTCGTCTGCTCCATTGAATAATCCTTATAATCACCTACTTTGTCCCATTCCAACTGATTTGAAGAGATCTGACCCAAAAGATTAGAACCATCAATGACGCTCGCCGTAAGAATACTCGCATTTCTTTCTGTTTTTGGATTGAATGACTGAGGAGATGAACAGGAATCCGTACACCGCCATCCTTCTTCTGAAGTGCAATTGGCACTACAACCATCTCCGCTCGTAGTGTCGCCATCATCGCATCCCTCGCCGGTTTCGTGATTACCATCTCCACATGTTGTTTCATCACTACATGCTGAAGAATTACATCCATATAACATTTCCTCCGACTCACAGACTTTATTATTGCAAACGGATAAATGACACATTAATTGGCACGACCCAAAAATCATCCTGCATCGCTCATCACAAGACTGCGGACAATCGTTGTTTGTTTTACATGCATCACCATCACCATCGCCATCGCCATCACCATCGCCATCACCGTCTCCATCGCCATCACCATCGCCATCGCCATCACCGTCACCATCACCATCACCGTCGCCATCGCCACCAATTACGGAACACAATTCACTAAGTCTACAAATTCCATCACTGCAACAAGTCTCCCACCATTCACATCTGGGGATACAAACGTCTTCTTCGCATAAAAGGTTTTCTGTATTTTCACATTGACCGTACATGCAAAAATCAAATGTACATTCGTCGTCATCATTGCAATCTGCATCAATAGAACAATCCCCACCATCCGTAGGACATTCCTTCGCACCTCTAAGTACACAACTTCCATCACTACAACAATCCTCGTATATGGTACAACTAGGAGTGCAAACATTTCCACATAATGTGTCATCGTCAATCACAGATTCACAGACATGTTCTATGCAAAAATCACGTGCACATGGATTGCCAGTGCTACCAAAACAGTCTTCATCTGCACGGCATTGGCACCAATCATCTATATGTACACATTGATTTTCTTCACATAAATCAGTGGTACAAACATCGTCATCGTCGCAATTTATTGAAGAATCCCAGTCCCATACACAAAATCCAGTAATTTCGCAAAATTCTATAGTACACATATCGTTATCATCACAATCAGAATCCATTGAACAAGGACGTCGATCATCATCCGGATTTTCAACATAACCGTATAGTGCCGAATGCTCTATTGGCACATTCTCACCTCCATAGGTGAAAAAAATCCCTACTGCACAGAAAAGGAGAATGACTACTGCCGTTATGGATATCTTGCTTTGATGCATAATTTCTCTCTTGATTGTATCATTTTTTAAATATGAGTTCCCACGTCCGTACTTGCCATACCTGATAGATACTGTTTTTAAAATATAACAAAAAAAATCCCACCATTCGACACTTCGATACAACTCAGTGCAGGCATGCTAATGGCAGGTACAAACACTTAAAATGAATTGTATTTAAAAAATCACATAATCTTGGTACGGCATTCGCGAATGCCATACCTTGGCACACTTCGATTCCCCCGCTTCAACCTTCGCCTCCCCACTTCGCCTCCAGCCGTCGCTTCTGGGCTATGGCCGGCAGGCTTGGCTACGAGGGGCAGGCTTGGCTTCGGCCGACAAGAAAGCGAGGTCACTCACTTCGATCTCGCTCATTGTAAACAGTGCAAGAGTAGAATTTAATGAGCCTCAAATTTTTATATAACAAAATCCCATAATCTTGGCATCGGCCTACTCTCACACGACGCAAAGTCGCACTACCATCGGCGCTGAAGGGCTTAACTACCGTGTTCGGGATGGGAACGGGTGTACCCCCTTCGCTATAGATACCAAGATTATAGGATCTTTAAAAGGAACAAGTGTGGATGACCACATCTTGCTTGCCTTGAGTAACACGTAAACAGTAGGACAACAGTTAAC
This sequence comes from Patescibacteria group bacterium, assembly GCA_018814875.1. GTDB lineage: Bacteria > Patescibacteriota > Gracilibacteria > Peribacterales > Peribacteraceae > UBA2144. The sequence goes on from JAHIYH010000002.1 coordinate 16,925, forward strand.
AGAAACAATTAACAATGAACAGTTAACAATTAACTACGGAGTTAATGATAGAAACATATGTTTCGCTCATTCTTTCCAAGGTTAAATGTTAAAAGTTAATAGTTAACTGTTAAAAGTTAACTGTTGATAAAGAACGTTCAATCGTCCATTCGTACCACTCGGCTGAACACGTTACCGTGCGTACACCTGTGGCCGATCAAGCCGCTGGTCTTGCGGCGGACTAATGGAGAGATGCAATCTCAGGGGGGGCTTCCCGCTTAGATGCCTTCAGCGGTTATCCCTTCCAAACATAGCTATCCTGCGCTGCCGTTGACACGACAACAGGTTCACCAGAGGTTCGTCCACTCCGGTCCTCTCGTACTAGGAGCAGCTTCCTTCACATCTCTAAATGATTACGGAGGATAGAGGCCAAACTGTCTCACGACGTTCTGAACCCAGCTCGC
>JAHIYH010000054.1 GCA_018814875.1 Patescibacteria group bacterium
ATGCGAGGATCGTGCTGGAGGTTGCGTTGCTGGAGGTGTTGGAGGGGTTAGGGGATAGGGGGCAGGGGCTAGGGGTTAGGGATCAGGGGTTAGAGGTTAGGGATCAGGAGAAGGCACAGGAAAAAATAAAACCTGTTCCTGTTTCTGAGCCTGAGCCAGTGCCTAATGTCTCGTCTATGCCGGGCGACCAGATCCTCAAAATCAAAAGCCAGTGGAAGCAGGTTCTTGAGAAGGTCAAAGAGAGGTCGCTTTTTGGTTTTGTGTCGCTGCACGAAGGCCAGCCCCTGCGCGTGAACGAAAAAGGAAAGCTGGTGATCGCCTTTAAGAAAGGCTACGCCTTCCACAAGGAACGGCTTGAAGAAGCCAAGAACAAGCAGGCGGTGGAAGAAGCCCTTGCAGAGGTCACGGGCGAAGAGGTCAGGATAGAATGCGTTGTCGGGGAGGTTGAGGATCCCGGGCCGAAAGTAAGCGTCGAGACTGTGAAGGAAATTTTCGAAGGCGAATTGATCGCTTGACCTCTCCTCCGACCCCTCTCCACTATGTGGAGAGGGGCAAGCGAGCGAAGCGAGCTGGGGAGAGGCAAATATATAAAGGAGGTAATTTAGATATGGGATTATTTGGAAATCTGGGTAACATGGGCGAGATGATCAAGCAGGCAAAGGAAGTGCAGGGCAAGCTTAAGAAGATCAAGGACGAGCTTAAGCACAAGACCTACACTGCCGAATCCGGCGGGGTGACGGTGATAATTGACGGCGAAATGGTGATAAAGGATGTAAAAGTAGGGCCGAACGCCAACCTTCAAAAAGTTTCGGGTTCTTTTAAGGACGCGGCCAACAATGCCTTGACTGCCGCCAAGCAGGACGCGGCGCAAAAGCTTCAAAGCGTGGCAGGAGGATTGAACCTTCCGGGCTTGACCTAAATGGTAGAATACACGCCTTCATTACGCAAACTAATCGAGGAGCTGAAGAAACTGCCGGGGATCGGGCCCAAGTCCGCCCAGCGGCTGGCCTTCCACGTGCTCTTCAGTTCTCCCCAGACGGTCAAAGACCTGGCTGAGGCCATGACCGAGGCAAAAGAAAAAATAAAACACTGCAGCACCTGCTTTAATATCAGCGAAAATAATCCCTGCGAGATCTGCTCCGACAGCGGCAGGGAGGATTCCCTGCTTTGCGTGGTGGAAGAACCAAAAGACCTTATTGCCGTTGAGCGCTCCGGGTTCAAAGGCAAATACCACGTCCTGGGCGGGGTGATCTCGCCGCTCGACGGCATCGGCCCTGACCAGCTCAGGATAAAAGAGCTTCTGGCAAGGCTGAAGGACGGGATAAGCGAGGTCATCCTTGCCATGAACCCGGTCACCGAAGGAGAGGCTACCGCCTTTTACCTGCATAGGATGATAAAGCCCCTGGGAGTAAAGATCTCACGCATCGCTTACGGCCTGCCCATCGGCTCGGACATGGACTATGCCGACGAGGCCACCTTGAGCCGCGCTTTTGAAGGAAGAAAGGAAGTGCTCTGATGGTAAGATGGTACCTTGATACCTGGTTTAAGATAATGCTGCGGCCCATATATTTCTTCACTTTGATGCCCGAAGGCGAGTGGATCGAGGAGCCGGTGACCTTTTCCGGCATCTCGGCCTGGATATTGGCCTTTGTTACCAGCCTGCTGATCTTTTTTACCCAATACGTGCCAATAGGCAAGACCCTCATCGAGGGCATCAGCGGCCTGCGCTTCGTCTGGATACTGCCAGTGCTTTTGCTTTTGGCTTTCATGTTCTTTTTGATGACTTTCGTGATCTGCGGCGGTGTTTTCATGGCCGCTTTCCTTTGTTTGTTCTATGCCCTGGGTTATATCGAACATTTTGCCGCCAGGTTCATGGGCGGCACCGGCAAACTTGAGGACACGATAAAGGGATCTTTGTATTGCAGCGGCATCATTGTATTGGGCTGTTTGGCCCTATTTTTGGCTCCATTTGTGAAAAAAGAGGTTTTGACTTTTGGCCTTTTTATGGTAGGATATAATATCGTCTATTTTTGTAGTGTTTTGTATTTTTATGGTTTGATATCGATCGCGGCCAAGAAGAGTGAGAATCTTCCTCGCCATTCTGCATTAATTGTCAGCCTGGTGCCGCTTTTGATCCTGATGTTGATAGGGATATTGTCTAACAAGCTTTTGATACCGGCGATAAAGCCGTTCATAACATAGGGAGGATAAGTTTGTGTCCAAAGAAATTTTAGAAGTAAGGTGGCACGGAAGGGGAGGACAGGGGGCCAAGACCGCGTCGCTTCTGTTTGCCGACGCTGCCATGTCTACCGGCAAGTTCATCCAGGGTTTTCCAGAGTACGGACCGGAGCGCATGGGCGCGCCAGTCGCATCTTTTAACCGCATCTCCGACAAGCCCATCACGCTCCATTGCGGCATCACCAACCCCGATATCGTAGTAGTTCTCGATCCAACCTTGATGGGAACTGTAAATGTTGTCGAAGGATTGGGCCCGAACGGCATACTTTTGGTTAATACCACCAAATCGGTCCCCGAAGTCTGCAAAGAAGCGGGCTTATGCTCAGGCAAGGCGTACGTGGTAGATGCCTCCGGCATAGCCAAGGCCGCTATCGGCAGGGAGATCCCAAACACCCCCATGCTCGGAGCTTTGATCAAAGTCACCGGCATGCTGGACCTGGAGGCCACAATTAAAGATCTTGAAAAGAAGCTTTCCAAAAAATTCGCCCACAAGCCCGAAGTTATCGCCGGAAACCTTGAAGCGGTAAAGCGCGCGTACCAGGAGGTCAAAGAATAATGGCTGAACAAAAAACCACCTTCGCTAAAGCTTCGGTGGGCAAGCCCGGCTGGAAGAGCTTGCCTGAAGGAGATGTTCTTGGAGCCGGCACGGCGGCTGAATTCAAGACGGGAGATTGGCGTTCTGAAAAGCCGGTGTTTCATCCCGAAAATTGCATCCAATGCATGTTGTGCTGGGCGGTTTGCCCGGATTCTTCGGTCACTATCAAGGATGGCAAAGTGGCTGGCTTTGATTACGACCACTGCAAGGGCTGCGGCATTTGCGACCACGAATGCCCCACCAAGCCCGACAAGCGCGCCATCCACATGGAAAAGGAGAAGAAATAATGCCTGCTGCAGCTAAGACCGGCAACGAAGCCATGGCCGAGGCCATGCGCCAGATCAACCCCGATGTAGTAGCCGCGTATCCGATCACTCCAGCCACCGAGATCGTCATGATCTTCGCCCAATTCGTGGCGGACGGCCTGGTTGATACAGAATATGTGGCAGTTGAATCCGAACATTCTGCCATATCCGCCTGCGTGGGCGCGTCAGCGGCGGGGG
>JAHIYH010000037.1 GCA_018814875.1 Patescibacteria group bacterium
ACGAATGAACCACGGGGCTTTAGCCCTTTTGATGGTGGGATGAGGGGCAAGTGGTGAATGCCCTGTGTTCAGGAGCGTAGCGAAGCGAAGTAACGTGACACAGGGTGGGCAGATTTACTCTTATTATTTGGAAGGAAACCAAAGAAACCAAGGGGCTATTGTAAAACATCTACCAAGATTTATGTCGATAAAAACATCACCCCTTTGGTTTCTTTGGTTTCCTTGGTTTCTTTACGTATTAATCCTAAACAGCACAAACGCTACAACAGCAAGCCCGGCGAGCAGTATTCCTTTCCAGAATCCTCCTTTGGTCTGTTTGTGAATACTGGTAGCAAGTAGATAAAGGAATGCTGCTAACGTGAAACTTAAAATAAGAGGAGAGTAGAGGAATGCAAGAACGTATGGGATCTGAAATGGAAGTGGTTTTGTAAGCTGATACTGTCCCAAAATATATGCGACAAAGTAACCTGCCAGAAGCCATCCAGCATAAAGCCGGAATGTATCGGTTATAGGAAAATACAACTTAGGAGCACCATCACATTTATTTTGTTGATTTGAATTATTATCTGATTGATCTGGTAAAGATGTGTCTTGTTCGCTTTGCAGAGCTTCGTGAATTTCGTCAGGTTGTAACTTCATTTCCATAAGAGCAGCTCTGGCAGCCTGAAGGCTTGCAGCATCCATGGTACCGCGTACTGTTTTGTTGTCACCATCGCGTGCTGTGTAAGAGAATAAGGGCATACGAGGAGTGTACCATTAACAATTAACCGTTAACAGTTAACACGCTTCGCTTTTAACAACCCCGTTAAATGTTAATTGTTAATTGTCATTCAACGTATTCTTCCAGATTTGCAGTGATATATCGAACAGCTTCTCCGAGAGCTATAGGTGCTTTGATCTCGAAGTGGCGATTATCTGTCCAGCTTCGATATCCCACAATCTGATTGTCTTGTTCACGCACTTGCCCATCTGTTGCCTTTTTTGATCCAATAGTTCCGGAAACTAGGTTTACATGAATAGGACCATCATTGAGACGGCTGATCTCTTCGGAGCTCAGTTCTACATGCCATAGGTAGGAAATGGTTGCGCCAAAAGATTTAAACCACCAGTTGCGATGTATGGGTATGCAAAAATCTATATGTGAGGTGCAGTACTGCTGTGTCCATTGGCCTGCTGAGATGTCATCAGATGCCATAAGTTTAGTACGCTCTGTTAATTCAGGAGAAATTTGAATGGGTTCTTCTTCTGTTGCAGGTGGCTCTTCTTCGGACGGTGGTAGATCTTCTGCTTCGGCAGACGGAGGAAGTGATGTCTCGCCTGGCTCTTCAGTTGGACCCTCTTCTTCCGGAGGCATCACATCATCAACAACAGGAGGAAGCTCTTCAACCGAACCTGTTCCTGTAGATTCTTCTTTTGGTTCATCTTCTCTGATCAGACTTGCCTGTTCAACACGCATGATCATACTTCCTGCTTCTACGGTTGGGCGTAATGCCCCAAGAAGTTCAACTTTTTCATTAACGTATCCATTAAGATCTACTGAATTACTTTCCAAAAGAATGAACTTTCCGTCATCAAGCTGAAGTCTATGGCTTCCTTGCATATAGATGCTAATGCCTGCGGGTTTTACAATTCCTTGGTAAATAACATTCTTCGTCTCACGCATTGGAGCTTCCTCCTCATTTTGCATAGCAACATCTGGCGAAGTATCAGATGGAGACTCTTCTGTAGGTGGCAGAGGAGTAGGTGCACATCCGATAACAAACATTAAACACAGTGCACAGGGGATAAGTAACTTTTTCATAGGAGTTGTAGTTAAAATTGAGACAGTAGTATAGCCTTCCTTAATATAGATAAGAAATATATTCTTATATTGTCAAGTTGCTCTTGGACTAAAAAAGAGGGATGAGATCACCCCTCTTTATTAATAGCAGAATTCAAAATTAACTATTTAAGCATGCTATCAATGGCAGTCTTGAAGTTAGCCAATGGTTGTGCGCCAGAAACCAACTGAGTTTCCTTGGTCTTGTTGTTATAGAGAATATTTCCTGGTGTACCTTGCACACCGCCCTTGCTACCGCTTGTCATGTCATCTTTTACTTTCTGTTCAAATTTTCCACTATCAAGACAGTCGGCAAATTCGTCAACATCCAAATTAAGTTCTTCTGCATAACCTATTAATGTATCTAAGGCACCAACACCTTTGGTAAATAGAAGATCGTGATAGGCCCAGAAAGCATCATTGCCATTTTGATCATCTGCGCATTCTGTTGCTTCGGCAGATTTTTGTGCATTAGCATGGAAGCTCAATGGGAAGTGGCGGAATGCAACATTAACTTTACCATCATAGTCTTCTACAAGCTGATCAACCGTAGGTGCATGCCTGCTACAGAAAGGACATTCAAAGTCTGAATATTCAATAAGAGTGATTTCGGCATCTTTGTCACCTCGAATGTGATCATCATCTGATGGAGGAATTACTTCGCCAGCTGGAGCTGGAGGAGGCGGAGTTGGCTGTGCTGCTGTTGGCCTATCTGCAACATCGGCAGTTGTACCTGGGAGACTAACACCTCCTGTTCCAAGTGCCAGACCGTAACCAACTATTACACCAACGAGTCCCATAGAGATTGCGAACCATGGATTATTCTTTGCGGGTATTTCGGACATGTAAAAAATGAGTAAGAAATATAAGACAGTGGCGGGGATAATAGCAATTTTTTAATACAAAGTGTAGAAGAAAGTAAAGAAGGTAAGGGGGGGGTAAAGAAGGTAAGGTAAGTAAGGTAGGTAAAGTAGGTAAGGTAAGTAAGGTAGGTATTAAACAGGGGTTAGGCACTAAGGGCATAAATAAAAGAGAAAAACCCAAATCACAAAAATCAAATCCCAAATGCCTGAATCAGAGGTTTTTTGGGTTTTGTGATTTACGCTTGATAAAGCGAATTGCTACATATTTGTTGCTAAATTCTCTTTCTCTTCAGCAACAGTAAATTCATTCGAAAGTCCTTTAGGAATGGATTTGTAACGCGAAATAATCAGATCTCGCTTCTCATATCCTGAAGGATAGATGACATTGTTGACCCAAACTATTTCGTTGCTCGCCATGTTTCGTTCGTTAACCTTTATATCGGATGGCGCCGTATGAGAGAAGTATGGCCCTTCTAAAACTACCTGCCTTCCATCGGAGACTCCATAGAAATTCACGACTGCATCATTATCTTCCGTATCGTATGATTGAATAACAATGGGATATCCTGTGTCGTTTTTGAATGTGAGATCTTGTGTACCCGGATAAACAGTTGCATCAATTCCAACTCCATATTCTTTGTAATAATAGACGTACAAGCTGTGGCTTCGTCTTTCTATCACAGGAAGACCTGCATTCACAATAGCTCTGTATACTGTTGTAGAAGCCTGACAAATGCCTCCGCCAGGGGATGGACGCAACTCATCACCATTGAAAATTACCTTTGCCATTTTCCATCCTTTACTAAGATTTACAGGAGCATCTAGTGTTTCTACAAAAGAGAAAATACTATTTGGTTCTACAACAACATTATTCACATGTTCATTAAGCGCCTTGCGTACGTTTGCCATGCGTGCCCAAGTGGACCCATTAAAGTTAGATCTTCCTTCCGAAAGTAATGTGAGTTCTTTTTCTTCAAGTCCATCATTATAAATGATACGACCATTTCTTCCTACAAATGTGAAGACGAGCTCACTGTGTTTCTTATCGAATGCACCTTTTATAAAGGATGCAGTGTGCTCGAAATCTAATTCATACCCTGCCATTGCAATTCCATCTGTTTTTGCACGTATGATAGATCCACTCATAGTTGTCCCATTTAATGTCACATCTATAGGTGGCATGAACTCTTCAAATGGATTCTGTTGCATATAATCGATAATTCTTTGTTCATTTACTTCAAAAGAAGCCTTAGTGAGAGAAAACTTTCCAACGAGCCATGATGGATAACGCTGCAGAGAAACATCCCACTCCTTTGTAATTTCTCCATCATCTGAATTTAGCTCTACATTAATAGAGTGTTTCATAAGCCCCTGTTTTTGACGGATTGCATTGGCGATAGTGTTAAGACTCGGTGAACTGAATTTATGCTTCTTTAATCGAGTTTTAAGCCTCTTAGCTACCCTGAATTCAATGGAATCAGGAACTCCATTTTGTTGCCCCAAACGCTCGTAATCTTCGGAAGAACCTACTTTTGCAGCAAGCATTTGATACTCTTGTTGGCTTGTATAAGGCGTATCTGCAGGTAGAGTTAATACTAATGTAAACACTCCCATAAGGAATGCATTAAGATGAGATAGGTGTTTTATGCGTGGCTTCATGTGTTTGGGTGTGTTATTTATTTGTTATATTATACAATATTTGTATAAATATTGCAACATTTAAAAAAACACCCTCAACTAGAGAGTGGAGTGGTGGAGCTTATCAGGTGAAAGTCGAACCCCACGTGGACATTATAACATTGCTCTCAGTGCTTTCGGAATTGAATAGGAAGCTGGAAATGCTGGAGCTTGAGAGGAATGAGAAGAAGGAGCTTTGTTATTCATTAAGTTTACTGTGTTGCATCCTGCAAGCGACTATTGCATTCATTCATAACTTCATCAAATTCACTTTGACTAACCTCATCTATAGGAGTTGTACCCATCTTACCAATCTTTTCAAAGATGGCAGTCGATGCTGCGCCTTGTAAACACATTATTGCCGCAGATGCAAAAGCAACAACTTCATGGCGATCAGTAACAGTCTCTGCGATAGCTAATAATTCTGACGGTGATAAATTTCGGAAGCGATCTGACATAAAAAATTTGTAAAATACTTTTAGTGAGTAATTCTAAAATATCCAAAGTTTGGTTTCAAGCAGTTCATTCACTTTTTCTTCTGTTTTCCACAAGATGTCTATATCGAAACATCGTCCCAGAACCTGATTTCAGGTATTTCTCAAAGGTAAGAGCTTGTTCCTTCGTTGGAAATGAGCAATCGAATTTCAGCTTCCAAGGTTTGAATTTGGATGTATGAGGAACTTCTCCATGATTATGCTTTGCTAGCCTCTTTTTTACATCTTGAGTTGAACCAACGTATTGACGACCTTGGTTGTTTTCGAGAATATAGACGTAGTGCCACATAGAAGACACATTCTATCATATAGCCAACCTCCGCTGCTAGTTGGCTTGCCAACTGTCATCCTTCGCTTTTGCTTGGCTTGCCAACCGTAGCCGCAGCGGCTCAGTTGCTCAATAAAATGGCACCCGCAAAAGGCTACGGATGACAACCTCCGCTTCAGCCTTCGCCTCTTGCCAACCGTCATCCTTCGCTTTTGCTTGGCTTGCCAACCGTAGCCGCAGCGGCTCATTTGCTCAATAAAATGGC
>JAHIYH010000038.1 GCA_018814875.1 Patescibacteria group bacterium
AAGACTCCTAATCAGGCAGCAGGAGATATGAAGAAAGCAAAAGAGAAACTCCTCAACATTGTAATCCCACCTCATGATGTTATGCTCTAGATGTTTCCAAGATGATTTAGTTCATGCTCATTCTTGGATCGGAAAAGACTGCAATTGCTCAATTGCTCCATTGTTCCATTGCTACTAAAGAGGCACGAAGTTCGATTCTCGCTTGCGAACAATGGGACAATGAAACAGTGGAGCAGTACTATTTTAGCATCTTCAAAAACCTATCCTCCTCAACCACCTCCACCCCCAGCTCCTCAGCTTTACCAAACTTACTCCCAGGATCATCGCCAGCAAGAACATAGCTAGTTTTTGCACTAACAGATGAGCTTACTTTCCCTCCGCGCTCCTTTATCATCTTCTTTGCATCTTCGCGACTTAAAGTTGGGAGTGTTCCTGTAATAACAAATGTTTGTCCTGCAAATATTTGTGGTGCATGACTTCCTTCGGGTATCACTGCAAGCACTCCACCGTTTTCCATTTTGTATAGAAGTGATTGATTATCTTCATTATCAATCCAGTTTGTAAGTGATTGTGCAACTATGGGACCAATGCCATCTATTGCTGCCAGTTCGTCTTCATCCAATTCATGCAGAGTTTTTAAAATGTCAGAAAGCTTTATGCCCTTCACTTTTATTTCTTTCTTCTCTGTTCCAAAAATTGAAGCTTGTGGCGTAAGTTGCTCAGATTGCTCAGCCGTCAATTCCTTACTTGGCCATTTAATGCGTGTTGCCAAAATCTCTGCCGTTTCGCGTCCTATGTGCCTAATTCCCAATGCGAAGAGAAAACGATCAAGTGGAGTGTGTTTGGCATTTTCTACTGCCGTGAGAACATTCTCTGTTTTCTTCTCTTTAAAGAGTGGGAGTTCGATCAAATCTTCCTGTGTTAGAAAAAAGATGTCAGCAAGGTCAGATACAAGTCCTTGTTCTATCAACACTTCGATCGTTTCTTTTCCAAGACCTTCAATATTCAATGCATAACGCGAGACCAAATGTTCGATGTGTTCTTGCCGCATTGCAGTACACTTAGAGTTTGTACATCTGTGCACCACTTCACCTTCGGGTCTTTCTAAAACTTCTGAGCAACTTGGGCAATGAGTGGGGAAGTGAAAAGGCTTCGCGCTTTTTGGTCGTAGGTTCTTCATAACTTCCACAACTTCCGGAATAATGTCGCCGGCTTTTTGTAAAATCACAGTGTCACCAATACGCGTATCCAATCGCTCGATTTCATCTGCATTATGAAGTGTTGCGCGTGTAACAGTTGTCCCAGCTAATTGTGTAGGAGTCAGCAAAGCTACAGGCGTAATTGCGCCAGTACGGCCCACTTGCAGTTGAATATCCAGTATCTGTGCTGTCTTTTGTTCGGCAGGAAACTTGTAAGCTCTTGCCCATCTGGGAGCTTTGGCAGTAGAGCCCAAATCATGCTGCATGCGACGATCATTTACTTTTAGAACCAGTCCATCGATGTCGTATGCAAGAGAGTCGCGTTTCTTCTGAAAATTTTCGTAAAGTTTTTCTGCTTCTTTAAGAGTCTTTACTAAGACGAATTCTTTGTTCACTGGAACAATCTTCTGTAGAAATTCCATCAATTCTTTTTGTGTTTTTAGTCCTATCTCATCTGCTGTTTTTGTATTTAGTCCATAACAGAACATTTGCAAGTCTCTTTTGGCTGTTACTTTTGGGTCCAGTTGTCGCACAGAACCGGCAGCTGCGTTTCGTGGATTTGCAAACTGATTCGACTCAGCCAGATTTTTATTAAGTTTCTTAAGAGCTGTCTTAGACATATACACTTCTCCGGAAATTTCCAGAATGTTTGGAGCATTGATTCCTTTAGGTAATTCAAACGAAAGTGGAAGTGCTCGGATTGTTTTGACTGTGTGTGTTACATCTTCACCTTCGATTCCGTTTCCGCGTGTGAGGCCGCGTGTTAGCTGATAACGATCGTTCTTTTTCTCATACAAAAGTGAAATATTCAGTCCATCAATCTTTAGTTCACAGAGATACTCAGCTTCCAATTTTTCCTTTCCAAGTGCGCGTTGCATCTGATCGATCCAATCCTCCAGTTCTTCGTGAGAAAACGCATCAGATAGGGATTCTTTGGGTGTTAAGTGTTTTACTTTAGGAAGTCTGCCATCCAGAGGGGCTCCTACGCGTTGAGTAGGGGAGTCGGATGTAATCAGATCCGGAAACTCAGTTTCTAAGTCGATCAATTCCTTTTTTAGCGCATCTCGTACATCTTCGGAAACATCAGATTTATCATCTATAAAATAGGCTTTATTTAGCCGCCAGATTTCCTCTTTTAATTTATCTATACGCTGTTTAGCTTCTGGCTTGTTCATGTCCATAGGATAGCTTAATTGTTGGTTTTCGAGGAGATACTCTTCTATGTTCGTTCAATCTAATCCCTAGCCGCCTAGCCCCTAGTCTTTCTATGTAATCAGAAAACCACACATGTTTATAAGTTATCAATTTTCAAATTGCGCAATTGCATTCTTGGTTCTTCTAAGCGAAGTTACGGACATCTTCTTCTTATATATTTATGATTACTATGACCGACACACGATTGCAATCGGAGAAGCTTGATCAGCAAGTCCTTAAGCTTTTTGCTGAGCGTGTTCAGCTATGTAGGGAAGCGAGAGCACGGGAAGAAGGAATCAATTCTAGAGAGGTGGAAACGGAAATCATTTCTATGTGGATAGAGGAATCAATAGATCTTGGGTTGGACGAGGTGATTGTAGAGAAAATTGCCAATTTAGTGGTTAGGTTGTGTAGAGAGGAAGACGAGTAGAAGGTCGAAAAGTCAAAAGGTCGTAAGGTCGTATACCTTCCTTACCTTTAAGAATAATTAGCTCAATTCATCAAGCTTCCTAAATCCGTCGTGAATGAGAAGTATTAGTATTCCAAGAAGGATTGATGTGACAAAACTGAGTGCTTCATTCTCCGGAAAGAGATATAGATCCAATACTCCCCACATTCCGCGCCAAAATAGAACTACCGCAGTTCCAATCAGAATTGAATGAAAGACTGGATGTGAATTTTCCACTGTCAGCCCGTAAGCTTTATGACACTTCTCTAGTAATGATTGGTGTTTCTTCACATGGATATTATAACATATTTAGGCATTAGGCGCTAGGGCTAGCGGGTAAGTAGCGGGTAAGTACGGTAAGTAATGTAAGTATGGTAAGTACTGTAGGTCACCTACCTTGCATACTTTACCTACCTTACTTACTTTACGTACCTTACCTTCCATAAATATCAAAAATCCGCTATAATAATACGATGTCACTCAATCCAGATATTATCTTTTCTCAGGCGCACAAAGCGGGTGCTTCTGATGTGCATATTGTTGTAGGGCATCCACCGATCTTTCGTGTAAATGGAGAGTTGAGTTTGCAGGGTGAAGAATGGCTGACGCAGAGCGCAGCAGAAGAATTTGTGAAGGCTGTTATTGGTGCAGATAATCACAAGAGGTTCGAAGAAGAACGTGAAATTGATATTTCGTATGCTCTTAAGGATGGTGTTCGTTTGAGGGTGAACTGTCACTATGAGCGAGGGAATGTTGGGTTGGCTGCGCGTTTGATTCCAACAGATATTCCAACACTCGATGATATAGGATTTAACGATAATATGAAGAGCCTATGCGGACTCAAAGAAGGACTCATTCTATTCACGGGTCCTACAGGCTCTGGTAAGTCCACCACGATGGCTGCGATGATTCAGTACATCAATAACGATCGTGCAGAGAACATTGTAACTATGGAAGATCCCATTGAGTTCATTTTCCCCAAAGGTAAAAGCATCATTCGTCAGCGTCAATTTGAAGAAGACTTCCATTCTTATGGTGAGGCGCTAAAGCGCGTACTTAGGCAAGATCCAAATATTGTAATGGTAGGAGAGATGCGCGATTTGGAAACGATTGCAGCAGCTCTTACGCTTGCAGAAACAGGGCACTTGATTCTTGCAACACTACACACACCTAGCGCTGCGCAAGCCATGGATCGTATTATCGATGTCTTCCCAGCGCATCAGCAGCAGCAGATTCGCACGCAGCTATCACTCTCTCTTAGGGCAGTACTTGCACAGAGATTGCTTCCTAAAGAAGGAGGTGGCCGCACAGCACATCGTGAGTGTTTGGTAAATACACCTGCAGTTGGGAACATCATTCGCGAGAGTCGTTTGCAGGAGCTTAATTCGGTTCTTCAATCGGGTGCAGAAGATGGGATGTGTACGTTTGAACAAGATGCTAAGAGGCTTTATGATAATGGGCTGATTAGTGAGGAGACACTGAAGATTGTGGCGGAGAGGTAATACAAAACACAATTTCTATGCCCATATATCATCCACTATTTACCAGAAGACAACTGATCAGCACAATACTGATTGCAACATTAGTGGTGATGACAACAGGGCTTTTGGGGTTCTTTTTCTTTGTGCAGGGGCGTTCCATTATGGAGGCGCAAATCAAGGATCATTTGCGTACAACTGCAGCCATTAGTGCTCAGTTATTTATAGGAGAAGAGCTCGATATGATAAGGGGTAGGGAGGATATAGATTCATTGTCATATATTGATATGGTTTACCGTTTGCGTTCCATTAAAGAATCTGACGATAATATCGAGTTTGCATATTTAATGCGACGCACAGATGATCCAAATATTTTAGAATTTGTTGCGGATGCAGATGCTCTGAATACGTTTGAAGAATCAGATGCAAATGATGATGGTGTTGTAGATGAGTCTGAGGAAAATTCCTATCCGGGAGATAAATATGACATCTCGGATGTTCCTGCGATGCAGGGGGAGGCATTTGTTCAGACAACAACCGATGATGAATTCACTCGTGATCAATGGGGTCTGCTTATTTCTGGTTATGCACCAATATTCTACAGTGACGGCACTGTTGCTGGAATTCTTGGTATAGATATGAAGGCGGAAGAATTCACTCGTGCGACTACTAGCCTATTTTCTCCTGTAGCTTTTTTACTTCTGGTAGTGCTTGGGTTACTTATTTCTTGGTACATCCTTTATGTTATATGGCGCAGGCGTATCGCTTCGTTTAAAGAAATAGAAAAAGAAAGATCCAGCATGTTGCAGCTAATGATGCACCAAATTGGATCGCCGCTTACTATCTTTAGATGGTTTACAGAGGAGTTGCAGGATTGCCGAACAATGAAGTGTAATGGAATGGTGATAGGTGATTATCTGGATGGTATGCAAGATGGAATAGAGATGCTCGATACTGTGTTCAAAGGTCTGGTGCAGGCAGACAAGGTTCATACCGGTTCAATACGTTTTGAACCAAAGCACACCACTATCAATACGATTCTGCATCATGCGCATGAATCAATGGAGCCAAAGCTCAGGCGTAGCAAACAGATGTTGGAATTAGAGATAGGCGAAGATATTCCAATGGTTATTGATGAATTATTGATAGAAGGTGTTGTAAAAGAACTTATAATCAATGCTTCTGTGTTTTCTCAGGAAGGATCTACAATTACTTTGAGTACAAGTAGTGATGGTTCTAAAGTTCGGTTCGAGGTGTCGGACGAGGGGTGTGGAATTTCTGAAGAAGATTTGCCACGAGTGTTCGAAAAATTCTTCCGTGGGTCCGATGCTGCGCGTTACAAGCCTTCTGGTAATGGGTTGGGACTCTTTGTTGCCAAGGCGGTTATAGAAAGAATTGGCGGCAAGATTTGGATTAAGAGTAAAAAGGGTAAGGGGACTACAGTGATTGTAGAGTTGGGGGTGGGGTAAGTTTAAAAAAGGATATGAGAGGCTATAGGTCTTCACCGATTATTTATAACCTCTAGCTTGCAAATTAAATAATTCAGAATACAAACCATTCATTTTTATGAGTTGCTCATGTGAGCCTTGTTCCAATAGTTTGCCTTCGTTAATAACTACTATACGATCTGCCATTCGCACAGTGGAGAAACGATGAGAAATTAGAATGACGGTTTTGTTTATACAAAGCTCTTCGACACGATCAAAGATCTCTGCTTCGGCCTTCGCATCAATAGCAGAAGTTGGTTCGTCAAGAATGAGAACTGGAGCATTGCGAAAATATGCACGGGCAAGTGCAACTTTTTGCCATTGTCCAACAGAAATCTCTGTTCCAGTATCAAATATGCGTCCAATGATTTGTTCATAGCCTCTTTCAAGAGATTCAATTACAACATTCGCTCCTGCGTCTTTTGCGGCGCGCTCAATTTCTTCAATATCCATGTTCCGTAGTACGTTCCCAAAATAGATGTTTTTCTTTACGGTGTCTTCATATCTATTAAAATCTTGGAATAAGACTGCAAGTTGTTGATGCCAATTTTCTAAATCGAGTTCTCGTAAATCAGTTCCATCTACAAGAATGCGCCCCTTTGTAGGATCATAAAATCTGGAAAGCAATTTAACGATTGTTGTCTTGCCTGCACCATTTTCTCCTACAAATGCTACCTTCTCATTTGGTTTAATTTCTAAGCAAAAATCTTGCAAGACATCTTTGTGTGTACCTGGATAACGAAAGAATACGTGTTCGAATTTAATTGATGGACCAGATTCATAATTTGTTGCTTTTGCCTCTTTTGGAGTAGTAATGGACTGTGGAGTATCCATAATTTCAAAGAAGCTTTTTACGTACAAGCTGGCTTCAAATACATTATTGAGATTACGGAGCAATCCACCAAGGCCATTCTGGAAATTGCTTACAACCTGTGTATAAAAGCTAATGTCTCCTATCGTTACCCGCTTCTTAAATGCGAGGAAGATAACGTAAATTTCGATACCAATTAGAACAGTGGTAGAGAACAAATTAAATAGTAATTGAAATAAATATGCTTTAACTGCTATCTTCTTGTTCTCTTTATAGAATTCCTTTTGTACGCCTGTGCACTCTTTAATAAAGAGCGGTGCAAGTTTGAAAATGCGAAGTTCCTTCACACTTTTTACATCTTGTAATAGATTTGAAAGATATGAGTAACGTTTTTTTCTGGGGCTATGCCAATCCCAAACAGACCACTGCGTTTTAGATTCATAGAGTCTGAATAGAAATTCTGGAATGGCTATCAATGCAATAGGGACCACAAGAATCCAATTCAAAGTTAGGATCGCTATAAAGGCAATAAATAATTGGAAGAAGCTTTGGAGTGAAAACAGTAGTCCTGTAATTAGATTCTGAGGTCTGTACCATGATTCTTTAACTTGTTCTAATTGATCACGGAAAGCAGGATCTTCGAATTTTTCTATATCTAATTTGCCAATATGTCCGAATAGTCGTTTGTTTAAATAGATGGGGAACTTAGTCCATAAGAGCTGTTCCACATAACGTTGGGTGCTAAATGCGGCATCTTGCAAGAAATATGTAACTATGCGAGTACCAAGCAGAATCATGACGTATGTTGTATCTATTATTGCTTGGTCAGTTAAACCTGCGATGACTGCATCTATGATAAGTTTATAAATGTATGCATTTACAAATGGCACTGCGCTAGGAACTAAAGCGCTAATAACAGCAGCAATAAACAATCGTTTATCCATATCCCAGATCATCCCTACTAGTCTTTTGCAGACTGCAAATGTTTCTTTGGTACGATCCCGCCTGTGTTTATTGATTACTGCGAAATTCATAAGATTATGGTAGAGCTTTTTGTAGAAGATGCCTCGTAAAACAAGAAATATTTATTTAGTGACTCCGACTTTTCAGCTAATCCAAGCCCCGTAAGACGTTCTTAAGGGGGGTGGAACGTATCCCTAAAACCACGTCCATGCAAACCAATCTACTATGGAAGTGTTTACGAAGAAAAGCATTGGGGATGGTAGTGGAGGAATAAGAAGATATACTTTGAAATCTGATCAATGAGTCTTGTGAAATATCACGGTAAAAATTCCCCTTTAATGCCTGGTAGATCAAAGAAGATCTCTTCAGTTTGTTCCAGTGTTTTTTCCAAGCTCTCAACATCATCACCAAACCATTGCATGTAGTCTGAATACTTTTTGGCGGCTTCGAATTTGGCTTCGTAATCTTCGGATTGTTCCTGATACTGCTTTTTTAGCTTAAGTGCTTGTTTTGCCTGTCCTTCGTCTTCCATTTCTAAAATAATTGTCTCCATACGTTTAAGCATTGCTTCTGTGTGATTGATAATTTCAATCATTCCCATTAATCCTCCTGGGATGCAAAGTAGAGTTGTTGGAGGATGAGCACGCCGTGTATTTGAACATTCATCCATTACAAGTTCACACCATTGCATTTGTTCCAACTTGCGTGAACAAGTTGATTTTGGCATGCATTCCCAAGATTTTTGAGTACATGGAATTTGTCCTACTACTTCGTTATCTTTGTCTGTCGATACACTTGGGGCTGCAGGTATATTTGCTTCTTGTGAATCATTGTCGCATACGGGATAGCTTAATTTTTGGTACAGCCTGTAAAGCATGACTGCCATTTCTGCTCGATTCATGAGTCCGGCGGGACGGACAGTTCCAGCTCCATCATCGCCTCGTAGTATGCACAAGCTAGCAGATGCTTCTATCCCTTCTGTAAACCAAGCATCGGATGGTGCATCACCAAATGTTGGAGCTGTAGCAGTTCTTTTTAGTTCAAATGCTCTTAAGAGAAGTATGGCAGCTTCTGCTCGGTTGATTGGCGAATTAGGGTTTGCATTACATGGCAAAGTTCCGTAACAATTACCCGCTCCTTTTACCAAATCCAATTGTCCTGCTTTTTCGAAATGTGCAAAATATTGATTTCGCTTGGAAATGTCACTGAAACTTTCTGTTGTAGATTCGTTAACTTCTTCTGCTCCACCTAAAAGATCGACAATAAAACTTATGAATTCAGATCGCGTCGCATTATCTCCAGGTCGAAAAAGGCTATCAGGGCTATGCAAGTATCCTGCTGCCTGAAATTTTTGTATTGCATTTGAATACCATGCATTTGGTGATACATCTGTAAGCGTTGTTTCTACAGTATAACTATCCGATGAAACTTCTGGGAATTCTTTTAAGATTTCTTGGGATGGTACTGCGATACTAACAAAGTTTTGAATAATGCCATCTTGGTATTCAATTTTTGACATTGCGCGTGAAATACCAACCAAGCGACCCATGGAGTCAATAACTGGTCCACCGGAATTGCCGGCGCCAATATCAACATCCATTTTTAAGTATTGGGTTCGTTTTTCAAGATCCTCTCGTGTATATGGAGGTGTTAGATCGACTGCGTTGGTATCGATTTTATATAGAGTACTACCGGCAATTTTTCCTGAAGTTACAGTGACGGAACCACTTCCAATATCTGTTCCTGGGTATCCAATGACTGTTATATTTGTTCCAGTTGGAACCACTGTAGCTACAGGGGACAAGTAAGAAATAGGTTTACATGGAATGAGATATGGTTTGGGGGGAATTATTAGTGCGATGTCTGCTATAGGACTTGCGACAATATATCCTGCCTCTACCTTGAAGCTACAATCATTATTAGCTTCTTCGTTAGCACCCGTGGGGATAATTTTTACGTCATCAAACATTCCGGAGAAGCCTCTGACAACGTGCTTATTAGTAAGTATCCATCCGTCTTCATTAACAAAAACACCACTCCCTTGGCTTATTATTTTATCTGTGCCAGCTTCATACTTATAAATTAGTACAGTACTAAGAATTGCTTTTTGAGTTTTGGTTATAGCTTGAGACTGTGGGATTGCTACCAAAGCTACTGTTATGGCGGTGAGGAGGAGAAGAAGTTTTTTCATAGACTATGGGAATGATGATGTAAGTAGAAAGTTGCGACTCTTATATATCAATTCAGGGGACCGTTATTTAGAGTAAATCCTGTAAAGTCTATGTATTGATCCTTTGGAGTTGCGGAAATTACTGATGCATCACCGAAATAAGAAATGAAGTAAAGCCCTTCGAGATTATTGTCTTCACTTGTGCGGTATTTAACTTTGTTGCTTGTAAATATATTTGTTTTGTCATAGTACAAATCTATAAGACCATTCATTCGTTTTGAAGGGAATGTGTTCAATGTTACATCAAGCACTATTTCATGCCATTTCCCATCGGTATCTATGGTTGTGTGTGACCAGTATTCACCAGATGTGCCGATTGCCTCATCATCAAATATGCCATTGATTCCCAGTATTCCGCGATCATTCCACGCAAGGTGTACATCGATAAAAGAATTACCGTCTGTTCCATATTGCGAGTCCACAACGCCACCAAAGAGACCTGGTAGAGTTCCTCCTCTTGCAAAGTCGAATCCTTCCGGGAAGCGCACATAATATTTGAGCGACATGCGATCTTGTGGCTCAACTCCTTCAGCCATCTTAAGTATTCCTCCGTCAGGTTTGTTGTAATTTATAGTCACGAACGGGCTCGCGGATCCCTTTGGATATTCGATGCTCAGAAAAGTGGGATGCTGACTATCAAGTTCTTTACCCCATTTTGCATATTTGAAACTAGATTCGCGCGCATAGGTATATATATCGCTTGCAACAAATTGCCACTCGTCATCCCATTTTGAGGACATTGGATAGGTAAATGGGAATGATGTCTTAAGATTAGTTGGATCATCTTGTTGTGTTTGAGTTTCTGTTTCAGGCTCTCCCGCTAACTGCGCGTATGTCTGTGATGCTTTTGATGTGATGTTTGAATGCAATCGATAAATAATCTCAGCCATTTCTCCGCGAGTTAGCTTCTTATCAAAGTTATTTATAGAGAGTGGTATTGCCTGTCCTGGCTCGAGTGCTTTGACGTATGGTTTGAACCATGGAGTGTCTTCTGTAATGGGAAGCGAGAAAGCATTTGCAATAATCTTCGCCCCTTCTACAAATGAGATTTGTTGTGAGGGCTTGAACGTTCCATCCGGATAACCACCTACAATGCCATTGGCTTGTCCATGACAAACGTATTTTGCGAACCATTCATCTTTTACGTCTGGGAAACATTGAGACCCAGATACATCATTATCATAAGTTGCACCCAATACAATCTTCATAAATTCAGCACGGTTTACAGGATTTTCGGGCTTATATGTTCCATCAGGATAACCACTCACTATTCCCTGTGTTTGCACATATTCAATTGCCTCTGTGTTTGTATGCGAGTTGGGTACATCTGGGAAGGAGGCATGTGCGAAAGGTGCAATGCAGAGGAGAGTGAGGATGGATGGTAGGAGGATGAGGGGGTTCATAGGATAGGGAAGTTTAAGGATACTTAAGCATCATATCAACGCGGAACTCACAGAACTCTCGACGTGGTTTATCTTTTATCGAAAAGCAGAACTGAGGATCTCGAAGTTTTAGAGCATATGAGTATTCGCAGTGATCACGAACAGCATCTTGTGTTATTTGTTGACAATTGTAAGTATTATCCAATAGCTCAGTTCGAGCGTCATAGCACCATTCTCTCAGATCTTTACGTTCATACAGAAGACAATTATCAATTTGTGGTCTGTCTATGGAAAGTTCACCTTCACTTTCACGATTACAATAAACTTTAATATGTTCCAAAGATCCACTTCTGGTGCATAAACGTCCTGCAAATAGCTTGCCGCTAATTACACCCAAGCATGACCACCCATAATCACTTGGCAACAGAAGCTCACAAGCTGTTGGGTTTTTGGTTAGTTTGGCATACACGTATACACATCTCATTTGCATTTCATAAGTCGTGGGTCTGGGGCCTATATCGAATGTACGAAATAGAAAGCAGTCTTCAGCATCTCTATCTTCTGTGATAAGTTTTTCTGCAAGAACTTCTGGAGAACGTGCATGTTCATAATATAAGAGGTGCATCACAACAAAGCCTACAACAACAATGAGTAGAAAAGTGAATACGGGATGCTTTAAGAGCGTGTGCATAAGTCAATGGAGGTATTACTCAGAATATTCTAGATAGTATGTGGGCACAGCTTGCCAGTATTCCCCCTGTGGTCCAGTATTCTTTTTTATAGTGTATGGCAGAATACCTTCTGGTGCATCTGAATCTACCGGCATATTGAGCATTTGCCCTTGTAGCAACTTCTGGACATCAAGTAGATCCAGTGAAGAATCTCCAAGTCCATTCACTAAATTGGCGAAATATGAGACTGCGTATCCATGTTCACTAAAAAATGCCTGCGCAGCATCGAGAAGCATTTTCTGCTCAGAAGTGAGCAATTGCTCTTCAATATCATCGTGCAGGCCGGGGAGCTCAAAGTTAAAATCTGCAGTATTAGATCGTGCTGACGAACCAAATATACTGCTATGCAATGCCCATGACACTTTTGAAACATCGTTGAATACCACCTCGGTTGCCGGATAAGAATTCACAGGTAAGGGATCAAGTGGAGAATCAAGAGCCACAATTCCCTGAACACCAAATCCGTTATCTTTCTTATATTGTTCAGCTATCTCATAGGCAACGAAAGAACCCCAGCTGTGACTAGGAATTATTATCTTCTCGCCTGGGAAACCAACCGCCTTCAATTGATTAGATGACCATGCACCTACGGCAGATATCCAATTGGCACCATCCAGAATTCCAATCCCATTGTCTGATGCTGCCTTGTTCCAATCCAGTGTAACAACCTGAAAATTCTTTTGAGAGAGAACCTGCGCCAGATAATTGATATTGTTACCATATTCACTATCTCCTCTTCCGTGTATCACCACCCAAACAGGTTTGTTTGGATCGAGAGATTGCGTATTGTTCGCCTCCTTTCGTTCCCATGTTCCATCTTCTTTTTGCACAAACTCAGCCACACTCATACTCACCGGCATAGTCTCACTACTCTCCGGTATCGAAATCCTACCTTCAATTTTTTGTGTTCTGTATGGTTTGATATTCATACCAACTTTGACATTCAACATCATTTGAGAAATCTCGTCATTGCTTAAGAGTGTTTGGGATTCATAATCAGTATTATCAATAATAGTGAGCGTGTATTCGCCTTTTGGAAGTACACTGCTGATGGATTCCCCAGAGACAGGCTTATCTGAGGTATATGCTATGCCTTCTCCAGTGAGATAAAGTGTTATGTCATTTAACATAACCTCCGAACCCAAACGAACGTCTCCTGCATCTACACTGAGATTTACCATAGAAGGCTCGTTTAGCTTAAAGCTAATTTTTCCATTCATACGTGGGGTAAAGACAATTGCTTCAGGAGTTGTCTTCTCTCCCTGAATTTCGCCAAGATCATAAGTATATGCTGTTCCCAGTACAGCGTCCTTCGCCATCAGCTTTGCAATGTCAGCTTGTGTATTAAGTCCCAAACCAGCCACTTCCATTTCTACAACTACTTTTACAAGATCATCTATTGTTTCTTCTTCCTGCTGAGTAAGTGTTTGATTATCTGGGTACATTGCTGCAATTGCAGCATCTACTCTTGCTTGTGCTGCATAATAGTATCCTTCGTAATCAAGAGTTGTATCTCCGCGTTCTCCTGCATATACATAAGCATCAAGAGCGGCATGTGCAAGTGCTTGCCGATCCTCCAGTGTTTTTGGCTTATCTACAGTTACATACTGTCCATCTTTACCAGTACTCACACGCATATCCATATTATCGTATCTCCCACCACCGGATGTATCTGAGAACACAGTTCCATCAGGGAGTACTGCTGATAAGGTAACAAGAGGATAACCTTCTGCTACACCTCCACTTGGATTACTCAAATTAACCGCAAATCCT
>JAHIYH010000051.1 GCA_018814875.1 Patescibacteria group bacterium
ATAGACAGTGGTGATGGGTGAGGTGAGGCTAACTGCCGGCGGTGTGTTATCAAGGATGATAAAGGTAGTAGCACTTCCAATATTTCCACTGGTATCCTTGATGTAGAGGTTAATGGTATAACTTCCATCCTCTCCTGTGCCGATATTGATGGTGCAACTTCCCCTCTCCCCACCAAATAAACAACCTGTTGCACTGCCAATGGTAATGGCTCCTGAGCCAATCACTACCTGATATGAGGCAGGATATGGCTCTTCGTATGTAAAGACTACAGTCACTGTTCCATTTGTTCTGGTGTAGATGGAGAAAAGGTCTTCTATCCCTGCTATCGGTGGGTCAGTATCAGAGGTCAGCTCAAAAAGAGCGGTTATTTTTTGATTTAAGAAAAGGTCAGTAACCGTGAGAACCTTTGTTCCAATCTGCTGACTGCTAACCATGAATGTTACAGAGAATCTGCCGTCTATCCCTGCCAGGAGAGTAGTAATACTCTGATGTGTCCCAAAATCTATCCTCACTAATCCCTTGTCCCAGACCCCTGATCCCTGAAGAGTGATCACAATATTTACTGGACCAGAAAATGGAGAAAACAGGGTAATCTGGGGAAGAATGAAGAAACTACCAGTGACTAATGACGAATGACTAATGACTGTGATAACAGTTGTACCGCCGGGTTGGGTATCTATGATGAAGGTTAGACTGAATGTACCATTTGGGCTTGATGTGGTTGTGGTAATACCCTGGTGTGTGCCAAAGTCAATTCTCACCAATTCCCTCGTCCCCAAACCTTCAATGGTGACCTCTTGCCCTACGACTCCTGAAATCGGTGAATCTAAAGTAATCTGAGCAAGAATGAAGAAACTACCAGTGACTAATAACGAATGACTAATGACTGTAATAATAGTTGTACCGCCGGGTTGAGTGCTGACAATGAATATAGCAGAGAAGGTGCCGTTTTGGCTTAATAGGGTGGTGGTGATGGTGAGATGTGTGCCAAAGTCAATATTAACCACACTATTGGTAGCAGAGGTGATGCCCCCTATCGTTACTATTTGACCGATTAAACCCTGGGTTGGTCTAAGAGTTCTTATAGCAACAAAATCCATCTGGAACTCATAGGCACCCATATCAACTGTTCGGACTATCCTTGGATGGCCATCTTTATCTGTTGATGTGCCGTAGATTCCTGGGGCTGTGTTTAAGCCTGAGTCTATGCAGGGGGAGGTAGATTGGAGATGAAAGTCTGCACCTGCGATAAATTGTGGGTCAGCAGAGATGTTTCCTGTCCATTGAGTGTTCAGCCAAGCAACATCCTTTGATTTTGAGTTCTCATTAAAATAGTCTGCGGGTGTATTATTAAAAAAGCAGTTGTAGTTTGTCGGAGGGTCGCTGGAAGAATCATTCTCATATATCCCATAGTTATTATTTCCTGAAATTATGTTGTTGGTAATGGCTGGTGAGGAGGAGGAGAAGCAGTAGATGCCATAGTTATTCCCTGATATGGTGTTGTTGGTGATGGATGGTGAGGAGGAGGAGCAGTTGATGCCATGCCAGGTATTCCCTGATATCGTGTTGTTGGTAATGGCTGGGGAGGAGGAGATGCAGTAGATGCCACAGTTATTTCCTGATATGGTGTTGTTGGTGATGGATGGGGAGGAGGAGTTGCAGAGGATGCCATAGTTATTCCCTGATATGGTGTTGTTGGTGATAGTTGGGGAGGAGGAGTCGCAGTAGATGCCATAGTTATTCCCTGATATGGTGTTGTTGGTGATGGTAGGGGAGGAGGAGTAGCAGTAGATGCCAATGCCAGTATTCCCTGATATGGTGTTGTTGGTGATGGATGGGGAGGAGGAGTGGCAGAGGATGCCCTCGCCATTCCCTGATATGGTGTTGTTGGTGATGGAGGGAGAGGTGGAGGAATTGCAGTAGATGCCATTGCTATTCCCTGTTATGGTGTTGTTGGTGATAGTTGGGGAGGAGGAGTCGCAGTAGATGCCATTGCTATTCCCTGTTATGGTGTTGTTGGTAATGATGGGGGAGGCACCATTTTTGCAATATATCCCATTGCCATTAGGGATATTCCCTGTTGCCCCTGTAATCTTGAATCCAGATATAGAGGCATTATCCGTAAGAGTACCATCAAAGGTTACGGTGTTTGTCTCCTCCTCAAGCTCAGAGGCAGTAATAGTCGGTGTCCCCACACCAACCAAGGCAATCTGCTTGTTAATATAAACCGCCTCTGTATAAGTCCCAGCCGAAACAGACACCGTGCCACCCGTTTCACAGGCATTCACCCCTTGCTGAATAGTCACATAACTTCCCGCAATC
>JAHIYH010000039.1 GCA_018814875.1 Patescibacteria group bacterium
AAGAACCATCCTTCGACAGTTCGATGATACTCACTGCAGGCAAGTTCAGGACAAGAAAAAAATCGTTGGCAAACGCAGACTCGCTCGTCGCATAATACTTCTCTTGCGGTGTAGCTCGACAGAGACGGGTCAGACTGCGGTTTGCCCGCCATCTGCTCGCGTTTACATTCGCACAGAACGTCAGCTCCTCGCTTCAGCCTTCGTCCCGCTCCTGCGGTACTACGGCCGACAGG
The DNA here is from genome assembly GCA_018814875.1 of Patescibacteria group bacterium. Classification (GTDB taxonomy): domain Bacteria; phylum Patescibacteriota; class Gracilibacteria; order Peribacterales; family Peribacteraceae; genus UBA2144. Next base: position 234 of record JAHIYH010000039.1, read on the forward strand.
CAAACAAATGCGTTTGCCGGTTCGTTTTATAAATATCAGAAATATTGCTCCTTTATCTTTTTTTCATCCTTTCATTCTTTTTCATCCTTTCATTCTTTTATCTCCTTTTAAAAGAACCACTTCCACCACTGTTTCTTCGAACTTACCGTGGATTTAATTGCCTATAGTTATTCTGACTTGTATCTTCTTATGCCCATGGCAACATCTTCCGATGATACGTCACCGGCCATCCCAGATGACGATTCAGGAATAACGCTGCGTGATGTACTGATCCATATTCAGCATCATACTGATAGGATTGATAAGAAAATTGATGGTGTTGCCCAAGATCTCAAGGATTTCCATGAAGAGTTTCGCGAGTTTGCCAAAGGTGTGGATGATTATGCATGAGGTTAGATCAATGTCCTTTTGAAGAATGTCACGTGGAAACGTTTTTAGTTTACTAGTTTATAGTTACTAGTTGATACGTTAGAACTAGAAACTAGTAACTAAAAACTAAAAACAATTAGTAAGAATTATTAGAAGAACCAGTTAAGCAACCGCTTATTGGGATTAACCATGGTTACAGCCTGTCCTTCCAGTGATTCAACGTGTTCATCGCGCTCTACAATCCCAAGTACTGAAGGGAGAAGTAGATAAGTGATATTCCTTTGTCTGCATGCGCTCAAGAGGTTAAGTGACTGTTCCAAATCGCTGCATTGAATAAGGTGTGTGATCTTTTTTTGTTCCAACACTTCTTCAAGTTTGTTCAGCTTTCCCAGTACCGGAACGCCTGAAATCTCTTTGTCCGGCGCACCACGGCCATCGAGTATAGCAACGGGGCAGAGGGGATTACGCTTCTTTACAAGTGATTCAATCATCTTCCGTGACTCGCGTGTAACACCAACAACAAGTGTGGGGAAAGCAGGCGATGCAGTACAGAGAATGCGACGTTGAATGTTCTGAAAAATTATATGCCAGACATATGTAAGAGCTGTGGTCAAAATAAATGCGTATGCGAGGAGCAATCTGCTGAAGAAGGTTGTGTATTTAAAGAAGTACGTCAGAGAGAAAAGCGCGAGTCCAACCAGTGCTGCGTACGAAATGTAAGCAAGGTTCCTCATCGTAATCTGATTTCTTGTCATGTGGAATGTCCGAGTAGTTGCCAGAACGATAAGCCAGAGTGGAGCGGCTATTGCTGCAGATGCGATGTATTGATCAAATGAAAAATCAGTAGAGAAGATGAATCCAACACGCATAAAGTAGGCCAATGCATATGCTGCTACAAAAAGTAGAAGATCACTCAGCAGCCAGATTGCTAATAAAACTTTAGGACGCATGATTCACGTAAAGAGTAGATCTTCATGGGCAAAGTTCCAAGTTCCAAGTGACAAGTTCCAAGCAAAATACTATCTTGTGGGCAAAGTTCCAAGTTCCAAGTGACAAGTTCCAAGCAAAATACTATCTTGTGGGCAAAGTTCCAAGTTCCAAGTGACAAGTTCCAAGCAAAATACTACTCCCTTGCTTGGAACTTGGAACTTTTTACTTGGAACTTTCTTCTGGAGTAGTGGAAATTACCTCCACTGATATGCGAGCTTCGTAACATCCCACGGCACCTCTCCTGTCCACTCATGTTCTCCCGTTGCAACGTCGGAGACAGTATCGAATACATTCTGTTGCATCCAGCGATACTTGGCGGCGATTACAGGGTTTGTTCGTGAGCGTTCTTTGAAGGCATCTTTTTGCAGTAAGAAGTATGCAAAGGATTCGGCGAAGTCTTCAAACGGATCCCATGATGAGTAACCAGATACAAAGTCTTCATCCTTAGCACCTTGGCGCTTGGTTTCGGAGTCGAGCCAAGAGATAGAGTAAAAACTCACACTTGGGTCATCCATGTATATCACTTCTGCACCATCCTTAAAGGAGCTTGGCCTGTGAGAATCTTTGCCTTGCATACATCCAAGGTCGGTAATATGTCCGAATTCATGAATTAGCAAAGCTTTGAATTCATCATCAGCAACCTTTCCGGAGAGAATGATCGTGGTCTTACCTGCGAGTCCTCTGCGTGAAGGATTGTCGTAACGTACGTAGAAAGTTTTGAGTTGAGACACACATCCTTGTGGCAAGCTTCGCAGAACTTCGTTGGCAAGGATTCTATGGCGTAGGAGAATATCTTCCTGATCCACAATAGGGAGAAGGGGAGCGCTCTTTTTTAGGTTCTTTTCACGTTGCGTCTTTCTGAGATTCATAGCAGCCAGAGCACGTTGTGTTATAGAAATATCTCTCTTGCGAGGGCGCATAGGTGCTTCGTGTTCCTCATTTGCCTCTTGTATAGTTGCTGGAGATTGAGCTTGTGCTATACTAACTTCCGGTAGCACAGGTGACAGGATGCTGACACTGAGGAGGAAGAAGCCGGTGAAGAGCAGGATTGGTGCTTTCATGTCTTAAATAAAGTTGTTATTTATAAAGTAATTCTTGTAATATGTCAAGTATCGTTAACACGGATGAACCCCAAGAGGGTGATTCAGTGCAGAATAACACCTCAAAAGGCGACAATGGCTCTGCTAAGCCAAAAGATGCTAAATCGAGCGGTTTAAGCCCTATTCGAGCAGGTCAGCAGTATATCGTCAAAATTGAGAAACTGACTCATGGAGGAGCCGGTTTAGCCCATATGGATGGAATCCCTGTTTTTATTGCAGGTTCTATCCCAGGCCAAGAGGTAGAAATTACGATCCTCAAGAATAAAGGGAGCTATTACGAGGCCAAGGTGTTCAAGGTTCTCAGAAAGTCCAAAGATGAGGTAATGCCCAAATGCAGCCATTGCCATGATTGTGGAGGGTGTGTTTGGCAGAACCTTCCTTATAACAAGCAGATCGCCTACAAGGAGGAAATCGTACGTGAAACACTAGAGCACCTCACTCCTGTAGATGAGGAAATTCGCTCTCAGCTTCCCGGTCGTGTCCTCAAGATTATTCCCAGTCCTCAAATCTTCCATTATAGAAACAAGCTGGAGCTCTCCTTTGGATATGCCAACATGCGGGTGGAAGAAAAGAACGGTCAGCGTAAATATATTGATGAAGATCCCACTGTTGGATTTCATCAGCCCGGACAGTGGGCGACAGTGCTCCCTATTTCGGAGTGCCATCTTTATGATGAACAATTGCCATCACTCCTTTCGGATGTGCGTACATTCTTGGATTCGACGAGGTTCCCTGTTCATAACCCCAAGACACACAATGGCTTGTTGCGTACGTTACTCTTGCGTCGTGGAGTGAACACCGGTGAGCATATGATTGCCTTCATCGTAAAAGCGAGGAAGCGTGAACTTGAACCACTCTTCCAGCACTTTATGCGTTTTGGTGGTCGTTCTGGTTTGAAGTCATTATTGGTGATAGAAAACTTAGGCATCAATGATAAACCGGAGCATCCAAAGGTACATGCACTTATTGGTGAACCATATATCAAAGAACGCCTCTTTGATCTGGAGTTCGAAATTTCTCCATTCTCCTTTTTCCAGACAAATACATCTGGAGCAGAGAAACTTTATAAGGCTATTGCAGACGCAACGGACTTGGGCCCGCGCGATACAGTTTTGGATGCATATTGTGGAATGGGAACAATTGGTCAATACCTTGCACGTTTCTGCGAGAAGGTAGTAGGAATAGAAAGCCATCCATCAGCAATAGAAGATGCACTAAAGAGTGCAGGAAAAAATCGCATCGGGAATATCAGTTTTTACAAAGGAAAGGTGGAGCAGGTTTTATCAACGCAACTCGCAGCAGGTGGGAAATATAAATTCTCGGTCATAGTGGTAGATCCTCCACGTGCAGGTTTACATCCCAAAGCGCGTGATGCGATTATTGATCATGATCCGAAAAAGATTGTGTATGTATCTTGTAATACGGCGACCTTTGCACGAGATCTGGGGGCGTTCCTCAAGAGGGGGTACGAACTACGTTCAGTTCAGCCTGTCGATATGTTCCCGCATACGGCGCATATAGAGACGGTGTCGGTGCTTCAAAAGAAGTAATACGGTTGAAAGGTCGAAAAGTCGAAAAGTCGAAAGGTCGAAAGGTTGAAAGGTCGAAAAGTCGAAAAGTCGAAAAGTCGGGAGGTCGAAAGGTCGAAAAGTCGAAAGGTCGGGAGGTCAGGAAGGGAATAGTATTTGGATTATGATTCACTAGGTTTTTGCCTGGCTGTATAAACATACATCACATTCTTTACCTTCTTTACCTTACATCTCACCTGATACAATATATCCATGACACGCCGAGCACTTTGGATTTTGGCTATTGTTACGTTCCTGACGTACGCTCCTTCTCTTGGTAACGATTTTGTCACCTACGACGATGATCTTTTGGTTTATCAAAACCCAAATGTACTCGAGTTTTCTCCGCAGACCATAGCAGCTGTTTTTACCACGTACGATCCGGAGCTTTACGTTCCTATAACTTTAGTAAGCTACCAGCTTGAGAGTGTTCTTTTTGGGCTTAATCCCTTTATCTTCCATCTCACGAATCTTCTGCTTCATATTGGATCCGTTATTCTTGTTTTTTGGATCGCATTTAAACTTGCTATGTATCGTTCTCGGCAACATGCCTTTTGGATAGCTTTGACTACAAGTGCACTCTTTGCTATTCATCCAATAAATGCCGAAGCGGTTGCATGGATTGCTGCACGTAAGGATATTCTTTCTGGATTTCTTTTCTTTGCATCATTCGCGTTATATCTAAAGTTTTCCGAATCGAGCAAGCGGCGTGACTATATAATGAGTATTATTGTGTTTGCGCTTGCATTGGGTGCGAAGGTATCGGTTGTCTTTTTGCCCTTTGTTCTCATCTTTACGGATTTGTTCATAGGGAAAGAATTAAATTTAAAAAATCTAAAAGAAAAATCACCGTTCTTTCTTCTCAGCTTAATCTTCGGAATAATTGCTCTTCTCGGAAAACAAACCCAGCTTGCCAGTCTCACATTGGTTGAACAAATTCTTCTTTCTGCCAAAGGAGTTTCTTTTTATCCTTGGAAACTGGTGTGGCCAACCGAGCTTAGTATCTTTCATCCGCAAAGTTATCCTATAGATGCAACCAGTTTGGATCTTGTTGCTCCTTTTATTTTACTAATTCTTCTCATTGTAATTGCGCTCATTTCGCTAAAAAGACGAGGAGCTTTTTTCTTTGGCATCGCAACATTTCTTGTGATGCTTGTTCCCACATTTGCGACCTTCTGGAAGAACGGCTTTGTATACTTTGCGTCCGAACGATATGCGTATAGCGCGCTCTTTGGAATATTTTTCCTATTGAGCTTTGTGTGTGTTCCGTTGATTATTAGATTGATAGGAAAACGAACAAAGATGGAAGTTCCAATAATGGCTGGTGGATTGCTGCTTGGTCTTTTTCTTGCTTTCGAATCTGTTGCGCTGGCACACACGTTCGAGAACGGCGAGACTCTACTCAGGCATGCACTTACACTAAATCCCGATTCCACGCATGCGCTAAATAATCTGGGAACTACGCTCTACCAAGATGACCGTTTAGATGAAGCATTGGAAATGTATAACCGAGCACTTGCCATTGATCCTTTGTTGCCGCAGGTGCATACCAATAGGGGGCTAATACTGTTCAAACAGGGGAAGATAGAAGCGGAAGAAGCGTTTCGTAGTGCCATCGAGTCGCCACCGCTCTACAGAGGGCTTTTGGAAGACGAGTTGCAATGTTATTTCCTCCTTTCACAAATAATTGAAGAGCGCGGCAATAGATCAGAGGCGATGATACTTCTCAAGCAGGCCAGAGATGCAGGTCCGCAATATTTTACTCCGCATTACAATTTAGGTATTCGCTATCAGGGTCTAGGTCAAAACGAGCAGGCTTATGAGGAGTTTGCTGAGGCAGTTTCAATAAACTCTCGTGACATAGATGCGCAGTACAGGTTGGCTGCAGTTGCAGCGGAAACTGGCAGATTAGACGAAGCGCTTATTGCTTTAAAAAAAGTGGTTAGAATAGATCCGGATTATGGGAAGGCGAAGGAGCATTTGGAGAATCTTGAGAGGATGCTTCAGGTTAGGAGTTAGGGGTCGAGGGGCTAGTTTTGGTTTGTTGTAATCCGTATAAATTGGATTGCGAACTTGTGAACAACCGATCTTGTGTGCTGTGGCGTAATCGTGTGGAGTAACTAGATTGCTTAAACTCCGGATTACAAATAACACTAGCAATCTCTTAGCTCTACATAGTACACTCCATCCCTTTATGAAACCGCTTTTACAAGGACTCATTGCCGGAATAGTAGTTGCATTTCTTCATGCGGTTATCCTTAATCAGGAGTGGGCGCTTTGGGATGTGAGTATCATCAGTATTTCCGCTTTGAGTACGGGGGTCTTCTTTATTATGGGTATGATTTTCCAGAGTACTATTCAGGACTACAAGAAGGGAGATATTGCTATCGCGCAGCTTGGTGGAAATCTTCTTTCCATGTATGACCTGAGCAACATTGCGATACAAGAGCAACCATCGTGTGATTCGGTTCCATTCCAGCGTGCTCTTTTACACACTACAGAGATGCTCACGCGTTTTGTACAGAATGATGCATCACTTAAGAAGACTGATAGTGCAGTTGCATCACTTATTCCGATGTCGCTTACGTTACGTAAAGCATTACCTGGTGCGCAGGCCAATTTATTTCTTAAGCAGCACCAAGATGTCCGTCAGGCCCTCAGCTACCTTTCCTTCCTCAAAGAGCACGATTTCCCTATGGTAGGGTATGTGTTCCTCTGGTTTTTTGTAAGCTTCATCATTGTCCTTCAGATTTTTTCTCAAACTCAAAACCGGCTTTTGGATTCTCTCTTCCTCTTCTCACTTTCCTCGATATTTTTCTTCTTCATACAATTCATCCGCGATCTGGAACATCCGTTCCTCTGTTCTCTCGCATGTTTCACGTTAGATGTACGGCAGCTCGAACATGCCGCCTCTGTCCTGCGGAAATATCCCGTGTCTTCTCTGCCACAATCAAGATATACAATTTCCAAGTCCAACAAACAACATACTGATTGTTGTTTTTCTCAAGTCATCTTGACAAGTTAGAAGTAGTATTTTTTCAGCTGGAGTGGCTTGCCATGAGAGAGCGTTTCATTTCGGGCGCCTAAAAATGGTAGTTTGTAGCTTGTCTTAGCTATATTCTCACCATTTAACATGTCAAAGTCCAAAAAAGGGCTTTACAAAGCCATCGTCCACATTGTCCTTCCTGCTCGTCCAATCATG